>DASZIO010000043.1:0-17801 GCA_035949055.1 Acidimicrobiales bacterium
ACGATCCCTTTCGCCACCAGGGCGAACAGTGCCCCGAGCACCACGACCTTGTCCGCCAGGGGATCGAGGAACGCTCCCGAGTTGGTGGTTCCCTGCTTGCGGGCGAGCCAGCCGTCGACCCCATCGGACAGGGCCAACACACCACCGAACACGAAGGTGAACCAATTCGCTCCCCACGCCATGATCAGCCCGATGAGCACGGGCGTGGCCAGCAGCCGCAGGACCGTGATCCCGTTGGCGGGGGTCAGGACGGCCGAGGGGCCGAAGGTGGTGGCCCGGGTCACCGACCCCCGCGGCGCCGGGCTCTGAGGCATGGGTGCGCCCGCCGGGCTCGGCACCGGGACGTTGGGCTGCAGGGCGCCGCCGCTCATCGGACCCCGACCGGGACAGGCTGAGACCGGGGGGTCGTGGGGCCGGCGGCTTCAATCGGATCGGCGATCAGGTCGGGGCCATCCGCCCCGGTCACCAGGACCCTCACGAATGACCCCACCGGTAGGTCGTCGGGGAGTGACACCACTCCGTCGATCTCGGGTGCCTCTCGGTAGGTCCGTCCCTCGCCTGGGCCGTCCACGAGGACCTCGACCGTCGTCCCGATGAGCTCGTCCCGCCGACGGGCGGTAACGGCGTCCTGGCGCTCGGAGCACTCGCGCAGGCGTTCGGCCATGAGCTCGGCCGGCACCTGACAGTCGAGATCGGCGGCATAGGTACCTTGCTCGAGGCTGAACGGAAAGAATCCGACCCAGTCGAGTCGGGCCTCATCGATCCACTCGAGCAGGCGGTCGTGGTCGGCTTCGGTCTCACCCGGGTACCCGACGATGAACGAGGATCGGAATGCAGCAGCCGGTTCCGACGACCGTATCGAATGGATCCGATCGAGGAACCGGTCGCCATCACCCCACCGGCGCATCCGCCTGACGAGCGGCCGGGAAACGTGCTGCAGCGAGAGGTCGAAGTACGGAACACCGGTGGCCAGCACGGCGTCGACCAATGCGTCATCGAGGGCCGACGGGTACAGGTAGAGCAGGCGAGTCCATGGCACTCGCTGGGCCACCGCCGCCACCAGTTCGACGATCGGCCGGGTCCACCCGGACATGCCGCCGGTGGGGCGCGACCGACCGGATCCCGCCCCACGGTCGAGTCCGAACGACGCCAGATCCTGGGCAACGAGGACCACTTCTCGCAGCGCGCCATCCGGGCCGGCCAACTGTTCCACCTCGTCGAGGATCGACTGGCGGGTGCGGGATCGCTGTTTTCCGCGGAACGACGGAATGGCGCAGAAGCCGCAACTCCGGTCGCAGCCCTCGGCCACCTTCACGTACGACCACGGGGCGGTGGCGGGAGGCCGCGGCAGGTTGAGGAGATCGAACGAGGGGACGGGTCGCAGGCCCCGTGAGGAAGGCTTGGAACCGAGGGTGACCGGGATGCCGGTACGGGAGGGGCCGACCGAGGTGAGGGCGGTCCCGAACGGAGCCACCAGGTCGACCTCGGGAAGGGCATCGACCAGCTCCTCCCGGTACCGTTCGGCCATACACCCGGTCACCACCAACTTCGCGCCGGGTCGACGTACTTCCGAGAGGGCGAGCACCGTCTCGATCGACTCCTCTCGGGCCGCATCGATGAAGGCGCAGGTGTTCACCACCACCAGATCAGCCTCCCCAGGGGCGCCCGCCGCCTGCAGCCCGTCCGCCACCAGGGTCCCGACCAGCTTGTCCGAGTCGACCCGGTTCTTCGGACAGCCCAGTGTCTCGATCCAATACCGCTCGGTCACCAGGACAATCTACCAATGATGCTATTTGTGGCCGTTGCCGTCCCTCGGGGTGAGGTCGGCCCGGCGCAGTGGCGCCTTCTCTGTCCGATGTTCAGTCTTTCCGAATGTTCTGTGTCCGATGTCGCACGACATCGGTCGAGGATGTCGCGACAGAGTCAGTTATGTCTGGCGACATCACAGAGCGGAGAGGGAGGGATTTGAACCCTCGGACCCAGTCTCCCAGGTCAACTCATTAGCAGTGAGTCCGATTCGGCCGCTCTCGCACCTCTCCGTGCTGGTCGTAGCGCACGCCCGCGGGGACACGGGTACGTCGTCCGGCCAGTCCCATTCCTATCCGATTCCTGCTCGGTCGCAGACTGCGGACAGGACCAGGCAAGCATACGGTGGGGGGACCGGGGTGGGTGACCCGACCCGACGAACCCGGCTTGGGCGCCGTGACGGGGCCTTGCCCCAGGTAGGGCGGAGGACGATGCAGATGACCGACGACTTGATGCCGGCGGCTTTCCTCGGGCACGGGAGCCCACTCAACGCGCTCGACCGCAACGGCTACACCGAGGCTTGGCGATCCCTCGGGGCGAGCGTGCCGCGGCCACGAGCGATCCTCGCCATCTCGGCGCACTGGTACGTCAACGTGACCGCGGTCACGGCCATGGCCCAACCCAAGACGATCCACGATTTCTACGGGTTCCCCGACCAACTGTTTGCCGTGCAATATCCGGCACGCGGCGACCCGGCGTTGGCCGAAGCGGTGGCCCAGCTGGTCAAACCGAATTGGGTCGGCCTCGACCACGACAGCTGGGGGATCGACCATGGCACCTGGTCGGTGCTCGTTCATGCCTTCCCTGAGGCTGACATCCCGGTCGTCCAGCTCTCCGTCCACGCCGGCCGTCCATTCGAGTACCACCTCGAGCTGGGGGCGAAGCTGGCCCCGCTCCGGGAACAGGGCATCCTCATCATCGCCAGCGGCAACGTCGTCCACAACCTCCATCGCATCGACTGGAGCCAGCCCGACGGCGGGCTGGAATGGGCCCAACGCTTCGATGATGCAGCCAAGAGCCTGATGACGACCTCTCCCGAATCTGTCATCACCCTGCGGGATCACCGTGACTTCGCGAACGCGGTCCCGACCGCCGACCACTTCATCCCCCTGCTTTACCTTGCCGGTCTGGCTCAGGCCGAAGGGTCGACCACCGATGTCCTCGTCGAGGGGTACGCCTACGGGTCGTTGTCGATGACCGCGTACACGCTTGACGCACCCCTCCGGATGCAGAAGCCGCCACACGGGGCTGCGGCCTTGCCCGGGTCGGATGTCGTCCCGACCGACGAGACGAACATCTGAGCCTCTCGGCGTGATCGAGATCAGAGGAAACGACTCAGGGCGCGAGCTATCAGGCCTATCGGCGCTGGAGGATGCCTCGCACATAGGCGGCCTGTCCGACGTGCTGGAGGTCGTCGGCGATGACACTCACCAACCGGACGCTCACGGTGACCGGCGGATCCCAACGTCGATCGATCACCCGGGTCAGATCCCCGTCGTCGAGGGAGCGCACAAAGGCCAGCGTCTTCTCGTGGACATCCTCGAAGTAGCCGAGCAGCGCGGGCGCATCAGCAGTCACCATGGCCACCAGGTCCGGATCGTGCCCATACCCGGTGTCCGACACATCGATCGGTAGCGCGAACCGCTCGGCCCAGCCCTTGGCCGTCCAGACCTGCTCCTGGCCGTCCAATCCCGCCACGTGGTCGTCCTGAATGCGGGTCAGGTGCCAGACCAGCCAGGCGATCGAGTTCGATTCGCTGTCGGGACGGAAGGCCAGGTCGTCGGGTGATAGGCCGTTGACCGCCGGATGCACCGCATCACGGATCCGTTCGAAGGCATCCTCCAGCAGTTCGCTGGTCGTCATGGCATAACTCCAGCCTCCGGCTTCCCGCCGGTCAGCGTCCGGTCGGCCCGGCCGACGAGAGATCCCGGGATCCTAATCGGGCGGTCCGAGCTCCGAGCCTGACCGCGGTGCCGGCCCGGGTGTGCTCGCCGCCCGGACGCGGACTCCGATCGGCCGGCCCCGGCTCGGCATACTGGATCGCAGATGGCCTCCACCGACAGATGGGACCCCGCCCAGTACAACAAGTTCGCCGCGGAGCGGGAGCAGCCCTTCTGGGATCTGGCCCAACTCCTCGAACCGGCTGAATCGCCGCAGCTGGTCGACCTCGGATGCGGTGACGGCCGGCTGACCGCCGGGCTCGCTGCGATGGTCGGGGCGTCCTCGACGATCGGGATCGACAGCTCCGATGCGATGGTCGCCGCGGCCGCCGCCCATGCCACCGACGCCATCAGCTTCCAGACCGGGGACATCGGTCGCTGGGAGCAGCCCGACTCGTGCCAGATCGTGTTCGCCAACGCGTCGCTGCAGTGGGTGCCGGACCACGCCGCGGTCCTGACCCGGTGGACGAGGTCACTTCGGCGTGGCGGCCAGCTGGCCGTGCAGGTTCCGGCCAACGCCGACCACCCCGCCCACGCAGTGGCCACCGAACTGGCCGGTGAGTGGCTGGAGGACCCGCCACCCGACCCCGTTCAGCAGAACGTGCTTCCCCCTGAGCGGTACTCCGAGTTGCTCGACGACCTCGGCTTCGCACACCAGCACGTTCGGCTCCAGGTCTACGCCCACCACCTGGCCTCGACCTCCCAGGTGGTCGAATGGGTCAAGGGCACCACGCTGACCCGGTTCAAGGTGGCGCTCGGGTCGGAGCAGTGGGAGCGGTTCGTCGATGCCTACCGCGCTCGGTTGGTGTCCGTCCTGGGCGAGCGATCGCCTTTCTTCTATCCGTTCAAGCGCATCCTCCTGTGGGGGCGCCGGGCCTGACTGGTGGAGGGGTGTTTGGCCTGCCGCCTTGGCCTGACGCCCCGGGCGGACGCAGCCTGACCAGGACCGGCCCACTTGGTCACCCGGTCCTCCCGGAACCGGCGAGCAGCCGGACCGGTCTGCCCAAAAAACAGCCCAGCCTCGCTCAGGTCCTGGTCACGACCCAGTTGCGCGGCGGCGCCACACGTGGTTTGCTATTAGCACTCGCCGCTGTAGAGTGCTAACGCACCACGGGGCCCACGACCACGGAGGAACACCAGATGGCCAAGTTGATCACGTTCGACGAGGAGGCCCGCCGGGCTCTTGAGTCCGGTATGAACAAGCTCGCCGACGCCGTTCGGGTCACGCTCGGCCCCAAGGGCCGCAACGTCGTCCTGGACAAGAAGTGGGGCGCCCCCACCATCACCAACGACGGTGTCTCGATCGCCAAGGACATCGAGCTCGAGGACCCCTTCGAGAAGATCGGGGCCGAGCTGGTCAAGGAGGTGGCCAAGAAGACCGACGACGTGGCCGGTGACGGCACCACCACGGCGACTGTGCTCGCCTGGGCCATGGTGCACGAGGGCCTCCGGAACGTGGCGGCCGGGGCCAATCCCATGTCCCTCAAGAAGGGCATCGAGGCGGGCGCCGAGGCGGCCGTGAGCTCCCTGCGGGGCATCGCCAAGGACACCGACTCGAAGAGCCAGATCGCCCAGGTGGCCTCCATCTCGGCCGCCGACCCGGAGATCGGCGAGATGATCGCCGAGGCCATCGACAAGGTGGGCAAGGACGGCGTGATCACCGTCGAGGAGTCCCAGACCTTCGGCATGGACATGGACCTGGTCGAAGGCATGCGCTTCGACAAGGGCTACATCTCCCCCTATTTCGTGACCGATCCCGAGCGCATGGAGGCGGCTCTCGAGGACGCCCACATCCTGCTGGTCGGTTCCAAGATCACGGCGGTACGTGACCTGCTGCCCCTGCTCGAGAAGGTCATGCAATCGGGCAAGCCACTGGTCATCATCGCCGAGGACGTCGAAGGCGAGGCCCTGGCCACCCTGGTCGTGAACAAGATCCGGGGCACCTTCCGCAGCGTGGCGGTCAAGGCTCCTGGCTTCGGCGAACGCCGCAAGGCCATGCTCCAGGACATCGCCATCCTCACCGGCGGCCAGGTGGTCACCGAAGAGGTGGGGCTGAAGCTCGAGAACGTGGGCGTCGACCTGTTGGGCTCGGCCCGCAAGGTCGTGGTGACCAAGGACGAGACCACCATCGTCGAGGGTGGCGGGTCCGAAGAGGAGATCAAGGGGCGGATCAACCAGATCAAGGCCGAGATCGAGAACACCGACTCGGACTACGACCGTGAGAAGCTGCAGGAGCGCCTGGCCAAGCTGTCCGGCGGTGTGGCCGTCATCAAGGTCGGTGCCGCCACCGAGGTGGAGCTCAAGGAGAAGAAGCACCGCATCGAGGACGCCGTGTCCACCACCAAGGCGGCCATCGAGGAGGGAGTTGTGCCCGGGGGCGGGGTCGCCCTGCTCCGGGCCCAGACCGCGGTGCTGGAGACGGCCGAGAAGCTGGAGGGCGACGAGGCGACGGGTGCCCGGATCGTGGCCCGCGCCGTGGAGGAGCCGCTGAAGCAGATCGCCGTCAACGCCGGCCTCGAAGGCGGGGTCATCGTCGATCGGGTGCGCAATCTCAAGAAGCCCACCGAGGGCCTCAACGCCGCCACCGGCGAGTACGAGGACCTGGTCAAGTCGGGTGTCATCGACGCCGTCAAGGTCACACGATCGGCCCTGCAGAACGCCGCATCCATCGCTGCCCTGTTCCTGACCACCGAGGCGGTCATCGTCGACAAGCCGGAGGAGTCGGCGCCGGCCATGCCCGGTGGAGGGATGGACGACTTCTGAGTCGTCCCCACCAGGGCCGTCCCTCACCTGGGCGGCAACGGATCATCTGAAGGAGGGCGCCCGATCGGGCGCCCTCCTTCCGCGCCGGTACGAAAAAGGTGGGCCAGATGGTGCCCTGGTCGTGGATATCTAGACTGTCAGCTGTGACCGAACCCCTTGCTCCGTCGGTCGGCTGGGGCGTGCTCCATCTCTTCGGCCAGGTGGGAGGGTCGCAATCCCGGTCGGGCCCCGGCGGCTTCGACGCCGACCGGATCGTCCAGGCGGCGAAGGCGGCCGAGGCGGACGGGGTGCAGGTCGTGGCGATCGCCATGCTCGGGCACAAAGCCGACATCGGGTTCATGGCTCTCGGTGCCGACCTCTGGCGGCTGCGCAGCCTTCAGTCGGACCTGCAGCGGGCCGGGTTGGTCATCACCTACTCGTATGTCTCCCTGACCGAGGTGTCGGAGTATGCCGACGGGTTGCCTGAGGAGATGAAGGAGAAGCGGCTCCACCCGATCCTGCCGCCCGAGGGGATGTCCGCCTTCTGCTTCTATCCCATGTCGAAGCGGCGGGGCGAAACCGAGAGCTCGAACTGGTTCGCGCTGCCGTTCGAGGAACGAAGAGCCCTGATGCACGGTCACGGTACCGTCGGGCGATCATTCGCCGGGAGGATCGTGCAACTCATCACGGGGTCCGCTGGTATCGATGACTGGGAGTGGGGCGTGACCCTCTTCGGGAAGCGACCTGACGACCTGAAGGACTGCGTCTACCGGATGCGATTCGACGAAGGCTCGGCCCGGTTCGCCGAGTTCGGTCCGTTCCTGGCCGGAATGGTGGCGCCGGTGGAGACGGTGCTGGCCCGGGTCGCGCCCGATGAGTGAGGGCGGCTTCGGTGCTCGGGCGCCGGCCACCGGGGAGCGGTCCCCCGATGGCGGGAGCCGGGTTCCCGCGTCCGAGAGGTCGTCGACCGATCCCGACATCGAGAGGCTCCGGTCCGTCCTGCGCCGGGAGGGTCGGGCCGTGGTGGCCTTCAGCGGGGGGGCCGACTCGTCCTTTCTGGCCTGGGTGGCCACCGACACCCTCGGCGCGGACCGGGTCCTCTGCACGACGGCGGTGTCCCCCTCACTCGCTCCCGAGGAGCTCGCCGACTGCCGCGCCCTCGTCCGCGAATGGGGACTGCGCTCGCTCGAGGTCCCGACCGACGAGCTGGCCGATGCGGCCTACTCGGCCAACGACGGCCTGCGCTGCTATCACTGCAAGACCGCGTTGATGGAGGCGCTCGCCCCGATCGCCTCCGAGGAGGGAGACGGGGAGGGGGCAACCATCCTGCTCGGGGTCAACCTCGACGATCTCGGCGATCTCCGGCCCGGCCAACGGGCTGCCATGGAGCGGGGAGCGCTCTTCCCCCTGGTGGAGTCGGGGTTCACCAAGGCGATGGTGCGGAGATCCTCCCGGCACCTCGGCCTGCGGACCTGGGACAAGCCCGCCGCCGCCTGCCTGGCCTCCCGGGTCCCCTACGGCACCCCGGTCACCCTCGGGACGCTCCGCTCGGTGACCGAGGCCGAGTCCGGCCTCCGTTCCCTCGGCTTCCGGCAACTGCGGGTTCGCCATTACGGGGATACGGCCCGGATCGAAGTTCCCGCGGAGGACCTGTCCGCCGTGGTGTTGCGCCGCCACGAGGTCACCGCGGCGGTGCACACCGCCGGGTACCGGTACGTCACCCTGGATCTGGACGGGTTCCGCTCCGGGAACCTCAACCGGGCGCTGGCTCAGAGCGAACCGGATCAGGTGGCACCACACGTGGCCGTGGGAGGGGCGCCGGAGGGGCCACGAGAGGCAGCCACTCGGGATGGCGCGGCATGATCGGGGTCCGGGTCAAGCTGACCTTTCCGGAGGAGCTGGTGCGGGAGCCGATCATGGCCCGCCTGGTCCAGGAGCTGGGTGTCGTTCCCAACATCCGACGCGCCGACGTCGGGGAGCGCAGCGGGTGGATCGTCTGCGAGCTCGATGGGGAGGGAAGCGCCGTCGACCGGGCCGTGCAGTGGCTCCGGGACGCAGGCGTCCAGGTCGACCTGCTCGGTGACGTCGTCGAGAGCTGAAGGTGCGCGCCGCCCGGTGACGGGGGACCCGGTCGACGCGCCGGCTCCTCCGCCCGGTCGTGGAGACACGCTCGAATCGAAGCTGGCGGCCAATCGCCTGAGTTGGGACGAGCGGGTCCCCATCCATGCCACGTCCCGCTTCTACGACGTCGAGCGCTGGTTGGAGGAGCGGGCGGGTCCGAGGCCGAGAGAGGTCGAGGCGCTCGGCGATGTGGCCGGCCTCGAGCTCGTGCACCTGCAGTGCCATTTCGGTCTGGACACGCTGGCCTGGGCCGATGCCGGTGCCCGCGTCACAGGCGTCGACTTCTCGTCGGCGGCCGTCGGAGCGGCCCGGGACCTGGCCAAGCGGGCCGGGCTGGCGGACCGGTCCACCTTCGTCTGCGCCGAGGTGTACGACGCGGCCCGCATCCTGGCGCCGCGGAGCTTCGACCTGGTCTATGTCAGCCTCGGCGCCCTGTGCTGGCTTCCGAGCGTGGCGCGGTGGGCCGACCAGGTGTCCGCCCTGGCCCGGGCCGGGGGCCGTCTCTACCTCCACGACGGCCACCCGTTGGCCTGGTCGCTGGCCTACGACTCACTCACGCTGATGCACAGCTACTTCGAAGAGACCGAGGCCTATGTCGACGACACCGAGTCGACCTACACCGACGGGGACGTGGTGCTCTCGAATACCCGTATCTATCAGTGGAACCACTCGATCGGAGAAGTGGTCGGTGCCCTCGTCGAACGCGGGATGCGGATCGATTGCCTGACGGAGCACGACTGGACCGTTCATCGACAGTTCCCCTGGCTGGTGGAGACGGCACCCGACCAGTGGGGCGCCCCGGCCGGCCATTTCCGGCTGCCCCTCAGCTTCACCGTGGTCGCCACCAAGGAGGGGTGATCCCCTCCCTGCCGCGTGGGGATCAGGGGTCGTCCGGAGTCCGGACGGTCCACCCGGCGCCCGACACCTTGCGCGGCTCGTAGAACAGGCACCCCTCCGGGCAGGCAAAGGGGAGCTGTTCGTTCGCTCCCATCCGGCACCGCTCCAGCTTCTCCTCGCTGGCGGTGGTCTGCATGATGTAATGACGACAGTCCTCGAACACGGCCACGACCCCATTGTGCCTGATCGATGCGGCTCAGCGGTGTCAGCGGGTAGCGTCGGCAGCGTGGAACCGGTTCCCTCCGCCAAGCAGCTCCTGAGGTGGAGCGAGGCACTGGCGGGTATTGCCCGCACCGGCCTCGGGTTCACCGAGTCGCTCTATGAACGGGAGCGCTTCGAAGAGGTGCTGCGAGTGGCCGCTGACATCCGGGTGACCGCCGAAGAAGGGCTCGAGGGCGTCGAGGACGCCGAGGGGCTGGTCGAGGAGTGGATGGGCACGATCGGCAAGGGCGTCGCCGGCTACGTGACCCCGAAGGTGGCGGTCGGGGCGGCGGTGGGCAACGACCGGGACGAGATCCTCCTGGTCCAGCGGGCCGACTCCGGGGTGTGGCTCTACCCCACCGGCTGGGCCGACGTCGGCTATTCGGCGGCCGAGGTGGTGGCCAAGGAAGTCGAGGAGGAGACGGGTATCACGGTGGAGGTGGTCCGGCTCATCGCGGTGCTCGACGGGCTCCGGATCGGGCTCAGTCGAATACCGCTCTACTCGCTGGTCTTCCAGTGCCGGCCGGTGGGCGGTCAGCTCAAAGCCCATCCGCTCGAGTGCTCGGATGTCGGCTGGTTCGCCCTCGACGAGCTCCCGTACCCGTTGGCGGGAGCCGAGCGGTGGGGAAAGCACGTCTTCGCCGCACTCCGCGGCGAGCCGATCGAGGTGCTCTACGACTCGGTTCGATCGCCGGTGTGGCGAGGGGATCCCGAGCGCGCCTGACCGGAGCCCCATGATCAACGGCGGGCCGACCGGGACGGCGTGCGAACGAGCGGGCCGCTCGGTGGGGCGGACCCCGGGGTTCCCGACGATCGGGGCCGGGACAGTGGTCGGGCCGAGGTCGGATGACCGTCGCTGGCTACACTCGCAACCTGTGTATCCACCCCTTCGATGGTCGATGTCGATGCCGCCATGACGAGACCGGTTGGGCCACCCACCGCATCGGTGACTGTGGACGAGGCCCTCGAGGTGGACGACGAGCTCGTCGAGGCGTTCGCCCGGCTCATTCCTCAGCTGTCCTCCTCCTCCCCGCCACCGGGTCCGGACGAACTGGGTGAGATCGTGGCGTCGACCGCCTCCGAGCTGCTGGTGGCCCGGGGCGACGATGGCTCGATCGTGGGGTCCCTCACCCTCGCCACCTTCCGGGTGCCGACCGGGTTGCGCGCCTGGATCGAGGACGTCGTCGTGGATGAGACGGTGCGCGGCGCCGGAGTCGGCGAAGCCCTGGTGGTCGAGGCGGTGAAGCGGGCGCAAAGCCGGGGGGCCAGGTCGGTCGATCTCACCTCACGCCCCAGCCGCGAAGCGGCCAATCGGCTCTACCAGCGCCTCGGATTCGAGCCCCGGACGACCAACGTCTATCGGATGGCCGTTGGCACCTGACCTTCTCCCCCCGGCTTGCCGGCGATGAAGTGGCACCGTCCGCGTCGCCCTGGTTGAACGAGCGCCCCCCCGAGCTCATCCCCGGCGCCGGAATCACCCTGCGACGCTGGTCCGAAGGGGACCTCGACGAGTTGGTGGCGGCGGTCAACGACACGCTCGACCAACTCCGCCCCTGGATGCCATGGGCCGCGCAACCTGCGTCCCCGGCGGGGATGGCGACGGTCCTCAGCGAGGCCACCGCGGCCTGGGAGGAGATGCGGGAGTTCTCGTTCATCGTCAGTGGCGCCGATGACCCGCAGACCGTGGTCGGGTGCTGCGGGTTGCACGCCCGCATCGGCATCGGCGCGTTGGAAATCGGTTACTGGGTGCGCTCCGGCCATACCGGCCGGGGCGTCGCCACCGAAGCTGCCCGATTGTTGACGCGGTCGGCTCTGGCTCTCGGAGGAGTGGAGCGGGTCGAAATCCATTGCGACTCGGCCAACACCCGGAGTGCCGCCATTCCGCCCCGGCTCGGCTTCCGCCTGGACCGCGTCGAACACAGATCGCCCGAGACCCCCGGGGAGACGGAGCGGCAGATGATCTGGGCGGTCGGGACGGCGCACTTCACGGACGAAGCGTCCGAAAGGTAGGGGTGACCGTGTTCAGTGGGCGGAACCTGGCCGTCGGCGGGGAGCTGGCGGTCAACGGGCCGCGGTGATCTCAGCCGACCTTCACGACGTCGACGATGAACACCAGCGTGTCGTTGGGGGCGATGCCCTGACCGGGAGACTGCGCTCCGTAACCCAGGCTGGGAGGGATCACCAGCTCGCGGCGCCCACCCACACGCATGCCGGCGACTCCGTCGACCCAGCCGTCGATCACATTGCCCTTGGCCAGCACGAACGAGAAGGGGCCGCTGGTCCACGATGACTGGATCTGCTGCCTGGTCGAGTAGGTGGCCAACACGTACTGGGCGGTGACCTTGTCACCAAGCTTCACCACCGGGCCGGTTCCCACGATGAGGTCCGAGCTCTCCAGCTGGGTGGGAGGAGCGCCGGGAGGCACGGTGATCGTCGGCGCGGTGCCGAAGGTCCCGGCCGGCGACGGGCTCTGGACCGGGGTCGTCGCTACCGTGGTCGGTGCGGTGGTGGACGGTGTGGATTTGGACGTCGGCGGGCTCGCCGACGAGCTGCCACATCCGGCCAAGGCCACGACGGCTACTCCGAGGGCACCGAGACACCAATACCGTGCGCGAGGCATAGACAAAATTCCTTTCGGGGTATCGGGAATCCGGATGCAATTTGCCCCGCTCCCGCTGGGCAAAGAGGGTACCCTGCGTCGGGCAGTTGCCGTCGTCGCGAACCCAAGGCCTCCGGGCTCGAGCGGGTGCCACCCGACCTCCCCATCAGGGCATCTGCCGACGTCGCCCGGCCCCGATACACCCCCCTGGCACGATCAGCCCATGACGATGCGGGCACTGCAGCAGGTGGCGGACGGCCTTCGGTCCGTGCTCTCCCGACTCGAACCCGAGCGCTTGAGCGGCCCAGACGCCGCCCGCCTCCTCGAGGTCTTCGCCGAGATCGAGAAGCTCGCCGCCGGGGGCAAGCTCCTCACCGCCCGGCGGGTGGAGTCGTCCAACATCTGGCGCCGCCAGGGACGCCGCTCGGCGGCGGCCCACATCGCGGAGGCCACGGGCACAGCCATGGGCTCGGCGATCACCGCCCTCGAAGCGGCTCGTCAGCTCGGGTCGCTTCCGGCCACCGACGGGGCACTCCGCGACGGACGCCTCTCCGAGACCCAGGTCAAGGAGATCACCAGCGCCGCCATTCTGCAGCCGGCCGCGGAGCAGGAGCTCGTCGACGCGGCGGAGAAGCATCCCCTCGACGTGCTGAAGTTGCGCTGCCGTCGGGTCAAGGCGGCCGGTCGTGGCCACCGGGACGTCTACGAAGCCATCCGGCGGGGGCGCTACCTCCGGCACTGGACCGATGCGGAGGGTGCCGTACGTCTCGATGCCCGGCTGACGCCGGATGACGGTGCCCGGGTGATGGCCGGGATCAAAGTCCAGGCCGACCGGCTGGCCAATGAGGTGCGGAAGGCCGGGGTCAGCGAGTCGCACCGCGCCCTGGAGGCCGACGCACTGGTGAGGCTGGCCGAATGCGGGTCAAACGGCGCCATTGGCGGCCACCAGCGTGGGAGCCCCGGCGACCGCCGACCGGGACCGGCCACGATGGTGCATGTCCGGGTCGACCACCAGGCCCTCAGGCGAGGACACGTCGAACCCGGTGAGGTCTGCGAGATACCGGGCATCGGGCCGATCCCGGTCGATGTGGCGCGGGAGCTGGCCGCCGACTCCGTCCTGAGCGTGCTGGTCACCGACGGCATCGACGTGACCACCGTGGCCCACGCAGGGCGGACCATTCCCGCGTCCCTCAGGCGCGCCTTGGTCGAGCGGGATCCCGTCTGCGTCGTTCCCGGCTGCGAGGTCCGGGACCACCTGGAGATCGATCACGTCCACCCGGTGGGGCTCGGTGGCCCGACGAGCATGGCCAACCTGGCGAGGTTGTGCCATTGGCACCACTACCTCAAGACCCACCAACGACACCGCCTGGAGCCGGCGAAACGTGGGTGGCGGTGGCTATCGCCCTCCGAACCCCTGCCACAGACCACCCGGGCAGCCCGAGCACGGTCCGGGTAGCTCTTTGGAGCGCGCCCCGGGTGGCAATTCGAGCGTGCCCCGAGTAGCTCGAGCGCGCCCCCGTCGGCACTTCGAGCACCCTGGACAGCACCGTTCAGGCCGAATCGTCCTCCCCCGGCTCGGGCCCCCCGACCGGGTGGGCTGCATTGCCGTCCGGGCCCCAACGACGACCGATGCCACCTGCGGGACCGACATTCCGAATCTCGTCCGAGCGCGGCCGTCGAGTCGTCATCGCGTCGCGTCGCTCCGCTCGCCATTGGGCCTCGGCCCGGAACGCCACCTCGCGGAGGGTCAACCCGGTGCGTCGAGCGGCCGCGGCGACATCATCGTGCTCCGGCTTGACTCGCACCGCGGACACCTTCATTCGGACCAGTTGGCCGTCGACCCAGACCGAGTCCAGGGTGCGTGCCGACGGCCACCGCTCGACGTACGTGACCCGGACGCCAAACGATCCCGTGGTCTCCCGGATGACATCCCGGATGCGGGCCACCGAGGCCTGATCGGCCAGCGCGTGCACGACCGAACCTGGTCGCCCCTTTTTCATGATCACCGGGGAGAGCCAAGCATCATGGGCCCCCGCCGCCAACAGGGCATTGACGGCATGGGCCAGTTGCTCGCCGGTGGCGTCGTCAACATTTGCCTCGAGGAGCGAGACGGGCTGTCCGGCATCGGCGTCACCGTCTGCCGCGGCCACAGTGGTGGTTGCCGACAAAGGATCAGTGACTCCGATCCGCTCGACCCGCACCCCGGTGACCACCTGGGTGCAGTTGGGCAGCTCGTCGAGCTCGTGCGTCCCTGCCCCGAAACCCTGACCGGTGACCCGCATCGGAGGCATCGGGCCATAGCCGGAGGAAAGGGCCGCCAATATGGCCGCCCCGGTCGGTGTGGTCAGCTCGACCGGCAGATTGCGGCCCCACGTCGGCACCCCCTCGAGCAGCGCCACCACCGCCGGCGCAGGGTTGGGCAGCATGCCGTGACCCGAACGGACCATCCCGAGCCCGGTCGCCACCGGGCTGGCCCGTACCTCGTCGATCTCGAGCACCTCGAGGGCGGCAGCAGTACCGACGACGTCGACGATGGTGTCGTGGCCACCGACCTCGTGGAAATGGACCTGGTCCGCTCGGCGGCGATGGAGCGTGGCCTCGACGTCCGCCAGCGCGCCGAAGATGGCGAGCGACCGTTGGGCCACCCGCTCGGGGAGTCGGGCCTCCTCGATCAGCGCCACGATGTGGGCATGGGTGCGGACCACCACGGTGTCCTGCACGGTGACGATAACTCGCGTGGCGGCAATGCCTCCTCGCAGCACGGGCTGGACTTCGAGTGCCCACCCGGCCATGGGCAACCGCCCGAGCAGGGCGAGAACTTCATCGAGGTCGGCGCCGGCGTCGAGCAGGCTGCCCAGCGTCATGTCCCCGGCGATACCGGCGAAGCAGTGGAACCAGGCCAGGACCGGACCCCGCGGCCCGCCGGGGCCGTCGGTCATGGCAGCGCTCGGGAGAGGGCGCACGCCGCCCCGAACCCGTTGTCGATCCCGACCACGGTGATGCCCGCCGCACACGACGCGTGCATGGCCAGCAGCGCGGTCACCCCTTCCAGCGCGGCGCCGTAACCGGTGCTCACCGGCACGGCCACCACCGGCGCCGGTGTGAGCCCGCCGACCAGACTGGCCAGCGCTCCCTCCATGCCGGCTACCACCACGACCGCGTCGGCCTCGGCCAGCTCGTCGGCCGAGGCCAGCAGCCGGTGAACGCCGGCCACCCCGCAATCGGCCAACAACGTGGGCGACAGCCCGAGCGCCGAGAGGGTCGCGGCACACTCCCGGGCCACGGGCAGGTCGGAAGTGCCTGCCGTCAGCACCAGCGTCCGCGCCGCCCGGCGAGGAGCCGCCCGCCACACCACCGTGGACAGGTCCCCGCGGCTCCGGTCCGCGCCGGTCGCCCGACCGGTCAGGCTGCGGTCGCCCCCGGGGTGCTCGGCCATGACCACCGCCACCTGCTCGGCGTCGGCGCGAGTCAGGATCACCGGGCCGTGCGGCCCGTCGTGACCAGTGTCGTCGACTCCGCCCCCAAGCAGTTCGCCGACGATGGAGGAGCACTGTTCGGGAGTCTTGCCCTGCCCGTACACCGCTTCGGGGAGACGCTGACGCAGCTGGCGGTGGTGATCGACCTTGGCAAAGCCCAGGTCGGCAAAGGGCAGGCGCCTCAGCCGGTGGACCGCCTCGTCGGCGGAACAGCTGCCTGATTGCACATCGGCCAGCAGGCGTTGCAGCGCGGGCTCATCCATAACGTTCACTATCCTGCCCTGGGTATGGCCACTGACGCATCCCCGGACACCTCCGCGGCTACCGCGCTGCGGATCGGGTTCCTCGGTCCGGAGGGAACCTTCACCGAGGAAGCGCTCTTCAGTGAGCCCGATTACGCCCTGGCCGACATCACGCCGATGGGCTCGCTGCCGGAGGTCCTGGAAGCGGTGCAGGACGACCGGTTGGACCTCGGTTTCGTCCCCCTGGAGAACGCCATCGAGGGCACGGTTCGGGACATTATCGACAGCCTCGTCTTCGAGTTCGATCTGCGCATCCAGCGGGAAGTGGTGCTGGACATCCACCTCCATCTGATGGCGCTCCCGGGCACCTCCCTGCCCCAGGTCGAGCGGGTGGCGTCCATACCCATGGCGACCGCACAATGCCGCCGCTTTCTCAGCGAGCGGCTCCCGGGCGCCGAACTGCTCGCCACGAACTCGACCGCGGAGGCGGCCCGCCTCGTCGGCCAGCACGATCCGGCCATGTCGACCCGCCCCACGGCGGCCATCGCCCCGCGGCTGGCCGCCACCCTCTACGGCCTCGACATCCTGGTCGAGGACGTCGAGGACCATCCGGAGAACCAGACCCGGTTCGTCTCGGTGGCCCGAACCGGCATCCCCGCGCCCACCGGCCACGATCGGACGAGCATCGCCTGCTTCCAGAGCAGCGATCATCCCGGAAGCCTCTACGGCATCCTCGGGCAGTTCGCGGCGCGCAACATCAACCTCAGCAAGCTCGAGTCACGCCCGACCAAAAAGGCACTCGGGGAGTACTGCTTCATCATCGACTTCGAAGGTCACATCGCCGATGCGGTGGTCAGCGATTGTCTCCGAGACCTCCATGCCGAGCTGGCCGGGGTCAAGTTCCTCGGCTCGTATCCCGCGGCCGGACCCAGGGGTCCGGCCATCCGGCGTGACGCGGAGGCGTCGGGGCGCAGGGCGCTCGAGTGGGTCGAGGAACTCCATTCGGAGATCGCGACGGACGAGACGACGAATCGATAGCCGCGCCATCAGTAGGGTTTCGGCCTGCGGCTACCCTGGCACTCGCTCGGAGGGATGGCAGAGCGGACAAATGCGCGGCTCTTGAAAAGCCGTGAGGTGCAAGCCTCCGTGGGTTCGAATCCCACTCCCTCCGCCCTTGTGATCTAGCGCGACATCCCGGAAACGCGAACCTGCTCGGCGGCTACTCGACCTGCCGCCCGCGTCCCTGGTAGAGCCGCGTGGGGTCGATTTCGAGGTGCCGAAGTACCTCGCCGTCGAAGATCACGACTCGGACGCCGAGGTCGGCGATATAGAGCCGCACGGGCCGATGCGTATCGGTAAACGTTTCGGGTTGCGACCGGAACCCGAAACGACGTCCGACCTCTTCGATCTCTCTCCAACCTTCACCCAACTTGGCGTTCGTAGCCATGCCAAGCTAAGGCATGGCCCTCCGAGTCGTGGCAGCGGTGATCGGCGCGTTCATCGTGCTGGCCACAGCATGGAGTGTCCTCGGCACGTTGGTGGTACCGCGGCGCATTCGGAGCCGCATTCCCCGGATGGTATTCATCGTCAACCGGAGCGTGTTCCAGTTCTTTGCCGGCAAGGCCAGCTCCTACGAGCGCCGGGACCGCATTCTGGCGGTCCAGGCGCCGGTCCAACTCATCGGCCAGGTCGTCGCCTGGTTGGCTCTCTACCAGCTGGGGTTCGGACTGCTCATGTGGCCCTTTGTTGGTAACGGCGATCTGGGTAGCGCCATGGA
>DASZIO010000044.1:0-2339 GCA_035949055.1 Acidimicrobiales bacterium
CCGATATAGAGCGCGGTCAGCGCCCAGCCGGCGTGGGAGGCGTGATAGGCCGGTCCACTCATGACATAGACGTCGTCGGGGGTCCAGGACCACAGGTCGACCTGGCCTTGCATGCCCCGATGGCGACCGACGTCGGTGGTCAGGTTGCCATGGACAACCCCCTTGGGCCGCGAAGTGGTTCCCGATGTGTAGAACATCAGCTCGGGCCCGGGGCCGCTGTCGCCATTGGGAAGCGGCGACGCCACCTCAATGGCCCGTTCATATTCGTCGCCCACTACCAACGAGCCGCAGGCGTGCCCGGGGGTGGCCAACGCCCCGGAAAGCTCGTACCTCAAGTCGGTGTGGCCAACCACCACCGCCACGTCGGCGTCGGCTAGGATGTAGGCCAGTTCGGCCGCCTTCAGGTGCGAGTTGATCGGCAGGTACGGCGCACCCAGCATGGCCGCGGCGGTGGCCACCTCGAAGGGCTCGATCCCGTTGGGAAGCACGGTGGCCACCGGTCGCCCGGGTCCGGCGCCGAGCTCGCCCAACACGGTGGCCAATCGTCGTGCCCGCCCGTCGAGCTCTCCGTAGGTGTAGACGGTCTCGCCCATCACCATGGCCGGCCGGTCCGGGTCCAATCGGGCGTGCGCGGTGACCCCGCGATCGGAAGGTTCGTCCATGGTCGGCGACGCTAGTGCTTCGCACGGAAACCGCGCCCGTGCAATCATCTATCCAGCCGCATCGGAAAGGGGACCCATGCGCAGGCTGTCCACCCGAGCCGAGAGACACATCGCCGCCGGGCCTCATGACATCTGGGCCTACCGGCTCGATTTTCTCCACCTGCCCGAGTACAACCCGAGTGTCCGGGGAATCGAGCAGCTGGCTCAGAGCGGACCGGACGGATCCGGGGCCCACTACCGCTTCGAACTCATCGCCGAGGACGGCTCCCATCCGGTCGACCTTCGGGTCATCCGCGCGGTACCGGGACAACTGGTGGCCATCGAACTCGGCGGCGCGGTTCCCGCCGAGGAGGAGTTCACCGTCTCGGCCCCGGAACCCGGCGGGCCAAGCGATGGCGACAGCACTGGCGGCTGCCGGGTGGCCATCGACCTCACCCTGCTGGTTTCCGACGAGATTCCGACCATTACCGATCAGCAATTGCTCGACAGCGGGACCCGACAGATCGGCGATGAGCTCGAGCAGATGGCCCGGTTCCTCGAGACCGGGACCCCGACGTCCTGACCGGATCCGGCTGGTCGGAACCGGCCCGGATCCGGCGTAGGTTTTACATACGTAGCGTATGATTCTCATAACATGGAAGTATCTAGCTGTGGACATGCAACGTAGGGAGGCGGGTATCTCGTGAGCCGTCGCCAGCCGCGTGGACAAGAGACCCGAGAGCGGATCCTCGCCGTCGCCCTCTCCGAGTTCGCCAGCCGCGGCTACCACGCGGTCAGCGTCGAGGACATCGCCGCCGCCGCCGGGGTCACCAAGGGGGCCGTCTACTACTGGTTCACCGACAAAGCCGATATCGGCCGGGATCTCCTCCATCAGCTGTACGACCGCCTCACCCGCGACGGGCTGGCCGCGCTCGACCCCGACGCCGACACCGTCACCAGCATCCGCCGGGCGCTGGAAGTGTTCCTCGGTACCCTCGCCAGCCTCGGCGAGGCGCAGTTCTTCCTGCGGGATGCCTGGACCGTTCCCGAGCTCGACGCCGGCACGGTGGCCGACGGACTCGACGCGGTGGCCCTCCTCCGGGGAGTGCTGGTCGACGGCATGGCCCGCGGCGAGATCGTCCAGCTCGACCCCGATGCTCTGGCCCGAGTGTTGTTCGGTGCACTCGCCGAGGCCACCATGTACGTGCTGACCACCGGCAAGCGCGGAGCCACCCTGGCGGTGGTCGAACAGCTGGTCGAATCCCTGGGAACCAACGGCGCGGCAGCCGCGCTGATCCCGGCGGTCGACAAGGATCGCCGGGGATGACCCGGCGGCGGCGCCGACCGGCCGCGTGACCCACCCGCTCGAACCTCTCACCGCCGACGAGATCCGCACCTCGGTACGGATGGTGCGGAACAGCGGCCGCATCGACGATGCCGCCCGTTTCGCCACCGTCACCCTCGATGACCCGCCGAAGGCACAGCTCGCGTCCTTTCGGCCCGGCGATCCGGTCGAGCGCCGGGTGCGGTTGGTGATCGTGCCCGGGCCCGAGGCCGCCGTCGTCGAGGCGGTCGTCTCGTTGCCGACGGCGGAGATCGTCTCCTGGGTCGAGCGTTCCGATGTGCGCCCCGCCCTGTTGTTCGAGGACTCGATGCACGCCATCAACGCCCTCAAGGCCGATCCGACCTGGCAGCAGG
>DASZIO010000045.1:0-3385 GCA_035949055.1 Acidimicrobiales bacterium
GACGTGCTGGACCTTCGGCACCGGATGCCCCGCTCGTGGTACATCGGGATCTACACCCGCCTCCTTCCCGTGGCCTACAAGGTCATCGCCCGCGGCGACTCCGGGGGCATGACCGGCATCACCGCCGACGACTTCTTCGTCACCGACGAGCTCGACCGCACCACCATGGTGCTCTTCGCCACCGCCTCCCGGCCGCGGCGCCCGGCCTGATCAGAGCCCGGGAATGCTCGCGGTCGGGCTCACCGGCGGGATCGGTGCAGGAAAGTCGACAGTGGCCGAACTGCTCGTCGCCCGGGGGGCGAAGCTGGTGGACGCCGACGTGATCGCCCGGGAGGTGGTCGCCCCCGGAGGGCCCGCCTACCAGCCGCTCATCGACCGCTTCGGACCGGGGATCGTGGACGCTGCCGGTGAGATCGACCGCCCCGCGCTGGCGGAGCTGGTCTTCGGCCATCCCGAGGCGCTGGCCGACCTCAACGCCATCACCCACCCCGCCATCGGAGTCGAGATGATCGCCCGCAAGGACCGCTACGGAGGAACCGGGGACATCGTGGTGCTCGACATCCCCCTGCTGCGGCCCGCCCACCGCGAGTTGTTGGACCTGGGGGCGGTGGTGGTGGTCGACGCCCCGACCGACGTCGCCCTCCAGCGGCTGGTGAGCCAGCGGGGGATGGAGAAGGCCGACGCCGAGGCCAGGATCGGGTCCCAGGCTGATCGCGAGACCCGCCTGGCGGGGGCGGACGTGGTCATCGACAACTCCTCCGACCACGATCACCTCCGGGCCGAGGTCGAACGGGCCTGGGCGGTCCTGCTGGAGCTTCGGGCCCGGCAGTCCCGACGGCCGGCCGCCGACGCCTGAGGCCCTGGTCTCGCCCCCGGGCCCCGGAACCGGCGTCGCACCCTCCCGGTACCATCCACCTATGCCCGATTTCGAGGTGGTCTCGCCGTTTCGCCCCGCCGGGGACCAGCCCCAGGCCATCGCCGGGCTGGTCGAGGGCCTGCATCGGGGTGACCGCTACCAGACGCTGATGGGCATCACCGGGTCGGGCAAGACGGCCACCATCGCGTGGACCATCGAAGGGGTCCAGCGGCCCACGCTGATCATCGAGCCGAACAAATCGCTGGCCGCCCAGCTGGCCGCCGAGCTCAAGGAATTCTTCCCCCGCAACCGGGTCGAGTACTTCGTCTCGTACTACGACTACTACCAGCCCGAGGCGTACGTGCCCTCGTCGGACACCTACATCGAGAAGGACTCCTCGATCAACGACGAGATCGACCGGCTCCGTCATGCCTGCACCTCGTCGCTGTTGCTCCGGCCTGACACCATCGTGGTGGCCTCGGTGTCCTGCATCTACGGATTGGGTTCGCCCGACGAGTACCGCGACCGGATCGTGGCCCTCCGGCCCGGGGAGGTGCACGACCAACGGACCCTGCTCAGGCGCTTGGTCGAGCTCCAGTACTCCCGCAACGACGTGACGCTGTCCCGCGGCCAGTTCCGGGCCCGGGGGGACACGCTCGAGATCCACGCCGCCTACGAGAGTCACGCCGTTCGCATCGAGTTCTTCGGGGACACCGTGGAGCGGATCCGGCCCTTCGACGTGACGACCGGGGAGATCGGCGAGGAGCTCGAGGAGTTGGTGGTGTTCGCCAACACCCACTACGGCGCCGGCGACGAGCGGCTGCAGAAGGCCGTCGTCAGCATCGAGGCCGAGCTCCGCAGCCGCTTGGCCGGGCTGGGCGAGGCCGGCAAGCTGCTCGAGTCGCAGCGGCTCCGCATGCGCACCGAGTACGACCTCGAGATGCTGGCGGAGACCGGGGTCTGCAGCGGGATCGAGAACTACAGCCGCCACCTGGACGGTCGGTCTGCGGGCGAGGCGCCGTTCACCCTGCTCGACTTCTTCCCCAAGGACTTCCTGGTCGTGCTGGACGAGAGCCACGTGTCCGTGCCCCAGCTCCGGGGCCAGTTCGCCGGCGACCGCTCGCGCAAGGAGACGCTCGTCGACCACGGGTTCCGACTGCCGTCGGCCATGGACAACCGGCCGCTGCGGTTCGAGGAGTTCATCGAGCGGACCGGCCAGGCCATCCTGCTGTCGGCCACGCCCGGGCCCTGGGAGCTGGAGCACAGCGCCAATGTCGTCGAGCAGGTGATCCGGCCGACCGGCCTGGTCGACCCCGAGGTGGACATCCGGCCCACCACCGGCCAGATCGACGACCTGCGCGAGCGGATCGACGCCACCGTGGCCAACGGCAACCGGGTGCTGGTGACCACCCTCACCAAGAAGATGGCCGAGGATCTGACCGACTACCTCGCCGAACAGGGTGTGCGCGTCCAGTACCTCCACTCCGACGTGGACACCATGGCCCGCGTGGAGATCCTGCGCGAACTGCGCCTGGGGGCGTTCGACGTGCTGGTGGGGATCAACCTCCTCCGCGAGGGCCTCGACCTTCCCGAGGTCTCCCTGGTGGCCATCCTGGACGCCGACAAGGAGGGGTTCCTCCGATCGACGTCCTCCCTCATCCAGACCATGGGTCGGGCGGCCCGCAACGTCAACGGGCGGGTGGTCATGTACGCGGACCGCATCACCGACTCGATGACCAACGCCATCGGCGAGACCCAGCGCCGGCGGGCCCGCCAGATCGCCTACAACGAGGCCCACGGGATCGACCCGGTCTCCATCACCAAGTCGGTGACCGACATCCTCGAACGGGTGCGCGGCGAAGGCATCGGGTCGGCGGCGATCACGTCGGGCCCCAACAGCCGCTCCGCCGCCGATCGCGCCCAGAGGGGGCGGGCCGGCGGGGTGGACCCCCGGGCTGCGGCGGCGGCGATGGCCCAGGCCGTCGGCCCGGACGCCGACGAGCTGTCGGGCCTGATCCATCGGCTCGAGTCCGAGATGAACCGGGCCGCCGAAGAGCTGCGGTTCGAAGAGGCGGCCCTGCTGCGCGACGAGATCACCGAGCTGCGGTCCCTGTTGGTCCGTGACCCGGTCGACGGCTCCCCGGTGCTCCCCGGGGACACGGCCGACGTCGACGCCACGGTCAGTGTCTGAGCCGGACCACCACCCTCATGCCGGTATCCTCAGCTGATGGCTGATCGACTGGTGGTGCGGGGGGCGCGCGAGCACAACCTGCAGGATGTCTCGCTCGATCTCCCGCGCGACCGGCTGATCGTCTTCACCGGCCTCTCCGGCTCGGGCAAGTCCTCGCTGGCCTTCGACACCATCTACGCCGAGGGCCAACGGCGATACGTCGAGTCCCTGTCCGCCTATGCCCGCCAGTTCCTCGGCCAGATGGACAAGCCCGACGTCGACTTCATCGAGGGGCTGTCCCCGGCCATCTCCATCGACCAGAAGTCGTCATCCCGCAATCCCCGGTCGACGGTGGGCAC
>DASZIO010000046.1:0-9205 GCA_035949055.1 Acidimicrobiales bacterium
GAAGATCCTGGCGATGGCCACGTCGGTGCCTTGGGTGCGGTGGTGGGCCATGGTCAGCGCCTCGGCGAACCGCTTGGATTCGTCGTAGACGCTGCGAGGCCCGACCGGGTTCACGTGCCCCCAGTATCGCTCGGATTGGGGATGGACCTCGGGGTCGCCGTAGACCTCACTGGTGGACGCCAGGAGGAATCGCGCCCCCCGGGAGCGGGCGAGCTCGAGGCCACGCCGGGTGCCCTCGCTGCCCACCGCCAGGGTCTCGAGGGGGCGGGCCAGGTAGTCAGGGGGGGAAGCCGGGCTGGCCAGGTTGAACACCCCGGCCACCTCGCCGTCGACCGGGACGGACTCGGCGATGTCGGCCTCGACCAGGGTGAAGGCAGCGTTGTCGCCCAGGTGGTCCACGTTGGCCCGGCGCCCGGTGGAGAAGTCGTCGACGCAGACCACCTCGTCCCCCCGGGACACCAGTGCGTCGCAGAGATGGGAACCGAGGAAGCCGCCCCCACCAAGCACCACCAGCCGAGGGCTCACCGGCGACCGATGCCCGTGTACTCGAAGCCGATCCGGCGGAGCTGCGCGGGGTCGAGGAGATTGCGGGCGTCCACCACCACCGGCGCGGCCATCATCAACTTCACGCGGCCGAAGTCGAGCCACCGAAACTGGTCCCATTCCGTCAGCACCACCGCTGCCGTTGCGCCCTCACAGGCGGCATAAGCGTCGGGAAAGGCGCGGACCGCAGCCGCCATGCCTACACCCTCCCCGTCCGCCGCCAGCGAGGCGAGCTCTTCGACGGGTGCCGATGCGTGATCGTCGGGCACCGGGATGGTGGGGTCGAACGCCTGCACGATGGCGCCCCCGTCCACGAGGCGCTGCACGATCTCGATGGCCGGCGAGTTGCGCAGGTCGTCCGTCCCGGCCTTGAAGGTGAGCCCCAACACTGCGATCACCGTGCCCGCCAGATCGCCCCCGACCGCGGCCTTGACCTTGTCGACCACCCGCACGAACTGCTCCTCGTTGGTGGCGATGGCCCCCTTGAGGAAGGAGAAGTCGTACCCGGCCTGGTCGGCGATCTGGACCAGGGCCCTGGTGTCCTTGGGCAGGCAGCTACCACCCCAGCCGGGACCGGGGCGCAGGAATTCGAACCCGATCCGCTTGTCGTAGCCGAGCCCGAGGATGACGTCGCGGACGTCGGCACCGACCGCCTCGCACAGCCCCGCCACCGCGTTCACGAAGCTCAACTTGGTGGCCAGGAAGGCGTTGGCCGCGTACTTGATGGTCTCGGCCGTGGCCGCGTCGGTGATCAGCAGCGGCGCATGGGTGCCGGCGAAGAGCTCACCCACCTTGGCCGCGGCCGACTGATCATCGGCGCCGACCACGATCCGTTCGGGGTGAAGGCTGTCGGCCACGGCCGTGCCCTCGCGCAGGAATTCGGGATTGGAGACGACCGAGACGTCATGGCGACCGAGCACCCGATCAACCACCAAAGTCGAGCCCACCGGGACGGTCGACTTGTTGACGATCACCGTCCCGGGCAGGACGGCCGGTCCGATCTCCTTGGCCACCGCCTCGACGAAGGAGAGGTCGGCCGACCCGTCAGGGCCCTGGGGAGTGGGCACGCAGAGGAAGACGAACTCCGCGCTCTCGACCGCCTCCTTGGCGCCGACCACGAACCGCAGGCGCCCTGCCGCCTGTCCTTCCCGCACCAGCTCCTCCAGCTGGTCCTCGACGATGGGCACCCGGCCCTGCTCGAGCATGGCCACCTTCGAGGGATCGGAGTCACCACAGGTCACCCGATGGCCGAGGTGGGCAAGGGTGCCCGCCGTCGGGAGGCCGACGTAGCCCATCCCGATCACGGCCACCGTGCGCCCGCGCCCGTGGGGCAGCACGCGCACCGTGGCGCCGCCGTGGCCGAAGGACGCACCGATCGGGCCTGGGCCACCCGCCGGCCCGGTCCGACGGCCCGGCGGCCGTCCGTGGCTCCCGAACAACTCGGGATTCTGCGACATCACGGCTCATACCCTGTCATCGGCGATCCATCCTCGAGCGTCGGGCGCCCTCTCCTTTCGGCTCATTCTCGTACGTCCTGAAGGTCCGCGCCGGAGACAGGGTCCGTCTCCCGTCCATCCGGGCATTTCCCCGATCGGATCCTGCGGCCACCGGCACCCGGCGTGGACGGTCGTGGGCTGGAATCAGGGGGCCGGAGCCAGGGAACGCACCAGCCGCTCGAGGGCATCCGTCCAATCTGGGAGCAACGGCAGGCCGGACAACCGCAGGGCGGCGTTGTCGAGCCGCGAGTTCGCCGGACGGGGGGCGGGGCGGGGAGGGTCGAGGTCCGCGGTGGTGATGGGGACGACCAGGCCGGGCTCCAGGCCGGCGGCGGCCAGGGTCGCCCGGGCCAAGCCGTACCAGGTGGTCTCCCCCTGGTTGGTCACGTGGAAGGTTCCCGGTCGACGGTCCAGGGCCAGGCGTACGATGGTGCGGGCCAGGTCGGCGGTGAATGTCGGGCAGCCGTGCTGGTCGTCGACGAATCGGAGCGGCCCGTCGGGGTTGCTCGCGGCCAGTCGGAGGACGCTCTTCACCATGTTGGCGCCGTGGGCGCCGCTCACCCAGGCGGTCCGTACGATCGTGGCCGCGGCACCGCCGACGGCACGGACCTCTATCTCGCCGCCGAGCTTGCTCCGACCATAGACCGACCGCGGATTGGGGAGGTCCCACTCGTCGTAGGGGCGTTCAGACGTCCCGTCGAAGACGTAGTCGGTAGACACGTACACCAGGTGGGCCCCCACGGCGTGGGCGGCCTCGGCGATATTGCGGGTGCCGAGAGCGTTGACCGCGAAGGCGAGGTCGGTGTCGGACTCGCAAGCGTCCACGGCGGTGTAGGCGCCGCCGTGGAGCACGACGTCGGGCCGAAAGCTGTCCACTGCGGCGCCGACGGCTGATCGGTCGACCACATCGAGCGTGTCGATGTCGGTCGACAGCACGTCGAAGGTCCCTTCCCGCACCGGGGGGAGGATGGCTGCTGCCGCCACCCCGCTCGGCGTGCCACCCCCGTCCGGGACACGGCCGGCCATGACATCCCGGAGGTCACGGCCGAGCTGACCGTCGCCACCGGTGACGAGAACCCGCAACGGGGCCGTCACGACTGCGTCGGATTGGCCGTCGAGCCGCCTGGCGAAGACCAGTCCCCCTCGACGATCGGCGCCCGATCGCGCAGCGGCTCCCACCAGGCCCGGTGGGCTCCGTACCAGGCCACGGTGCCCGCCAGACCCTCGGTGAAGGGCACGGTGGGCTCCCAGCCCAGGGAGCGCCGGATCTTCGACGAGTCGAGCAGGTACCGGCGATCGTGGCTGGGTCGGTCGGGGACGATCTCCTTGAGGGAGGTGGGCTTGCCGGTGGCGGCCAGCACCGCGTCGGCGATTTCCTCGATGCTGGCCTCGATCCCGCTCCCAACGTTGTAGGTCTCGCCCACCTCGCCGTGCTGGAGTACGAGCTCGACCGCCCGGCAGTGGTCGTCGACGTGAAGCCATTCGCGGCGGTTCTGGGTCGAGGCGTACAAGGGCAGCGGCCGATCGTCGAGCGCTCGGGCGGTGAACAGCGGGATCACCTTCTCGGGGAACTGATAGGGCCCGTAGTTGTTGCAGCAATTGGTGATGGTGGCCGGCAGCCCGAACGTCTCGACGTAGGACCGCACCGCGTGGTCCCCGCCGGCCTTCGAGGCGTTGTAGGGGGTCCGCGGCCGGTACGGGGTGTCTTCGGTGAACACCTCGTCGGAGTCGAGCGGCAGATCCCCGTAGACCTCGCAGGTCGAGATGTGGTGAAACCGGGCCACACCATGCCGGCGGGCCGCTTCGGCCAGGGTCTGCGTGCCGAGCACGTTGGTGCGGAAGAAGCGGGCCGGGTCCAGGATGGCCAAGCTGTTGTGCGACTCGGCGGCGAAATTCACGATCACGTCGATCTGGTGGGCGTCGAGCGTCTTCGCCACGGTGTCGAGATCGCCGATGTCCCCCTGTACGAATTCGATCCGGTCCTCGACGTCGGCCAGGTTCGGCCGGTTTCCCGCGTAGGTCAGCACGTCGTAGGCGACGACGGCGTCCTCGGGGTGACGATCGACCCAATACCGGACAAAGTTCGATCCGATGAAGCCGGCTCCGCCGGTCACGAGCAGTCGCATAGCCCGGAGATGTTACAGGCGGCCCCGTGCGGGCCCGGAGGCCGGGGCAGTCCCCCCGACCGGTCGCAGGTGGACGACGTCGCCCGCCAGCACAGTGTGGACATCCCCGTCTCGCTCGACCACCAGGTGCCCGTCCGGGGTGAGGTCGACCGCCCTCCCGACCAGGCTTCGTCCGTCCCGCTCGACCCGGACCTCTGCGCCGAGGGTGGAGCACCTCGAGCGGAGCACCGAGACCAGGCCGGTCCGGCCCGCCGCGCTGCCGAGGTCGTCGACCCGGGACTCGAGCGCATCGAGCAGGGACTCCAACAACCCGGCCCGGTCGACCGGACGTCCCACCAGACGACGCAGGGAGCCGGCCACTCCGACCAGGTCGGGCGCGAGGTGGTCATCGTCGACCGGCCAGTTCACGTTGATCCCGATGCCGACGACGACGGCGGGAAGCCGCCCCGGCGTCGGGCCCGGCGCGCCAGGACCGCTCACGTCCGACTCGGCCAGAACACCGGCCACCTTCCGCCCGTCGGGGGCGAGCAGGTCGTTCGGCCATTTGACGGCGAGGACCACCCCGGTCTCCCGCTCGACGGCGTCACCGGCGGCCAGGCACAGTGCCGAACTGGCCAGGTGGCGCTGGTCGGGACGAAGGTCCGGCCGCAGCAACACCGACATCAAGAGGTTCGAACCGGCCGGCGCCTCCCAGCGCCGGCCGAGGCGACCCCGGCCGGCCGTCTGGAACTCGGCCACCGCCACCACCCCCTCCGCCGCCCCGGAGCGGGCCTCAGCCAGGAGATACAGGTTGGTCGAATCCAACGATTCGAAGCGCCGGATGTCCCTGAACCTCGTGCCCGGCATGGCACACACCCTACGGGCCGTGACAGTGTTGTAGCGCCCTCGGCGCGGTGGCACCACCGCCCTCCAGCCAACAATTCTCGAAAGGGGCAGCGTGCTGCAGAAGGTTCTCATCGCCAACCGGGGCGAGATAGCGGTCCGGGTCATCCGGACCTGCCGCGAGATGGGGGTGTCCACCGTCGCGGTCTACTCCGACCTCGACCGACACGCCCTGCACGTCCGACTGGCGGACGAGGCCTACGCCCTCGGGGGCCAGACGGCGGCGGAGAGCTACCTGAACACCGAAGCCATCCTTTCGGTCATCGATCGCAGCGGCGCCGACTCGGTCCATCCGGGCTACGGGTTCTTCTCCGAGAACACCGACTTTGCCCGGGCCATCACCGCACGGGGCGTGACTTTCATCGGCCCGCCCCCGGAGGCCATCGAGGTCATGGGCGACAAGATCAGCTCCCGGCATGCCGCCGAACGCGCCGGCGTGTCCGGGGTGCCGGGGCGCTCGGAGGTCCTCCGGTCCGCCGACGAGGTCACCGCGTTCGGCGACGAGTACGGATGGCCGGTGGCCATCAAGGCCGCCTACGGCGGCGGGGGGCGAGGCATGAAGGTGGTCAACGCGCCCGAGGAGGCCCCCGAGGCCCTCGAATCGGCCATGCGGGAGTCGTTGGCCTACTTCGGGCGCGACGAGTGCTACGTCGAGCGGTACCTGGCCTGGCCTCGCCACGTCGAGATGCAGGTCATCGCCGATACGCACGGGAACACCCTGTGGCTGGGCGAGCGCGACTGCTCTGCCCAGCGGCGCCACCAGAAGCTGATCGAGGAGAGCCCGGCGCCGCGGTTCCCCGACGAGGTCCGCCGGGCCATGGGCGAAGCCTCGGTCAGGGTGGCCGAGGCGTGCGGCTACGTCAATGCCGGCACCGTCGAGTTCCTCTACCAGGACGGGGAGTTCTTCTTTCTCGAGATGAACACCCGGCTCCAGGTCGAGCACCCGGTGACGGAGCTCGTGACCGGGCTCGATCTCGTCGAGTGGCAACTGCGGGTGGCCTCGGGTGAGCCACTCGGGTTCGGCCAGGACGACATCGTCCGGAACGGCCACGCCATCGAGGTCCGGATCAACGCGGAGAACCCGGTCGGTGGGGCGTTCACCCCGTCGCCGGGGACCATCTCGCGCCTGGTTGCACCCGGTGGGCCGGGGGTTCGCCTCGACGCCGGCTACGAGTCCGGTGACACGGTCAGCCAGTTCTACGACAACCTGGTCGCCAAGCTCGTGGTGTGGGGCCACGACCGCGAAGCGGCGCGCCGGCGGATGCTCCGCGCCATCGACGAGATGGTCATCGAGGGGCCGGCGACCACGCTCCCGGCCGACGTGGCCATCCTCTCGCATCCGGACTTCGTAGCCGCCGTACACTCCACGAATTGGGTCGAGCACTCCTTGGACCTGACCAGACTGCCCTCGCTCGGGTCGGACGGGCCGAGCCCACCGGCCGGCGGAGCGGACGCGCCGGCCACCGTGCTGCGCGACGTGACCGCCGAGGTGGCCGGCCGTCGTTACCAGGTCAAGCTCTGGGTCCCCGACGTCGGCGACACCATGGTGGTGGCCGGAGGCAGCGCCGGGGTGGCTCGCAGTACCGGACCGAAGCGCCCGAAGGCGGCGGCATCGGGTGCCGGGTCGGGAACGGTGGCCGTCCCCATGCAAGGCACCATCGTCAAGGTGCTCGTGGCCGAAGGCGACACCGTGGAGGTCGGACAGACCATCTGCGTCCTCGAGGCGATGAAGATGGAGAACAACGTCATCGCCGAGAAAGCCGGCACGGTGAAGGAAGTAAGGGTCCAGGCCGGCGCGTCGGTCGCCCCCGGCGACGTCATCGCCGTCATCGAGTAGCCGAGGGATGGTGGCCCATGGCCGAGCTCACCCCATTGAAGGAAGCAGCCGCTCAGGCGATCGATGATCGTCTCGCCGGGCTGGTGGACCTGAGCCACACCATCCATGCCCATCCCGAGGTGGCGTTCGAGGAGGAGCGGGCCTCCGCCTGGACAGCCGAGCTGCTGGCCGCCGCCGGGTTCACCGTCACCGCTGGTACGGCCGGCATGCCCACCGCCTTCGTCGCCGAAGCCGGCTCCGGTCCGATGGTCGTGGCCGTCTGCGCCGAGTACGACGCCCTCCCCGGTATCGGGCACGCCTGCGGCCACAACATCATCGCCGCTTCGGCGACCGGTGCCGGCCTCGGGCTGGCCCGCGTGGCCGACGAGCTCGGCATCACCGTCCGGGTGCTCGGCACACCCGCCGAGGAGGGCGGTGGCGGAAAGATCACCTTGCTGGAACAGGGCGTCTTCGACGATGTGCACGCGGCCATGATGATCCACCCCTGGCCCACCGACCGCCTGGAGGGAACCTGCCTCGCCGTCTCCCACTTCGATGTCCACTTCAGCGGAAAGAGCGCGCACGCGTCCGCCGCCCCGTTCGAGGGGGTCAACGCCGGCGACGCCATGGCCATCGCCCAGGTGGCCATCGGTCTGCTCCGCCAGCAGCTCCGACCCGGGGACCAGGTGCACGGCATCGTGACCAATGGCGGCGAGGCCGCCAACATCATCCCCGAGTCGGTGACCGGTCGGTTCATGTGCCGCGCGACATCGCTCACCGATCTGGCCGTAGTCGAGCCACGGGTCATGGCGTGCTTCGAGGCGGGAGCGCTCGCCACCGGGTGCCGCCTCGAGCGAGTCGACCTCGCCCCGATGTACTCGCACATGGAAAGCGACCGGGGGCTACTCGATCTCTACCGGGTGAACGCCGAAGCGCTCGGGCGCCGTTTCGAGCTCGATGACGACGGCTCGCCCCGGCCGACCTTGTCGACCGACATGGCCAACGTCTCGCTGGCCGTCCCCACCATCCATCCCCTGGTCGCCATCGACGCGGCCGGCTCGGTCAACCACCAGCCAGAGTTCGCGGCGGCCTGCATCACGGAATCGGCCGACGCCGCTCTACACGACGGGGCGCTGGCCATGGCGTGGACCGCCATCGACGCGGCTGCGGAAGGACCGCTGCGCGACCGGTTGCTGGCCGGGCGGCCCGGGCCGGCCCCCGCGCCCTGACTCAACCGGTCGGGTGGAACTCCCCGAACACGCCGCGCAGCACGTCTGACACCTCGCCGAGGGTAGCCATCCGGGCGAGGGCGGCCTTCATGGGCACAAGCAGGTTCTGGCTGCCCCGGGCCGCCGCCTCCACCTCGGCCAGGGTGGCGTCGACCGCTCCCTGGTCGCGCTCCTGCCTCACCTTCTCCAACCGCTCGACTTGGGAGCGCTGCAGGTTTGGGTCGATGGGAAAGACCTCGCCCGACTCGGCCTGGTCGTCGACGAAGCGGTTCACGCCGACGATGACCTTGTCCTCGGCATCTATCGCCTTGGCGTAGGCGTAGGCCGCCTGCTCGATCTCGTGCTGCATGTACTGGGCTTCGATGGCGTCGACCGCGCCGCCCATGGTGTCGATCCGATCGAGGTACTCCCACGCCGCCTGCTCGATCTCGTCGGTGAGCGCCTCGACGAACCACGATCCGGCCAGGGGATCGACGGTGTCGGTGATCCCCGACTCGTAGCCGATGATCTGTTGGGTACGCAGGGCGATCTTGGCCGCCCGCTGGGTGGGCAGCCCGAGGGCCTCGTCGAACCCGTTGGTGTGCAAGCTCTGTGTACCCCCGAGGGCGGCGGCCAGGGCCTGGATGGTGACCCGGACGATGTTGTTCTCGGGCTGCTGGGCGGTGAGCGTCGACCCGCCCGTCTGAGTGTGGAAACGCAGCAGCGCGGAGCGCTCGTCGGACGCGTGGAACCGCTCGGTCATGATCCTGGCCCACATCCGGCGGGCCGCCCGGTACTTGGCCACTTCCTCGAACAGATTGTTGTGGGCATTCCAGAAGAAGCTCAACCGCGGTGCGAACGCGTCCACGTCCAATCCGGCGGCCAGTGCCGCCTCGACATAGGCGATCCCGTTGGCGATGGTGAAGGCGATCTCCTGCACGGCTGTGGAACCGGCCTCGCGGATGTGGTAGCCGGAGATCGAGATGGTGTTCCAGGCCGGGAGGTGCTCGGCACAGTAGGAGAACGTATCGGTCACCAACCGCATCGATGGTCGGGGCGGGTAGATGTAGGTCCCCCGGGCCACGTACTCCTTCAAGATGTCGTTCTGGATGGTGCCACCCAGGTCCTCGGGAG
>DASZIO010000047.1:0-11655 GCA_035949055.1 Acidimicrobiales bacterium
TAGCCACCGATCTATGGCTCGGCAACCAAGGCGTCGCCTCAGCGTTGTCAAACACCCTTGGTGGAAACCCCACCGACTACGAACAAAACGCAGTACGCGACACCGCCACCCGCAGGTTCACCACGCCACAAGAAGTAGCCGACCAAATCGTCTTTCTAGCAAGCGATCGAAGCGCCAACGTCACCGGTGCCGACTTCATAATCGACGGCGGCCTCACCCAAAGCCTCTAACCCCACCCGGCGGACCCGCCAACTGGTGCATCCCCAAGGTTTTGATACAGAGCGCCCGGAACCGAGGCGCATATCGAAACGGAGCACAGGCTGTCCGCCGCCCCCATCGACGAATCTGGGCAGCTGCAGGTGTCCCATAACCCGGGTTCGTTCAATCGTGCTGAGGGTGCCCCAGATCACCGGGTAGGCGGGACAGCACGAGTTCCCTTGACCTTCCGCCGACCCACGAGTTCGCTCGGAGCCATCCTCCACGCCCTGGACCAATGGTTATAGACGCTCGCGAAGGACCCGCCCTCGCTGACTGCACTGACCTACTGGGCTCCCCGTACTTTGTGTCCTTGCGGACACCAACTCGGAATTCAACATCGAACCCTTCGAGCTCGCTATCGCAATGCTCGGTCCTGATGGCTTTCTCAGGTCCAGCAAGTTCTCCGACATCAGTGCCATCGGCGTGGTGAGCCGTTTCAACCCCTCTGCCTGGAAGCTGGATCGATCTGTCGTGGAGCGGCTGGGTGGCCGTGCCCAGGGAGCGTCATTTCGAGACCGAGCCATTGTCCACAGTGCGGTCGAGAACGACCTTTCTCGCTCGGGTTCCTACCGTCCCGAAGCTTCCGAGGCCTATCTCTCCCTCCTTATCAATCTGTTTGCCGACTACCAGCTCGACCACACCGCTTTCCAAGGACCCTACGACGAACGATGGGATCGGACTGGCAGAGAGTCTCCATGCTGGTTCGACCAAGTCTGGGTAGGACCGGCGGCAAACCGGCGAATGGCAAGCTGACAGCTCTCGTTCGGTCGAGGCCGCGCCGCCCAGCCCTCCCCCCTCCCGCGCCCGGCCCCGCGCCTCGGGTGGCCCTGCCCGTGCCCCCCGCCGGCCGCCGCGCGGCGGTTCCGGTGCCGCCCGGTGCGCTGGTCCTTGCTTTCTCGACGCCTGCCCATTTCGCGCCCTCGGCAGGACTCGAACCTGCGCACACGGCTCCGGAGGCCGATGCTCTATCCGCTGAGCTACGAGGGCGGGTGGCCGGCAGAGACGGCAACGGGAGGCGTCGGTTGCCCGTTCGTCGGCCCGTCAACTCTAACTCGGCAGCCTCGCGCCGATGTCTGCGCCGGTCGGGTACACCGTCCCAACCCGCAGGCGTCGTCGCCCGAGGACGTATCCTCGCAGCAGCATGTCCACCCGCGACCTCCTGGCCCGTGCCATCAGCGACGCCGCCACGACCGTGGCGAAGCGAGACGGGCTCGCGCTGGCCATCGAGCCGGGGCTCGTCCACCTGGAGCGACCAGCCCGCCGGGAGAACGGCGACTGGTCGACCACCCTCGCCCTGGTAGCCGCCAAGCAGGCCGGAACCAATCCCAGGGCGCTGGCCCAATCCCTGGTGGACGTACTGAACGCCGACCTGCCACCCCACACGACCTCGGTGGAGATCGCCGGGCCCGGGTTCATCAATTTCCACCTCGACAACGGTTGGCTCTACGACGCGCTGGCCGAGCTGCTGACGCAGGGGGAAGAAGGGTATGCCCGTCCGGACGTCGGCCATGGGGAGCGGGTCCAGGTCGAGTTCATCTCGGCCAACCCAACGGGCCCCATCCACGTGGGCAACGGCTGGTGGGGGAGTTACGGGGACGCCCTGGCCCGGGTGCTGGCCCGTTCGGGGCACGAGGTCAGCCGCGAGTACTACGTGAACGACACCGGTGGCCAGATCCGGACCCTCGGGGAGAGCCTCCTCGCCCGGCGTGGCGGCGAGCCGGTGCCCGAGGGCGGCTACCAGGGCGAGTACGTCACCGAGCTCGCTGCCCGCTACGACGGCCCCGACGAGGTGACCGATGCCGGCCGCTGGGCCGCCACCAGGATCATCGACCACATCCGATCCTCGCTGGCCGCGATCGGGATCTTCTTCGACGAGTGGTACAGCCAGGCCTCGATCGAGGAGAGCGGCGCCGTCGACGAGACGATCGAGCTGCTCGCCGAGAAAGGATTGGTCTTCGAGCAGGACGGTGCCACCTGGTTCCGTGCCACCGCCATGGGCGACAACCGCGATCGGGTCCTCCGCAAGTCGGACGGAGACGCCACCTACCTGGCCGGCGACATCGCGTATCACCGCGACAAGTTCCTGGTCCGCGGGTTCGACCGTGTCATCGATGTGTTCGGTGCGGATCACCACGGCCAGGTGGCCAGTATTCGGGCCGGTGTCGAGGCGCTCGGCGTCGACCCGGACCGGCTCGAGGTGAAGCTCGGACAGATGGTCTCGCTGGTCGACGGCGACGACGCGGTGAAGATGGGAAAGCGGGCCGGCAATGCGGTGACGCTCGACTCGCTGGTGGCCGACATCGGCCCTGATGCCACCCGGATTCTCAGCCTGATGACGTCACTGGACCAGGCCACGACGTTCGACCTCGCCTCGGTCCGGGAGCAGTCGGTCGAGAACCCGGTGTACTACGTCCAGATGGCCAGCGCCCGTATCGGTGGTGTCGGTCGCAAGGCGGTCGAGCGTGGTGTGACCCGGGTCCCGCTCTCCGACGTCGACCTCTCGCTTCTTGTGCATCCACGAGAGCTCGAACTGATCCGGTGCCTCGAGGAGCTCCCCGAGGTGGTGGCCGATGCGGCTGCGGACCGCGCCCCGACCAAGGTCACGGCCTGGGTCCGGCGACTCGCCACCTGCTTCCATGGCTTCTACCACGACTGCCCGATCCTGGGCAGCGGAGTGGACCCGGGACTGGCTCAGGCCCGCTTGTGGCTGGTCGAGGCGGCCCGCATCGGCCTGGCCATCGGCCTCGGGCTCCTCGGCGTTTCGGCACCGGAGCGGTTGTGAGCCGGAAATCGCCGGAGCGCGGGTCGTCCCGCGCCGACGGCCCGTCGAGCCCGGTGGCCCCGGAACTCCTCCCCATGACCGCCGAGATCAACGGCCGAGGCCGGCTCCTGGTGGGGGGCGTCGACCTGGTGGATCTGGCCGAGGAAGCCGGCACCCCGCTGTTCGTCTATGACGAGGCCCACCTCCGGGCGAGGTGCCGCGAGGCCGTCGAGGCCTGGGGCGACGGGGTGGCCTATGCCACCAAGGCCTTCCTCTGCACCGCCATGGCCAAGCTTGCCGTCGAGGAAGGGATGCACCTCGACGTCTCGACGGGCGGGGAGCTCCATGTCGCCTGCTCCGCGGGCGTACCGCCCGAGCGGCTGGTCCTTCACGGCAACAACAAGTCGGACGAGGAACTGTCCACCGCCGTCTCGCTCGGCGTCGGGCGCATCGTCGTCGACTCGTTCGACGAAATCGACCGGCTCCAACGGCTGCTGACCAAGGAACGGGCCGAGGGCGCCGGCCTGCCGGTCGACGGCCCGGTGGGAGCCTCCCGGCCCAAGGTCCTCGCCCGCATCACCCCCGGGGTCGAAGTGCACACCCACCAGTTCGTTCGGACCGGCCAGGACGACTCCAAGTTCGGCTTCGGCCTGGCATCCGGAGCGGCGGCCCGGGCCGTCGACCGTCTCTCGGACCTCGATGCCGGCGGCATCGTCGAATTCGTCGGGATCCACGCCCATCTCGGGAGCCAGGTGTTCGCGCTCGATCCGTTTGCCCGGGCCATCGAGGTGCTGGCGGGATTCTTTGCGCCACTCGGGCTACCCGAGCTGGTGGTCGGGGGCGGGCTCGGCGTGGCCTATGTCAACGGTGAGCGGGCGCCGACCATGGCCGAGTGGGCCCGGTCCGTTTGGCAGGCCTGCCGGGATGCCGGGATCGACGAAGCGGTGCGGGTCACCGCGGAGCCGGGTCGGGCCATCGTGGCTGCGGCCGCGATCACCCTCTACCGGGTCGGCACGGTAAAAGCGGTGCCCGGACACCGGACCTACGTGTCGGTGGACGGGGGGATGAGCGACAATCCTCGCCCCGTCCTCTATGGCAGCGGGTACGAGGCCTTCCTCCCCCGGGAGACGGGTGCGGGGCGACCCCTGCCGATCCGCCTGGTGGGGAAGCACTGCGAGACGGGCGACGTCGTGGTGTCGGAGGGCTTCCTGCCGGGCGACCTCGCCGTGGGGGACATCGTGGCCACTCCGGTGACCGGCGCCTACGGCCACTCGATGGCATCCAACTACAACAAGGTGCCACGCCCGGCCGTGGTCTTCGTGGCCGACGGTGCGGCCCGCACCGTCGTCCGCCGCGAAACCCTCGATGACCTCGTGCGCTTGGACCTGTGATCGCCGATCACCCCGGTGGGCAGCGGTAGCGTGAACGGATGACCGTGGCGCCGTCGTCGGAGCATGTCGTACGCATCGCCGTGCTCGGCTGCGGCAATGTCGGTTCCGCCCTCGTCGGTGTGCTCCAGGACCGTGCGGCCGACCTGGTCGTCCAGAGTGGTGCCCATCTCGAAGTCGGCGGCATCGCCGTCAGCGACCTGTCGCGTCAGCGGGCCACGCACATCCCGGTCGGATTGCTCACCAGCGACGCCGCCGAGCTGGTGACAGACCCTTCCATCGACGTGGTGGTGGAACTGATCGGGGGCCTGGACCCGGCGGGCGATCTCATCCGGACCGCTCTCAAATCGGGCAAGCCGGTGGTCACGGCCAACAAGGCACTGCTGGCGTCGTCCGAGGGCGTCTCGCTGCGCAGCCTGGCCAAGGAGCACGGGGTCGACCTGCTGTACGAGGCGGCGGTGGCCGGTGCCATTCCGCTGGTCCGCGCCCTGCGTGAATCGCTGACCGGTGAACGGATCCTGCGGGTAATGGGGATCGTCAACGGGACCACCAACTTCATCCTGAGCGAGATGGCCGACCACGGCACCGACTACGCCGATGCGCTGGCCGAGGCCCAGGCGCTCGGGTTGGCCGAGCGCGACCCGACCGCCGACGTGGAGGGGTACGACGCGGCGGCCAAGGCGGCCATCCTGGCCGGTGTGGCGTTCGGTTACGACGTGGCGGACAGCGATGTGATGCGGGAGGGGATCACCGGCGTCCGGGCGGCCGACGTCGCCTTCGCCGGTCGCCTCGGCTTTGTGGTGAAGTTGCTTGCCATCGTCGAGCGGACCGGGGATGATGCCGTGTCCGTGCGGGTCCACCCCGCCATGGTGCCGAAGTCGCATCCATTGGCCAGTGTGCGGGGAGCCTTCAACGCGGTCTTCATCGAAGGTGAGACGGCTGGTGAGCTCATGCTGTACGGACAGGGAGCGGGCGGTCTCCCGACCGCTAGCGCGGTGGTGGGCGACCTGATCGACGCGGTGCGGAACCGGTTGGCGGGCACCACCGCACCCGCGCCCGAACGTAGGCCGGCGCGGCTGTTGCCATCGTCGGAGCTGGCCACCCGCGCCTACGTGAGCCTCGACGTGGTCGATCGACCGGGCGTCCTGTCCGCCGTGGCCAAAGTGTTCGGCGACAACAACGTGTCGATCCGCTCGATGGAACAGGACGGGATGGCCGGCCAGGCCCGACTGCTTTTCGTCACCCACGCCGCGCTCGACGGAGACGTGCAGTCCACCCTCGAGTCGCTCCGCCAGCTCGCCGTGGTGCAACAGGTGGGCGGGGTCATCCGGATCGTGAGCGAGGGATGACCGCCGGGGAAGCGGGCCGAAATTGGCGCGGCGTGATCGAGGAGTACCGGCCGTTCCTCCCGGTGTCGTCGAGCACGCCGGTCGTCACCCTGCTCGAAGGCGGCACTCCCCTGTTGCCCGCGCCGCGCCTGTCGGATCGGGTCGGTGCAAGGGTCCTGCTCAAGGTGGAAGGCGCCAATCCAACCGGCTCGTTCAAGGACCGCGGCATGACCGTCGCCATCTCGAAGGCCGCAGAGGAAGGCGCCAAGGCGGTGGTGTGCGCGTCGACCGGCAACACCTCGGCGTCGGCAGCCGCCTTCGCCACCCGGGCCGGTTTGACGTGTGCCGTCCTCATCCCCGAGGGTCACATCGCCCTCGGCAAGCTGGCCCAGGCGCTGATCCACGGCGCCAGAGTGCTGCAGGTCCGCGGCAACTTCGACCAGTCACTGGCCATCGTGCGGGAACTGGCTGAGCGCGCTCCGGTCACCGTGGTCAACTCAGTGAACCCCTACCGGATCGAGGGTCAGAAGTCGGCAGCCTTCGAGATCGTGGACGCGCTGGGCGATGCGCCCGACGTGCATTGCATCCCTGTGGGGAACGCCGGCAATATCACCGCGTACTGGAAGGGCTACCTCGAATTCAAGGAGGCGGGCCGGGCTACCAGGTTGCCGCGCATGCTCGGATTCCAGGCTGCCGGAGCCGCGCCGATTGTGGAGGGACACCCCGTCGACCATCCCGAGACGGTGGCCACGGCCATACGCATCGGCAATCCGGCCAGTTGGTACGGGGCCACCTCGGCTGCATCGGAATCCGGTGGCGGCATCGCCGCAGTGTCCGACGAGGAGATCCTGGCCGCCTACCGGTTCTTGGCCTCGGAGGAATCCGTGTTCTGCGAGCCGGCCTCGGCTGCTTCGGTTGCCGGTCTGCTGAAGACCGGGCTTCCCGACGGGCTCGGCAGCACGACCACCGTCGTCTGCGTGCTGACCGGTCATGGTTTGAAGGATCCGGACATCGCCATCAGCCAGATCTCCGTCCCGACGGTGGTCGACGCCGACCTGGGCGCCGTGCTCGAGGAGCTGTCGCTCTAGCCAACGGTCCGGAAGGGAAGTTCGACCCCTGTGGCGCTGGGGTTGTTGCCCGATCGGGTCGCTCCCTGTACTATGGGTGCACCGTCGCCTCCACGGCACGCCCGATCGGGCTGGTGGGCGGGGCACTCTGGTCAGCTTCTGATGACGCGACCAGCCCGTATGCGGCGTCGGGGGGAGTAGCAGCGAGAGCGGATCTCGATACGGCGACTTCCCACCCCTTTATTCCCGGTGGACGGCGTCAATGCCTCCGCCAACGAGGACATTCGAAGCGAGGAAGCCGATGACTGCCGAACAGCAGCTCGAGCGCTCGGTGTTGGAGGGCAAGGAGCGAGACGAGCTCCAGGCCATCGCACAGGCCCTGTCTGTGAAGACCAATACCAGGACGAAGAAGGCCGACATGATCGACGGCATCCTGAAGGCCGCCGGGGTGTCGGTGGACGAGGGTGGACCGGGCGGGGGAGCGGCGGACAATGGCTCGGCTGGGCCATCCGGCAACGGGGACAGAACACGGGCTTCGTCTTCTCGCCGGCCGGCTGTCCAGTCGTTCGGCCCCGACGACGACGCCGCCAGCGGAGGGGACGTCGAGCTCGACGATGACGTTGCCGACCGGGTCGCATCGGGCAACGGAACCGGGCGGCCCCAGCCCGGCGAGCAGGCGACGGAAGCCGATCAGGGCGGACGGCAAGTCGACGCGACCGAGGGCGAGGCTCCGCCGACTGGCCCGTCCCAGCAGAACGGCGACGGCCGCCACGGCACCCAGACGTCCAACTTCCAGGGCAACAGCCAGAACCGCAACCGCAACAACCAGAACCGCAACCGCAACACCCAGAATCGAAACCAGGGCGCCAGCGACGACATGGGCAACCGACGGAGCAATCGTCGGCGTCGGGGCCGTGATCGCCAAGGCGGGGGCCCCGAGGGTGATCTGCAAGGCGCAGGGGGGCATCAGGACCAGCAATACCAGGGTGAGCTCATCCCGGTGCGAGGTCTGCTCGACCTGCGCGACGAGGGCTATGGCTTCCTTCGCTGCGAGGGCTACCTTCCCTCCGGCAAGGACGTCTATGTCTCGATCAGCCAGGCCCGCCGCTTCGCCTTGCGCAAGGGTGACAGCATCGAGGGGTTCTGCCGGCCGGCGGGGAACACCGAGAAGTTCCCCGCATTGCTGCAGATCGACACGGTGTCCGGGTTGGATCCGGACCTGGCTCGCCAGCGCCCGCGATTCGAGGACCTGACACCGCTCTTCCCGGACGAACGGTTGCACCTCGAAATGCCCGGCGACAAGGACAACATGACGGCGCGCATCGTCGACTTGCTGTCGCCGATCGGCAAGGGGCAGCGCGGGCTCATCGTGTCCCCGCCCAAGGCCGGCAAGACGACCGTGATGAAGCACATCGCGGCGTCGATCGAGGCCAACAACCCCGATGTCCACCTGATGGTCCTCCTCGTGGACGAGCGCCCCGAAGAGGTCACCGACATGCGTCGCTCGGTGAAGGGCGAGGTCGTAGCGTCCACCTTCGACCGGCCGTCCGAGGAGCACACCGCAGTGACCGAGCTCGCCATCGAGCGGGCCAAGCGCCTGGTCGAGTCGGGCCGTGACGTCGTCATCATCCTCGACGGGATCACCCGGCTGGCCCGGGCCTACAACCTGGCCCAGCCGGCCACGGGACGGATCATGTCGGGCGGGGTGGACTCCGGTGCCCTGTACCCGCCGAAGCGGTTCTTCGGCGCCGCCCGGAACATCGAGGAAGGTGGATCGCTGACCATCCTCGCCACCGCGCTGGTGGAGACCGGTTCGAAGATGGACGAGGTGATCTTCGAGGAGTTCAAGGGGACCGGCAACATGGAGCTCCGGCTGGACCGGCGACTGGCCGAGCGGAGGCTGTACCCGTCCATTGACGTGAACGCCAGCTCGACCCGCCACGAGGAGCTGCTCTTCGATCGGTCCCAGCTCCAGCAGGTCTGGAAGCTGCGCCGGGTGTTGAATGCCTTGGCCAACGAAGGCAGTGCCGCCCCCGGCCTCGAGTTGTTGATGGACAAGATCCGTACCACCAAGAGCAACGACGAGTTCCTGGCCGAGATCGCCAAGGGACCGGCCACCTGAGCCAGTCGGGGCCGCGCCGCCACCCGGCCAGGCCCGGCGCGGACGAGCGCCGACCGGGGACCGGTACACTTCCTACTGCCGCGAGGTAGGCGCGGTCACCAGCGAGGCAGGCGCCGTCACTAGGGAGAAATCCATGAAGTCCGACCTCCATCCCACATACGTCGAGTCCTCGGTGCGCTGCTCGTGTGGCAACGCGTTCACCACCCGGTCGACCAAGCCGGAGATCCACCTGGAGCTCTGCAACGAGTGCCATCCGTTCTTCACCGGCAAGCAGAAGCTGGTGGACTCGGGCGGCCGGGTCGAGCGGTTCCAGCGCCGGTACGCCAAGACCGGATCGCGTCGGCGCTCGGCGTCACCGCCTGCGTCCTGATCCTCTGACGCGTCCCGACCCAGACTCCCTTGAGGCGGAAGGGTCCCGCGCGGTTGGCGCTACCCTTTGCCCGTGTTCCACCAGAGGGTTCAGGATCGCCTGAACGAGCTCGAGAACGAGTACGAGTCGGTCTTGGAGGAGCTCAACGACCCGGCTCTCTCCACCGACCCGCACCGCTTGCGCGACGTCTCCCGGCGCCATCGCGAGCTGAAGGAGGTCGTGGACGGCTGGCACGGACTCCAGGCCGCCGAGTCGGATCTCGAAGCCGCCCGCGAGATGCTCCACGACTCGGCCGGAGAGGAGCGGGAGCTGGCCCAGACCGAGGTGGACCAGGCCGAAATGGATGTGGCCCGCCAGGAGGAGGAGCTCAAGCTGCTGCTGGTGCCGCGGGATCCGAACGCCGGCCGCAACGTCATCATGGAGATCCGGGGTGCCGAAGGGGGGGAGGAGGCCAACCTCTTCGCCAAGGACCTGTTCGAGATGTACTCCCGCTACGCCGCCCAGCGGAAATGGAAGCTCGAGGTGCTGTCCTCCAGCCCCTCCGAACGGGACGGCCTCAATGAGATCACCTTCGTGGTGAAGGGCGACGACGCCTGGCAGCGACTCGAGCACGAGGGAGGGCCGCACCGGGTCCAGCGGGTGCCGGTGACCGAATCCCAGGGGCGCGTCCACACCTCGTCCGCCGCAGTGACCGTCCTACCGGAGGCCGACGAGGTCGACGTGGACATCGAGCCGGGCGATCTCAAGATCGACGTGTACCGGTCGACCGGGCCGGGTGGGCAATCGGTCAACACCACCGATTCGGCGGTGCGCGTCACCCACGTTCCAACCGGCATCGTGGTGGCGATGCAGGACGAGAAGAGCCAGATCCAGAATCGGGCCAAGGCCATGACCGTCCTCCGCTCCCGCTTGCTGAAGGCGGAGCAGGACCGGCAGGCGGCGGCGGCGTCCGTGCAGCGGCGGAGCCAAGTGGGCGCCGGAGGCCGGTCGGAAAAGATCCGGACGTACAATTACAAGGAGAACCGGGTAACCGACCACCGGATCAAGCTCACCCTGCACCGGCTGGATCGCATCCTGATGGGCGACCTCGACGAGTTGACCGATGCCCTCATGGCGGACAAGCGCTATCGCCAGCTGGATGATGGTTGACGGTGGGCGGCCAAGGCGGCCCAGCGGCCCTCCTCACCTCCCTCGCCGAGCAACTCGGCTCGGCCCAGGAGGCGCGTTGGATACTCGATCGGGCCGCCGACCGGTGGCCGGAGCTGGTGGAGCGCCGCCGGGCGGGCGAGCCGCTCCAGTACGTGCTCGGGAGCTGGCCGTTCCGGCAGCTCGAGCTGATGGTCGACCGCCGGGTGCTCATTCCCCGGCCCGAGACCGAGCAGGTGGTCGAGGTGGCCCTGGCCGAGCTCGCCCGTAGCTGCCGGTCGTCCGCCTCGGTCGACGCCTCCGTGGGTGGTGAGCGGAAGACCACCGGCGGTCAGGTGTGCGTCGACCTCGGTACCGGATCGGGGGCCATCGCGCTGACGCTGGCCACCGAGGGCAGCGCGCTCTGCGATATCGAGGTCTGGGCCACCGACATCTCAGCTGATGCTCTGGCGGTGGCCCGGTACAACCTCGACGCGCTGGCCGCAATGCGATCGGTCCCCAGCGTGCACCTCGTGGAGGGCGGGTGGTTCGACGCCCTTCCTCCGGAGCTGGCCGGACGGATCGACCTGTTGGTCTCCAATCCCCCCTACGTGGCCGAAGCGGATTTCGACCGCCTCGACCGGGTCGTACGCGACTGGGAGCCCCGGCAGGCCCTGGTGGCCGCCCTGGGGTCCACCGGCGTGGGGGGGACCGCCGCCATCGAGGCGATCATCGGTGCCGCGCCGGACTGGCTCGGACCCGACGGTGCCATGGTGATCGAGTTGGATCCGGGCCAGGCGTCGGCCATGGCGGCCATGGCCAGTGGCGCCGGGTTCGGCCGGGTCGCCGTGAAGCAGGATCTGGCCGGGCGCGACCGGATGCTCGTGGCCCGGCGTTGAACATGCCTCCCCGGCTGCTCCGTCCGGATGACGAGGGGATGGCGTGGTCGGCCGGCGCGCTGGAGAGTGGCGCGGTCGTGGCCCTCCCGACCGACACCGTCTACGGGCTGGCCGCCCTTCCTGCCCACCCCGACGCCCTGGCCACGCTGTTCGCGATGAAGCACCGTCCGGCCGATGTGGCATTGCCGCTACTGGTCGGCGACCAGGACCAGATCGCCGAGCTGGCCGGCCCGCTCGGGCGGGCTGCGGCCCACCTGGCCCGGGAGCACTGGCCGGGGCCGCTCACCCTCGTGGTGCCGCGAGCAAAGGGGTTCGGGCCCGACCTCGGCGGACCACC
>DASZIO010000048.1:0-2376 GCA_035949055.1 Acidimicrobiales bacterium
CCCACCCTCGACGGGTTCGGCAAGTACTACCGCGAGACGGTCGAGGAGTCGCCGGCCGAGCCCATCGACGTGGTGGCCGCCCTGAGAGACTCCGGGGCCGATGTCCTGGTCAGCTACCTGCCCGTGGGATCCGAGCAGGCCCAGCGCTTCTACGCCGACGCGTGCCTGCAGGCCGGCGTGGGCTTCGTCAATGCCATCCCCGTGTTCATCGCCTCCGACCCGGAATGGGCCCGCAGGTTCCGCGCCGCCGGGTTGCCCATCGTGGGTGACGACATCAAGAGCCAGGTGGGCTCGACCATCGTCCACCGGATCCTCACCCGTCTGTTCGAGGACCGCGGTCTCGCTCTCGACCACACCTACCAACTCAACGTGGGCGGGAACATGGACTTCAAGAACATGCTCGAGCGGGATCGGCTGGAGTCGAAGAAGGTGTCGAAGACCCAGGCGGTCACCAGTCAGATCGAGCACGGCGCCCTGCCGGCCGACGACGTCCACATCGGCCCCTCCGACCATGTCCCGTGGCTCCACGACCGCAAGTGGGCCTACATCCGGATGGAGGGACGCAACTTCGGCGACGTCCCCCTGAACCTCGAGCTCAAGCTCGAGGTATGGGACTCCCCCAACTCCGCCGGCGTGATCATCGACGCCGTGCGTTGCGCCAAGCTGGCCCTCGACCGGGGCATCGGCGGGCCCCTCGTTGGACCGTCGGCCTACTTCATGAAGTCGCCGCCCCTGCAGTACCACGACGACGTGTGCCACCAGATGGTGGAGGCGTTCGCCGACGGAGACCCCGGTCCCGTCTGGCCCGAGGACTGACCGGGCCGGCCCGCGTCGCGCCGGCGGTGGGCCCACGCCGGCCCCCGTCCCCGGAGATGTCCGTCAGCGCTGCTCCCGCCACCACTCCGTCAGCCGCTTCCGGGCTTCCTCTTCGCCCAGCGGGCCCTCTTCGAGCCGGAGCTCCAACAGGAAGGCCAGGGCCCGTCCCACCTGGCGACCGGGGCCCAGTCCCAGCTCCTCCATCACCTGGGTGCCGTCGAGGTCGGGGCGTATGGCATCCAGCTCCTCCTGTTGGCGGAGGTCGGCGATGCGAGCTTCGAGCTCGTCCATGCGGCGGCCCAGGGCCTTGGCCTTGTTGGCGTTGCGGGTGGTGCAGTCGCTGCGGGTGAGCTCGTTGAGGCGTTCGAGGAGCGGGCCGGCGTCCCGCACGTACCGTCGCACGGCCCGGTCCGTCCAGCCCAGCTGGTAGGTATGGAAACGCAAGTGGAGCTGGACCAGTTCGGTCACCACCTCCACCTCGTCATTGGGATACCGCAGGGCCTGCATGCGGTTGCGGGTCATCCGGGCCCCGACCACTTCGTGATGGTGGAACGTCACTCCCCCGTCGACGAAGGCCCGGGTCTTGGGCTTACCCACATCGTGGAAGAGGGCGGCCAGGCGAAGCAGGCGGTCCGGGGACGTCTTGTCCACCACGGCCAGGGTGTGCGCCAGCACGTCCTTGTGGCGGTGGATCGGGTCCTGCTCGAGGGAGAGCCCCGGCAGCTCGGGCAGGAACTCGTCGGCCAGTCCGGTCCGCACCACGAACCAGAGCGCCACTGACGGCACCGGCACCATGACGATCTTGTCCAGCTCGTCTCGGATCCGCTCGGCCGACACGATGGAGAGCCGGCGGTGGCCGGCCCGGATCGCCTCCACCAGCGGAGGGTCCGGCTCCAGCTCGAGCTGGGCCACGAACCGGGCCGCCCGCAGCATGCGCAGCGGGTCGTCGGCAAAGGACACCTCGGGGTCGAGCGGCGTACGCAGGCGCCGGGCCGCCAGGTCGGCCAGCCCACCGAACGGATCGATGAGTTCCAGCTCGGGGAGGCGGAGGGCCATGGCGTTGATGGTGAAGTCCCGGCGTGCGAGGTCGTCCTGCACCCGGTCCCCGAAGGCGACCTCGGGTTTGCGAGAGTCGGGACGGTAGGCCTCGGCCCGGTGGGTGGTGATCTCGTAGACCTGGTCACCGCGCCGGCAGCCGATGGTGCCGAACCGCTTCCCCTGGGTCCACACGGCGTCGGCCCAACCGGCCACGAGCGCCTCGATGGCGTCCGGCCGGGCGTCGGTGGTGAAGTCGAGGTCGTGGCCCCCATCGACCACCGGGACGCCCCCATCGGCCACGATGGCGTCACGAACCGAACCCCCTACCAGGTACAGCCGGTGACCGGCCGACCGGAACCGGTCGGAGAGGTCGGCGGTGGCCTCCACCAATGGTCGCAGCCGTTCGGGGAGCACGCCGCCGAGGGTAGTGCGACTGGCGTAGGCTGCCGTCCCAAGTGGATCGGGAACGAGGCAGCCTGTGCCCCTGCGGCAGCCGCCCCCGGGCCGGCGTGCCATTCGGCG
>DASZIO010000049.1:0-4300 GCA_035949055.1 Acidimicrobiales bacterium
AACGCTCGGCTCCGGCCAGCGGTTGGGGAAGGTCTTCCAGAGAGAACCAACCCACGTCGGAGCACTCCAGCGGGTGGGCCTTGAGCTCGCCGCCCACCGCCCGGCACTGGAAGACCAGCGAATAGAGAGGTATGCGGCTGATCCCGATCCGGAGGCCGTCGAGAACGGCGATGAGGCGGACCACCTCCACATCGATGCCGGTCTCCTCCTCGACCTCCTTGACCACCACCTCGGCGGCGGAGTACCCGACGTCCGCCCATCCGGTCGGGTACAGCCACACCCCGGAGTCGGCCCGCTTGACCAGCAGGATCTCACCCTCGTCGTTCCCGACCGCGGCGCCGACGGCCACCTTCGGGGTCACGTAGCCGGGTACGCCCTTCCCGACGGTGGACATCCACTCGTCGACCTGGCCCTCGGCATCCTCGGCCCCGACCGAACCTTCATCGACGGCGACCCGGATGTCGGCCGCCACCCGGAGAATCTCCTCGAACCGCTCCTGCTCGTAGAGGGACTCGGTGAAGCCGAGACCGGTTCGAGCGATGCCGGCCAGGGCTTCGCTCCAGCGCAACAGCTGTTTGGTGGATGGGACAGGTTCCACCCGCCCGACGCTACCTCACCGCCGTCGGGGAGCCACCGCCGGCGGTGGCCGCTCGAGACCCGGTTGGGACCCCTTCCGGCCACCTCCGGGTGCCCGAGGATGCCGCCGTCAGCCGCCCTGCATACCGATCGACCACCGAATTCGGTCAGAATAGGGCGTGCCCGTCAACGAGGACTGTCGTCACTACATCATGCAGACCACCCGCCACGAGGAAAAGCTCGAGCGGTGCCGCATGGGTGCCAACGAGCAGCTTCCGTTCGCGTGCCCCGAGGGGTGCCTGTTCTATGAGCCGCGCAAGGTGTCGGGCGCCGGCTGGACCATCCGCACCACCGACGAGGGCTGAGCCGCCGGGCAACTCAACCCGTCTGGGTGGCCAGCACGGTGTAGGTGAGGGGAAGCCGGGGGTGGCCTTCCGGGGTCGACCACCGACCCGGGGCCGTCTCCACCAGCCACGGGAAGACCTGGTGGACCGTCCAGTCGTGCTCTTCCAGCACGTCGATGCGCAACCCGCGGTGGATGAGGGCGGTCACCACTTCTCCGACCCCGTGGTTCCACTCGTAGCTGCGGGTCTCCCGGAGCGGGCGGTTGGTGTCGGTGTAGGTGAGGTTGGAGTCGTCGACAAACGGCGCCGCCTCCTCGAAATAGGAGTACTGGAGCTCGGCCGATTCGTTGGCCAGTGCCCAGGCCAAGGGGTGCACCTCGTGGAGGTAGAGCCGGCCGCCGGGTCGGACCAACGCCGCCGCCTGGTCGGCCCACCGCTCCACGCTGGGAAGCCAGCACAGCGCCCCCAGGCTCACGTAGACGATGTCGAAGGTCACGTGGCCGAGCGCCTCGGTGGCGGCGTAGACATCCGAGCACACGAAATGGGAGCGGTCCTGGAGCCCGGCCAGGCGGGCCAGCTCCTCGGCTTTCCGGATCGCCTCCGGAGAGAAGTCGAGCCCGGTGACCCGGGCGCCGGCGTCGGCCCAGGCCAGGGTGTCGAGCCCGAAGTGGCACTGCAGGTGCAGCAGGTCGAGGCCCCGAACGTCCCCGAGGGCCTCGATCTCCCGGGTCCGGGGACCGGGCCGGGTCCGAAGCCAGCCGTCGACGTCGTAGAAACGGGAGGCGGCGTGGACGCCCACCCGCTCATCCCACTTGCGGCGATTGGCGAACAGCCACTCTTCAGTTGTCTCGTCCATCAACTCCCCCCGCATCCGGTCACGGTTGTCGATCAGCTCTCGACGACGTCACCCAGCAGGTCCACCTGTACGCCTTCTCCCTGCAGCCATTCCACCGCCCGGTCGACGGTGGTCCCGTTGCCGTCGAGCTCGCAGATGATCCACCCGCTGTGCTCACCCACGTCCGCCCGCCGGATGTTCGGCACGATGTCGAGCTCCTTGATCAAGCGGGCGATGATCGGCTCGCGCACCAGCTCCTCGGGAAACGTCAGCTTGACCCGGACACCGATCATCGGTTTCCCCCCGGCGCGGAAGCCGGCGACATCCCCGACGCCGCCGGGCCGCCGTCCAGGGCCTGGTTGAGATTCCCGGAACGGAAGCCGTCGAGATCGAGGGTCACGTAGCGGTAGCCGGCGGCGTGGACGACGGCGGTCACCTCGGCCCGGAGGGCGACCACCGCGGCCAGGTCCTCGGCGGTGACCTCGATGCGGGCGGTGTCGCCGTAGTGGCGGACCCGGAGCTGGCCGATGCCGAGGGCCCGCAGGGCCGACTCCGCCTCGGTCACCGAGCGCAGGGTCCCGAGGGTCACCGGGGTGCCGTAGGGCACCCGGGAGGCCAGACACGCCGCCGCCGGCTTGTCCCAGGTCCGGAGGCCGAGGGCCCTCGACCGGGCCCGCACGTCGGCCTTGGTGAACCCCGCCTCGACCAGGGGGAAGACCGCCCCTCGTTCGGCGGCCGCGGCTTGCCCGGGCCGGTGGTCGCCGAGGTCGTCGAGGTTGACCCCGAGGACCACGGTGGATCCTTCGCCACCCAGCTCGCCGGCCACCATGGGGGCGAGCGCCTCCAGCAACGACGCCTTGCAGTGGTAGCACCGGGAGCCGTCGTTGGCCGAGTAGGCCGGATCCGCCAGCTCGTCGGTCTCCACCTCCACCCACCGGAGGCCCCACTCGCCGGCCAGTGCCCGGCAGTCGGCCAGCTCCTCGGGGGCCAGCGACGGCGAGACGGCGGTGGCGCACACCACGTGGTCGGGCCCCAGGGTGTCAGTGGCCACCCAGGCCACGAAGGCGGAGTCGGCGCCGCCACTGAAGGCGACGATCACGTTGCCCATCGTGCGGAAACTGTCGCGCAGCGCCTCGAGGTCGGCGCCGGGCCCGGACGAGGCCGACGACTCACTCACTTCGCACCGCGGTGGCCATCACCGTCTCGATCGGCGCCACCATGCCGGTCACGAACGTCCCGAACTCGGCGAACCGGGCCGAGCCCTCGTCGAACCGCATCGAGTACACGCAGTCCTTGAGATCATCGGGACGCACCCCGAACAGGGTGACCCCCCATTCCCAGTCGTCGATGCCGGTGGACCCGGTGATCAGCTGGAGGATCCGTCCGGCGAAGGTCCGGCCCAACGCGCCGTGGGCCAACATCAGGGCCTTCCGATCGTCGAACGACAGCGAGAACCAATTGGAGCCCTCGGCGTCGCCCCGACGTTTGGACATCGGGTAGAAGCAGAACGCCGACATCCCCTCGGGGGGCAGCTGCGGGTACAACCGCTTCTGCTTCATCTCCTCGGGGATCCCGGCGGCGTACTCGGACACCTCGGTCAGGGAGACGAACGAGTCGACCACCACCAGGCCGGCCGCCTGGAGGTCGGTCTCCAGCCCTCGCAGCCGCCACAGGTCGGCCCCGAGGGCCATGAACCCCACGTCGGCCTTGTGACCGAGGAGCGATACGCATACGACCTGGACGTCGTCGGCCTCGGCTTGTTTCACCGCCCGGGTCACCGCCTCGATGTCGACCCCGGGAGCCGATCCGGTCGGCGCCGGCCAGGGGATCTTGCAGAAGAGGTGGAGGACACCCCAGCCGGTGGACGGGGTCAGGGGTTCAGTCACAGGGCTGAGTCTAGGGCGATCCCCGTTCCTCACGAGGTGGCCTCGCGGGCCCCTGGGAGCGGGGAGGACGACGGAAACGTCGACTCCTCCCTCCCGCCGCCAATGGGCCGGGCCTCCCTGGATGAACCCGGCCCGTTCGCGTTACATTTGCCATCGATGCCCTCTCGCTGAAGGGCGGGCGCCATGTCTTTACGTGGCTGGGAATCGGCACCAGCGACGATCGTGGCTCGTCTGGTGAGCACGGGGCTCCAGGGCGTCAACACCGCGGGGGCGGGAGGCACCGCCTTCAACTATGTCGTCGACGTCCAGCCGAGCGATGGTACTGAGCCGTTTCGCGCCGCCTTCTCCGGGCCCTGGGACAACAACACCGTCGGGGGCTTCAAAACCCCGGAGATCGGCCAGGTGGTGGGCGTCCAGTTCAAACGGAGGACCCGAGAGGTCAGGTTCGACCCGAGCGACCGGAGCGTCTACCGGAAGGGGAGCGACTCCGGGAAGGCGGAATGAGCAGCCCTCGCCTAACCGCCGACCGCCAAACACGAAGGGCGCCCCGGAGGGCGCCCTTCGTTCACTTCAGCTGGTCGACCCCCACCGGGGCCACCGACAGGCAGACGACTTAGAAGTCGTCCATCCCGCCGCCGGGCATGCCGCCGCCGTCATCA
>DASZIO010000050.1:0-137881 GCA_035949055.1 Acidimicrobiales bacterium
CCCACCCCGGCCAGGGTGGCCTGGCAGAGGGAGAGTTGCCCACCCATGCCGGTGATCAGGGTGATGGACAAGAAGATGGTCGAGAAGGCGAGCCCGGCGTTGAACACGCTCTCCCAGGTCTGGGGGATCCAGGTGAGCATGGACAGACAGAAAGCGGCGAACAACACGTACCAGGCCGGGCGGATAATGCGGTTCAGCTGCGGCGCTCGCAGCGTGGCGGTGGTGGGGGGTGCTGGTGGGTCGACCGAGGCCAGGGGATCCTTCGAGTCGTCCAGGCTCCGCATGCCTGGGAGCAGCAGCAGCGCCCCAACCAGGACGATGAAGGGCAGCGAGGGGATCACCGCCGCGGACAGCGTGCTGCTGGCCGGCAGATAGCCCTGGAGCACCGTGTCGGCCACGCCCATCAGGATCCCGACCAGCGCGGCGATGGGCAGGGAGCGGAGCGACGCCCAAGCGGCAGCGGCAAAGGCCGCCACCAGCAAGGTGGCATAGTCGGTGAACTGGAGCTGGTTGTAGAGCGGAGCGAGCATGACCCCGGCCAGCCCGGCCATGAAGCTCGAGATGGCCCAGGCGGTGGCCACCACCCTGCCGGCGTTGACCCCGTCGAGAGCGACCAGGCGCCGGCTCTCAACCGCCCCCCGCATCTGCAGCCCGAGATTGGTGAACCGCATGAGGATGACCAGGGCGATCAGCACCAGCGCGGTGGTGACGAGCGCGCTCAGGTAGATGCCGTTGATCGGCGTCCCGATGACGTGGAAGTAGACGGTGTTCGGGTTGAAGATGACGCTGGGCGGGTTGTAGAGGTTCTGCGCGCCGAAGAGCACGGGCAACAGGAACGGGATCCCGATGAAGAGGCTGATGCCGGTGACCAGCTTCGCCGTGGTGTTGGTGTTCGGTATCCTCCGGAAGAGGAAGTGGTCGAAGGCCAACCCGAGGAGCGGGGCCAGTACCACCACCGAGATGACGAAGGCCAGCCAGATCGGCAGGTTATCGTTCTGGACCAGCTTGGTATAGACGAAGGCCGATGTGTAGGCCTGGGCGCCGAAGGCGAAATTGAAGACTCCGGTCGCCTGGTACGTGAGCACCAGCCCCACTGCCACAATGGCGTAGGTGCACCCGTAGGGTATCCCGGGGATGGCGAAGCCGAGGAAGTGCTGCACCTCCCGACGCTCCTATTGCTTCCCCTGCCGTGGCGCCCGTCCGGTCACGTACCCGGTGTCCCCGGCTGCGGCGTGGCGAGGGCGGGGTTCTTGAGGTCCACGACCTTGTTGAAGCAGAGGATGGTCTGGGGTGGTGCGGCCACCGCCGGTACGAATTGGGTGCCCTGGACCTTCACGAAGGCCGAGCAGATCGGGAAGGACTGCTGGGTGAGGTCGTGGGCCGTCGTCCAGTTCGTGACCGTCGTGAGCCCGTTGGCGGTGTAGTTGTTGATCTTATTGATCTGGTTGATCACGTTGGCCTGGGTCAGGGGCAGGCCGGCGTTCAACGTGTTCTTGATGCCCGTGGCCAGCAGGTCGGCCGACTGCCATCCCTGGATGGCCACGTCGTCGTACTGGTACTTGGGCTCGTACTTGGCCATGCTGGCCAGGTAGTTGGCCATGCCGGGGTACTTACCGGGGTACGTCTTGGGTGCCTGGAAGGGGACGTTGCCGTTGATGTTGAAATAGACGCCGTTCATGAGGCTGCCGTACTGGGCGAGCAGTGAGTTGTCGTAGCCGTTGAGCCAGAGCTGGTGGACGTTGAGCCCGTACTGGTGGAGGGCCCGGGACAGCGTGATGTTGTCGGAGCCCTGCATGCAGGTCATCACGAAGTCGGTGCCGGCTTGCTGCATCTTCTGCACGGCCGCGGAGAAGTCCCCGCCGAGCTGGGCGGCGAGATCGGTGTAGCCCACGTTGATGCCGCCCGCCGCCAGCTGCTTGGCACCGGCGCTGCAGGCGTTGTACGACGACGAGATAGCTGGGCCGTAGCTGACGACGGCCACCGACTTGGCCTTGAGCTGATGGATCAGGTAGGCGGGAGCGGGGGCCACGTAGTTGTAGTCCTGGGTCGACCCGCCGGCGGCGAACAGGTTCGGCTGGGGGGCCCAGTTCCCGCTCACGTTGTAGCCGAAGGTCGGGACGTTGGCCTGGACGAAGAGGTTCGGAGTGAACCAGAACGTCGAGGTGAACACCGCGAAGGCGTTGTCCTGCTGGATCAGGGTGTGGGCCAGCTGGGTGAAGGTGGTCGGGCTTCCGCCGTCGTCGAGGTTGTAGGCCAGCTGGATCGGGTGGCCGTTGACCCCGCCGTTGGCGTCGAGCACCTTGAGGTAGGCCTGGATGCCGGGCACGAAGGAGGCGAAGTCGGAGGAGATCGGGCCGGTGAGGGTGGAGATGGCACCGATCTTGATCACGCTGCCCGACGCGGTGTTGCTGCTCGAGGAGCCGGTTGTGCCGGCCGTCGTCGTGGTCGTGCCGCTCGTGGCCGAGGAGCTCGAACAGGCGGCGATCAGGGCGCCGGCGAGCAACACCGTCCCGACGACCCCAGCCAGTCGTACCTTCGAGCCACCAGTGCCGTGTCGCATACATCCCCCAATGCTCTGTGCACGATGTCGTGCGTTCACCATCTTGCCTGTCGGCAACCCCCCAAGTGAGGCCGGCCGACGACGAACGTAATCGACGCCGACCCCAGCGTGCTTTGTATGATAATCGTGTCAGGGTCCGCGGTGCTGAGCGGTCGCGGTGCTGCGTGCTGGCTTCGGTGGGCACCCTCCCGCCTCTTCGTCGCGGTGCGAGATCGCCGCGGCCCCGGTCCACCCCAGGTCGACCTGGGCCCTTCCGGAAGGCACGAGAGACGGTGTGATGGTGGTCGAGAGCGACGAAGAGGACGTGGCTGTCGAAGTCGCCGACCTGGTCAAGCGCTACCCGAAGGCTCCCGTGGACTCCGTGGCCGGAGTGAGCTTCCGGGTCCGGCGGGGCGAGGTGTTCGGCTTCCTCGGTCCGAACGGCGCGGGAAAGACCACCACCATCGGGATCCTCACTACCCGGATCCGGCCGACCGCCGGCCGGGCCCGGGTGGCCGGCATCGACGTGGCCGCCAACCCGGTGGGGGCCCGCCGGGTGCTCGGTGTGGTGCCCCAGCAGAACAATCTCGACCGCTCGCTCTCTGTGCGCCAGAACCTCCTGTTCCACGCCAGCTACCACGGCGTGCCCCGCTCGGTCCGGACGGCAAGGGCGGATGCACTCCTGTCACAGTTCGGCTTGGGCGATCGCCAGGAGGGGAAGCCGGATGATTTCTCCGGGGGGCAGATCCAGCGCATGATGATCGCCCGCGCCCTCATGCACGATCCGAACGTGCTGTTCCTCGACGAGCCGTCGACCGGTCTCGATCCGGCGGCGCGCCTGTTCACCTGGGACCGGGTGGCGGAGCTCAAGTCGAAGGGCACGACCGTGGTGATCACCACCCATGACATGGACGAAGCGGCCACGCTCAGCGACCGGGTGGCCATCATCGACCACGGGCGCCTGCTGGCCCTCGACACACCGGTCGCGCTGGTGAGGGACATGGCGGGGGAGCGGACGCTCGACTGTCTGGTCGAGCCGCTCACGGCCACCGAGGCGTCCGCGGTGCAGGCCGCCTTGTCCGGGCTGCCCCCGGCCGACCGGGTCGAGGAGCTCGACGACCCTGCCGCGGAGGGCTGGCGCTTCCGGGTCTATGTGCAGGCGGACCCGGCTTCTCTGGTGGCGCAGGTGGCCCAGAGCATCGAGGGCGCCGGTGCCAGGCTGGTCGATGTCCGACTCGGCGAACCGACACTCGAGGATGTCTTCATCCACCTCACCGGTCGGTCGCTGCGATGACCGTGACCCAACGCAGCCCGGTCGAGGTCGGTCCTCGGGGGCGCCGCCCGTGGAGTCCGTGGCAGACGTGGCTCGCCATCCTGCGCCGGGACCTCTATGTCACTGGGCGGGAGTTCCCCATATTCCTGGCCCAGGTCATACTCCAGCCCCTCTTCCTCTTGTTCGTCTTCGGAAAGGTCCTCACACAGCTGGGCTATGCCCGCCCCGGCTACGTCGATGTGCTCTTCCCCGGTCTGGTGGCGCTGGCCGCCGTCCTCACCGGACTGCAGTCCACGGCTCTCCCGCTGGTCATCGAGTTCTCCTACAGCAACGAGATCGAGGACCGGCTGCTCGCCCCGCTCCCCATCGGGGCGGTGGCCATCGAAAAGGTGGTGTTCTCGGCCATGCGGGGCACCATCGCCGCCGCGGTGATGTTCCCGATCGGCATCTGGTTGCTCGGGTCGATCCCCTGGAGTGCCGGGGCGGCCGCCGGAGTCGTGGTGATGACGGTGCTCGGAGCCCTGCTCGGTGCGGCGATGGGTATGGTGCTCGGGACCTTCGTCTCACCCAATCGAATCAACGTCACCTTCGCTCTGGTGCTCACCCCGCTGCTGTTCACCGGTTCGAGCCAGTACCCCTGGCCGTCGCTGTCCAATATCCGGTGGTTCCAGGTGGTCTCGGCCCTCAATCCGATGACCTATGTCAGCGAGGGACTGCGCGGGCTGATGGCCCCGGGCGTGCCCCACATGCAGACCTGGGTCTGCTTCGTGGTCGCCGTCGGCTGGCTGGTGGCCCTGACCGCCATTGGTATGGTCGGATTCCTGCGCCGGGCCCTCGGTTGAGGCCTGGGCCACCCGTCCCGGGAGAGAGCGGTCGATTGTCAGAAGAGAGGACCAGACAGGTGGGAGTTCAGTGAGCGGCGACGGGGGGAGTTCGGTCGCTCAGGTGGCCCAGCTGGCGGCCATGGCCGAGCTGTACCCCGACGAGACCGCCTATCGGGTTCTCGGCGGAGGCCGGCTGACGTTCGCGGCGTGGGATGGAGGGGCCAACCGACTGGCTCGCGGGCTGACCGAAAGAGGCATTGCTCACGGCGATCGGGTGGCCATTCAGCTGGAAGTGGGCAACGCCCTCCGCTGGGTCGTCGCCTACGCCGGCATCCACAAGGCGGGGGCGGTGGCGGTGCCGCTCGACCCGAGGCTCGCCCCGGCCGAGGTGGCCCACATGGTCAATCACGCGCGGGTCGTGGCCACGATCGCCGACGGCGATCGGGTGGCCGGGGCCCTCGGGGGGACCGGGGGGATCGTGGAGACCGGGGGGACCGTGGGAGCCCCCCCCGCCACGCCCTCCCTGCGCCTCGTGGTGAATGCTTCGATCGAGGGGGCCGCGGCGGTTGGGCCCACTTCGAGGGAGGGGCGGCCCGGACCCGCCGTCCTACCGTGGGACCAAGCCCTCGACGCGGACGGCTCGCCCTTTCAGGTACCGGTCGACCCCGACGACTTCGCCGACATCATGTTCACCTCGGGCACCACCGGACGTCCGAAGGGCGTGGCCGTCCGGCACGTCAACGCCTCGACGGTGCCCAACGGCACACCCGTTTGGGGCGGAGCCCTGTGGCTGCACGCCAGCCCGCTGACGACCTTCGCCGGCCTGGCCTTCGTCTACGCCCCGATGAAGCTGGGTCTGACCTGCGTGTACCAGCCTCGTTTCGACGCGGACGTCTGGCTCGACTTCGTGCAGTCCGAAGGCCCCGAAGCGGTCTTCCTCGTCCCGGCGATGGTCCAGCTGCTCCTCGGCAATCCCCGTTTCGAGCAGGCCGACTTCTCCTCGGTCAAGCTCTGCTCGGTCGGCAGCGCGCCGCTGGCCCCATCGGCCATCGATCGGCTGCAGGACCGCATGCCGGATGCGATGGTCTCGAACAACTACGGGATGACCGAGGCCGGCTCCGTCTACTGTCTGATGCCGCAAGGCGAGGCGGTGCGACGCCCGGGCTCGGTCGGCAAGCCGATGCCGCCGGCCGAGGTGCGCTGTGTGGATGCCGAGGGCCGAGGGGTGCCCGCGGGTGAGTACGGCGACATCGAGTTGCGGATCCCCGGTCGCCAGCGCGAGTACTTCGAGGATCCCGAGGCCACCGCCGAGACCTGGGTGAACGGCTGGCTGCGCACCGGCGACATCGGCCGGCTCGATGACGACGGCTACCTCTACATCGGCGGGCGGGCCAAGGACGTGATCATCCGCGGCGGGTCGAACATCTACGCCGTCGACGTCGAGTACGTGATCCTCTCGCACCCTGGTGTGGCCGAAGTGGCGGTCATCGGCGTGCCCCATGGCGTGCTGGGCGAGGATCTGGCTGCGGTGGTCGTGTCGCGTCCGGACTCCGACCTCGACGCCGACACCCTCCGCGAACACTGCCTCCGAACCCTGGCGACCTACAAGGTGCCGCGCCGATGGGAGTTCGTCGACCAACTGCCCCGCAACCCGGCGGGCAAGGTCCTCAAAAACGAGTTGCAGGCCCGGTTCGCCGGCACCCCGTCCGTGGTCGAGCCCACCTGAAGCGAACGCCGGCCCGGCGGTGCAGCCCGCCGGTCAGTCGCGTTTCCCAAGCAACGGATGGCTGGGCATGCCCACCGGCTGGAGGTGTTGGCCGAGCACCTCGTGGAAATGGGCCGCGACCTCCTCGGGCGCCCAACCGCCTTCCTGCCACATGGCGGCCACCTGGCGGGGCGTTTGGAACAGGGTGTACGCGTAGCCCGTCCGGCCCAGGACCTGTCCGTTGACGAACCCAGCCTGCTCGGAAGCGAGGAAGGCAACCAGGGGCGCATTGAGGGCGGGGTCCTCGTTGGCCGGCGGCTCCTCGCCGCGGTACAACCCCTCGGTCATGCGGGTGAATCCGGAAGGAGCCACGGCATTGACCGTGATCCCGTACTTGTTGAGCTCCACGGCCCAGACGAAGGTCATCCCCATGATGGCCGCCTTGGCCGCACCGTAGTTGGTCTGCCCGAAATTCCCCCGCAGTCCGGCCGAGGAGGTCATGTTCACGATGCGCCCGTAGCCGCGCTCTTTCATGTGCGGCGCGGCATGGCGGGTGGCGTTGAAGGTGCCCTTCTGGTGGACCGCCACCACCGAGTCGTAGTCCTCCTCGCTCATCTTGAGCAAGGATCGGTCCCGCACGATCCCGGCGTTGTTCACCAGGATGTCGATGCTCCCGAACGCTTCGATGGCGGTGTCCACCATGCGCTTGGCCGCCTCGAAGTCGCTGACCGAGTCGTGGCTCACGGCGGCCTTGCCCCCCGAGGCGATGATCTCGTCGCGGGCCTGGGTAGCCGGATCGTCATCGCGGCCGGCACGGCCGTCGAGGCCCACGCCGATGTCGTTGATCACCACCTTGGCTCCCTCGGAGGCCAGGCAGAGAGCGACCTGTCGCCCGATCCCCCGGCCGGCACCGGTCACGATGGCCACCCGGTCGTCGAGCAGACCCATGGTCAGTGACCCACCCAGACCGGCGGACGCTTCTCGGCGAAGGCCATGGGTCCTTCCTTGGCGTCCTCACTGCCGAAGACCTCGGCGGCCAGCTCCGACTCGATGCGATACGCCTCCCGCATGTCGGTGGCCAGCCCTCGGAGGACGGACTCCTTGGTCTTGCGGACGGCGAGCGGACCGTTGGCGAGGATCCGCGCCGCGTAGTCGTCGGCCCGCTCCATCAGCCGGTCCGGCGGGGTGACCTCGTTGAGCAACCCCATCTCGAATGCCCGGACCGCACCGATCCGGTCGGCGCAGAGGAGGAACTCCATGGCCGCCGGGAAGGGAACCTGTCGAGGGAGCCGGACCGTCGTACCACCGCCGGCGAAGAGACCCCGCTTGGGCTCCAGCACGCCGAACGTGGCCGTGTCGGCGGCTACCCGGATGTCACATCCGCCGAGCATCTCCATCCCCCCGGCCACGCAGGTGCCGTTGACCGCGGCGATGATCGGCTTGTAGAGCTTCACGCCGCGCAGCACGGCCTTGACTCCGTCGTCGAGCTGGTACCCGCCCAGATCGGAGACTTCGCCCGCGGCGATCTTCTTCTGGTGCTCGGTGACCTGCGGGATGTAGGTCTTGAGGTCGGCGCCGACCAGGAACGAGTCACCGACCCCGGTGATGATGGCCACCCAGGCCGCCTCGTCCTCGTCGAAGCGGTCCCAGGCCGTGCGGAGCTGGAAGAAGTGCTCCATGTCCATGGCGTTCTTCGCCTCGGGGCGGTCCACGGTGATGCGGGCGATGTGATCGTCGCCGACGCGGTAGTGAATGGGCACGGCCTTGTCCGCTCTGTCTCTGCTCGGTTCGCTAGCTGTCGGGTCTTTGTCTCGACCCGGTCAATCGTCGTCGGACGACCGGTTGAGGTTGCTCAGGGCGTTGATCGACGTGTCCTTCGGCCCGCTCACTCCCGACGTCCGGTGCATCATCGACAGGTCGACGTCCGGAGATTCGGACCGGAGGGCGGCGACGGTGCACTGCTCACGGGGCCGGACGCTGAAGGGGTCGTACGAGAAGTGGCGCATGGCGTTGAGGTGGGTGATCTTGTTGACCTCGTCGTCCGGCACCCCCTCCAGGTACTTCATGGCCATTTCGGGGGCCTGCGGCCACGTCGAGTCGGAATGCGGATAGTCGCACTCCCACGTGATGTTGTCCATGTTGAGATAGTGCCGGTTGGCCACACCGAATGCATCGTCGATGAAGCAGGTGATGATCCGCTCCTTGAAGAGCTGGCTCGGCAGCCGGTCGCCGAAGTCCTGGCCGGTCCAGGCCTTGTGGTGCTGGTAGACGTAGTCCGCCCGCTCGAGGAAGTAGGGGATCCACCCGATCCCACCCTCGGACAGGGCGATCCGCAGGTCGGGGAACTTGCGCAGCACCGGTGACCACAGCAAGTCGGCGGCCGCTTGGACCACGTTCATCGGCTGGAGGGTGATGAGGACGTCGATGGGGGCCTCCACCGAGGTGATGACCAGCTGCGAGGACGAGCCGATGTGCAGGCAGGCGACGGTGCCCTCCTCCGAGCAGGCCTGCCACAACGGGTCCCAGTGGTCGGAGTGGAAGCTCGGCCAGCCCAGCTTCTCGGGGTTCTCCGAGAAGGTCACGGCATGGCAGCCCTTGGCCGCCATGCGGTGGACCTCCTGCGCGGCCAGCTCGGGATCCCAGATCACCGGCAGCGCCAGCGGGATGAAGCGCCCGGGGGCTGCGCCGCACCAGCCTTCGACGTGCCAGTCGTTGTAGGCGCGGAGCATGGCCAGGGCGACGTCCTTGTCCTCGGTGCGGGCGAAGAGCTGGCCGCAGAACTGCGGGAACGAAGGGAAGCACATCGAGCCGAGGACGCCGTTGACGTTCATGTCGCGGATCCGCTCGCCGATGTCGTAGCAACCCTTGCGCATGTCCTCCAGCGAGGTCGGCTCGATGCCGTACTCCTCGGGCGGCCGCCCGACCACCGCGTTGAGCCCGATGTTGGGGATCTCGTTGCCGTCGTAGACCCAGACGTCGGTGCCGTCGTCCTTGCGGACGAGCTTGGGTGCCAGGTCCTGGTACTTGGCCTCGAGCCGGCCGTCGAACAAGTCGGGTGGCTCGACGACGTGGTCGTCCACACTGACGAGAATCAGGTCCTCGGTTCGCATCCGGATCTCCCTCCTACACGGCGGCCCTCCCACACGCTGGGCCGCGGGCCCGTCGAAGCTGACGCCCGTATCACAGAGATTAGCTACAGCCGGGCTTCGGTGCGCCCGTCGGCCGAGACCAGCTGTACGGTTCGGCCGACGAGCTCGGCGTGCTCGGCTTCGATCAGCGCGTCCGGGTCGGCGAGCCGGGCATAGCAGCGGGTGGGCGCTCCGGCCTCGGAGGGGAGGTCGCAGACCAGGGCACCCCAGTCGGGCTCGCCGTCGCGCCCGTGGACCACCGAGTAGGTGGCTACCCGCGCCGGTCCCTCGAACGAGTCGACGATGGCGGCCTGGTCCATGGTTGCCTGGGCCGACACGGAGCGGTCGTCGGGTGGGACCAACGGGCCCGGCTCGGTCGAATAGGCCGCGAAGACGTGCTTGTTCATGTGCATGCCCACCCCGCTGACCATTCCCAGCGAGCCTGGGTCGCGGCGCAGCTCCTGCACCATGGTGGCGAGCGAGTGGGTCATGTAGTTGCTCCCCGGGCCGCCGTGGTAGGCGAGGCCGCCGGTCACCGACACGGGGCGCTCGGGCACCACCTCGGGCCCCCGGCTGCGCGCGGCGGCGCCCTCGATGCCCAGGGCGTCGAGAGAGAACTCGATCGAGCTGGCGAAACAGGAGTACAGGTCGAAGTGGGCCACGTCCTCTACCCCGGCACCGGCCCCCTGCAGGGCCGCGGCCGCCGCCGCCTCCATGGCACCCGATCGCCAGAGCTCGACCCGTCCGGCCACCGGCGGCGGGTCCTCGGCGTACCCCCAGCCCCGCAGGTAGACGCGTCGGTCGACCGGGACCCCCATCGAATCGGCCATGGCGTCGCTGGCCACAATGACCGCCGCGGCCATGTCCACGTCCATGATGGCCGTCATGAGCTTGGAGTAGGGGTAGCCGACCATGCGGTTGTCCGGCGTCGGCCCGATGATCTCGTCCACGCCGCGCGCCCTCGGGAACCACGCGTAGGGGTTGGCCGCGGCGACCGCCGTCATCGGCGCCAGCAGTTCCCCGAGCGACCGCCGGTACGTGCCCAGGTCGGTCCCGAGGTGGGCACGGCGGGCGTTCTCGAACAGGGCGAAGGTGAGCCATGCTTCGAAGATCCGGTGGGTTACCTCGCCCGGGTGGGGGGGCGCGTCGAGAGGGAAGGGCCGCCGTTCTTCGGGACGGAAGCTCCACGGCGGCCGGCGGCCCTCTTTGCGGAGGCGCCGCTTCGTGGCCAGGGCCTCGGCCCCGACCACCAGGGTGAGGTCGAGGTCGCCGCGGAGTATGTGGCGCGCCGCATCGGCGACGAGGGTCTGGGGGACGGTGCCGCCGATCCCCGAGTAGGCCGACCGCCCCGGCCGGGCACCGAGGCGCGCGGCCAACCGACCGGCCGGGTCGTCGTACTGCCAGGCCTGGCAGTAGACCACGTCGATCCGGTCGAGCCGGCCGGCTGCGCTGGAGCCGCCTGTGTCGTCATCGGCCAGTCGCGCCACTTCCTCCCACATGAGGAGCGGCTCAGGTGCCCCGTCGGGGCCGACGTCGCCGGGCCGCCAGGTGCGGCGACCGGCGCCGATGATGCACGGGGTGCGCCCGTCCCTCGCTGCGCCCATGCCCGACCGTCAGGCCAGGCGGGCCTGACCGGGCAGCTTGATGGCCCGGTCGGCGATGATGTTCTTCTGCACCTCGGTGGACCCGCCGCCGATGGTCGTGTACCGCTGGAAGGAGTAGAGCCGGGTCCATTTGCCCCGATCGACGGCATCGGGACCGCCCCGCGCCAGCAGGCCGGCTTGGCCGAGCAGGTCGACGGCCAGCTCGGCCAGGGTCTGGGCCAGCATGGAGTACTGGAGCTTGGAGAAGGGCACTTCGGGCCAGTTCTTCTCCCCGCGGATCACCTTGCTGAGCGCGCGGTAGACGAGCAGCCGGGTCAGTTCGATCTCGGTCCAGGCCCGGGCCAGGCGGTCGGCGATACCGGGGTCGTCGAGCGCCGCGGGGTTCACGGCTCGGGCGGCCTCGATCATCGCTCGGAGATCGGCCGCCAGGCCGGTGATCTGTCCGGCGATGCCCACCCGCTCGTGACCCAGCGTCCCCATTGCCACCATCCAGCCTTCGCCCTCACCGCCGAGCCGGTCGTCCACCGGCACACGGACGTCCCGGAAGTAGACCTCGTTGAACATCTCGTCGCCGGACATGTCGCGGATGGGACGGGTCTCGACGCCGGGCAGGTCGAGGTCGACGATGAAGGCGGTGATGCCCTCGTGCTTGGCGCCCCGACCGATGGCGGTCGGATCGGTCCGGAACAGGAACAGGCCCCACTTGGCCAGGTGCGCGGTCGAGATCCAGATCTTCTGGCCGTTGACCACGTAGTGGTCGCCGTCCAGGATGGCCATGGTGCGCAGATTGGCCAGATCGTTCCCGGCGTCCGGCTCCGAGAACCCCTGGCACCAATGGTCGTCGGCATTGATGATCGAGGGGAGCCAGCGCTTCTTCTGTTCCTCGGTGCCCCATTGGATGAGCATCGGGCCGATCTGCCAGATACCGTTGGCGTTGTACACGCCGGGTGTGCGGTACTCGGCCATGATCTCCGAGTACAGGAGGCGCTGGACTGGCGTGGTCTCCCGGCCGCCCCACTCGGTGGGCCAGTGCACTGCGGCCCAACCACCATCGTTCAACAGGCGCTGCCATGCCTTGCGGCGTTCCTGAGACGGCACGCCGGCGGCCCGCTGTTCCTCGTCCTCGGTCTCCCTCAGGAACTGCTCGAGGTGCTCGTCGAGCCAGGCGCGCAACTCGCGGCCGAAGGCCTCGTCCTCGGTGGTCAGGGAGAAATCCACGCGCCGCAGTGTAGCGGTCCGGTCCCCGCCTCAGGAGGTGAAGCCGGGCGGCAGCCCCTCGGGCTGCGTCGCCGGTGGGCGGCGCGCCGCCAGGCGCGGCGCGAGCAGGTCGCCCGCTTCCGCGTCATCCCCCTTCAGCATGGCGACGGCCGACGAGTGGGAGAGCACCGCGCCGCCGACGATGAGCAAGAGGAGCGAGAGGGCCTCGAGGGGCCCCCGTATCCCGGTGGTCTGCAGGTTGTCGCCGAACAGCGAGATGCCGATGGCGATGCTGACCAACGGGTCGACGAGCACGATGGCCGCCTGAGAGGCGCCGATGGGCCCGGCGTGGAAGGCGTTCTGGGTCAGGAAGAAGGAGAACGCGCCGCACAGGGCGAGGGCGTAGGTCTGCCAATGTGAGAAGATGCTCGTCCAGTCGGCCGCCGCGAAGTGGGAGACCACTTTGGTGAGCGCGGCGGTGAAGGCGAAGCCGATGGCGGCCGCCGTGCCGAACATGGCGGCGCGCCACCAGCGCGGCCCGCGCCGGGCGAGAATCACCGTGAGAGCGACGCCGGCCGCGCACACCCCGCCGACCACGGCCCAGCCGAGGCTGCCGGGAACCCCGTTGCCACCGGTGGGCGAGGAGAAGACGAGGAACCCGGACAGGCCCGCCGACGCCAGTAGTACGCCGATCCACTCGCGGGGCCCGACCCGGTAGCCGAACCAGGTGGACAGGATGAACACCAGGAACAGGAGCTCGGTGACGAGGACCGGCTGCACCTCGGAGAGGTCGCCGAAATGCAGGGCCAGGGCCTGGAAGAGGAACGCGGCCAGGATGAACACGAACCCGGCCAGCCACACCCCGCGCTTGGCGGCGTGGGCCAGGAGGCTCAGCTTCATCGTGTCCTCCTCACGGGCGTCCTCCACACCCATGCGTTGGAGCACGCTGACCAGCGCGTTGGAGAGCGCGGCCGCCAGAGCGAGGATCAGCACCATGGTGGGGCCAGTGTAGGAGGGGCAACTGGCTCCGGTCCGCACCGCGACGGGTTTCACCGGCCGGAAAGCCGGTTGTGGGCGTCCACCCCGGCCACGCGGCAGGGGCGGGGTCTACACTGACGGGCCTGTCAGGGTCGGCTCGGACCAACGGCTGCGGCCGCGGGCCGGCCGCGGGCCGATCACGGAAGACGAGACCGGAGCCAGCATGGACTTCACATACGACGCCGAGCAGGAGGCCCTGGCGGACGTGGCCAGACAGGCCATGGATCGGGAGGTCGGAGGCGAGCTGGTGCGTCGGCTGGCCGACGACCCGGTGGGCCATGACGACCGACTGTGGTCGACGCTGGTCGAACTGGGCTGGACCGGGCTGGTCATCCCGGAGTCGCACGGTGGGGCTGGGGGAGGGCTCGTCGACCTCTGTATCGTGCTGCCGGAGACCGGGCGGGTGCCGCTACCCGGCCCATTTTTCTCGTCTGCCGTGTTCGCCACCCTCGCCGCCCGTGCGCTCGGCGCCGACGAGCTGCTCGAGGACCTGGCTTCCGGGCAGGCCCGGGGCACGGTAGCGCTCCATGAATTCGGCCATGGCGACCCGCTCGGATCGGTGCACACCAGAGCGCGGCGTCGCGGCGCCGGCTGGGTCCTCGACGGCCTGAAGCCCCTGGTGCTCGACGGCCACACCGCCGACTGGGCCATCGTCGTGGCGGGAACCGAGGAGGGGCGCCGAGGGTTCCTGGTGGAACAGCCGGGCGGCCTGGCCGTCCCGGCCCTCGACCCGACCCGCAAGGTGGCCCGTCTCGAGCTGGACGAACGCCCGTGCCGGCCCATAGGGCCTCCGGGCAACCAGGCATCGGTCTGGAGGCGGATCATGGACGACACCGCAGTGGCGCTGGCGTCCGAGACGCTCGGCACCGCCGACCGGGCTCTCGGGATGGCGATCGACTACGCCAAGGAGCGGGTGGTGTTCGACCGACCGGTGGCGTCCTTCCAGGTGGCCAAGCACAAGATCGTCGACATGTTCCACCTGGTGGAGATGGCCCGGGTGGCAGTGCAGTTTGCCGCCTGGGCGTCGGACGCCGAGGATCCGCGCCGCGAGCGCGCCGCGGCCATGGCGGCGGGGTACACCAGCGAAGCCGCGGTCAAGGTCACCGGCGACGACATCCAGCTCCACGGAGGCGTGGGTTTCACCTGGGCCAACGACGCCCAATTTCTTTTCAAACGGGCCAAGCAGAACGACGTGTGGCTCGGCGGTCATGCCAGCCATCGCCAGCGGCTGGCCCACATGCTCGTCGACACCGCCTCCGCGTGAGCGACCGCACCCGGCCGTGGCAAGGTGGATCGCGGCACGGGCCTTGACCCGCCCGGCGGCTCAGTGACAGGCCCGCGGCTCAGTGACAGGCCGGCGGGGGCGGTACGTCGAGCGCAGGGTTGGCGTCGAAGAAGCCCACCGGGACCAGATGGAACCCGCAGTACTCGACGGGCATGACCGGCCAGTCCTCGGGGCGCGGGACGTGGGTGACGCCGAACGTGTGCCACGCCACGATGTCGGTGCCGAGCAGTGAGCGGTCGGCGGACGTCCACGCGGGCAGGCCGTCTCCTCCCGCGTGCTGGTTGGGGTAGTCGCCCGCCCCCCGGCGCTCGGCCGGATCGAATGGCGTAACCCAGAGGTTGTAGCGGGCGAAGCCCGCCCGCCGACCGACGCTCGATTCCGGGCGGGCCAGCATGGTCGGCGTGTACGAGGGAAGGAGCTTGTAGGCCACCGGCTCGCCCAGGCCGTTGCGGACCTGGGGATTGATGAACCGCCAGTGGCGGCTGGAGGCGGGCTCCACGTTGCGCCGTGCCTCCAATTCGGAGTCGAGGCGCCGGGCCACCGGCACGAACCCGTTGGCCCACGGGTTGTCCGGTCCGGCCGGCAGCGGTTCGGTGGACACCTCGAAGACTTCGTTGACCGGGCCGTCGACCTCGAAGTCGAGCCGGGCGCAGAAGAGGTGCTGGTGCACGGGGGCGGCCAGCCCCGGTGCGATGGGAGGGGCGAAACGGGACTGCTCGCCGGGGGCGACCGCCTGGGTCGACATGATGCCGGTGAGCTTGACCTCGAGCTGGATCGTGCCGTCGAGGTAGAAGTACCAGTAGAAGCCGTACTCGTAGTTGCCGACGGTGGAGATGGAGGAGACCACCAGCCGACGGGACCGCCGGACCTCGGTGCGTCCGATGAGCATGTCCTGGTGCTTCCAGAGGATGCCGTAATCCTCCTCGTGGATGCAGATCGCATTCTCCACCACGTAGGGCTCACCGCGCTCGGTCGAGAATGTGGCGTCCAGGTAGGAGATGACCCCGAGGCAGTCACAACCCAGTCGAAGCGAATTGACCATGCGACCGAGGCCCCACTCGCCGGCGTCGAAGGCGTTCTTCCAGCCGTGGGCCGGTCCGGGGTCGCCGTAGGGGACGACCATCTCGGTGATCGACGCCCGGTGGAGGACGGGGCGGAGTCGGTCGCCCTCCCTGTAGCCGACGGTGTGCAGGACGAGTCCGTCGTTCGGGTCCATCGACACTCGCATGGACCACCCTTGCCACCGGACGGCATTGCCCTCCACGGTGAAGCTCGGGCCCTCGGACTGCACGATCTCGAGGGGCCGGAGCCCGGAACGACCGGGCTGGTGGTCCTCGGGGTAGTAGCTACCGGTGTCGGCGGGGAGCGGTACCACCCCGTAGTCGACGACCTCGAGCACCTCGCCGCGGGCGCCGTCGACGGTGGCGATGACCCCCTCGACAGGGCGGGCGTACCCGTTGTCGGTGGGGTTCTCCCGGTAGTAGGAGAGGCATCGCGTGATACGCCGGCTCTCCTCGATGGCCCGACCGAAGTTGCCGGTCGGCCAGGGGTCGATCTGCACCTTGTCGAAGTCGTCGATGCCCCGGCGCCGCATGGCCTCCTGCCAGTCGGGGTCAGCGCGAAGCGCATTGATGGAGCGCAGCGCGTCGTCGAACAGCAGGGCCGGCCGCAGATCCGGGCGCTCCTCCCAGGAGAGCACCTCCCCCGAGCCCGCGTCGACCGAGGCTTCGATGACCGTCGAATCTCGACCTGGCACGATGAGCAGGCGGACCCGGCGCTCGACCGGAACTCCTGTCCGGTGGGTGGCGAGCGACGCCTTGGGCGGAGGCTCGAGCGTCACCGCGGCGAAGCGTGCATGGTCGTCGAGGCGGCCGCTCGCGCGCGCCGCCGACACCGCGACCCGGATCTCGCCGGCCGTCAGGGCGTCGAGCGGGTGGGCCGGGGCCGCGGACCTACCGGCGGCCCCGGCACCGGCCCCAGCCACGTCGACAGGGCTGGATGGCCGATCGGTCATTAGGGCTCCTCTGTTCGGTCTCTCGCTCCCGGTGCGGCGACCATGCCGCGCGCGGTGACGGCCGATCTTAGAGCGGGCCGATCGTCGAGAATCTCGGGCCGCCTCCGTCGCCGCCTCAAGGGGAGCGCGCCCGGTGTCTAGCATCACCCGACATGAACCAGACGACCGACGCCCGGCCACGCGGGGTGACCGAGCACGCCAGGATCCGGCCCCGGCACCCCGCCCTGGTGCTGGGCGACACCACGCTCACCTATGGGGCGCTACAGGAACGGGCCAGCCGGCTGGCCTCGGTGCTGCGGGAGCGGGGGGCGGGCCCGGGCCGCCCCGTGGCGACGGTCCTGCCCAACGGCGCTGAGCAGTTCGAGGTGGCGACGGCTTCGTCGATGCTCGGGGCGCCCTACCTGCCCGTCAACTGGCATCTCAAGGCCGACGAGCTGACCTACATCCTCGATGACGCAGAAGCGGCCGTGGTGGTCGGGCACGCCGGCTTCGGCGCCGAGCTGGTCTCAGCGGTCGATTTGTCGAAGGGGTCGGTACCGCTGATGCTGGTCGGCCGCGACTACGAAGCGGCGATGGCCGAAGCCGACCCCCTGCCCGATGCCGACGCCGGGTCGGGTCCGGGGCTCATGTTCTATACCTCGGGCACCACGGCGCGTCCAAAGGGTGTCATCCACGGCGCCATGGACGATCCCGACCGGCGCCGGCAGGGCACCGAGGGACAGGTGGCGCTCTGGAGCTGGACGTCCGACGACGTCTACGTCATGAGCGGCCCCTCGTACCACGCCTCCCATGCCGGCTGGGCCCTCTGCTCCCTCTACATCGGCGCCACCACGGTCATCACCGAGCGCTTCGAGGCCCGCGCCTGGCTGGCCGAGGTCAGCCGGACCCGGGGAACCCGGTCGTTCATGGTGCCGGCCCACTTCATTCGCATCCTCGAGATCCCCGAGCCAGAGCGGGCCGCACTGGACCTGTCGAGCCTCAAGCTCATCGTGCACGCGGCCGCACCCTGTCCGATCGTGGTGAAGCAGCGGATGATGGACGCCTTCCCCGGGACCGAGATCCATGAGCTTTACGGTGCCAGCGAAGGAGGCGCCACCAAGATCTCCCCCGACGAATGGCGCACCCACCCCGGCAGTGTGGGACGGCCCTGGCCCGGGGTCGAGATCCGCATCCTGACCGAGGACGGTCGACCGGTGCCGACCGGCGAGACCGGTCTGGTCTTCATCCGGCCGGCCGGGGGCCAGCGGTTCTCCTACCGGAACGACCAGGGGGCCACCGCCCGCGCCTGGAGAGAAGACGCCTTCACCGTGGGCGACATCGGCCACCTCGACGACGAGGGCTACCTCACCATTACCGACCGGGTTTCGGACATGGTGCTGTGGGGTGGCGTCAACATCGCGCCCCGCGAGATCGAAGAGGTTCTCTACCGGCATCCCGAGGTGGTCGACTGCGCCGTCTTCGGCATCCCCGACGAGCGCGACGGAGAGCGGCTGAAGGCCATGGTGCAGCTCCGCCACCCGGTGGCCGTCGAGGACCTGGACGCCCATGTGCGCGCCCGGTTGGCCGCGTACAAGGTGCCCCATGTCTGGGAGGTCGTCGACGAGCTGCCGCGGGATCAGAACGGCAAGGTCCTCAAGCGCCTGCTGCGCACGTCCCACCTTGCGTCACCCTGAGATCCAGGGGGGATGCGGCGGGCCGTCCCCGCCCATGGGACCATGGTCCCCGATCCACCGGCTCGAAAGGTCCGATCATGTCGCTTGCCATCTCCGAAGAGCACGAGGCCCTGCAGGCCACGACCCGACGCTGGCTCGAGGCCCACTGCCCGCCGAGCGTGCCCCGGGCCATGTTGGACGCGGGCGAGGAGGAGCTGCAGCCGGTGTGGAAGGAGTTCGCCGCCCAGGGCTGGCTCGGCATCCACGTGCCCGAGCGCTGGGGTGGGCAAGGACACGGTCTCTTCGAGCTGGCGGTGGTGCTCGAGCAGACCGGCCGGTCGCTGCTGCCCGGGCCGCTCCTGCCCACCGTGGCAGTCTCGGCACTGGTCACCGAGGTCGGTCGGGCCGACCAGGCTGCTGGATTGCTGCCGGGCCTGGCCGACGGGAGCACGCCGGCCGCGCTCCACCTCGGGGGCTCCCATCTGGAGGTCCTCGAGCGCGACGCCGACGGTGGACTCGTCGTCGAAGGCGTCCTCCGTCCTGTGCTCGGCGCCCCGGCTGCCTCCGTGGCCATGGTCGCGGCTCGGGACGGCGACGGCACGGTGACGTGGTGCCTGCTCGACATCGGTCGGGGTGCCGGGACGGCGCAAGCCACATCGCTCGAGAGTCTCGACCCGACGCGGCGGGTGGGGACGATCACGGCCGAGCGGGTCACCGTCCCGGTCCAACGACAGTTTGTCCTGTCGACCGAACGGGTGCGGGAGATCGCCGTCGCCCTGAGCGTGGCCGAAGCGACCGGAGGGGCGCGTTGGTGTCTGGAGACGGCCTCGGAGTATGCCAAGGTGCGCCGGCAGTTCGGGCGTCCGATCGGGCAGTTCCAGGCGGTGAAGCACCGGCTGGCGGACGTGCTCGTCCGTGTCGAGCAGATCACTGCGGTGTCCTGGGACGCGGCCCTGGCCGCGGCGGCCGGGCCTTCCGACGAGGCGGCCCTGGCGCTGGCGGTGGCCGGTGCCGTGGTGTTCGACGGGTACGTCGACTGCGCCAAGGACTGCATCCAGCTGCTCGGAGGCATCGGCTTCACCTGGGAGCACGACGCCCATCTGCATCTCAAGCGGGCCCTGGCCAACCGCCAGCTACTCGGCGATACGGACGGCTATCGGACCGAAGTGGTCGACCGGAGCGTGGCTGGGACGCGCCGGTCCCTCGACGCCGACCTCCCGGAGGAAGCGGAGCGGGCGCGTGCCGAGCTGGCCCCGGTCTTCGAGGAGCTTCGCACCCTCGAGGGAGCAGACCAACGGCGGGCGCTGGTCGATGCGGGGCTCGTCGTCCCGCACTGGCCGCGCCCGTGGGGACGCGACGCCAACGCCGTCGAGCAGGTGGTCATCGACCAGGGGATGGCCGAAGCCGGTGTGATGCGCCCTCATATCGGGGTGGGGGCGTGGGCCCTGCCGGTGATCATCGCCCACGGGACCCGGGACCAACAGGAGCGGTGGGTGCGCCCGACGCTTCTCGGCGAGCTCAGGTGGTGCCAGCTCTTCTCGGAGCCGGGAGCGGGGTCCGACCTGGCCAGCCTCGCCACCCGGGCGGACCGGGTGGACGGGGGTTGGGTCCTCAACGGCCAGAAGGTATGGACCTCGATGGCGCGCGACTCGGACTGGGGGATCTGCCTGGCCCGCACCGACCCCTCGGTGCCGAAGCACGAAGGGATCACCTACTTCATCGTGGACATGGGTTCGTCCGGACTGGACATCCGGCCGCTTCGGGAGATCACCGGTGACGCCATGTTCAACGAGGTGTTCATCGACGACCTTTTCGTCCCGGACGACTGCGTGATCGGCACGGTGGATGACGGCTGGAAGATCGCCCGGGCCACCTTGGCCAACGAGCGGGTGTCGATGTCCTCGGGGTCGACGTTCGGTGTCGGGGTCGAGTCCCTGCTCCGGTTGGCCGAGCGCCATGACGGGCCGGTGCCCGCCGGCACCCGGCTCAGGCTGGCGTCGTTGCTGGTCGAGGCCCAGTCACTCGGGCTCATGGCCCATCGCTCGACGCTCCGAACCCTGGCCGGCACCGATCCGGGTCCGGGCGTGAGTGTCAGGAAGCTGCTCGGGGCCGAGCACGAGCAGCGGGTCCAGGAGATGGGCCTGGTCATGTTCGGCCCAGATGGCGCCGCCCTCGACGGCTACGCCAACCGCTGGGCCCACGGATTCCTGGTCACCCGGTGCCTGACCATCGCCGGGGGAACCAGTGAGATCCAACGCAACGTCATCGCCGAGCGGCTGCTCGGCCTACCTCGGGACCCCGAGCCCGGAGCCTGAACCCGCCGGACGGCTCACCCCCTCGGCAGGCCGAGCACCCGTTCCCCCACCAGGGTCCGTTGGATCTCGTTGGTTCCGGAGAAGATGGAAGACGCCTGGTAATAGAGCCACGACCGCTGCCACATGCCGTCACCGGGGTTGCGGGTGGCGCCCTGCCACAAACCGGCGCTCGGCCCGAGCACTCCGAGGACCGTCTGGTGCAGGCGCTTGGACATCTCGCTCCAGTACAGCTTGAGCGCACTGCCCTCGGGCCCGGGCGGTTCGCCGTGCTCGAGCCGGGTCAGGGTCCGCCAGTTGTTGAGCTGGAACAGCTTCACCTCGATGTAGGCCTCGGCCAACCGCTGGCGCATGTCCCGGTCGGCGAACCCGTGCTCGCTGTCGCGTGCCAGCTCGAGAAGGCCGAGGAGCAGCTGGCAGTGGATGCCGAGCTGGCGCGGGTTGACCCCCCGTTCGTGCGAGAGGGTCGAGTTGGCCACGCTCCATCCCTGGCCGGGGTCCCCGACCACCTGGTCGTCGGGGACGAACACCTCGTCGAGGAAGACCTCGTTGAACTCGGCCTCACCGGTGATCTGGACCAGGGGCCGGACGTCGACGCCCGAGGCGTGCATGTCCACGACCAGGCAGGTCATCCCCAGCTGGCGCTTGGGGGCGTCGGGGTGGCTGCGGGCCAGGCACAGTCCCCAGTCGGCGAATTGGGCGTACGACGTCCAGACCTTGCGCCCGGTCACCCGGTAACCGCCGTCCACCTGGTCGGCCCGGGTGGACAACGAGGCCAGGTCGCTCCCCGCGTCGGGCTCGGAGAAAAGCTGGCACCACAGTTGGTCCGCATCGAGGATGGGCGGGAGCCAGCGCCGACGCTGTTCGTCGGTGCCGTGGGCGAAGAGGGTCGGGGCGACGAGATTGATCCCGATCCGCCCGACCAGCTCGGGAGCCCGAGCCCGGGCCAGCTCCTCGGTGACCACGAAGTGCTCGGTGGGGCCGAGGCCCCGCCCCCCGAGCTCGACGGGCCAGGTGATGCCGACCCACCGGTCGGCCGCCAGGCGCGACTGCCACGATCGCCCGAAGGACACCTCGGCATCGAGATCGGCGGAGCGAGGTGGGAGCCCGACGCCGTACTCCCAGGGCAGGTTGGCCACGAGCCAACGGCGGAGATCCTCGCGCAGTTGGTCCTGCTGTGCCGTCATCCGCAGGTCCACGGCGGTCCAGCTTGGCATACCGCCGCTCGGCCCCGTGGACCCCGGGGCCGCCACCGTAGACTGCCCGCTCGTGGACTTCGAGTTGTCGTCGGATCAGCGCGATCTCCGCGACGCGGCCGAATACGTTCTCGACCGCCACGCTTCGAGCAGCCGGGTACGTGCCTATGCCGGGACGGCGGACATGGCCGCGACCGACCGCGGCCTCGACCGCGACCTCTGGGCCGCGCTCGCCGATCAGGGCTGGCTGGCCATCGAGCAGCCCGAGGAGGAGGGGGGGCTCGCGTTGGGGATGGTCGAGGTGAGCATCCTGTGCGAACAGCTGGGCCGTCATGTCGCGCCGGCGCCCTTCTTCGGGACGAACCTGGCCCAGGGCGTACTGCGGGAGGCGGCCGGCGACGAGCTCCTCCCGGACGCCACCCGCGACGCGGCGAGGTCCTGGTCGGCCCGGCTGGCCAGCGGGGACGCGGTGGGGTGCGCGGCGTGGACCCCGACGGCGGGGGGGACGTCCGCTGACGGTGACGGCCCCTGTCTGCTCACGGCTGACACCGAGCCGACGACGTTCGCCTCGGTCGCCGATGTGGCCGTCGTGGTCACGGGGGACGCGCTGTTCGCCGTCGAGCTCGGACCGGGGGAGCGCCCACCGTCCGAGCCGGCGATGGACCGCACGCGCTCGCTGTCCTGGCTCCGCCTCGATCAGACTCCGGCGCTGCGCCTCGGCGGACCGGATGCCTCGGCGGGCGCGCTGGATCGGGCGGCCACCGCCCTGGCTGCAGAGCTGCTCGGTTCTTCGAGCCGAGTGCTGGAGATGAGCGTGGCCTACGCCAAGGACCGACAGCAGTTCGGCCGGCCCATTGGGAGCTTCCAGGCCGTCAAGCACCGGCTGGCCGATGCCCTGGTGGACGTGGAGGCCATGCGGTCGAGTGTGTACTACGCGGCCTGGTCGGTCGCCGCGGGTGACGCTTCCGCGTCCTTGGCCGCGTCGGCAGCCAAGGCCTGGTGCTCGGACGCCTCAGGACGCGTGATGGCGTCCGGTCTCCAGGTCCACGGAGGTATCGGGTTCACGTGGGAGCACGACCTCCACCTCTTCGTCAAGCGCGCCCAGCTCGATCAGTCGAGCTGGGGCGACGCGGTGTTCCACCGCGAGCGCATCGCATCCATGTTGGCCGGATGGAAGGCGTCGGACCCCAGCCTGTTTTGAACGGAGCCGTACGAGCTGGGTAGTGAACGTGCGAGCTGGGCAGGTCAAGGGTGAGGCAACGTCGAGCAACCGGAGGTGGCGAGGGGTGACAGCCTCCTCGTCCCGTTCATTCGACGCCCCGGGTCAGAAGCAACGAGCCGGCGATCGGACCGCCGCCGTTGGCCACCGCCGCCACCTCGTGCCGTCCGGGGATCTGGCGGGCACCGCCGTCGCCGCGCAACTGCACGCAGGCCTCGTGGATCAGCCCGAAGCCATGGAGGCGCCCGGCTGACAGCTGGCCCCCCGCGGTATTCAGAGGAAGCTCGCCATCGAGGGCGATACGGCTGCCCCCGTCGACGAACGGCCCGCTCTCGCCGCGCCCGCAGAAGCCCAGCGCCTCGAGCCACACCATGGCCAGGATGCTGAACCCGTCATAGAGCTCGGCCACATCGACATCCGAGGGCCGAAGATCGGTCCGCTCCCACATGCTGGCCGCCGCGTCCCTGGCCGCCATGGTCGTCATGTCGTCGAACTGGTCCCAGCTCGGTCGTCCCCACAGGGCGGTGCCCACCGCGTTGACGTGGCAGGCGGGTCGTGGGGCATCGGCCGCGTAGTCGACGTGGGACACCACGACCGCGGTCGACCCGTCGCAGGGGGCATCGCAGTCGAACAGGCACAGAGGAGACGAGATCATGCGCGCGCTCATGTAGTCGTCCAGGGTCAGCGGATCGCGGTAGAGGGCCTTCGGGTTGAGGGTGGCGTTGCGACGGCCGTTCAAGGCCACGTTCGCCAGCTGCTCGCGGGTCAGACCGAACTCGTGGAAGCGGCGCTGGCCGACGAGGGCGATCCAGTTGGCCGCGGAGACCGCCCCGAAGGGCAGCGACCATTGCAGAAACCCCGAGAAGCGGGGCGCACCGGATGACCCACCACCGCTCCCCCCGATACCCTGGCGCCCGCCCTCGCCCTGCGCGGTCGATTCGGTCACGGTCCGGTAGACGAGCACGTGCCGAGCGGCGCCGGCGGCGACGGCGAAGCAGGCGGCGATGACGGCCCGCATCTGGGCCGGGCCCTCCCCGCCGCCGTCGTGCCAGTTGAGTCGCAGACGCAGGGCGTCCTGTACCTCGGGGGTGCCGGGGCCGGCGAACCCGCCCGTGCCGAGTCCGGCTCCGGGGTAAGTGGCCAGCCCGTCGATGTCCTCCCTGGTCAGACCGGCATCGGCGACGGCCTCGAGGCAGGCGTCCAGGGTGAGGTCGAGCTCGGTGCGCCCGAGGCGCCGGCCGATGTCCGACTGCCCGAGGCCGGTGATGGCGGCCTGGCGCTCGGCGGGGAATCCGCTCATGACCGCGCTCCGGCCCGGGCTCCGGACGCGATGATCGGCCGGAAGAGCGGCAGGTACACGTCCTCGTTCTGTTCGAACACCACTTCTACCGGCGTGCCGATCAGGTGCTCGTCGGGGACGCACTCGACGAAGTTGGTCATGAGGCGGACGTCGGGCTGTTCGTCGATGGCCACCAAGCCGATCACGTAGGGATCCGATCCGGGTATCCACTGCTGGTGGTTGACAGTGAACGAATGGACCGTCCCTCGGCCGCTGACCGGTTCAGGGGAGAGAGCGACGCTCAAGCAGAAGGGGCAGCGCGGCACCGGAGGATGGACGAACCTTCCACATGAGCCGCAACGCAAGAATCGGAGCACGCCGTCCCGCCCGCTCTTCCAGAAGAACTCGTTGTCTGGATCGAGTCGTGGCAGTAGTCGGAAGGCGGGCCCGTTGGCGAACATCACGGGGATGCTAGCCAGTCGGCGTGTGAGCCGTTCTGTTAGGTTCCCCCCGATGGCGACCTGGCTGACCGACGACGAGTACCGCACGTTGGTGGCCATGTGCGAGCGGCTCATTCCGGCCGACGACACGCCGGGGGCCACCGACGCGTGCGTGGCCGACTACATCGACGGCCTTCTCGGCGCCTTCTCCTTCGACCCGCCCCGTATCTGGGCCGGCGGGCCGTCATCGGGCCGGTTCGGCGGTGTGGCCGGGTTCTCGCGGTTCCACCCGCTGACCGCCCTCGACGAGCTGGCCTGGCGTACCCGGATCGAAGGCTCGCTCGGCCACCCCGAGCGCGAGTTCAACGGTCCGGTAGTCGGCCTCCAGGAGCGGTATCGGGCCGGGCTGGCCGCGCTCGGACCTGACTTCTGCCATTGCGACCCGGAGGTACAGATACGTCGTCTGCGGGCCGAGCGGGACTTTACCCGGCTGGTGTACGAGCACGCCTGCGAAGGGATGTACGGGGCGCCCGAGTACGGCGGCAACCGGGACGGCGTGGGTTGGTCCAACATCGGGTACGCCGGGGATGTCCAACCCCGCGGGTGGAGCGACGTCGAAGTGTCCGGCCCGTGACCGTCGACGCCGTCATCGTGGGCTCGGGACCGGGCGGAGCGACGGTCGCCGACGTCCTCACCGCGGCCGGGTGGTCGGTCGTGATCCTGGAGAAGGGTCGGAACCACCTCATCGACCTCGACGATCCCAGCCGCCTGCTAGAGGATTTCTCCAACGACGAGATCAAATTCATCGACCGCTACTTCCTCGGCCCCGATCCGTTCCTCGAGCCGCGCACCTTCCGGGTCGGGGCCGACGATGGCGACCACTCGTTCGTCGGCGAGGTGAACTCGATTCCTTCGACGGTGGGAGGGGGCGGCACCCACGCCGACGGAAAGGTGCCGCGGTTCTTGGAGGAGGACTTCGCCATGCTGTCCTCGTACGGCCCGCAGGAGGGCGCGTCGGTGGACGACTGGCCGCTCGACTATGCCGAGCTCGAGCCGTACTACGCCGACGTCGAGCGCCGCATCGGCGTCTCGGGCCTGGCCGGGGCCAATCCGTTCGCCGCCTGGCGCTCCGGTCCGTATCCGATGCCTCCCGGTCCCTCGATGTACGGCGCGACCTTGTCGGCGGCGGCGGCCGAGTCCCTCGGCTTCCATCCCTACCCAGCCCCGGGAGCGACCAACTCGGAGGTCTACGACGGCCGGCCCGCGTGCAACAACTGCGGGTTCTGCGCCTACTTCGCCTGTCCCATCCACGCCAAGGGAGATCCGGTGGCCATGCTCCAGCGGGCGTTGCTGAGCGGCAATGCCGAGCTCCGGCCGGAGACCTTCGTCTCGCGCATCCGCACCCAAGGCCGGCGGGCGACCGGCGTCGACTTCATCGGGCCCGACGGGATCGAGCGCTCCATGGACGCCCGTCACGTGGTGGTGGCCGGAGGCGCGGTCGAGACGCCACGTCTCCTGCTGCTGTCCGGCTTCGACCACCCGCTCATCGGCCGTCATCTGATGACGCACTTCCAGACCATCGTGATCGGGACCTTCGCCGGCTACCGCTTTCACGGCGAACGGGGCCGGGCCGTCACCGAGATGCATGACGACGCGTTGATCCAGGACGACGAGTCCCGGGCCGCAGCCAAGGCGGGCGGCCTCCAGTGGATGAAAGGTGGGATGGTGGAGCACGGCGGCCCGGCCCTGCCGATCATGGAGGCCAAGATCTACCGTTGGGGCCGATCCCACCAGGAGGCCATGCGATCCTCTCCGATGCGTGAGCGCCTCTGGGCCTTCACCATGCAGGGGGAGGACCTGCCGGTTCCGACCAACATGATCGACCTCGATCCGACCGTCCGCGACGTGCGGGGCTTCCCCGTGGCCCGCTACACCTACCGACCCCACCAGCACGAGTTGGTCGCCTCCGCCCACCATGGTCCGAAGCTGGCCTCCATCTTGGAGGCCATGGGGGCCGAGTGGACCTCGATCGTCACGTCGCCAGGCACCAAGGGCGGCCCGGGGGACCGGACCACCGAGCACGCGCCCATGAGCCGGCACGTGATGGGGACGGTGCGCATGGGAAACGACCCCGATACCTCGGCGGCCGATCGGATGGGGCGCCTGCACCAGTACGAGAACGTGTTGATCGCCGACTCGTCGGTGTTCGTCACCTCGTCGGGCTACGGACCGACCCTGACCCTCGCCGCCCTGGCCGCCCGGGCCGCGACGGCCATGGTGGGGTGAGTGAGGGGCCGGCGCCGAATCGGGAGGGCGGCGCGATTGCTACCGTGATCCCCATGGACTCCGTGCCCCCTACGACTCCGACCGGCGTTCTTCCCCGGTCAGAGCCCGTGACCACGCAGGCCCAGCCCGCAAGTCTTGACGCATGTGCCAGGGACCGCTCGTGAGAGCCCTGGTATTCGGGGTACCGCGCCGGCCCGATGACGCCCGGGACGAGGCGGGGGACGAACTGGACCGTCGGATCGATGCCCTCCCCTTTGGTCTCCAGCAGGTGGACGACGCCGCTCTGGTGCGGCCCGACTGGGTCATCACCAGGCCGCTCCTCTCCGGGGTGTGCGGATCGGAGACGAAGCTGGTCCTCGGCGAGTTCGAGTCCGGCGACATCGACAATCCGATGGCCGCGTTCTCCTCCATCCCGCACATACCCGGTCATGAGGTGGTGGCGGAGGTCGTCTCCCTCGGGCCCGAGGCAGAGGGGCTCGAGGTCGGCCAGCGCGTTCTGTTGAACCCGTGGCTGACCTGCGGGCCCCGCGGCATCCGCCCGCCGTGTCCGGCCTGCCAGGCGGGCGACCTCAACCTGTGTTGGAGCTTTACCGAGGGTGCCCTCGGCCCCGGGGTCCACGTCGGGGTGGCCAAGGACGCGCCGGGCGGCTGGGCCGACCTCATGGCCGCGCACGACTCGATGCTCATCCCGATACCGGACACGGTCAGCGACGAGACGGCGGTTCTGGCCGACCCGTTCTCGGTGTCCCTGCACGCCATCCTCCGCTGCCCGCCTCCGGCGGGCGGCAAGGCGCTGGTCTACGGGGCCGGTGCGCTCGGAGTGACCAGCGTGGCCATCCTCCGATCCCTCTACCCCGAGACCGAGATTGCGGTCATCGCCCGGTTCCCCGCCCAAGCCGAGCTGGCCACCAAGTTCGGCGCCCACCTGGTCCTGCCCCACGAGCCGCGGCTCGATGTGATCGAGTCGCTGGCCGAATGGTCGGGCGGGGTCCTCCACACTGCGTTCGCCGGATTGCCGATGGCTCATCCCGGCGCCATCGACGTGGTGTACGACACCGTGGCAAGGCCCGAGACCCTCGAGCTCGGTGTCCGCGTGCTCGCCGAGCGCGGCACGCTCGTGCAGACCGGAGTGCACACGCCGGGCCGCTGGGAGTACACCCCCGTGTACTTCAAGGAGCTCTCCATTGTGGGCTCCAACGCCTTCGGCGTCGAGGTGGTCGAGGGCGTCCGCCAACACGCCATTCGTCACTATCTCGATCTGGTGCAATCCGGCCGGATCGACCTCACCGGCATGCTGACCCACCGCTTTCCGTTGGACCACTGGCACGACGCCTTACGAGTGCTTTCGACCCAGCAGGACAGCGGTGCAGTAAAGGTGGCTTTCCAGCCGGCCGCGGTCACCTGACGGATCTCGAGTCCACCGGGACGCTCGCGCCTTAGGGCCCAGAGCCGAGGGCCACGAACCGCTCGAAGCGCCGCGTGGCCGCCTCGTGCCAGGTCAGGTCGGGCCGGACCCGTTGGCCAGGTTGCGCCCAGGCCTGCGAGCCGTCCAACGAGGGCTCGAGACCCGCCGCCATGCGGGCCAGGAAAGCGGCACCGAGGGCGGCGCCTTCGGGGACTGCCACCGTGTCGACCGGCAGTCCGGTGGTGTCGGCCACGGCTGCCATCCACGCCGCCACCTGGGTCCCACCCCCGCTGGCCACGATCCGTCGCGCCTCGACCCCGGAGCGCTCGATGATGCTGCGGACGACGAACCCGCTGGCCTCGTAGGCGGCCCGGGAGACCCCGGACGCGCCGTCGGTGATATCGAGATCGAAGAGGCCGGCCCGGAGCGACGTGTCGTGGAAGGGCACGCGCTCCCCCCGCAGGTAGGGCAGCCAGAGCGGCACCCGCCGCGGGTCCCCGGTCCGGCCGTCGCCGGTCGCGATCCGGGCGCGGGGACGGTGGAGCATCGACTGGGCCCAGTCGACGAACAGAGCGCCCGCGTTGCTCGGCCCGCCGATGAGCACCCGCCCAGTCACGGTATGGGGCACGGTCCACAATCCGGGCACGTCCACCCAGTTGTCCGTCACCACCCAGACGATGAGGGTGGCGCCGAAGATGACCAGCACGTCCCCGATCTGGTCGGCGCCGGCCACGATCTGGTCGCAGAAGGCGTCGATGGTGCCGCCGGCCACGACCGCGGCCGCGTCGTCCCAACCGGGGGGCGAGCCCGCCGCCTGGGCCTGACGCCGGCTGCGGCGCAGCTCGCCGGCGTGCTGACCGGTCAGCGCCACGCGGGGGAGCCGGGCCGGGTCGACGCCCAGGCGACCCAGCAGCTCGTCGTTCCACCGCCCCGCCCGGTACAGGCCCCCGAGCGACGCGGTCACCGCCGTGTCGATGACCGCCTGACCGGCGAGGGCATGGGTGGCGACCGCCTGGGCCGGCCAGTAGCCGTAGGCGTCCGGCATCTCCTTGGCCGTCCAGGCGAGAAAGCCCTCGGCGTCAGGCATGGCGCCCGCTTCGCCGGCGCTCGAGTCGGCGGCCAGCGGGGCTGTCGCCTCGCCGCGCCCACGCAGGTCGCCGTACAGGAGCCCCGGCGTGCGGGGTATGCCCCGCCGGTCCACCGCGGTGAGCGAGGGCACCATGCCGGCCACACAGATGCCGGCGACGTCGACCGGTCCGAGCTCGCCGCGGGCCACGGTCTGCTGCAGGGCGCCGAGCGCCCGTTGCGGTCCTCGTCGCCATGCGGCGTGGGCGTCGTGCTCCATGTGGTCAGCCGAGGCGTGGATGATCCGGTGCGGGACGCGCGACCTGGCCAGCACTTCACCCTCGTCGGACACGGCCAGGGCCTTGACCGAGGTGGTGCCGATGTCGACGCCGACGGTGATCGACCGCCGCCGATGAGCGGCTGGCTGGTCCGGGCCCGTCACCATGGGTGGTCATTATGGTGGATCGATCATCCGACCCGCGGGGACCCGAGCGGCCACCCGGTCACCCGTTACGCTCGCCGTGATGGTCCGCGCCGATGTGCTCGAGGTGAAGGCGGCCGCCGACCTGTTGCAGCGCGCCCAGCAGGGCTGGGCCGAGGCACTCGCCATGCTCGCCGGACAGCCCGTCCTCGCGGTGGATCTGGACACTGACGGCGAGGTGCCCTCGCTCGAGCTGTTCCCGTCGTTCCCCGGCGTTGTGGTGGGGATCGGCCACAAGAAGGTGGGTCGGGTCTCGCTCGCCGGGGTCGACGTGGCCCTGGCCGGTCCGATCGATGCGCCATCGCCCTGGGTGGGCGTGGGGGACCTCGACACCGGCCTCGAATTGGTGGCCGCGGCGGTCGAGGACCACCCGGCGGCCTCCGTCATCCTGGCCCAGGTGCTGCGCGTGACAGGCCGCCACGGCCTCGATCACGATCTCATCGCCGAGTCCCTGGCGTACTCCAGTCTCCAGGCGGGCGCGGAGTTCGCGGCCTGGCTGAGGACTCAGGGGCCCCGCGCCGAGCCGGGGCCGAACCCTCCCGGACGCGTCGTGGTCGTCGAGCGCTCGGACGATCGTCTGGATATCACTCTGAGCCGACCCCGGGTCCGGAATGCCTACAGCTCGGCCATGCGCGACCAGTTGTGCGAAGCCCTGGCGGTGGCCTGCGCCGACCCGTCCATCGGCGTGGTGAACCTCTACGGCGAGGGGCCCGACTTCTGCAGCGGGGGCGACCTGGCGGAGTTCGGCACGCTGACCGACCCCGCCTGCGCCCACCTGGTGCGCACCGCCCGGAGCGCCTGCCGCCTGCTCGGGGTGGTCGGGGATCGGGTGGTCGCCCATCTCCACGGGGCATGCGTGGGGGCCGGGATCGAGCTCCCGGCTCTGGCCGCTCGGGTGACGGCGGCTCCGGGCACCTGGATGCAGTTGCCTGAGGTGGGCATGGGCCTGATCCCCGGTGCGGGCGGTACGGCGACGTTGCCCCGCCGCATCGGCCGGCACCGGACGGCCTGGATGTCGCTGTCCGGGCAATCCGTCGACACCGACACCGCCCACCGCTGGGGGCTGGTCGACGAGGTCGTCTGACGTTCGGCCCGGGTCGTGGCGGGCTGGGTCCGGGTGCCGCGGTAATGTGGCTGAAAAGCCGATTCTCACTCAACGTCCCTCGGTCCCACCGTGCCGGGACATCCCAGGAGGAAGCCATGTCACAGGCCGCGGAATCGAGGGCCTTCGATCCGGAGGGGTTCCTGGACCCCGACGTGAGCGCTGATCCCCAGCCCTTCTACCGTCGGGCCCAGGAGCACGGAGCGGTGGTGCCGGGCACTTTCGGTTCCCAGGTGGTGCGCCGGTCCGCCGTCGAGTACGTCCTCCAGCACCCCGAGGAATTCTCGTCCGCCATGGAGACAGTCGACCTCGGGCAGTCCGTGCCCCTGATCCCCTTGCAGGTGGATCCGCCCGATCACCGCAACTACCGCCGGCTGCTGGATCCCATCTTCGCACCGCGCCAGATGAACGCCCTCGAACCCGACATCGCCCGACTGGTGAACGAACGGATCGACGCGTTCATCGACCGCGGATCGTGCGACTTCGCCGAAGAGCTGGCGGTGCCCCTGCCCTCGTCGGTGTTCCTGCGGCTGGTCGGCCTGCCCCTGTCGCAGCTCGACATGTTCCTCGAGATGAAGGACGGGATCCTGCGGCCGGCCGGTGACGACCTCGACGAGATCGTCACCAGCCAGAAGGTAGCTGCGGACCGGATCGAGGAGTACTTCCGGGGCGTGCTGGAAGATCGCAGGACCAACCCCCAGGGCCAGGACGACATCCTGAGCCTGTTCCTCAGCGCGGAGATCGATGGCCAACGGTTGACCGTGGACGAGATCGTGGGGATCTGCTTCCTCTTCATCCTGGCCGGTCTGGACACAGTGACCGACAGCCTCGAGTGCTTCATGGCCTACCTGGGAGCGCACCCCGAGCAGCGCCAACGGATCGTTGACGATCCGTCGATCATCCCGTCCACCGTCGAGGAGCTGCTGCGGTGGGAGTCCCCCGTGACCACGGTGGCCCGCACGGCGACGGCCGACATCGACCTCGAGGGTTGCCCGGTGAGGAAGGGCGAAGGGGTCGGGGTCCTCATCGGGGCGGCCAACGTCGACGAGCGGGCGCTCCCCGACGCCTTCACCGTCGACCTCATGCGCAATCCCAACAAGCACTTCGCCTTCGGTGGGGGCATCCATCGGTGTCTCGGCTCGCACCTGGCTCGGATGGAGCTTCGGGTGGCCCTGCGCGAGTGGCACCGGAGGATCCCGTCCTACTCGATCGCGAGCGGTGCCGATCTGGTGTACCAGCCGGCCCTGCGTCAGATCGAGTCGTTGCCGTTGGTCTTCCCTCCGGGCGGTCAGGGGTAGGGAACCGAGTGGACCTACGCCTCACCGACGATCAACAGCTGTTTCACGAGACGACCCGAAAGTTCCTCGAGTCCACCTGTCCGCTCGAGACCGTTCGACAACTGGCCGACGGAGAGCCCGCCGGATACGAACGCGGGTGGTGGAAGAGCGGCACGGCGCTCGGATGGACCTCGCTCCTGGTGACAGAAGAGGACGGCGGAGGGAGTGTGTCCGGGCACGGCCTCCTTGACCTCGTCTTGGTCGCTGAGGAGATGGGCCGACTGGTGTCGCCCGGCCCGCTCATGCCGGTCAATGTGGTGACCGAAGCCCTGTGCCGGTCCGGGACGGACGAACAGCGCCGGCAGGTGCTCCCCGGGCTGCTCGACGGGGCCAGCATCGCCTCCTGGTGTTGGGGTGCACCGGCCGCCGGTATCGACACCGGCGGAGCCGTCCGGGTGACGCCGACCACGGACGGTTTCATCATCGACGGGGTCAGCGGGCCGACCGAGGGCGGCGCCGAGGCCGACGTCCACCTGGTGACGGTGGTCACCACGGCGGGCCCGACCCAGCTGTTGGTCCCGTCGAACCACCCCGGGGTGCGTGCCGAGAAGATGCACAGCCTCGATCTGGTGCGGCGCTACGCCAAGGTCTCCTTCGACCACGTGGAGGTGCCGAGGGAGATGGTGATCGGCGAGGTGGGCGGCGCGGCCGGGGACGTAGAGCATCAGCTGCAGACCGCCGTGGTGCTCCAATGCGCCGAGATGGCCGGGGCGGTCGAGCGGGTCTTCGAGTTCACCGTGGAGTACGCCACCGATCGCTACTCGTTCGGCCGTCCCCTGGTGTCCTACCAGGCGTTGAAGCACCGTTTCGCCGATCTCAAGACCTGGCTCGAGGCCTCCCTGGCCACGGCGGGAGCCGCCGCCCGCAGTGTCGACACCGCGTCGAAGAGCGCAGCTGAGCTGGTCAGCGTGGCCAAGGCCTACATCGGGGAGCGCGGCCCGGCCATCCTGCAGGATTGCGTCCAGCTCCATGGAGGGATCGGCGTCACCTGGGACCACGACCTGCACCTTTATCTCCGGCGGGTGATGGTCGACGTCACTCAGCTGGGCATGCCCCGTGAGCATCGCGAACGGGTGGCGGTGTCCATGGGAATGGGAGAGGTCGAGCGATGAGCCCATTCGAGGGATCGACCGTCGCCGAGGGGGATCCCGAGGGAGAGGATGTCGAGTCGTTCCGTCTACGGGCCCGGGCCTGGCTGGCCGAGAACATGCCTCGGTTGCCGGCCGGCTACACCAACGCCATGTTGATTCGCGAGGACGAGACGGGCGAGCGGGCCCGCCGCCTCCAGCGCACACTGTTCGAGGCCGGTTTCGCCGGCATCTGCTTCCCCGTCGAGTACGGCGGGCAGGGCCTGTCCCGCGCCCACCAGCGGGCGTTCACCCGGGAGTCGCTGGAGTACCAGATGCCGACCCAATTCAACGTGCCCACCTTCACCATCCTGGCGGCCACACTCCTCGACTATGGCACCGAGGAGCAGAAGGTCCGCCACATCCCGGCCATGCTGCGAGGTGACGAGCTCTGGGTGCAGTTCCTCTCCGAGCCGAGCGGCGGCTCGGACCTGGCGGGACTGGTGACCCGGGCGAGCCGGGACGGGGACGTCTTCATCCTCAACGGATCGAAGATCTGGAGCACGGGGGCGTTCCGCGCCGACTATGCCATGTGCCTGGCCCGTACCGACTGGCATGCTCCCAAGCACCGCGGGCTCACCATGTTCATCATGAAGATCCACCAGCCGGGTGTCGAGATACAGCAGATCAACATGGTCAACCGCACGGCCGAGTTCTGCCAGGAGTTCTTCGACGACGTGCCGATCCCCGCGTCTGACGTGGTCGGGGAGGTCAATGACGGCTGGACGGTAGCCTCACGACTGCTCTTCCATGAACGCGACGCGGTGGGCGGAGGGTCCCCCTTCGCCAGCGGGGTGGCGGTCGTGGCCGCCGGGCACGGCGGCCAGCGTTCGGAGCTGCTCGAGCTGGCCGGGGAGACCGGCACGATAGGTGACCCGCGAGTCCGCCAGTTGGTGGCGGAGGATCGGGTCAATCAGCGGGTCCAGGGCCAGCTGGCCCAGCGGATCACCACCGGCATCCGGACCGGGGCGTTTCCGCCGCCGGCCGGTGCCATGCCGCGGTTGCTCGCCGCCACCAACACCGAGCGCAACTTCGACATGGCCGTCGAGATCGCGGGTTCCGGGATCGGAGCGTGGACCCACGACAACGACTTCAACTGGGGGGAGGCCTATCTCAACCGCCAGGGGGGCAGCCTGGGTGGCGGCAGCACTGAGATGGCACGCAACATCATCAGTGAGCGAGTACTCGGAATGCCGAGGGAATACGCCGCCGACCGCGACCGGCCCTTCGACGAGGTGCGGCACAACTAGGGCTGGGACGGGCGGGAACCGGTCTGGTCGCGTCACCCGGAATGGGCGAAGATCCCGACGGCCGACGACCCGGCCCGCTTGGCGTGGTACATGGCCTGGTCGGCCTGGGCCACGAGCTCGTCGGCATCGATGGCCTCGGCGCACCAGGCGAGTCCGATGCTGGCCCGCAGCTCGATTGATCCCGTTCCGAGGTTCAGCTCGTCGGTCAGAGCCCGCTGGATGCGCGTGGCGATCTCCAGCGCGCTCCGTTCGCTGTCCACGCCGGGGCACACGACGAGGAACTCGTCACCGCCGAACCGACCAACTTGGTCGTCGTCGCGGACGGCTCCCTGGAGCCGGTCCGCGGCCAGCTTGAGCACGTAGTCGCCCACAGTGTGACCGAAGGCGTCGTTGACCTCCTTGAAGCGACACAGGTCGACGAAGATGACGCCGGTGCCCGTGTGACCGCTCTGACGCCGGTCGACACCCGAGGCCAGGGCGTCGAGGATGGCTGCCCGGTTGAGACACGAAGTCAGCTCGTCGGTGTTGGCGCGCTGTTCGAGCTGGCGTCGCAGGTGGACCTGTTCGGTGACGTCGGAGACGCACCCGACCGCTCCGGTGACGTTGCCGACTGCGTCGGTCAAGGGCTGCATGCTGAGCATGCAGACGTGCTCTTCTGCGGGTTCTTCGAAGAAGCGGACGAATCGGAGCTCGATGTCGTCGACTCCCTGGCCTGCCAGTACCTGGTCGACGGCCCGGGTCAGGATGCGTTTGTCCTCGCCGTCCACGAGCGAGAACTCCGCGTCGATGGTGGACGACGCCTCGTGGCCGAGGATCGAGTGCAATCGGTCATTGGTGAACGTTATGTTCCTGCCCCCGTCGATCTGGAACATCCCGATCGGCATGGCCTCCGACAGGCGGCCCAGTAGCTCCTCCCGGTCCCGGAGCTCATCGGCCAGACTGATCCCGTCGACGCTGGCGCTCCGCATGGTGGTCAGCACGACGGGGGAGACCGGGTCGTCCAACCGGCTCACGTTGACGCACTCGATCCACTTCCAGTCGCCTTCCCTGGTCCGATAGCGACCCTGCCACGTGTGCGGCTCGCCGGGAGCCTCGATCATCTGGAACCAGGCGGCGATGGCACCGCTCTGGTCATCGGGATGGATGAACTCGGTGGAGGGCCGGCCGATCAACTGGTCGGCTGACCACCCGAGCACGTCGGTCATCTCGGGGCCGACGGAAATGATGAGCGCGGCCTCGTCCCGGGTGACGACGACCGACACCTCGTCGTCAGCTACCGCCGGCCGCCTGTCCTCGCTGGTCACTCATTCTCTATCGTGCCGTTCCGGCTGGAGCCTGAGTCTTCCGGGGCGGCGGCCCCGACGCCGATCTTCCAACGGCTGACCCGGAGGTCCGGCGACTTGCACCCCGGTTGACCAGGGCTCTTGTGCTCTACCTGCGCCTACTGGGCGTCGGCGGCCCGGCCGGTTCGGCCAGGGCCGACTGCATCTTGGCGGCCAGCGCCTCGAAATTGGGGTACGGGTTGGCCGGCCCCATGGCGTCGATGGTGGGTTTCCACATCTCCCAACGCTCGACCAGGGTCCGACCCAGCATGAGCTCGATCAGGCCGAAGTCCATCGCCCCCTGCTGTTCGAAGGCAGCCAGTTGCTCGAAGAAGTCGAGCTCGCGGTAGATGACGTAGGTCTCGACCGCGTTGGCGGCGCGGTATCGCCGGAAGGCGTCGCTGAGCTCCCATCGGTCCTCGAACTGATCCACCAGGCGCCGAGTCTCCACCAGGGCATCCTCGTCCCACCGACGGAAGAAGTCTGCAGCCATGTGGGCTTGGCGCGTCTTGCGTTCCTCACGCACTTGTTGGCCGGCGAACAGCGCGGCGCCGATGGCACCGAGGAGGCCCAATGCCCCGACGGCGGTGGCGATGGCTGTTACCTGTTCGGCCCAGTTGGGTTCCGCCATGTCGATGGTGGCCTTGGTCGCTGCCGATCCTGGTCGATGATCCTACGTCGAGGCCACCTCGCTCAGGACAGGACGACGATGCCGCTCGGAACGGCCTACCACCGCCACGGCACCGGCCCGCTGACCCAACCGGTGCCGATGCATCTCAGGCGGCGGCGTCGAACCCCATCAGATGGCCGAGGTTGCCACCCATGATCTTCCGTACCGCGTCGTCGGGCAGGTTGGAGAGCTCGTCGACGAAGCTCAACGGGTCGGCCAGCCCTTCGGGATGCGGAAAGTCCGAACCGAACAGCACCCGATCGGCACCGAGGATGCCCACGAGTCCGATCGGATCCTCTTCGTGGAAGGGGTGCACGTAGATGTTGCGCTTGAACACGTCCACCGGGTCCTCGTCGAACGATTTGGGTGCGGCGTGGTAGGCGGCGGCCAAGTGCTCGAGGATGGGGCGCACCCAGTTGCTGCCGTTCTCCACGGGAGCGAAGCGCAGGTCGGGGAACCGGCTGCAGAGGCCGTGCCCGATCAGAGATGCGATCGTGTCCATGATGGGCCGTCCCTGGTGGCCGACGATGGCCATGAAGCCGGAGCCCCCCTTGAACGGCGTCATCTCTCCGTGGCGGTTGCCCTCCCATTCGTCGAAGTAGCGCTGATAGCCGCTGTCGGAGGCGTGCATGCCGACCGGGATCCTCGCATGGTCGACCACCGTCCAGAAGGGGTCGAACTCAGGGAGGGCAAAGGAACGGGGGCCGAAGTAGCCGTACACGGGGGCCGGGCGGATGAGGACGATCTTCGCGCCGCGCTCGAGCACCCACTCGAGCTCGGCGATGGCTTGGTCCACGATGCCGAGATGGATGACCGGAGTTGGGAAGATCCGGTTCTCGTAGTTGAACGTCCAATGTTCGTGCATCCACTGGTTGAGGGCGTGGACAACAGCATGGACGGCGTCGGGCTCGCCCCGGAGCCGCTCCTCGAGCAGGCTGGCCAGAGTCGGCCACATGAGGGCGCGGTCGATGCCCTGCTCGTCCATCAGCTTGAGCCGGGGCTCGGGGGCCATGAAGGCCGGAAGCGACCGGATCGGCTTGCCCATGATCTCGCGACGCGACTTCCCGTCCGGGTTCCCGATCTTGAAATACTCCTCCTGAGCGCCGGGAGCGGCGACCACCTCGAAGGTCGGGTTGGGGATGTAGTTGCTGATCAGGCCGTTCACCGCGATCTTGGTGCGCCCGTCGACCTCGACGAAGCGGATGAGCCCGTCGTACTCGCGCGGCAGGAACTTGATGAACGCGTCAGTGGTCTCGTACATGTGGTTGTCGGCATCGAAGACCGGAAAATCCAACGCTCGGGGGGACATCGCCACGCCTTTCTCTCTCCGGTGCACCCCCGGTTCCCACAGCCAGACGGCGGGTGGCGCAACGGCATTCCCGGCAGTTCACGGAACCTGCGCCCAATGCTAGCAGCGCGGCAGGAGCCAGCGGAAACGGCATTTTCGGGCCTGTGGCCTGGGCCGGGGCAGTCGCCCCGGTGCCACTCGTTCAGTATGCTCGCCTGTGTGAGGGTGGTTGTCGACCGGGGTCGCTGCGAGTCGAACGCGCTCTGCATGGCCGCCGCGCCCGAGGTGTTCGAGGTGCGCGACGACGACCAGCTCTACGTGCTCGACGAGGAGCCCGGCGAGGAGCTCAGGTCCAAGGTGGAACAGGCCGTGCGCTCGTGCCCGAAGGTCGCGCTCAGCATCGTCGACTGAGCCATCGGGTCCGCCCCGCGCCCGCCCCGCGCCCGCCCCGCGCCCGCCCCGCGCCCGTGTGTGGGCGCGGGGCCATACCGAGCCCGTCCCGAGCCGGACGGCGCTGCAGTGGCGGGCGGACGCCCGGGGGAAGCGCTGCCACGACGCGGTACCGTGGCCACCGTGAACGGAGAAGAGGAGACCCGGAGATGAGCGACTACAAGTTCGTCACGTACGAGGAGCTGGACGGCGGAGAGGTGGTGCGCATCCTGCTCAACCGTCCCGAGACGCGGAATGCCCAGAGCCGGGGCCTGCTGGTCGACCTGGACGACGCTTTCATCCGCGCCGAGGAAGACGACAAGGTGCGGGTCGTCATCCTCGGCGGTGTCGGGCCGCTGTTCTCCTCGGGCCACGACCTGGGCTCGAAGGAGGCCCGGGCCGAGGGCGAGCCCGGTCCCGGCCAGCACCGCACGACCACCATCAACGGCGCCACCCGCAAGGGCACCGAGTCCCTCATGCTCCAGGAATGGCACTACTACTTCCAGAACACCCTGCGGTGGCGCAACCTGCGCAAGATCACCGTCGCCCAGGTGCACGGCCCGGTGTACTCGGCCGGGCTCATGCTCATGTGGGCCTGTGATCTGATCGTGGCCGCAGACAACGTGCTCTTCGCCGACGTGGTGGGCACCCGCCTGGGCATGTGTGGCATGGAGTACTTCGGCCACCCGTGGGAGTTCGGGCCCCGGCGCACCAAGGAGCTCATGCTGACCGGCGACGCCATCGACGTACAGGAGGCACACCGTCTGGGGATGGTGTCCAAGGTGTTCCCGGCTGACGAGCTCGGCGAGCGCACACTCGAGTACGCCCGCCGTATCGCCCGTGTCCCGACCATGACGGCGCTCATGATCAAGGAATCGGTGAACCAGACCGTGGACAACATGGGCTTCTACAACTCGCTCCAGTCCTGCTTCACCCTCCACGAGCTCAACCACGCCCACTGGGCCGGGATCCATGAGAGCAAGTACCCGGTGGCCGAGCCGGCGGACGGCATCCCGAGCTGGCGCGAGGCGCCCCCGGTCCGGTTGGCCGTGCCCGACGTGGTGGAGGGTCCCGTCCCGACCTCGTGACCCTGCGACCGACTTACCGCCAGGCCGGCGCGACCCGGTATCTGCGACCCGGCGGGGCCTGGGACGTTCCCACCCTCGACCGGCTGCTGACGGGTGAGCGCTCCACATCGCGCCCGGCGGTGGTCGACGGGGACGTCAAGCTCGATGCGGCCTCGCTGGAGCGGGTGGTCGGTGCGGTGGCCGGCAGTCTCAGGTCGATCGGGGTGGGCCGCGGGGATGTCGTGGCGTGGCAGCTCCCCAACTGGTGGGAGGCGCTGGTCCTGTTCCGAGGGGCCTGGCGCTGCGGTGCGATCGCCGCACCCATCCATCATCAGGTGGGCCCGGCCGAGGTGGGGCGCATGGTCGACTTCCTCCAGCCGGCGGTGAGCCTGGCCGGCGACGGCATGCCCCTCGGTGACCTCGCACCGAGCATCTCGGTACGCGGGGCCGACCCCGGCTTCGACGGATTGCTCGACAGCCGACCCGTGGAGTCCGGGCGGGCCCGAGGGGTGGACCTGGCCGTCGTCCTGTTCACCACCGGCTCGACCGGCGAACCCAAGGCCGTACTGCACACCCATCGCGGTCTGGCCTACAAGGCCCGCTCCATGATCCGGGCCCACGGGCTCTCCCCGCGGGACACGGCCCTGATGCCCTCGCCCATGGCCCATGTCTCGGGCCTGCTGAACGGCGTACTCGTGCCGGGCGCCGCGTCCATGCCGGTGGTGCTGATGGATAAATGGGATCCCGAGCTCGGTGTCCGGCTGGTCGGCCAGCACGCCGTCTCGTTCATGATCGGCCCGCCCACACTGTTCCTCGGCATGATGGCCGTGCCGGGCATGGGGTCCTCGACTTGCAGCCTCCGGGTCGTGTCGTGCGGTGGCATGGGTGTGACGCCGGAGTTCGTCGATGATGCCCGCCGCCAGCTCGGAGCCACCGTGAAACGGACCTACGGGTCGACGGAGGCCCCGACCGTCACCACCTGCACGACGACCGACAATCCGGACAAGGCGCGTGACACCGACGGACGGTCGGTGGGCGATGCGGTCATCAAGGTGGTCGAGCCGGGGACGACTCGGCGGGTCCGGCCGGGGGAGCGGGGCGAGGTCCTGCTCCGGGGGCCGGAGCTCTTCGTCGGCTATGGCCGTTCCGGCCAGACCGCCGAGGCCGTCCGCCGGGGCTGGTTCGCCACCGGGGATCTCGGGACGCTGGACGAAGCGGGCTGGTTGACCATCGTCGGCCGCTGCCGGGACGTGATCATCCGAGCCGGCGAGAACATCGCCTCGGCCGAGGTGGAGCGGCTCCTCGAGTTGCACCCGGGCGTGCGCCAGGCCGTGGTGGTGGGGTGCCCCGACGAACGACTCGGTGAGCGCGTAGCCGCCTTCGTGGTGGGTGACGGCGGGCTCGACGTGGAAGAATGCCGGCGCTGGTTCTCGTCGAACGGTGTGGCCCGGTTCAAGACGCCCGAACTGGTGGTCCACGTCGAGGAGATCCCGCTGCTGGGCATCGGCAAACCTGATCGCGCCACCTTGCGCGACCGGGCCCTGCGGGTGGCCGGGGGGCAGCTGGCCCAGGACCGAGAGCCGGTGGGGACGGTCGCGACGGGAACGAGACTGGGTCGAGGAGGGAAGCACTGATGGGTGCCGGGATCGTCTCATGGGGCACCTACCTTCCCTACTGGCGGCTACAGCGTCAGGCGATCGGTGCCGCTTTCGGGACCGGCGGGGGCAAGGGCAGCCGCGCCGTGGCCTCCTACGACGAGGACACCACCACCCTCGGGGTGGAGGCGGCCCGCCGGGCCCTCCGGCCCGACGGCGTGCCGAACCCCGACGACGTGCTCTTTTCCACGCCTGATCCGGCCTACCTGGACAAGACCAATGCCACCACCATCCACGCCGCCCTCGGGCTGGCGTCCGGCGCCGGGGCCTACGATCTGTGCGGTTCGGTGCGCTCGGCCTGGGCGACCATACGGCTGGCCGCACTCGACGGAGCGCACCGCCCGACCCTGGCCGTCGTCTCCGACCTGAGGACCGGGTTGGCCGGCGGCGCGGAGGAGAGCCAGACCGGCGACGGCGCCGTCGCCTTTGTCTTCGCTCCGACCGGTGGGGTGGCCGACCTGATCGGGCAGGCATCGTCCACCGACGAGTTCCTCGACCGTTGGCGGGTCCCGGGGGAGACGGCATCCCGCCAGTGGGAGGACCGCTTCGGCGAGGAGGCCCTCGTCCCTCCGGCGCGTCAGGCGTTCGCCGACGCGCTGGCGCGCGCCGGGCTGGGTGCCGGCGATGTCGACCACCTGGTCGTGGCCGGGTTGCACGCCCGGGCGGTGGCCAACGTGCGGGGTTCGCTCGGTGTCGACCGCGAACGCCTGGTCCCGGACTACGCGGCACGCATCGGCAACCTCGGGGCGGCCCAGGTGGCCATCGGGCTCGCCGACGTGTTGGAGCGGGCCGCACCGGGAGAGGTGATCGCGGTGGTCGGGCTGGCCGACGGCGCCGATGTGGTCCTGTTACGGACCACCCCTGACCTCGAGGGGGTCCAGGCGGCGCGCGGCCGGGCCGGTCTGGTGACGGTGGCCGACAGTGCCGAGCAGGGCCGGAGCGACCTTCCCTATGCCGTCTTCCTGACCTGGCGCGGGCAGCTGCGGCGTGAGCCCCCCCGCCGGCCCGACCCCGAGCGTCCCGATGCCCCCGCCATGCGTCGCAACGAGGGATGGAAGTTTGCCTTCGCCGCCAGCCGCTGCCTCGAGTGCGGCTTCGTGCACCTGCCGCCGACCCGGGTATGCCTATCCTGCCGGTCAGTCGACCGGATGGCGCCGCAGCGGCTGGCCGATGTGCGGGGCACCATCGCCACCTACACCGTCGACCAGCTGGCGTTCAGCCTCTCCCCACCGTTGGTGGGGGCGATCGTCGACTTCGACGGCGGTGGCCGGTATCGCGGCGAGATGACCGACGTCGACCCCGGGTCGTTGGCCATCGGCACTCGGGTCGAGATGACCTTCCGGCGCTTCTACACCGCCCAGGGCGTGCATAATTACTTCTGGAAGGCGCGGCCGGTCTCGGACCAGTCCGGCCCTCAGGAGTCGAATGCCGCGGTGGATGGCGCCGCGGTCCGGGGGGCGCACGCAGGAGGGAGAGGCTGACATGGCCAGTAGAGGTATTCGTGACCGGGTGGCGATCGTCGGCATGGGCTGCACTCCCTTCGGCGAATTGTGGGACAAGAGCGTCGATGATCTGCTGACCGACGCCACCGTCGAATGCACCGCCTCGGCGGGCATCGAGCTCGCCGACGTCGACGCCTTCTGGCTCGGGACGATGGGGTCTGGCCAGTCGGGGCTCACCCTGTCCCGGCCGCTCAAGATCGACTACAAGCCCGTGACCCGTCTCGAGAATTTCTGCGCCACCGGATCCGAAGCGCTCCGCAACGCGTGCTATGCGGTGGCCTCGGGCGCCTACGACCTGGCCATGGCGGCCGGGGTCGAGAAACTCAAGGACTCGGGGTACTCCGGGCTCACCGGCATCCGCCAGGTCGGCGACGGGACCAACGCCGGGCTGAGCTCACCGGCCGCCTTCTCCTTTCTGGTTCCCGCCTATGCCCACAAGTACGGGGTGGATGTCGACGAGCTCAAGGAGGTGATGAGCCGGATCGCCTGGAAGAACCACCGCAACGGCGCGGTCAATCCCCGGGCCCAGTTCCAAAAGGAGGTCTCGCTCGAGAAGATCGCCTCGTCTCCTTTGGTCGCGGGGCAGCTGGGCGTGTTCGACTGCAGCGGGGTGAGCGACGGTGCCGCCGCGGCCGTGGTGTGCCGGGCCGAGGACGCCCACCGCTACACGGACTCGCCCCTCTACGTGAAGGGCCTGAGCTTCGTGGCCGGGCCGGCCGCCGGGATCATCGACCCCGACTACGACTACACCACGTTCGAAGAGGTGGTGCGGTCGGCGACCGATGCCTACCAGCAGGCCGGCGTGACCGACCCCCGCTCGGAGCTGGCCATGGCCGAGGTGCACGACTGCTTCACGCCGACCGAGTTGGTATTGATGGAAGACCTCGGCTTTGCCGACCGCGGCACCGCCTGGAAGGAGGTGCTGGCCGGCACCTTCGACCGAGACGGAGAGCTCCCCGTCAATCCGGACGGTGGGCTGAAGAGCTTCGGGCACCCGATCGGTGCTTCGGGCTTGCGGATGCTCTTCGAGTGCTGGCTGCAACTGAGGCGCCAGGCTCCTCCGGAGCGCCAGGTCGCCAGCGTGACCGACGCCGGTCGCACCCTCGGGCTCACCCACAACCTGGGCGGCGGTCCCGGCGAGTGCGTGAGCTTCGTCGGCGTGTGGGGCAGCGAGCCCTCGGAATGACGGCCTAGCGTACCGTGGCGCCAGTGCACGAGGAGCCCTTTGGGCGACTGATCGAGCGGGTGTCGGGCTCCGAACCCGATCGGGTGGCCCTGATCATCGGTGGAGTGCCGACCACTTACGGCCAGCTGGACGCGGCGGTGCGCTCGTGTGCCGCTGCCCTCCGGTCGGCCGGAGTCGAGCCGGGCTGGCGCATCCCCCTGGTGGACGACACGAGCGTGCTGTCGGTGGCCACGCTCATCGGGGCGGCACGCATCGGGGCGGCGTCCGCCCTGATGAACCCCCGCCTCACCCGTGACGAGCTGGGTGAGCTCATGGAGGTGGCCGGAACGGGTCCGATCGGGGTCGCCGGCGAGCGCTACGGGGCACTGCTCCGCGGCACGGGGCGGGCGAGCGTGCTCGGCGCCAAGCAGTTGACCGACCATCGGGCCGGGGACCACGAGCCGGTCCGGACCGTCGACCCGGACGAGGAGGTGGTCGTCCTGTTCACCAGTGGCACGACGGGCACACCCAAGGCCGTGCCGCTACCCCAGAGCCTGGTCCTCACGAGGATCGAGGCCTACGCGCCGAAAGTGGACCGGGTGCCCGCCGTCTCCCTGATGTGCGTGCCCTTCGTGCACATCGGCGGGATGCTCGGGTTGATGGTGGCGCTGGCCCGGGGCTCCACGACAGTGGTCCAGACCCGGTTCGATGCCGGAGAGTGGCTGGCTCTGGTGGAGCAGCACGCGGTGAATACCTCGTTTGTGGTGCCCACCATGCTCCACCGCATCCTGGAGCACCCCGACTTCTCCTGCACCGATCTCGGATCGCTGGTCAGCCTGACGTACGGTGCGGCGCCGGCTTCGCCCCAGCTGATCCGGACGGCTCTGGATGCGCTGCCCGGAGTGGCCCTGACCAACACCTTCGGCCAGACCGAGACGATGGGATCGATCACCGCGCTCGGCCCCGGGGACCATCCCCCGGAACGGCTGTCCTCGGTGGGGCAGCCGCTCCCCGGCGTGGAGGTGCGCATCGTCGACCCGGCGACGAGGGACCCCGTGCCCATTGGGACGGTCGGCGAGCTGTGGGTGAAGAGCGCCTCGAGCGTGGTGCCGGCCTCGTTGGGTGGGGACCCGTCTGTGCCCGACGGTTGGTTCCGCACCGGTGACATGGTCTCTGCCGACGAGGACGGTTACCTCTTCCCGTCCGGCCGCCTGGTCGACACCATCAACCGGGCCGGCGAGAAGTTCTCCCCGTCCGAGGTGGAGGAGGTGGTGAGGACGCATCCGGCTGTCCGGGACGTGGCCGTGGTCGGAGTGCACGACTCAGAGATGGGCAGTCGGGTGGGCGTGGCCGCGGTGGTGCGCCAGCCCCTCACCCTCGATGACCTCCGGGACCACTGCGCCGCCCGACTCGCCGCCTTCAAGCTCCCCGAGCGACTGGTCGTGGTGGAGCAGATTCCTTACAACGACTTCGGGAAGGTGGACCGCAAACGACTGCGGGCCGAGTTCGAGGCCGTGCCGTCCCCGTGACGCGCGGGAAGGGGGGCCCGGCGATGACCACAGCGGAGGGGACCGCGCGACAACTGTCGGAGGAGGCCGCACTGCGCATCTACCGGACCATGGCCACCATTCGGACGACCGAGGACCGGATCGTCCAGGGACTGAACGCCGGTCAGTTCCGGATGACGTACTACGGGGTGCGGGGCCAGGAGGCCATCCCGGCCGCGATCTGTGAGTACCTGCGCCGTGACGACTACATGGTCACCACCTACCGCGGGATGCACGACTGCATCGCCAAGGGGGTGCCCCTCGACGAGCTGGTGGCGGAGATGTGCGGCAAGGTCACCGGCACATCCAAGGGCAAGGGCGGCCCGATGCACCTGTCGGATCCCCAGTCCGGCCTGATGGTGACCACCGGTGTGGTCGGCGGCGGGTTGCCGATCGCGGTCGGGCTGGCGCTGGCCTGCCGGCTGCGAGGAACGGACCAGGTCGCCGTGGCCAATTTCGGCGACGGCGCCACCAGCATCGGAGCCACACACGAAGCCTGCAACCTGGCCGCGCTGTGGGAAGTGCCTCTGGTGTTCGTCTGCCAGCACAACCAGTACGGCGAACACACCAAGTTCGCTGACTTCACCCGCACCACCAGCCTGGCCGAGCGTTTCCGCGGTTACGGGATGGCGGCCCTGACCGTCGACGGCAACAGCGTCGTGGACATGGCGGCCGCGGCCGCGGAGGCTGTTGCCCGGGCGCGGGCCGGCGGGGGGCCGACCTTCCTCGAATGCATGACCTACCGGCTGGGCGGACACACCTTCGGCGCGACCACCGAGTACATGGACGCGGCCGAAATGGCGCGTGCCGAGGCCGGCGAGCCGGTGTCCCGCTACCGCCGCTGGCTGGTCGACGAGCTTGGAATAGGGGCGGACGCCCTCTCGCGCATCGACCGCGAGGTCCTCCACGCGGTAGATGCTGCCTTCGTCACGGCGGAGGCCGGCGCCGGCCCGCCGGCGGACGAGTTGTCGACCGACGTGTTCTCGAGCCAAGCGGACCTGCCTCGATGACCGCCCAGGCCAGGGTGGCCAACACCGACCGGGCGGCCGACCCGGTCCACACCATGTCCGAGGCGGTCAACCAGGCGCTCGACCAGGCCATGGCCGACGACCCGGAGGTGTTCCTCCTCGGGGAGGACATCGAGGACCCGATCGGCGGCGTCATGAAGGGGACCAAGGGCCTGTCCACCAAGTACGGGCGCGACCGCGTGCGCAACACCCCGATTTCGGAGCAAGCCATCGTCGGGACCGCCATCGGCGCGTCGCTGGTGGGAATGCGTCCGGTGGCCGAGGTGATGCTCATGGACTTCTTCGCTGTGGCCATGGATCAGGTGGCCAACCACGCCGCCAAGCTCCGCTACATGTCGGGCGGACGGACCAATGTGCCCATCACCATCCGCACCTCGGTCGGCGGCGGCCGCCAGTTCGGCGCCCAGCACTCCCAGTCCCTCGAAGCCTGGATGATGCACATTCCCGGGCTGAAGGTGGCGGTCCCGAGCACGCCGCGAGACGCCAAGGGGTTGTTGACCGCCTGCATCTTCGACGACGACCCGTGCATCTTCATGGAAACGATGTCGTTGCTGTTCACCCGGGGACCCATCCCCGCCGGCCGGTTCGAGATCCCACTCGGCCGCGCCGAGGTCAAACGGGCCGGTGCCGACGCGACGGTGGTGACCTGGGGATGGCAGGTGCCCGAGGCGATGGCCGCAGCCGATCAGCTCGCCGAAGAGGGCATCGGCACCGAAGTCATCGACCTTCGGACGCTCGTCCCCCTCGACCGTGACGCCGTCCTCGACAGTGTGGCCCGGACCACCAGATTGGTCGTGGTCCACGCGGCCACCCAGTTCGCCGGACCGGGGGCGGAGATCGCGTCGATGGTCTCGCACGAGCTGTTCGGCCGGCTTTCGGCCCCGGTAGAACGGCTCGGAGCCCGCTACTCGCCGATCCCGTACGCGGCCGCGCTGGAGGCCGCCCATTTCCCGGACCGCGACCGCATCGCCGAGCGGGTGCGGGCCGCGGTCCACTTCTCCTGAGGACGACGTGGGCGACGACCACCGGACACCGATCCGGATCCCGCAGGCCGGCGTGGCCATGATCGAGGGAACCATCGTCGAATGGCTCGTGGCCGACGGCGACCGGGTGGGGGCCGGGGATGTGCTCTACCGGCTGGAGACCGAGAAGGTCGAGCTCGACGTGGAGGCTCCCGTCGACGGGGTGGTGCATGTGACCGGTCAGGTCGGGCAGACCTACCCGGTGGGCGAGGACGTCGGGCACATCGACAGCCCCTGAGCGGGGCTCGGTCGCACAGTACCCTGGTGGCCCCGACGGCAGAAGGAGAGGCGTGGAGACCACGGACCTGGAGACGATCATCTACGAGAAGGACGGGCCCATCGCCCGCCTCGTCCTCAACACTCCCGAGAAGGCGAACATCCAAACCGCGCAACAGGTGTGGGACTTCGAGGACGCCCTCAAGTGGGCCGACCGCGACGAGGAGGTGAAAGTGGTGATCCTGAAGGCCAACGGCAAGGGCTTTTGCGCCGGGCACGCCATCGTCGAGCCCGGGGAGATGGCCCGGGTCTACCCGACCACCGGCCCGACGCCCGAGCGCACCTGGAAGAAGCACAACTACGACCTCTTCGTGTGGCCACCGCTCAATCTGTGGGAGTTCTCCAAGGCCACCATCGCCCAGGTCCACGGCTACTGCCTGGGCGGTGGGACCATCTACGGCTACCTGACCGACCTGACCATCGCCTCGGACGACGCCTACTTCCAGATGCCGCTGCCCCAGGGGTTCGGGCTCCCCGGCGCCCAGACCCTGGTCGAGCCCTGGGCCCTCATGAATTGGAAGCGGGCCTACGAGTACCTCTACCTCTCGCCCACCCTGACGGCGGACGAGGCCCATGAGTGGGGCCTGGTCAACCGGGTCGTACCGCGGGCTGACCTCGAAGCCGCGGTGGAAGAGGTTGCCTCGACCATCGCCCGCATGCCACTCACCACCATCCTGACCGTGAAGGCCGGCGTCAAGCGGGCCTGGGAGACGATGGGCATGCGGGTCCACCTGCAGAGCACGGCCGACTTCACCACCATCGCCAGCATGGCCACCGACGTGCGAGAGTTCATGGCCCAGCGAGGTGGGCGGCTGCCTCGGCAGGTGGCCAGGGACGAGCCAAAGCCGGGGAAGACCGATCAGACGGCCGGGTGACTCGAAGGGACCGGTGATTACCCGTCGCGATTGAACGTGCGGCGGACGAAGCGCCAGGACCCGTCGACCCGCACCAGGCTGTCCGTGTAGGTGCCCGACGCGGTGACCTCGTGGTGGGGCGGTTGGCCGACCATGGCGAACAGCTGCACGTAGGCTCGGAGCTCGGCGTGGTCGCCCTCCCCGTCGATGACCAGGCTGGTGGCGATGTGCCGCGGCGCCTGTACCGAGCCGGCGAAGGAAGTGGCGAACCCCTCCAGCGCCGGTCGTCCCTCGAGGACGAGCTCGCCGGCGTCCAGCACCCCGTCATCGACGAACGTGTCGGCGTAGGCGACACCGTCGCCGCCGTCGATGGCGTGGTTGTACCGGGCGGCCAGGTCCCGGATGGCCAGTTGGTCCTCTGCGCTGAGCGCCATGCCCCCTCCGTACGCTCCGTCCCATCCGTCCGGTCGTATCGCGCTGATAGCGTAACTCCACCGGCTGGAGCAGGCCGGCGGAGTTGTCGGGAGGGACGTCCACGATGAGCGATGGTGCGGACTCGGCCTCCTTCGGACAGCGGGTGGCCGACCTCGCCCGGCTCCCGCACCGACCCGGCGCCCCTCCGTCGCCATCCGGACCACCGGCCGTCCCTCCCGAGGAATGCGATGTCGTCGTGGTGGGCAGCGGTGCCGCCGCGCTGTCGGCCGCCGCTGGCGCGCTGGGCGCGGGTGCCTCCGTCGTCATCTGCGAGAAGGGTCTCATTCCCGGAGGGACGACGGCCTGCTCGGGCGGGGTGGCTCACATCTACGGCAATGCGGTGATGCGGGCGGCCGGGGTGGACGATCCCCGGGCCGAAGCCCTGGCCTACATGGCCCGTGTCGGCTACCCGGCGGCCTATGACCCCGAGGCACCCGGCCTCGGCGTGCCGCCCGACGACTTCGCCCTCCTCGAGGCGTACTACGACCGGGGTGCCGAGGTGATGGACCGGCTCGGCCGCCTGGGCGCGGCGCGCATGGAAGCGCCGTGGATGGCCTGGGACGGGCAGATGTTCCCGGACTACTACGAATTCCCCGAGAACCGCGCCGTGCGCGGGCGGGGGATCCAACCGGTGGCGCCGGAGGGCGGCGCGGGCAACGGTGGGGAGCTCGTCCGCCAGCTCGCCGACTTCGCCGCCGGCCAGGGGTCGGAGATCCGGCTCGGTCACCGGGTGGTGGACCTGATGATCGACGGAACCGAGGTCACCGGGGTGGTGGTCGACGACGGCTCGGCGTGCCGTCGCGTTCTCGCCCGTGGCGGCGTGGTGTTCGGCTCCGGTGGCTTCGCCCACGACCCCGAGCTACGGGAGCGCTTTCTGCGCGGGCCGATCGCCGGTGCTTCGGGAACGCCGTCGAACACCGGTGACCTGGTGGGCATGGCCAGCCGGGCCGGTGCCCAGTTCGGGCGGATGCACAGTGGGTGGTGGAACCAGCAGGTGGTCGAGGCGGTGGAGGATTACGCGGCCGGTGTCCTCGACATCTGGGCCGTGCCCGGGGACGGCATGGTGCTGGTCAACCGGTTCGGGGTCCGGGCCGTCGACGAGAAGCGCGAGTACGAATCGCGCGGGCTCGTGCACCACGTGTACGAGGGCGACGAGTACGTGAACCGGGTGATGTTCATGATCTACGACCAGCGCACTGCCGAGCGCTTCGGCGGCCGGTACCCGATCCCCCCGCCGGGCGCGGTAGCCGACCACGTGGTCAGCGGCATCGGAGTGGGAGGACTGACCGGCGCGTTGGACGATCGTCTCGAGCACCGCACCCGGGCGGCCATGCCCCCGGGGATCGCACCGGTCGGCCTGGCGCCGGGGTTCGAGCGCACGCTGGCCTCCACCCTGGCCCGGTTCAACACCATGGCCGAGGTGGGGCGGGACGACGACTTCGGACGGGGCACCAAGGCGGTCGAGTTCGCCTTCCACGGTCCGGCGGCCGCCGACCACCGGCTGCCCAATCCGCTGCTGCATCCCCTCGATCTCGATGGGTGGCTCCACGCCATCTGCGTGGTCGGGACCACTTTCGACACCAACAGCGGGCCCCGCATCACCGCCGAGGGCCGGGTCCTCGGCACCGCCGGCCCGATCGACGGTCTCTACGGTGCCGGCAACTGCGTCGACAGCGTCTTCGGCGAGGGCTACCCGGGCGGCGGCTCGACCATCGGCCCCGGCATGGTCTTCGGGTTCATGGCCGGGACGCACGCGGGGCGGCGGTCGGCCGCGTCGTCAGGAGCGGCCGAATGAAGCTCACCTACCGGGACGTGCCGGGGACGGCGCTGAGACCGGCCGTCGTCCTCCACGATCGCGGCGCCGCCTCGGTCGACCGGGTCACCGCCGTGGCCCAGGCCAGCGGGGCGGTGGGTCGGGTGGTCGCACCCTTCGGCGACTACGGCTTCACGGCTGGCGGCATGGAGCTCGCCGGCATCTGCTGGTACCGCACCGTCCCGGGGTATGCCGGCGCCGACCCGCTCTCCCTGGCCAGGGCGGTCGTACAGGTGGGTGACCTGCTCGACGCCCTGGCCCTGGACGACCCGGCGCTGATCGGCTGGGGACAGGGCGCCGTGGTGGCGCTCGGGGCCGGCCTCCTCCACCCTGACCGGGTTGCCTCGGTGGTGGGGGTGGACGCCCGGACGGCGCATGTGGAGGCGCTCCCGGTGGGCGTCCTGTCCGAGCCTGCCGCGCCACCGGTGCTGCTGATCGGCTCGGGTGCCGACCGCGGCAGCGACGACAGCGAGGCCCGCCTCCGCGCCCATGGCGTCACCGTCACCGGCTGGCGCTGGCCCGGAGGATCGGAGGAGGACCGGGACAAGGCGATCGCCGAGCAGATAGGGAGGTGGCTGGGAGATGGTTGACACCGGACTGGACACGAGCACGAGTGCGGCCCGGCTCCCCGAGCGGCCGCCGGGGCCGAGCGTGCCGGAGCGGTGGCGCCTCGGCCCTGCCTTCGTGCCGAAGGGCCGCTATCTCGATCGAGCCTTCCTCGACCTCGAGCTCGAACGGCTCTTTCCGCGGACCTGGCTGAACGCCTGCCGCACGGACGAGGTCGAGCACGTCGGCCAGTACGTCGACTTCGGGATCGGCGGCCAGTCGATCGTGGTGATGCGCACCGACGCCGGGCTGAAGGCCTACTTCAATTCCTGCCGGCACCGGGGGACACGACTGGTGCAGGGCCAGGGACGCATCGGTGAGTTCCGCTGCCCGTTCCACGCCTGGCGCTGGAACCTGGACGGCACGCTCAAATTCCAGGCTGACGCGGCCAACTTCGATCCTCGTCCGGCGGAGGAGCTGTGCCTGGTCGAGTGCCGAGTGGGCACCTGGGGTGGGTGGGTGTTCGTCGACATGAGCGGCGAGGCAGGGCCGCTCGAGGACTTCCTCCACCCGATCCCCTCTCGGCTGGACGGGTTCAAGCTCGAGGACATGCGGATCGCCTGGTACAAGTCGGTCATCCTCCCGGCCAACTGGAAGACGGCCATCGACGCGTTCATCGAGAGCTGGCACGTGCCCGGAACCCATCCCCAACTCCTGCGACCCGACAAGCGTTCGACGCCGCCGACCGTCGCTGAGTGTGAACAGTACGGCGCCACCTTCAACGAGCTCTTCCGGTTGCACTCGCGCCACGCCGACCTGTTCCGCTACGGGCCCGAGGGTGATGCCACCAAGCTCCGCGGCAGTTACCGCTCTGATCCCGTGGCCATCCAAAGGAACGTCGAGTACTCGCTGCGTGAGCTGCGGGCGCTCTACCTCCAGTCCGACCTGGCCGCGGCGACCGAACTGGTGACGACCGAGGGCTCGGACGGACCGATGGGAAATGCCATCTACCAACGCCTCCGGCGCCAGCACGCCCGCGCGGTGGGCATCGACTACCCCGAGGTGACCGACGACCAGCTCAAAGGGGCCATGTACGACTGGCACCTGTTCCCCAACACGGTCTTCCTCATCGACATGGGGTGCTGCCTGACCTACCGGGCCCGGCCCAACGGAACCGACCCGGACACCTGCATCTTCGACGTCCAGGCTCTCGAGCTTCCCCCGACGGGCGGACTGGAGACGGCCGCTCCACAGCATTTCGAGGACTGGCGCCACGGCGACATGGGGGAGATACTCAGCCAGGACTTCTCGAACATGTCGGAGGTGACCTCGGGACTGCATTCGGCGGCCTATGACGGGCACCGGCTCAACCGGGCCCAGGAGATGACCATCTGGAACTACCACCGGGCCATGGACGACTACCTGTTCGCCTGACGGTCCCACCTGACCGGCCGGGGGGTTCGGGTCGGCCGGCGGGCCGAAGCCGGGTCCCGTCGCCCGGTATCCTCTGGCGGTGCCTGCAGTCACCGACGATGCGGCCTCCAGCGCTCGGCTGACCCCCGAGTCGCAGGCGGAGCGGGGTCAGCTCATGGACGCGGCCCTCAAGGTGATGCGACGGAACGGCTTCCAGGGTGCGAGCGTGCAGGACATCCTGGACCACGCGGGACTCTCGACCCGGGCCTTCTACCGGCAGTTTCAGTCCAAGGACGACCTCCTCCTGGCCATGTTCCGCACCGCGTCGGACCCCGACGTCGAGCTGGTGAAGAAACGGGTGGACGAGGCACCCACCGAGGTCGAGGCGGTGCGGGTCTGGATCGACGAGATGCTGGCCATCGCCTACGACCGACGCCGTATCCAGCGCCTGGTGATGTTCAACGCGGTGGCCCGTCAGGCCGTGGGCTACGAGGTCGAGGAGGCCGCCTTGCAGGACCGTCTGGTGTCCCCCCTCCTGCAGGCGATCCGCCGCGGTTCGGCTGACGGGTCCTTCCCGGACACTGATCCCTTTCCTGACGCCTACTCCATCTTCGAGCTGGTGTGGAGCGTTGCCGGTCCCCACGCCCGGGGGCGGCGCGCCATGGACCGTGACCGGGCGTGCGCCCATGTCCTCCGGTTCTGCCTTCCCGCCCTCGGTGTGGACGCCGACGCCTGAGGTTCTCCTTAGGATGGGGGCGTGAGGATCGCCATCGACACCGAACGGTGCACGGGTCACGGCCGGTGCTACTCGCTGGCCCCCGACCTGTTCGACTGCGACGACCGCGGCTATGGGACCGTCCTCGACCCGGATGTTCCCGCGGGGCTCGAGGACCAAGCCCGCACCGCGGTGGCCAACTGCCCCGAACAGGCCGTTTCCCTCGAGGAATGAATGGGCGGGCGGCGCGGAAATCGGCGTGATCCGAGTGAAAACGGGATTGTCGCTCATCAGCCCGCTCGGCTAGCCTCGCCGATCGTGCGAAATGCCAACGCGTGGCCGGACGGCGGTCGGGGGGGACCGTGGGCGCCGACGGGGGAGTAGCGCTCGTCGTCGATCAACTGCGACCGCCGCCCGGTCCGGAGGGATTCGAGACGGGGGTGTCGAGCCTGCGCCACGAGCTGGCCGATTGGCTCGAGGCCCATCTAACGCCCGAGATCGTCGCCGCCGGGCAGGCCGGTGCCCTCGACACGGGTACCCTCCGAGTCCTGCAGGACTGGAACCGCACCCTGGCCGACGCGGGCTGGGCCGCCATCTCCTGGCCCGCCCAGTACGGCGGGCGGGACGCATCGGTTCCCGAGCAGCTGGCCTATTACGAGGTGATGGCCGTGCACCGCGCCCCGGGGCCCGTGAACGTCATCGGCGTGTCCAACATCGCCCCCGCCGTCATGTCCTATGGGACCCCCGAACAGAAGGAGCGCGTGCTGGCTGCGATGCTCCGCGGCGACGAGATCTGGTGCCAGGGGATGTCGGAGCCCGACGCCGGCTCCGATCTGGCCTCCCTCCGGACCAGTGCGGTGGCCGATGGCGACGAGTTCGTGGTGAACGGCCAGAAGACCTGGAACAGCCTGGGACAATTCGCCGACTGGTGCCAGCTGTTCGTGCGAACCGATTCGTCGGCGGCCAAGCACAAGGGCATCAGTTGCCTGCTGGTCGACATGCGGTCGCCCGGGGTGGAGGTCCGGCCCCTCCGGACCATGACCGGCGACGCACCGTTCTCGGAGCTGTTCTTCACCGATGTCCGGGTTCCCGTCTCAGCCCTCCTCGGACCGCGGGACGGAGGTTGGCGTGTGGCGCTCACCACCTTGAGCCACGAACGGGCCGGGGTGGCGAAGCTCCACCTGAGCCTGTCGGCCCGCTTCGACGACCTGCTGGCGGAGGCCCGGCGCTCAGGGGTCCAGGCCACGCCGACGCTGCGTGATCGCCTGGCCCGCCTGTTTGCCTCCATCTCGTGCATGCGCTGGACGACCACCAGGGAGCTCGAGTCCGTCGGACGCGGTGGCCAGCCGTCGCCGGCCATGGGCAGCCTGACCAAGCTCATGTGGGCCCAGGCCACCCAGGAACTGGCCGACGTAGCAGTGGACTTGCTCGGCACCGGGGGCCTGGACGGGCGCTGGACCACCAACCTCGCGGCGTCGCCCTCGGTGTCGATCGCGGGCGGAACCGGCGACATCAACCGGAACATCGTCGCCGAGCAGGGCCTGGGCCTGCCGCGATGACCGCGGGTGACGAGTGAAAGCGGGACGGACATGACGTCGGTGTGGACCTACGAAGGCAAGCGGGTCATCGTCAGCGGTGGTGGGGGGGCGGGCATGGGCGCGGCGACGGTCAGAGAGCTCGACTCGCTCGGTGCCGAGGTCTACGTCCTCGACTTGAAGGAACCGCCCCTCGGTGTCGCCGGTTACCACGCGGTCGATCTGCGAGACCCGGCTGCCATCGAGACGGCTGTCGAGGCCATCGGCGGGAAGGTGGACGCCCTGTTCAACTGTGCCGGTCTCCCGGGCGGGCGGTTCTCCGACCTCGACACCATGGTGGTCAACTTCGCCTCGATGCGCCACCTCACCGATCTGGTCGTCGGGCACATGGAGCCCGGCGCCGCCATCGCCAGCATCTCGTCGGGAGCCGGGGCCGGATGGATGGCCAATGTGGCCAAGTGGATGCCACTGGTGATCAGTGACGGCTTCGACGCCACGGTCCACTGGCTCGAGGACCACCCCGGGGAGATCGCCACCGGGTACGCCCCGTCCAAGGAGGCCATCATCGTATGGACGATCTGGCGTTCGTTCGAGCTCGGCAAGCTGGGGATCCGGATCAACTGCACCAGTCCCGGGCCGACGGACACGCCGATGATGCCGGACTTCGAGGAGCAGGTGGGCAAGGCGTTCATGGACAACTACCCGATCCCGCTGGGCCGCCGGTCCACACCGGACGAGCAGGCTTATCCGCTGATCTTCCTCAACTCGGATGCCGCCGCCTCGATCACCGGTGAGAACATACTCACCGACGGCGGCACCATGGGGGCCATGACGGTCGGCACCCTGGACATCTCGGCCTTCTCATTCCCCGAATGAGACCGGGTCGGACCCTGACCGGCACGAGAAGGAGAGCGCAGTGAAGGGCATCATGAACGGGATACGGATGGTCGAGGTGGCGGCCTGGACCTATGTGCCGATCGCCGGGGCCGTCCTGGCGGAATGGGGCGCCGACGTCATCAAGATCGAGCACCCGGAGATGGGGGATCCCCAACGCGGCCTGGTGACCTCGGGCCTCGTCCCGAGCGGTCCCGGCGGTGTGAACCACATGATCGAGCTGCCCAACCGGGGCAAGCGGAGCGTCGGTCTCGACCTCAAGTCCGAGGAGGGACACGACGTCCTGCTCAAGCTGATGGAGAGTACCGACGTCTTCCTCACCAACTTCCGGCCCCAAGCCCGGAGGAAGCTCAACATCGACGTCGACGACCTACGGGCGGTCAATCCCGATCTCGTCTACGTGCGCGGCTCGGGGCTCGGCCAGCGTGGGCCAGAGGCGGAGCGAGGTGGGTATGACAACTCGACGTTCTGGGGTCGAGGCGGCGCGGCCGACATCATCACCCCCCCGGGGGAGTATCCCTCGAGCCAGCCCGGCCCGGGCTTCGGGGACGTGATCGGCGGCCAGATCATCGCCGGCGGCATCGCCGCCGCCCTCTTCCATCGTGAACGCACCGGCGAGGCGCTGATCGTGGACAATTCGCTGCTGGCCAACGGCCTGTGGTCGATCGGGGCCACGGTGCTTGCCGCCGGGCTGTTCGGCTTCGCCCGGATGCCGCGGGGTGACCGCCGCCGGATGCCCAACCCGCTGGTCAACAACTACCGGACCAAGGACGACCGCTTCATGTCCTTCGTCATGCTGGAATCGGACCGCTACTGGGCCGACCTGGTCACGAAGATCGGCCACCCGGAGCTGGCCGAGGACCCGCGTTTCGTGGACTCGGCCGCCCGGGCCGAGAACTGCGTCGAGTGCGCGACCTTGCTGGACGACATCTTCGCCGGCAAGACCCTGGAGGAGTGGAAGCCGATCATGCTGGAGGTCGAGGGAGTGTGGGCCCCCGTGCAGACAGCGGACGAGCTCCTCACCGACCCGCAGGTCCTCGCCAACGGTTACCTGCGCGACGTGGAGTCGGCCGGCGGGACAACGTTCAAGATGGCCACGTCCCCGCTCCAGTTCGACGAGGAGCCGCCCGACCTGACCCGGGCCCCCGACCACGGGGAGCACACCGACCAGATCCTCGAGGAACTGGGATTCGACACCGAGGCGATCCTCGACCTGAAGGTCAAGGGGGCGGTGCTCTGATCAGCTCACCGGAGCCGCCATTCGATCCGTCCCCCCGAGGCGAATCGCTCCTGACCCTCGGCCAGCGAGGCCGCGTTGGTGCCGATGTTGGTGAAGAGGAAGGCGTGGTCGAGGGCCTGGCGGCGGGACAGCTCCAGTCCGGTCCACAGGGCCCGTACCGTGCCGCCGACCGCCAGTGCGGGTTGGTCGGCGATGACTCCGGCCGCCCATGCGGCGCGGTCGTGCAGCTCGGCCAGAGGGACGACCTCCGAGACCAGTCCGACCTGGTAGGCCCGTTCCGCCGACATGCGTTCGTGGGCGCCGAGCAGGGACAGGCGGACCACCTCCTGGAACGGCATCTTGTGCAGGAGGTTGATCGGCTCGAAAGCGGCGGGCATCCCGTAGGTGACGTGCGGGTCGAAGAAGGTGGCGTGATCCGCGGCGATGATGAAGTCGACCTCACCGAGAATGTAGAAGGCCCCGCCGCAGGCCATGCCGTTGACCGCGGCGATGACCGGCTTCCAGAGGTCGTTCGACTTGGGGCAGACCGACTTGCCCGGGTCATCGAAATCCCACGGGGTGTTGTAGCCGGGGAGCTTCCCCGGCGGAAGCTCGTCGATCGACTGGATCTCGCCCCGGTCCAAGCCGGTGCAGAAGGCCCGGTCACCGCTACCGGTGAGCACGATGCAGCGGACATCGTCGTTGGTCCGGAGCATCGCCCACAGGTCACGGAGCTCCGACTGCATCACCGCATCGAACGCGTTGTGGGCCTCGGGCCGGTTGAGGGTGATCCAGGCCACGCCGTCGGCTTCGTGGTAGAGGAGTGCTTGCAGAGAACCGTCGGGCATGCGGGGATGCTATCGGCGGCCGAGGTGGCGGTCGCGGGATGACGGACGGGATGGAAGGTGTCGCCCCTGCCACCTGGGGCGAGGTGGATCCTGCGTCGATGAGGCGTGTCGCGGTGGTCTCGCCCCATTTCGACGACGCCGTGATGGGCACCGGCGACTTCCTCGGCCGGCACCCCGGGTCGGTGGTGGTCACCGTCTTCGGCGGCCGCCCGCCCGCGTATCCCGAGCCACCGACGCCCTGGGATGCGTCCGGCGGGTTCGTGAGCGGCGACGACGTGGTTGGCGCCCGCCGCGAGGAAGACCGGCGCGCGCTGGCGGTCTACGACGCCGAGCCGGAGTGGCTGGACTTCTCCGATCACCAGTACCTCGAGCCTGCGGATCGCCCCACGCCAGCCGCGGTCGCGCCGGTGCTGGCCGATGCGCTGCGCCACGGCCGGTTCTCGAGCGTGATGTTCCCGATGGGCCTCGGCAACCCTGATCACGACGTGACCCATCGGTCGGGACTGCTGGCCCGGGAGATGTTGTCGGGCGAACTGCCGGAGCTGGGATGGTTCTGCTACCAGGACGCCGGCTACACGGGCCTGCCAGGATTGTTGGCCTGGCGGGTGCGCCAGCTCTTCAACGGGGGCCTGTGGCCGACCCCGGCCCTGGTCCCGGTCGAGCCAGACATCGAGCGCAAGCGGCGGTCGATCAGGTGCTACGTCAGTCAGATCCCACCGCTGGAAGCCGAACACGCCCTCTCCGACCGGCTCGATGCCAGGGCAGGGGAACAGTATTGGAAGCTGGCACCTCCGCCACCGGGGTGGGAGGCACTCGCCGACATCCCCTGACGCCGAGACGCAGGAGGGCTTCAGGGACGGCCTCAGGTCCGACGCCCTCGGGCTAGGTTCGCATAGGTCCGGTCAGCTGGCTGACCGGACCGCCGACGAAGGAGAGAACAGAGATGGCCACAGAGGTCCGCGATGCCGTCATCGTCGATGTGTTGCGCACGACAATCGGGAAGCGGGGCGGAGCGCTGGCCTACTGGCACCCGGCCGACCTGCTCGGCTTCGCCATCTCCTCGCTGCTCGAGCGCACCGGGGTCGATCCGGCCCGCATCGACGATGTCATCGGGGGATGTGTCGGGCAGGTGGGGGAGCAGAGCACCAATGTCGCCCGCAATGCCTGGGTCTCGGCCGGACTGCCTCAGCACGTCCCGGCCACCACGGTCGACCGGCAATGTGGCTCGTCCCAACAAGCGATGCACTTCGGAGCAGCCGGGGTGGTGGCCGGCCACTACGACTTGGTGGTGGCCTGCGGCGTCGAGTCGATGAGCCGGGTCCCCATGGCGACGAACGCCCGGGGAGGCACCGGTCCCTTCCCTCCTTCATTCCTGGCCGCGGTCGACGACCGGCTGTGGACCCAGTTCCGGGTGGCCCAGGTCCTGGCGGATCGCTACGAGATCACCCGCCGGGACATGGATGCGTACGCACTCGAGAGCCATCGGCGCGCCGCGGCCGCCTGGGACGCCGGCACCTTCAGCCGCGAGGCGGTGCCGGTGCCGCTACGGGGCGAGGACGGATCGCTCACCGGCGAAACGCTCGCCGTCGACGAGGGCATCCGCCGCGGTGGCTCGCTCGAGTCGTTGGCCGCTCTGGCACCCGCCCAGTCCTGGGAACCCGAGACGGCGCCGGACATCACCGCCGGGAACTCGTCGCAGATGAACGACGGGGCGGCAGCCATGCTCATCGCCGAGCGTTCGGTGGCCGAACGGCTGGGGTTGCCGATCCGGGCCCGCTTCGCCCACTTCGCGGTGGCGGCGGAGGACGCCGCCATCGTGCTGTCGGCTCCGGTGCCGGCCACCCACCGGCTGCTCGAGCGGTCGGGGATGAAGATCGGTGATTTCGATGCCGTCGAGTGCAATGAGGCGTTCGCCGCCATCGCCCTGATGTGGGCCCGAGCCTTCGATCCCGATCCCGAGGTCCTCAACCCGCACGGGGGGGCCATCGCCATCGGCCACCCACTCGGGGCCTCGGGCGTCCGTCTGGCCGGGTCCCTGCTCACCCGCCTCGAGCTCATCGGAGGACGGTACGGGTTCCAGACCATGTGCGAAGGTGGCGGCCAAGCCAACGCCACGGTCATCGAACGCCTGGACTGACGCGCTGGTCTGACCGGCTGGTCCCTCCCGGGCCGGGGTCCCCGGCCGGACTAGGCCGGCGGTGCGCTGCGCTCGAAGAGCTCAGCGGATTCGCGGGCTCGCAGCCGGAAGACCTCTGCCGGGTCGGCGCCGTCGTCAACCAACACGCCGGCCACGTGTTCGATGAACATCCCCACCAGCATCGCTCGCAACATCCGGGCCATCGCCACCCGTTCTTCGGGCTCGCACAGGTCGGGGCGGTTCTCCTCGAGCCAGCGCTCGAGCGACACCTGAGTGGCGCGGAACAGGTCGACGCCGACGGCGTGGGCGGTCTCGTCGCCCCGCATCACTTCGCCGAGCATCAGGCGGATGAACTCCTCCACCTCCAGCATCGAAGCCAGGACGTCGCCCAGCAGGTCGGCCAGCCCGGTGGCCTTGTCCTGGGCCAGGGCGGGCGGCGAGGCCACAACCGGGTTGTCCACGAAGCCGTGCTCCTCGAGCACGGCCACCAGCAGGTCGCGCTTGGAGGAGAAGTAGTGGTACAGCGAGGCCACGTTGAGCCCGGTGGCCCCGGCCAGGTCCCGCATGCTCGTGCCGTCGACCCCGTTCTGGGCCATGAGGGAGAGGGCGACCGAGAGGATGTGCTGTCGTTGGGTCAATCCCTCAGGCCGGGGGGCCGGATCGCCGATGGAAGGTGTGGGCACGGCACCCATTGTCGGGCTTATCGCCGCTCCCGTCGAACGCCTGACCCGATGACTGTCGCCCCAACGAACGTTCGATTATCCTGAACCGGGTACCGCGACCGGACCTGGTCCATCAGGCCCGCTCCCAATCCGCCTGCCGAGGAGGCCGGATCCATGTCGACCATGACCGGGCCCACCGAGCCCGACCAGCGGCCCGCCCGCTTCGACCCCTTCGAGCTGCAGGACACGGTGTCGGGGAACATCCGCGACCCCTACCCGCGGATGCACGAGCTGTGCCGGGAGAGCCCCGTCCACGTCGGCGCGGTCGACCTCGGCGACGGCGAGGACCTGCCCGACGCCGGCCATCCCTTGCCGGTCACGGTCTTCGGCTACGACGAGGTGGTCCAGGTCCTGCGGGACAACGAGACGTACTCGTCGACGGTCTACGAAGGTGTCATCGGGCTCGTGATGGGCCGGACCATCCTGCAGATGGACGAGCCCGACCACCGGCTGCACCGCGCCCTCGTCTCGCCGACCTTCCGCTCGAAGATCCTCCAGCGTTGGGAGGAGGACCTGGTGCGTACCGTGGTGGACGAGTTGATCGACGGCTTCATCGACCAGGGTCATGCCGACCTGGTGCAGGAGGTGACGTTCAACTTCCCGGTCCAGGTGATCGCGCGGATCCTCGGTCTGCCCCGGGCCGACTTCCCCGTGTTCCAACGCTGGGCCATCGAGATCACCAGCGTGACCGCCAACTGGGAGCGCGGCGTGGCCGCCTCCGAGGCCCTGCGGGACTACTTCGCCGCGGTGCTGGAGGAACGGCGCCGCCAGCCGGCCGACGACCTCATCAGCGAGCTGGTGGTGGCCGAGGTCGACGGCCGGAAGCTCGCCGACGAGGAGATCTACTCCTTCCTGCGGCTGCTCCTGCCGGCCGGGGTCGAGACCACGTACCGCGCCTCGGGCAGCATGCTCTACGGCCTGCTGACCAACCCGGACCAGTTGCGAGCGGTCGTCGACGATCGGGACCTCATCGCCCAGGCGTTCGAGGAGACGGTGCGCTGGGAGCCACCGGTGACCGTCATCCTGCGCCGAGCGACCAGGGACACCGAGCTGGCCGGCGTACCGATCGAGGCGGGCGCCGATGTGGCGCTGCTGCTCGGGGCGGCCAACCGCGACGAGCGCAAGTACGCCGAGCCGGACCGGTTCAACCTCTTCCGCGAGTCTCGCCAGCATGTGGGGTTCGGGTTCGGCATCCATGTCTGCCTCGGGATGCACCTGGCCCGGATGGAGTCGAGGGTGGCCATGAACACGCTGTTCGACCGGCTTCGGGACCTCCGCCTCGACCCTGCTCCCGGCCAGGACCTGCACATCCGGGGCATGGCCTTCCGGTCACCCATCGCCCTGCCGGTGGCGTTCAGCCCAGCCTGAGCCGGTGAGCCCGGCCCGGCCGTCCAGGGCGAGGCGGTCAGGATCGCCGATCACCCCGCCCCGAGCACCTCGGGGTTGACGATGTGGCGCGGCCTCGCCCCGGCCAGCAGCCGGCAGAGGTCCTCGGCGATGATCCGGGTGTGGTTCGACTCGGTGTCGTAAGTGGCCCCCCCGATGTGCGGGGTGAGGACCACCGAAGGGAGCCCGGTGAGGGGATGGTCGGGGGGGAGCGACTCCCCTTCGAAATGGTCGAGGCCGGCTGCCCCCACCTTGCCCGACCGGAGCGCCTCGACCAGTGCCTCGGTATCGTGCAGGGCGGCCCTGGCGGTATTGATGAACACCACCCCGTCGCGCATGGCGGCGAACTGGTCTGGGCCGATCATGCCGGTGGTCTCGGCGGTCACCGGCGCGTGCATGGAGATCACGTCCGAGCGTTGGAGCAGCTCTTCGAGCGAGACCGTTGCCTCCGTGGCGTAGGGGTCATAGGCCAGCACCTCGAGTCCGAGGCCGCGGAGGCGCCAGCGCAGTGCCCTCCCGACCGCGCCCAGACCCACCAGCCCGGCCGTCTGCCCGGCCAGTTCGAAGGCCCGGAAGCGCTGGTAGGGGATGGTGCCGTCCCGGTAGATCTGACCGGACCGCACATCGGCGTCGGCGGCCACCACCTGGCGGGTGCAGGCGAAGAGCAGGGCCACGGCCAGCTCGGCCACCGCGTCGGCGTTCCGGCCCGGTGCCCGCAGCACCGGGATGCCGGCCGCGGTGGCGGCGGGCACGTCCACGTTGGTGGGGTCACCCCGGCAACTGCCCACCGCCACCAGAGGGAGCTCGAACAGGGGCCCGGCGCACCGGTCGCTCTCGACGATGACGATGGAGGCGCCTTCCTTCGACACCCGCTCGGCCAGCTGGTCGGCGTTGAAGATGCGAAGGGTCGGCTGGTCGAGCCACGAGTCGACGGTGAGGTCGGTCAGCTCCGCCAGGAGGTCCAGCCCGGGACCGCGCACGGCCGCCGTCACCAGGGCCTTGGGCCGGGGCGTTGCCATAGGTTCAGTGCTCCTTGTTCATCGGATCGGTGGGGGAGGTCAGCGGGGGCTGTGCGAGGCCGGGTCGGTCGTCCGGGAGATGGCCTGCTCGTCCACGCGGCCCTCGGCCATGGCGATCATCCCCGCCACGAAGCTGTCGAAGTCGGACGTCTTCATCTCGACGACGGCCTTCATGTCCGGCAGGTAGTGCTCGAACGCCGGGCCGTCGAGGCAGTCGACGATCCCGGCCGCCACCTCCTCGGGCGGGACGAGCGGGCCGACGTACAACGGGGGGTCGTTGTCGGGCTGGTCCCAGATCTCCGTATCGATGGCCCCGGGCAGCACCAGCCGGACCGAGACACCGGTGCCGTGCAGGTCGGCGGCCATGGACTCGCTCCATCCGGCCAGGGCGAACTTCGAGCCGCAGTAGGCGGCCTCGCTGGCGATGCCGAGCCTTCCGCCCAGGCTCGACACGTTCACGATGACGCCGGCCCCGCGCTCGAGCATGCCGGGGAGGAGGGCGAGGGAGATGGCCACCGGGGACAGGTAGTTGATCGCCATGGTCCGGCGGACTTCGTCCATGGTCAGTCGCTGGACCGGCCGGCGCATCGGAGCCCCGGCGTTGTTGACGACCACGTCGACGGGGCCGAGCTCGGCGTCGATGGCCCGGGCCACCTCGGCGGCGTGCTCGGGATCGCTGAGGTCGGCCGGCCACGCCCGGGAGCCCGGGGCGGGGCCCGTGCAGTCGGCCAGCACCGCCTCGAGCCGATCGGCCCGGCGGGCCACCAGCGCCACCGTCGTCCCGCGGTCGGCCAGCAGCCGGGCCGTCGCCGCGCCGATGCCCGACGAGGCCCCGGTGACGATGGCCACCCGCGCCGGTCCGGTCACCGCGACCCTCCGGGCACCGTGACCGTGTCGGTGTCGGTGCCCGAGCGCAGGAGGGTCCCCGGCAGATTGCCGGTGAACGACCCGTGCTCGGTGATCTCGGTGCCGTTGACGAGCACGTGCTCGATCCCCTCGGCCTCGGCGTAGAGTCGGTTGGCCTCGCCGGGCAGGTCGGTCCGGGTGCGCTCCGGGCCGTGGCCCACCCGGCCGGGGTCAAACAGCACGAGGTCGGCGCACCAGCCCGGGGCCAGGCGCCCTCGGTCCCGCAGGCCGTAGAGCCGGGCCGGCACCTCGGTGAGCTGGTGGATGGCCGACTCCCAGTCGAGGAGCCCTCGCTTGCGCACGCCCTCGCCGAGGAGCGCGGTCGAATAGATGGCGCCGCACATCACGTCGAGGTGGGCACCGGCGTCCGATCCTCCGACCACGGTGCGCGGATCGAGCCACGCCTGTGACCGCAGCTCCCAGTCGGCCTCGCTCTCTGGAATGGGCGGGCGGAGCCCGGTCCGAAGCGCATCAGCCACCACCACGTCGAGCATGGCATCGAAGGGATCCTGTCCCCGCTCCTTGGCCACCTCGCCCACCGTGCGTCCTTCGCACGAGGCGTTGGCCGGGGCGAACACCTCGTCGAACTTCAGTGCCGGCCAGTGGGCCAGCGCGCCGAGGATGCCGGCCTCCTTCGAATGGGCTCCATCGTCGAGGCGACGGCGCACCTCCGGATCGGCCAGCGCCTGGAGGCGCTCGGGTACCGGCAGGGCGAGGACCTCGCGCCAGCCGGGGAGCCCGTCGATGATGGCACCGGTGAGGAACGACAAGCGGATCTGCAGGGTGTGCGGCATGGTAAGCGCTACCACCGTGGCCCCGCGCTCGGCGGCGGCCGTGGACGCGGCCAGCTGATGGTCCATGGCTCCGGGGTTGAGCGCTGACACCCCGAGCACGTTCCAGTTGACCGGGCGGTTGGCCAGCAGGGAGAGCGTGGTCATCAGCTCGACCTCGTCCTCGGTGAAGCCGTTGAGGCACCCCGGCACGATGAGCTCGAGGGTGGTGCCGGCGTGGTCCCGGATCGCGTCGGCCAGGGCCTCGAGCTCCTCCCGGCCGGCCGAGCGCGAGGGCACTGGGTTGCCCTCCCCGTCGTGGTGGGTATGGGCCTGCGAGGTGGACACCCCGAGGGCTCCTTCGTCCATCGAGCGGTGCGCCAGCGACACCATCCCCTCGATTTCCTTGGCGGTGGCCTCGCGTCCGACGGCGGCGTCGCCCATGGCCGCCCGGCGGATGGTGGAATGCCCGACCAGGAAGCCGGCGTTGACGCCGAGTCGGCCTTCGAGGCGGCTGACCCACTCGCCGAAGGAGGTCCATGACCAATCGAGGCCTTGCTCCAGCGCGGCCAGCGGCATCCCCTCGACCCTGGCCATCATGCGCGACAGGTAGGCGGAATGAGCGGGCCCGGCCGGGGCCAGTGAAAAGCCGCAGTTCCCGCCGATCACCGTCGTCACCCCATGGAGAGGCGACGGGCTGGCCGTGGGGTCCCAGAAGAGCTGCGCGTCATAGTGGGTGTGAAGGTCGACGAACCCAGGCGCCACGATGAGGCCCTTGGCGTCGATCTCGCGGGCTCCCTGCTCGTGGACGCGGCCGACGGCCGTGACGCGGCCCGAGTGCACGGCGACATCGGCCTGCTGCCTGGGCGAACCCGTCCCGTCCACCACCGTTCCCGACCTGATCACCAGATCCAGCACGCCGTCACCTCCCCGTGTCCGAGCATCGTGGCGAGCGTGCCGTGGTCGATGCGCGTGCGGCCCATGCACCGGGACGGCCGAGCCTCCCGGTGATGAGAATGTCATTTTCGGTGCACATGATAGCTTCGTTGGCGCGATGGCGACCGAGGCAGCCGACCGCAGGGACAGGCACGCCGGACAGGGTCCGGGCGGCACGGTGCTGCTGCCGGACCCCAGCCCGCGGCCCATCGTGGTGCCGGTCATTTCGGTGGACGATCACCTCATCGAGCCGCCCGAGCTCTTCGTCGGTCGCATGCCATCCACCTTGGCCGAGCGGGCACCGCGCGTCGTGGAGTCAGCTGACGGCACACAGGTCTGGGTGTTCGAGGACCGGACGTACCCGAACGTCGGCCTCAACGCCGTCGTCGGGCGGCCGCGGGAGTCATGGAGCATGGAGCCGGCGCGCTTCGACGAGATGCGCCCGGGTTGCTACGACATCGAGGCCCGGGTGGTCGACATGGACCTCAACGGGGTGTGGGCGTCGCTGTGCTTCCCCTCGCTCGTGGCGGGGTTCTGCGGCGCCGTCTTCTCGGGGTCGGCCGATCCGGAGCTGGGATTGGCCTGTGTGCGGGCGTGGAACGCCTGGCACGCGGAGGTCTGGGCCGGGGCCCACCCCGAGCGCATCATCCCGCTGCAGCTCCCCTGGCTGGCGGACGCGACGGTGGCGGCCGCGGAGGTCCGAGCCAACGCCGCCCGTGGGTTCAAGGCGGTCAGCTTTCCCGAGTTCCCATCCCAGCTCGGCTACCCGTCGATCTTCACCGATCACTGGGACCCCTTCTTCGCCGCGTGCGAGGAGACGGCCACCGTCGTCTGCCTCCACACCGGTGCCTCGGCGTGGGCCCCGCTGGCGTCACCCGATCCTCCCTTCGAGCTCCTGCCCACCCTGTTCACGGTCAACGCGCTGGTGGCGGCGGCCGAATGGGTGTGGTCCGGCGTGCCGATCCGCTTCCCGCACCTGGCGGTGGCCTTCTCTGAGGGTGGGATGGGGTGGGTGCCGATGCTCCTCGACCGGCTCGACTACGTCCTCCACCACTCCGGCTCGGGAACCGAGCAGAACAACTGGCCCTCGGACCTGCTCCCGAGCGAGGTGCTCAAGCGCAACTTCTGGTTCTGCACCATCGACGACCCGTCGGTCGTGGAGCTGCGCCACCGCATCGGTGTGGACCACATCATGGTCGAGAGCGACTACCCCCATGCCGACTCGACGTGGCCAGACACCCAGGCCGTGCTGGGGGCCAGCATGGGCCATGTTCCCCGCGACGAGCTGCGCCGCATGGCCGCCGGCAACGCCGCTGCGCTGTTCCGCCATCCCCTCCCCGAGATGGACGACTGGCGCCCGCCCGGCCGCCGGCCCGCTCCCGTTGTCCCGTGATCGCGCGGCCGGCCGCCAGGGCGGAGATCGCCGCCACCGCCCGACCTGTCCGCCGCGGAGCCGACCGCGCATGAGCACCGGCACCGCCACGTTCGACCCCTTCTCCGACGAGTACTTCGACGATCCCTACGACCTGTACCGGAGGATGCGGGACGAGGCGCCGGTCTTCTTCAGCGAGGAGTACGGGTTCTGGGCGCTCTTCCGCTACGAGGACGTCTGCGAGGCGCACAAGGAGTGGCAGACATTCTCCTCCAGTCATGGGGTAGACCTCTCCATGTTGAGCCGGCCGCCTGAGCTCATCCGGCAGCTGCAGAGCATGATCATGCTGGACCCCCCCGAGCACGATCGGCTGCGGGCGCTGGTGAGCCGGGCGTTCACCCCTCGGGCCGTGTCGGCCCTCGAGCCGATGATCCGCGAGGTCATCACCGGGGTCCTGGACGGCTGTGACCCCGAGGGCTTCGACGCGGTGGCCGAGTTCTCGGGGCCGTTCCCGGTCGAGATCATCTCTCGCATGCTCGGCGTGCCCGGGCCCGACCGCCAGCAGATCCGTCACTGGCTCGATGCCATGCTTCACCGTGAGCCAGGGGAGATGGACCCGACCGACGAAGGAGTGGCCGCAGCCCTCGAGACGGTGGCCTACTTCATCGACCTGGTCGGCGAGAAACGGCGGCGCCCCGGCGACGACATGATCAGCCGGCTCATCGCCGCCGAGGTCGACCGGGGGGACGGGGGCGACGGGGTCCACCCAGGCGGCACCCGATTGACCGACGACGAGATCGCCGGGTTCGCGTCGCTCCTCGGGGGTGCCGGCGCGGAGACGGTCACCAAGCTGGTGGGTAACGCCGTCGTGTTGTTTGCCCGCAATCCGGGGGAGTGGCGCAAGGTGCTCGACGACCCCGGGGTCATCCCCGCCGCCGTGGAGGAGATCCTCCGCTACTGGCCGCCCTCGCAGTACCAGGGGAGGTTCTCGGTGCGGGAGGCCATCTACAGCGGCGTCACCGTCCCGCCCGGCTTCCCCACCATCCTGGTCACCGGTTCGGCCAGCCGGGACGAGCGCTTCTACGACCGGCCGGACGACTTCGACGTCGGCCGCCCGCCGAGCCTGGCGCTCGGGTTCGGCTATGGCATCCACAGCTGCCTCGGGGCTGCGCTGGCGCGCATGGAGAGCCGCATCGCCATCGAGGAGCTGGCCCGCCGCTGGCCGCGCTACGAGGTCGACGAGGACGGCTGCCGGCGCGTCCACATGTCGAACGTGGCCGGCTACTCGCGCGTGCCGCTGCGTCGGATGGCCTAGCGCTTCCCGGGCTCGGCCTCCCTATCCGGGCGGGACGGTGGACCGGACGGTGCGGCCAGGTCCGGGTCCTGTTGCAGCTCGACGGTGTTGCCGGCCGGGTCGGCCACCCAGATCTGGACGACCTCCCCCTGGACGCCGCGGACGTAGGGGACCCCGTCGCGCTCGAGCTCGGCGATGGCGCCGTCGAGGTCCTCGACCCCGAAGCAGACATGCGGGCCCGTCGGGCGGATGGCGGATCCACCCGCGGGCGCGTCCACCAGGTGCACCTGGGCAGAGCCGGCGCGCAGCCACCGGCCTTCGACCCCGGGGATGTGCGGCCGCGGCAGACCGGGAAGGTTGAGGCCACGGTAGAAGGCTTCGGCTTCGGCGAGGCGGCCCTCGACGTTGACGCTGTGGTGGAGGATGCGAGTCACTCGCACCGCTCACGTCTCCTCGGGCGCCGGCGCGGGTTCCAGTTGCTCCATGAACTCGAGCCGGGTGTTCCCCGGGGCCTCGACGAAGGCGATCCGCCGGCGGCCGAAGACCCCGACGACCTCGGCCGGCCCCCACAGGACGGACTGACCCGCCAGCTCAGCGTCGAGGTCGTCGGTGAAGAGCGCAGCATGGAGGAAGCCGTCGGCGGGGAGCGACACCGAGTCCTCGTAGATGGCGCGCGTGAACAGGGTGATGAGCACCGGGCCGAGGTGCGCGTCGGCCCGCTCACCCCCGTGCCATGGCCCCCGCCCCGAAATGCTGGCGCCGGCCTGCTCGAAGAAGGACAGCGCCGCGTCGAGGTCCGACACCTTGACCGCCAGGTTCCCGAAGCCGGTGACCGTCACCGGGGCCAACCGTCGGGTACCACCAAGCCGGTGATGGTGCGGGGGTCGACAGCCGACCCCGTGTTGGCGGCCTGGTAGACGGCGAAGCACAGCTGGAGCGCCTTGGCCGCTTCGGCCGCACTCATCTCGGCGGGCACGCCGTCGACCAGCACGTCGACGAAATGGGCGGCTGAACGATCGAAGCCGAGGCTCCAGGCGGATGGCACGTCGCTGTAGGTCGTGGTCGTCTGGTTGCCGTGACCGCCGTGGTAGAGCACAACCGCGGGTAGATCGAGCATCTCGCCGGTGCAGCGCGTGACCCACAAGAACCCCTCGTCGCCCTGGATTTCGAAGAACTCGTCGGCACCGTAGAAGGAGGAGCGCATCCACATGGCGGGGGCGTAGGAAACCTCCATGGTGCCCAGCAGGCCGGGTTCCTCGTACTCGAAGATGGCCGCGCACGGCTCGAAGAAGTAGTCGCGGCGCCTGACCACCGCCTGGACCGAGACGATGTCCTGATCGACGAGCCACAGAGCCACCGCGTACTTGTGGATCATGTCGTCGAAGAGGTGCCCCCCGGGACTCTTGTTGTTCAGGCGCCAGGTGTAGCCGTCCGCTTCGAGGCCGGCCTGGAAGGCGGAGTCGGTCTGGCCCACCACCGTGCGCAGCCGCACGTGGGTGGGCGTGCCGATGGCGCCCTGGCCGATCAGTTGCTTGGCCCGGACCAGGGGCGGGTAGTGCCGGAAGCACTCGCTGATTCGGAAGATGACCCCGGCATCGGCCGCGGCCTTCTCCATGACCAGGGCGTCGGCCACGCTGTTGGCGATGGGCTTCTGGCAGGAGATGTGCTTGCCAGCCTCGGCGGCCGCCAGGACGTGGTCGCGGTGAAGGTGGGTCGGGGTGAGGATCTCGACCGCGTCGAGGTCGGGATCGGCCAAGAGGTCGTCGAGGGCGGTGAACGAATAGGCCGCACCCCATCCCTCGGCCGCCGCCGCCGCCCTTCCTTCGAACGGATCGCACACGGCCACTACGTCGCAGCGCGGATCGGCCAGGTAGCCGTTCACGTTGAGCGAAGCGATGTTGCCCGCGCCGACGATCCCGATTCGTGGACGATCTACCGTCTCTGACATGAGCGTCAGCGTACCGCAGGCCTGGGCCGGGGCTCGTGGCCAAGGGTCGGGCTCGACCAGGTCGACAGCGAGTCTGTGCGCGCCTCGTCCGCCCCGGGTCCCGCGGTGGCGCGAGCCCGGATGACCTCGGAGGCCCGACGGAGGTCGGCGAAGGCGATGGTAGGTTCGCGCCGCCCGGTCGAAGGTCGAGGAGGAAGGTGAGCAGCAAGCAGGCAGTGGCTACCACGGCGGATCCTGGCGCCCGGAACGGCTCGGCTGCCGGCCGGATACTTCCTCAGTTTCGACGGGTCGCCCGGCGGGCCCGTCGGGAGGCCACCCGGCTGCTGGACCTCCCATTGGAGCAGCTCGCGCCACGCCAGGCGGTCCGGCTCGCCTACAACGTGCTCCTACGGCGGGACCCGGACGAGCCGGCTTGGAGCGAGCAGGCCGAGGCGATCGCATCCGGACGCCTCACTCGGGGCGACGTGATCGACCGCATCCGTTGCTCGAGCGAGTACTGGACCCAGGTTCCGGTGGGTCAGGCCGGCCTGCACAGCTCACTCCACGCCAGCCGCTGCGAGTTCATCGCCGGGCTACCTCCGGCGCAACGCATCGTCGACTTGGGCGGAGGCCACACGACCGATCCACGGGGAGCGCTGGTGGTGCTCGGGTACCCCTACGACTTCGAGGAGTTGGTGGTGGTCGATCTGCCCCCCGACGACCGCCACCCGCTCTACCACTCTGACCGTTTCGGGTCCGGGGACACCGAGCGCGGCCGGGTGCGCTACGAATACCGATCGATGTCCGATCTCTCCTTTGCCGGCGACGCCTCGGTCGACCTGGTCTACAGCGGCCAGTCCATCGAGCACGTCACCGAGGCCGACGGCGACATGGTGCTCGAGGAGTGCCTGAGGATCCTCGAGCCGGGCGGGTATCTGGCCATCGACACACCCAACGGCCGGGTCTGCCGGCTGCAGCAGGCGGGGTTCATCGATCCTGACCACGAGATCGAGTACACGCTCGGGCAACTACGGGAGAAGGTGCACCGGGTTGGCTTCCACATCCTCACCGAGCGGGGGCTCAACTGGGGTGGTCCCCAGGTGGCGGCCGGCCGGTTCGACCCCGAGGCGTTGGCCGGCAACTACGGCGTCTACTACGACGCCGAGTCGTGCTACCTGCTGGCGCTCGTGGCCCAGAAGCCCGGCTGAACGGGCCCAGGCACTCGGGCACCGACGACGCGGCGGGCGGGATCGCTCAGCTCGAGACCGGCTCGAGCACGAACACCGGGATCTGGCGATCGGTTCGCTGCTGGTACTCGGCATAGTCCGGGTAGGCGGCGACGGCCCGAGCCCACCACTCGGCCTTCTCGTCCCGGATGACCTCCCGGGCCACCATGTCGGACCTCACCGGGCCGTCCTGCAGCACGACGTGGGGGTCGGCCACCAGGTTGAAGTACCACCGCGGATGGGTCGGAGCTCCTCCCTGCGAAGCGACGATGGCGTAACTGCCATCGTGCTCGACCCGCATCAACGGGGTCTTGCGGACCTTCCCCGACCGGGCCCCGCGGCTGGTGAGGATGACCACCGGCATGCCCCGGAGGGTCGTCCCTTCGGTTCCTCCGGAACGCTCGTACGTCTCGACCTGGTCACGGACCCAAGCGGCCGTGCTCGGCTGGTACTCACCTTGAACGGGCATGGATACACGCTAACGGTCCCTTCCCGGGCGACGGTTCGTGCGCGGGTGCGGGCGAGAGGACTCGAACCTCCATCCCCCGAGGGGGACCGGGACCTAAACCCGGCGCGTCTGCCAGTTCCGCCACGCCCGCGGCGCGGTCAGCCTAGCCAGGCACGCGGGCTCCCAAGGGGGCCGGGGGCCGCTGGCTATAGTCACGCTGTGCCGGCCCCGTCGTCCTCCACCCCCCCGGTGGCGTCCACCGATCCTGTTCCGGCGCCCGACGTCGGAACCGATGGATCCGCGCGCACGCAGTATCTGGACGAGGTCATGGCCGAGATCGACGCCGAGGTCAGGCGGAGGCGGTCCTCCGGCGACCTACCCCCTGGACTCGAGCAGGAGCTCGACGAGCTGTTCCTCGAGTTCTCGCCGGTGGGGTTGCACGGCAAGGCCCGTCTGCGGGAGACGCTCGCCCTGGTGGACGGATCGGCCTACGTGGACATGGCCGTGCCCGTCGAATCTCAGAAGGCGGTGGGCAGCTACGTCAAGCGGGCCATCCGCCAGTCCATCACCTGGTACATGGGCTTCATCGTCCACCAGATCGTGAAGTTCGCCTGGGCGGTGTCGAGGATGTTCCACGTCGTGGTGGACCACGTCGAGGATCTCGAGGCAGCCGTCGAGACGCAACGCACCCCCGAGCTCCCCGCCAGCGTGATGCCGGCCATCGATCCGGGTTCTGAGTGGTGGGCGGCGGCCGCGGTGCGGGCTGTGTCCGGCCTGAGCGGGCGGGTGCTCCAGGCCGACTGCGGAAACGGATCCCTGGTCCTAGCCCTGACCGAGGCCGGCGTGGACGCATACGGCGTGGACGGGGACGAGGTGGCCATCGAGCCCGGCCTCGATCGGGACCTCGACGTCAGGGCGGAGCCGATCCTCGCCCATTTGAGCGTGGTGGCGGGGGAGGCGCTCGCCGGGCTGGTGCTCACCGGATCGATCGCGTGGCTCCACCCGAACCAACGCGACCGTCTGGTCGGCATGGCTGCTTCCCGTCTGGCTCCGGACGGGGTGCTGGTGGTCCATTCGGCCACCCCCGAGTCGTGGCTGGCCGGCACTGCGCACCTGCTCAGCGACCTGGCTCCGGGTCGGCCGCTCCACGCCGAGACCTGGGGCCACCTGTTGGCCCAACATGGCTTCCGGCAGACCGATCTCACCTACGGCGGGCAGGACCGGCACCTCGATCGGGTGGGCGAGTCCAATCCCGACGCGCCAGCGATCAACGCCGCTATCGACACCGTCAACGCACTGCTGCTCGGCCCGTCCGAGTACCTGCTGATCGCCGTCCGGGAGCGGTGACCGCCATTCACCAATTCGTCCCCGCATTCCTTCCGAGGGACGCCACCGGGGACCACACGCTGGCTCTGCGGGACACCCTGCGGGCGGCCGGCTGGGCGTCGGAGATCTACGTCGAATCGGCCCACGACGACCTGTGGCCCGAGGCGATCTACTTCGAACGGTATCCCGAGCGGGAGGGCTCAGACGACGTGCTCCTGTACCAGCTGAGCACGGCATCGCCGGTGGCCGATTTCCTGATGGATAGAGACCAGACCCTTGTCCTCGACTACCACAACATCACGCCGCCGTCCTTCTATGAGGGGTGGGAGGACCACACGGCGGACAAAGTGGCCCTCGGCCGTGTCCAGGCGGCTGCCCTCGCCCCGAGGGCGTCCCTCGGCATCGCCGACTCGGCCTTCAACGCCGCCGAGCTGCGGCGGTTCGGCTGCCCGACCACCGCCGTGGTCCCCATCATCGTGAAGGTCGACGACCGCCCTCCGGACGTCGACGAGTCCGAGCTGGTCCGGCTTCGTTCCACCCACGGCCGGGCCACTGTCCTGCTCTTCGTCGGCCGGCTGTCGCCCAACAAGGACCAGCACCGTCTGGTCGAGGCGCTGTGGCTCTTTCGGCGCTGGTACGACCCAGATGCGCGCCTCCACCTGGTGGGGCCCCCGATGACCGCGTCCTACGCCGATGCGGTCTTCTCGCTGGCCGACGAACTCGGCTTACAGGGCGCCGTGTGCCACGCCGAAGGTCTCTCCGATGCCGAACTGGCCGCGTGGTACGCCGACGCCGACGTGTTCGTCTGCCTGTCGGAGCACGAGGGCTTCTGCATCCCGCTCCTCGAAGCCATGAGGTCGGGCCTTCCCATCGTCGCCTATGCGGCCGGAGCCGTACCCGAGACCTTGGGCGATGCGGGGATCGTCATCGACTCCAAGCGGCCGAGCGTGGTGGCCGCCACCGTCGACCGGGTCCACCGCGACGCCCGTCTAGCCGACCAGCTGGTCGACGCGGGCCATCGGCGGCTCCGCGAGTTCGCGCCGGCAGCCACCCGGGCGCGGTTCGTCGACGTGCTGCGGCCGTTGGTCGAAGGCCGCGGGCTCCGGGCCGGGGCGTGAAACTTTCGTTCGTCACCCCGCGGTACGGCACCGAGGTGATCGGCGGCGCAGAGACCGGCGCCCGCATGCTCGCCGAGCGGCTGTGCCTGCGCCCCGATTGGGACGTGGAGGTGCTCACCAGCTGCGCTCTCGACCACCTCACCTGGGAGAACACCGAACCGCCGGGGACCTCACACCTCAACGGTGTGACCCTGCACCGGTTCCCCACCGCCAGCCGACGTCTGCTCGACTACTTCGAGCTGGACGCCAAGCTCCGACTGGCACCGACCTCGGCGTCCCTGGCCGAGTCGCGGCTGTGGGTCGCGCTCAACGGGCCGATGTGCCCCGGACTGGTGGATGCAGTGGCGGAGAGCGATGCCGATGTCATCGCGTGCTATCCGTACCTCTTCGCCACCACCGTCGACGCCATCGCCGTATCTCGGGTTCCCACCGTCCTGCATCCGGCTGCTCACGACGAGCCGGCCCTGTACCTCTCCGCCTTCCGTCGGAGCTTTCGGGACATCGACGGCTTCGTGTACCACACCCGTGCCGAGCGGGATCTGATGGAGTACACCTTCCATAACGGGTCGCGTCCCCAGATCGTCCTGGGGCTCGGGGTGGGCGAGCCGGCCGGGACCGGAAGGCGAGGAGGTGACATCCTCGGCATCGGCGACCATCCCTACCTCTGCTATCTCGGACGGGTCGACGAGCACAAGGGATGCGGGATGCTGGCGGAGTACTTCGGTCGCTACAAGGAGCGCCACCCCGGTGACCTTCGCCTGGCCTTCATCGGCCCCGTGTCCGATGAAGCCCCCGAGCACCGCGACATCGTGGTCACCGGCACCGTGTCCGAGGCGGACAAGTGGGACATTCTGACCGGCGCGGAGATCATGGTCACCCCGTCGGCCTACGAGTCGTTCTCCTTGGTGCTCCTCGAGGCCTGGACCGTCGGCCTGCCTGTCCTGGTGAACGCGTCCTGCGCGGCAACGATGGAACACTGCCGCCGGTCGGGAGGTGGGTTGTGGTTCGAGTCGTACCGGTCCTTCGAAGTGACAGTGGAGCGGATGGTCGGAGACATGGAGCTCCGGGCGGCGCTCGGCGCCGCCGGCAGGCGCTACACCGCTCGTTACTATCAGTGGCCATCGATCATCGACCGCTACACCGGGTTCCTCGAGGGAGTGGCCGACCGCGGGTCGCGGGCACACATCGGGACCGGCCGCCTCGCCCTCCCGGTGGGTGGTCCCGAGTACGTGCGGCCGGGGTGAGCGCCTGATGGCCGAGGGTGTGGACGGCGAAACGGACATCCCCGCGGAACCGGGGGCCGTTGACGCCGGCCGCGCGGGGGCCGCGGCCGACGAGCAGGCGCTGTTGGCGGCCTTCGACCGCCTGAGCCCGCAAGGCAGCCTGCAATGGGGTTTCGACGATGCCATGCGTCGCATTGCCCACCCCGAGACCGACGTCACCGCCCCGGCCTGGCCGGGCCTCCCCGACGATCTCTGGGAGCGGGGGAGATCGGCGCGCATCGGCCGACGGTTCGTCGGTGACGTGGCCGGGGTGATGGCCGAGGTCCTGGCGGCCGATGCGCGGGCGACGGCCGCGGCGGCGTCAGCCGGCGTCAACCTGGCCACCTGGGACGCCCTCCGCTACCTGGCCGCCCGGGTCGAAGCCCTCGAAGCGGCGCAGGACGCCGTGCCGCTGGAGGCGGCCGAATTGTCGCTCTCCGCCCCGGACCTGACCGGGCCGGCCGATGAGGTCGAGTCACTCCTCGGTTCGCCCGATCGGGGGTCTCCGGTGATGGTGGGCGAGTGCGGCGACGGCGCGCTGGTGCACCGGTTGCAGGAATCGGGCTGGCGGGTCGAGGGCATCGAGCCACGGGCCGCATCGGCGTGGAGAGGATTCGACTCCGACGATGACCAGGGCGGACTCGTCATCGTGATCGCCGAGGTGCTCGGCCATCTGCGGACCGTTCCGCCCGCCGCGCGCGCCGGTGTCGTGCTCGCCGGTTGCGTCGACCGCGTCGGACTGGCTGCCAAGATCGGACTCCTGGAGGAGGCCTCCCGGGTCACCCGGCCGGGCGGGGCGGTGGTCGTTCTCGCCACCGACCAGTCGGCGTGGGACAGGGCGCTCGATCCCCCGGCCCGTGACCTGGCACCAGGCCGGCCCCTCCACCCCGAGACCTGGTTGCTGCTCCTCCGGCGCTCGGGTCTCACCGACGTGGTGTGGCGCCGGCCGAGCTCGGGAGTCCTGCACGCGGTGGCCGGATGGGTCCGAACGTGAACGGAGCCCATCTGTTCGTGCCCATGTTGCACCGCAACGACGCGGTCGGGAAGCACACCCTGGCGGTGCGCGATGCCCTGGTGGCCGCCGGGGTACCGTCGCAGATCTTCACGGACCGTCCCGATTCGCAGACCGTCGGCGAGACCCGTCCGTACCTCGACTACGAGAAACTGTCGGACCCGGAGGACGTGCTCATCTACCAGCTCGCCACCGATTCCGAGATGGCCGTGTGGCTGTCCGGTCGATCCGAGCGCCTCGTCCTCAACCATCACAGCATCACGCCGCCCGCATGCTTCGCCTCGTGGAACAACGCCATCGCCCGTCTCCAGACGGGCGCCCTTCAGCGACTGGAGGTGCTGGCGCCACGGGCGGTGCTCGGGGTCGCCGACTCCGAGTTCAACGCGGCGGAGCTTCGCTCAGCCGGTTGCCGAAACACCACTGTCGTACCGGTAGCCGGCATTTCGGTGCCCCCGGTCGACCCTGGGCCCGATCTGATCGAACGGGTCCGCGCCGGCCAGGGCGGTCCTGGCCCACACTGGCTGTCGGTCGGCCGCTGGGCCCCGAACAAAGCCCATCACGACACGCTTGCCGCTCTGTTCGTGGCCCGTGCCACCACAGAACCGCATGCCACCCTGACCCTGGTGGGCTCCGCCACGGAGCCGGCCTACGCCGGCGCCCTCCGCCGCTACGCCGCCGCGCTGGGTCTGGGTGACGCGGTCGAGTTCGTGGCGGGGATCAGCGATGCGGAACTGGCCGCGCGTTACCGGTGCGCCGATGTGCTGGTGATGCTCTCCGACCACGAGGGCTTCGGCGTTCCCCTGGTCGAGGCCATGGGGCAGGGGACGCCGATCGTGGCCTTCGACGCCGGAGCGGTGGGCGAGGTGATGGACGGCGGCGGGGTCCTCCTCCAGGAGAAGCATCCCCGCGCCGTGGCCGGGGCCGTCTCGCAACTGCTGAGCGACCGGCCCCGGCGCGACCGGCTCGTGGAGGCCGGTCGTCAACGGTTCGATGCCCTGGGTCTCGATCGGGCGGCGAACCGCCTGGTCGAGGCGCTCGGACATCTTGGCGCACCGACGGGTGCGCCATCCTGAGCCGGGGTACGCGCCCGGTTGCCTGCGTCCGGCGGGAGATGCCAGCAAGTAGGCTTCCGGCATGGACGAGACGCGTCACGTAGTGCCACCTGACCCGACGGCTGCGACGGGGACGAGCGCCCGACTGCCGGTCGGCAACGAGGTGGGCCCGGGCTCGGACATCTTCCAACGGCTGTTGAAGGAGCGGATCGTCTTCATCGGCTCGGCTATCGACCAGAACACCGCCAATCTGGTCTGCTCCCAGCTCATCCTGCTCGAGGCCGAGAACCAGGACCGAGACATCGCCGTCTACATCAACTCACCCGGCGGATCGGTGACAGATGGCCTGGCCATCTACGACACCATGCAGTACGTGCGGTGCGACGTCCGGACCATCTGCGTCGGGCTGGCCGCGTCGATGGGCCAGTTCCTCCTCTGCGCCGGGACTCCCGGGAAGCGCTTCGCGCTGCCCCACAGCCGCATCCTCATGCACCAGCCTTCGGGCCAGATGCAGGGCCAGGCGTCGGACATCGCTATCCAGGCCGAGCAGATCATCTATCTGAAGCGGATGATGGCCGAGCGGATCGCCTTCCACACCGGGCAGTCGGTGGAGCGAATCGAGGCCGACTCCGACCGCGACCGCTGGTTCACCGCCGAGGAGGCGCGGGAGTACGGCTTCATCGACGAGGTCATCCAGAAGGACAACAGGGAAGCCCCGGCAGCAGAGGCGGGGGCCGCCACCCAGTGAGCCTCAGCGTCGACGAGCCCCCGTCAGCGGAGCCGGAGCGCGTTTCGACCATCGGGGGCAGCACCCGCTTCGTCCCGGGGCAGAGCCACGACCGCGTCACGGTGGTCAACGGAAAAGTCCAGCTGGGTCAGCGGCTGAAGGACCTGTGGACCAATCGCGACCTGCTGCTGCTCCTCACCAGGACCGAGCTCAAGGTCAAGTACAAGGACTCGGTACTCGGCTACGTGTGGTCCATGCTCAACCCCACTCTGGTGTTGATCATCTACTTCGTGGTCTTCAAGGTCATCGCCCGCACCCATCAGCCGCTCTTCGCGATCTGGCTGTTCGCCGGGCTATTGGTGTGGAACCTCTTCAGCGCGGCGGCCCTGGGTGCCACCTCGGTGGTCGTGGGTAAGGCCGGCATCGTGAAGAAGGTGGCGTTCCCTCGCGAGCTCTTGGCCTTGTCCGTGGTCGGGGTGTCCATGGTGCTCTTCGCCATCCAGGTGGTGGTGCTGATCCTGGCCATGGTGATCTTTGGCATTCACCCGGACTATGCCTACCTGCCTCTGCTGCCGCTGGCCTTCGTTGCGCTGGTCGTCTTTACCAGCGGGATGTCGATCTTCCTGTCGGCGGTCAATGTCTATCTCCGCGACACCGCGCACCTCACGGAGGTGCTGATGATGGCGTGGTTCTGGGGGACTCCCATCGTCTACACCTGGGGCCAGATCACCGGCATCCTCGCCGGTCACCCGGCGCTGGGGTGGGTTAAATACGTGTACCTGTGCAATCCGGTCACCCCGATCGTCATGACGTTCCAGCGTGCGATCTACGGGAAGACCCAGTATTCGTACGCAGGAACCGTCTACCACGTGCTCCCGAATTGGGGAGTGGCCTCCTTTGCGGGCGTGCTGGGGATCCTCCTGGTCGCCAGCATCGGCCTCTTTCTGCTCGCGCTCGTCGTCTTCGCCAGGCTCGAAGGCAACTTCGCCGAGGAGCTCTGACCCATGGCCGCGGCCATCGAGGTCGAAGGGATCTCCAAGCAGTTCCGCCTCTACAACGAGAAGCACACCTCGCTGAAGGAGCGGGTGATCCATGGCGGCAAGATGCCGTTCACGCCGTTCTGGGCCTTGCGCGACGTGAACGTCGAGATCAACCAAGGCGAGACCTTCGGGATCCTCGGGCGCAACGGATGCGGCAAGTCCACCCTCCTCAAATGTATTGCCGGCATTCTCAAGCCCACCTCCGGCGAGATCCGGGTGCGGGGGAGCCTGGCCGCCATGCTCGAGCTCGGGGCCGGCTTCCAGCCCGACCTGTCCGGGCGCGACAACATCTATCTCAACGGGTCCCTGCTCGGGCTGTCGAGGACGGAAATCGCCAGGAGATTCGACGACATCGTGGCGTTTGCCGAGCTCGAGGACTTCATCGACAACCAGGTGAAGTTCTACTCGTCGGGAATGTACGTGCGTCTCGGTTTCGCGGTGGCCGTCAACGTCGAGCCGGACGTCCTCTTGGTCGATGAGGTGCTGGCCGTCGGCGACGCCAACTTTCAGCGCAAATGCCTCGACCACGTGAAGAAGTTCCAGCGCGAGGGGCGCACCATCGTCGTCGTGAGCCACGGGACCGACACCATCCGTCAGAATTGCGGGCGGGTCATGGTGATGAACCACGGTCAGGTGATCACCGTCGACGAGCCCGGTGAGGGCATCCGGGTGTACATGGCCGACCTCCTTGGCGTGGGAACCCACCCCGGTTCCGAGTCGGGGGGCATCGAGGGCAACGTGCTCGCCATCGGCACGGTGCGGGCCGAGCACGGGGGAAGCGGGGCCCGGACGCACATGTACCCGGGCGAGTCGCTGACCGTGACCGCCGACGTGGACAGTCTCGCCGCCGTACCCAATGCCCTGGCCACCATTGCCATCTATGACGACAAGAACGAACTGGTGTTCGCGTCGGACCCGGACGATCCGGCCTGCGAGATGGAGATCCCGGTGGGCGGTGGCATCGTGCGGTTCGTCTTCCCCGAGGTTCCCCTGCTGGACGGGACGTACTCGGTCAGCGTCGGGGTCAGGAGCGCCACTGAGACGGCCATCTTCGACCTCAAGGACCAGGTGACCCAGTTCGAGGTGGCCAACCCCGGACGGGCCACCGGACGAGTCCGGCTTCCCCTGGATGCAAGCTTCCGACTTCGATCGGCCGCGGCCGGGTCCACCGGCGAGGTCCCCGCCGTGAGCGCCGCCTTCACACCCCTCGCCGGCTGGGAGGAGACCGCCTCGTGACAGTGGCTCGGATCGACCAGGTCATCCCCTCCCTGGCCAGTCGGGATGCCATCGGCGGCCACGTGATGCAACTCAGGGACCTGCTCCGGTCGAGCGGGTACCGCTCGGACATCTACTACGGCAACGCCACGGCAGACCGGCTCGACGAAGGCCTGCCCGTGACCCGGCTCGGCGACCGCTCCTCCACCGGGCGGGTGCTCCTCTACCAGCTGTCCATCGGCAGTGGGGTGGCGGATGTGTTTCGCCAGCGGCGCGAGCGGAAGTTCGTCAACTATCACAACATCACCCCGGCCGACCTGCTCGACGCCTGGATGCCGTCGGTGGGTGACGAGGTCCGACGGGGCCGGGCCCAATTGCGCGATCTGGCGCCGGTCACCGAGTTCGCCATCGCCGACTCGTGTTTCAACGAGCGCGAGCTCCAGGCGGCCGGCTACCGGTCGACCACCACCGTGCCCCTCCTGATCGACCTCGACGGCTTCGCCGGCACACCCGATCGGGCCCTGGCCACCCGGCTGGCGGAGGAGAAGGCCGACGGCGGCGCCGACCTGCTGTTCGTGGGCAAGGTCTCCCCTCACAAGGGCCAGCACGACCTGGTGAAAGCCCTGGCTGCTTACCGCCGGCTCTACGACGGCCGGGCCCGACTGCGGCTGGTGGGCGGCGCCATCAGCGAGGAGTACCAATCAGCCGTCGAGCGGTTCGCCGACGAGCTCGGCCTCCGGACGGCAGTCGAGATCGCCGGATCAGTGAGCCACGAGGAGCTCATCGCCTACTACGGCGCCGCGGACGCCTTCGTCTGCCTCTCCAATCACGAGGGGTTCTGCGTCCCGCTGATCGAGGCCATGTACCACCGGCTGCCGATCGTGGCCTACACCAACACCGCGGTCCCCGAAACCGTGCTGGGTGCGGGCCTGATCCTCCCCAACAAGGAGCCGATGCGGGTGGCCGCCGCCGTCGATCGGGTCGTACGCGACGACGAGCTCCGGGCCACGCTGGCCCAAGCCGCCTCAGAGCGGGTGGTGGCCTTCTCCCTGCCGCGGGTGAAAGAAGGGTTCGCGTCCGCCATCGAAGCCGCCTGCGCGGCGTGACCGCCCCGACCGGGCCATCGCGTTAGCGCCGCCGGCCACCCGATGAAGGTCGCCTTCGTGGTTCCCCGGTACGGGCCGACCGTGGTCGGAGGGGCGGAGACAGCCGCCCGTCTCCTGGCCGAGCACCTGGTATCGCAGATGAGGTGGGAGGTCGAGGTCCTGACGAGCTGTGCCGAGGACTTCGTCACGTGGGAGGACGTGTTCGAGGCGGGGGAGGAGGCCATCAACGGGGTGGCCGTGACCCGCTTTGCGTCCTCGACGGGCCGGGACCCCTCGTTCCATCCGTTCTCGGCCTCTCTTCTCGCCGAGCCGTCACGGGTGTCGATGGCCGATGCGGAGCGGTGGGTGGACCTGCAGGGGCCGGTCCTGCCGGCCCTGACCGAGGCGTGTGCCCGATCCGACGCCGATGCGGTGGTCTTCTATCCGTATCTCTACTACCCGACGGTCCGGGCCATCGGAAGGGTGCGGGCGCCGACCATCCTCCACCCGGCCGCTCACGACGAACCCGCCCTGCACCTGCCGGTCTTCCCCACGGTCTTCGAGACGGCCGACGGGCTGGTCTTCCAGACGGTGGCCGAGCGAGAGCTGGTGCAGCGGACCTTCCCGGTAGCATCCCATCGCCAGCTCCTGCTGGGCCTCGGGGTCGATGACCCCGACCGGATGCCGATCCAGACCGCCGGTGTCAAACCGCCCTTCCTCCTGGGCCTCGGGCGGGTCGACCGACACAAGGGCACCCCTTGGTTGGTCTCCCTCTTCGCCGCCTACAAGCAACGCCATCCCGGGCCCCTGCGCCTGGTGCTCGCCGGACCCGTCGTCGAGCCCGTCCCGCATCATTCCGACATCGACGTGCTCGGTGCCGTACCCGAGCCCGAGAAGTGGGCCCTGTTGCAGGAGGCCGCGGCCCTCGTCTCACCGTCGCCCTACGAGGCGTTCTCTCTGGCGGTGGCGGAGGCATGGAGCGCCCGGACCCCGGTGCTGGTCAACCGAGCGTGCCGGGCCACGGTAGAGCACTGCCGGCGCTCCGGAGGCGGCCTGCCCTTTGCCGGGTTCGCCGACTTCGAGGCCATCGTGGACCGATTGACCGGAGACCCGGCGGCGGCCCGGCGCCTCGGGGCCCGCGGTCGCGCCTATGTGGACCGCTGGTTCCGGTGGCCGCGGGTCGTCGATCGCTACGCCGGTTTCGTCGAGCGGGTCGCGGCGGCGTAGCCCCGGGCCGCCGTCGATCAAAGCCCGGCACCCAGCGGGCGCGGTCCCGGCGACTGGACGATGTCGACCCCGATGAGGTTCTGCCCGGGCTGGACGCGCCAGACCCGGTAGCCGCCGATGGGCCGAGGCGTGGTCACCGGCACGGCGTGCCCCTCGGCGGTGGCGCGGGCCAGGCCCGGCAGGGCCGGCGAGGCCACGAGGAGGACCGAACCGCCTGGACCGGCCGGCACGGTGCGACCGGTTGCGTAGTAAAGGACCCCGTGGAGCTCGTTGTAGACGACGGCGCCCGGGGCGATGAGCGCGATGCGGGCGTCAGGTAGTACCCACCCGGCATTGCGGTAAATATTGGCCCCGCCGTCCGGCATGTCGAACACCACCACGTCGCGGTTGGTCCGGAGCAATGGTGCGAGACCACCCAAGGCGGCGTCGATGTCGTCGGCGCTCTCGATGGTCGCTCGGGTGTCGAGGAACGGCGCCTGATAGCGCGGCTGGACGAGCCAGACCGGTCCGGCGCTCCTGACCCACTGCTCGGGGAGCACCCCGCCCCCGACCAGGAACCGCTGCGCCCCGAGGACGACGACCGCCGCCACGGCGAGGGAGGTCACCACCATCCATGCCGGCGACGTCCGGCGGTGTGGTGCTCCGTGCCGACCGAGCGCGCCGAGCGGGAGGAGCAGGGCGATGGTGGCCGCAGGAAGATAGGCCAGCAGGTAACCCCCTTTGGCGAACTGCACCAGCGACACGATGAGGACCGGCGGGACGATGGCCGCGGCGAGGATGGCGGTGCGCCCCTGGTACCAGGGACGGGTCCATCGCGGCAGGACGGGGATCCCCGCCGGCCTGTCGGATCGCGGCGACGGGCCCGCGGCCAGGCGCCGGAAGAGCAAGCCGATGAGCCCGATGGCGGCCAGGAGGGCCAGCGGCGCCAAGGCGACCACCGTGTAGGCCAGGAACGTGCCGACGTTGGTGGCCCCGCCGGTGGCGTGATCGAGCACCGAGGTGAGTTGGGCTGCTCCCGCCGCCTCGTGCCGGGTGGCGCCGGCCCAGGCCGACAGGCCGCCAGGTTGCTCCACCGCCATCGGCACCAGCCAGACCCCGACCGCCGCCGCACCGGCCAGCACGGTGACGACCAGGCGGCTCCACCGCCGGCTCGACCCGATGATCGACCCGATCACGGCGATGAGCGCCAACACGGCGAAGGACTCGAACGCTGACTGGCGGAAGCCGGCCACGAGCGCGAGGACAACCGCCGCCGCCACGCCGTGCCAGCTCCCGGGGCGGGCCCGCCAGGCCAGGACCATGAGCCCGGCGCAGCCGAGCATGTCGAACGAGTAGGTGCCGACGGCCGAACCCGCGAACCAGGCGAACGGGGAGGTGGCGACGATGGCGCCGGCGGCGAGTCCCACCCACCAGCCGCCCAGGTCCTTACCGGCCAACGCGGTCAGCCCGGCAGCTGCCGCCGAGGCCAGGGCGGTGACCAACACCAGGCTGCGGACGGTGCCCGCCCCGGTGACGGCGTGGACCAGCCGGCCCGAGAACACGTACAGCCAATATCCGGGCGGCTGAGGTTGGCCGTGGGTCACGTCGTAGTGGCCGACCGCCGAGGCGTACTGGGCCGAGTCCCAATCGGTCGGGCCCGTGGCCGCGGTGACCAGGCGCAAGACGAGGGTGGCCGCGGCCACGGTCCAGGGAATGGCCGCCACCGAAGGGTGGCCCTTCGCCCGGCGCCGACGCTCGGCCCTGGTCAGGACCGGCGCGGCCGGCTGGGGTGCCAGCGAGTCGGAGAAGCCGGCGGGCTCGAAGGCCATAGCTCAGGGTACCGAGCGACCACGGCGGGTCGGGGCATGGTTCGGACGTGTCTGGGACAGCGGGCCCCGTCGGTCGAAGCCCGAATCGGGGAGCGGCGGTACCGGGGTTCAGTCGGCCGGGCGGATGGCCGATACCACTGTGATCGTGCGATTCGCGCCCGATGGTCGCGGCCAGCCGTGAGCCGTGCTCACCGGCCGGCCCCGGGCACGGCCGACTGATGGGAGAGACGGCATGGGAGATGGTCGGGTCGAGCCAGGTGACGCCCCCGGTGGTGTCGGTGGGACCGGGAGGCCGAGGCGGGTGGCCATCACTGCGGCGGCAGCCACGTTGGGCCTCATGGCCGGACTGGTGACCGTGGCGGGATCGGCCCGGCCGGCCTCGTCGACCTCGGTCCGGTCCCCCGCCCTGTCCGCCTCGCTCGTGTGGCAGCAGTCGCTGCCCGACGCCGGTTCGCCCATCGGGCAGGGCTCGCCCTCGGTGGCCACGCTGGACGGTGGTGGGCCTTCCGTGGTGGTGGGTGACCGGGCCGGCAACCTGTGGGCGTTCCATCTGACTGACGGTTCGGGCACTCCCGGATGGCCGGCCCACCTCGGGGTACCCATCGACTCGACCCCGTCGGCCACGCCGGACGGCACCGGTACCGAGGCGGTCTTCGTCGGCGGGGGAAACGCCGGTCAGCCCCGGGTCGGCGGGTACTACGCCTTCAGTCACACCGGTGCCCAATTGTGGGGTCGCAACGCCACCGACGCGAACGGGAATTACGGCGTCCAGGCGTCGATGTCGGTGGGAGGCCTGAATGGCGTGAACGCGGTGGTGGCCCCCTCCCTCGGTCAGAACGAGTACGCGTTCGCCGCGGGCAATGGGGCGCTCCTACCGGGCTGGCCCTTCTTCACGGCCGACAGCGGCTTCAGCACCCCATCGCTGGCCGACCTGTACAGCAACGGACAGACCGAGGTCGTCGAGGGCGGCGACTCGACACAGGGACTGGCCAATGGGGTGAACTACGCCAACGGTGGCCATCTCCGGGTCCTCGGCCCGGGTGGGAACCTCATCTGTGACCACGACACCAACCAGACCGTCGACTCCTCGCCGGCAGTGGGCAACTTCCTCGCCGGGGGCCAGACCGGCATCGCCTTCGGGACGGGCTCCTTCTATCCGGGGGCGTCGGACTCCAACACCCTGTTCGGCTCCGATTCCCGCTGCAACATCGTCTGGCGCACCAACCTGGGCGGGAACACGGTGAGCAGCCCCGCCGTCGGTGACCTCGAGGGCGACGGCAATGTCCAGGTGATCGAAGGGGCCGACACCGGTTCGAGCGGGCTGGTGTGGGCGGTCAACGGCGCCAACGGCGCAGCCATGCCGGGATGGCCGCAGGCCACCCCCGGACGCATCATCGGTGGGGTGGCCACCGCTGACCTCACCGGCGGTGGGTACAACGATGTACTCGTCCCGACCACAGCCGGATTGGTCATCTATGACGGTCGGAGCGCCCAGGCGGTGGCCACCTTGGGCGCGGGCTCCATCGGGCTCCAGAACTCGCCCCTGGTCACCGTCGATCCCAACGGCCAGATCGGGATCACCATCGCCGGCTACAACGCCGGCAATGCCGGGCTCATCCAGCATTACGAGATCGCCGGGTCGGCCGGCCATTCGCTGGGGAAGCGCTCATGGCCGATGTTCCACCAGAATCCGCAACTGACCGGGTGGATCGCCCAGGCCGCGCTCGGCCACCTGAACCAGCCCATCGTGGGCATGGCCTCGACGGTGGACGGCGGCGGTTATTGGAACGTCGCCTCGGACGGCGGCATCTTCTCCTTCGGCGACGCCCAGTTCTACGGCTCGACCGGTGCCATCCGGCTCAACCAACCGGTGGTGGGCATGGCCCCCACACCCAGCGGGCGGGGCTACTGGCTGGTGGCGTCCGACGGCGGCATCTTCACCTTCGGCGACGCCCAGTTCTACGGCTCGACCGGCAACCTGCGGCTCAACCGACCGGTGGTGGGGATGACCCCGACACCCAGCGGACGGGGCTACTGGCTGGTGGCGTCCGACGGCGGCATCTTCTCCTTCGGCGACGCCGCCTTCCACGGCTCGACCGGTGCCCTGCGCCTCAACCAACCGGTGGTGGGCATGGCCGCCACCCCCGGGGGGCAGGGCTACTGGCTGGTGGCCTCCGACGGGGGAATCTTCGCCTTCGGGAACGCGCCGTTCTACGGCTCGACCGGTGCCATCCGGCTCAACCGCCCGGTGGTGGGCATGGCCGCCACCCCCGGAGGTCAGGGCTACTGGCTGGTGGCGTCCGACGGCGGCATCTTCACGTTCGGCAATGCCCCGTTCTACGGCTCGACCGGTGCCATCCGGCTCAACCAACCGGTGGTGGGCATGGCCGCCACGCCCTCGGGTGGCGGGTACTGGTTCGCGGCCGCGGACGGAGGCATGTTCAGCTTCGGCAACGCCATCTTCTACGGGTCGATGCCCCTGGTGTTCCTCAACCAGGCCGGCGCCGGCAGCGACTGACCCCGGCCACCGGCGCGTGAGGTCGCCGGGCAGCGTCCCAACCGCCGAGGCCGCGTACCGGCGTCAGATCGTCCGCACGCGGCTGAGCCATTAGCCCGTCTGGCGTTTCTTCGACAGTCGGGACGACGCTCACCGATGGCCCCCGGGCCAGGTCGTAAGGTGCAGGTTGCCATGCACGAGGCAAGCCCGAGTGGGGAGGCCACGAGGCCGGAGGGGGGCGACGGGGTGGCGGTGTCCGACTTGGTGGCCGCGTCCGCCGACGGTTCGGCGGCCATCACGGCGGCGCGCGGTCCGTCCTCCCGCCGTCGTGGCGGCAGACGATGGCGGGCCATCATCTTCGCCCCGATGGGGGACGGTCGGACCAGGCGTCGGGGCAGCGACGCAATCCGTCTCGGCCTGGCCGCACTGGCCGTTCTGCTCTGCTGGGTGATGACCCGGGCAAATTCGTCAGCCGAACAGACCGTGGCCTCCACCATGGCTTCGGCGCCCGACGGGATCAGATGGCTGGTCAGCGTCGTCTGGTGGCTGGCCTCGATCGGGCTCATCGTCATCACCGGAGCCCTGGCCCTGATGTCGCGGCGTTGGTCGGTGGTACGCGACATCGGGCTCTCCGGTGTGGGTGCCTGGTTGCTCTCGTTGGTGCTGGCCTCGGTGTTGGGCTCGAGCGGCGGTCGACCACCCTCTTCGTCCTTGCTCCAGTTCGATGCGACGTTTCCCGTAGCCCTGGTGGCCGCGACTGTCGGGGTGGCCGTGGCGGCCCTCCCTTACCTCAGCCGTTGGGTTCAGCGGAGCCTCGAGGTGGCCATCGGGTTGCTGGCCGTGGCCACGGTGGTCCACGGATCCGGGTTCCCGGTGGCGGTGCTGGCCAGTCTGGCCGCGGGATGGGGAACGGCGGCACTGGTGCGCCTCGTCTTCGGTTCACCCTTGGGCCTTCCGTCAACGGGGGAGGTCGCCCTGCTGCTCGGCGACCTCGACATCGCCATCGAGAACATCGCCCCCAACCCGCTCCAGGACTGGGGCGTCGGCCGCTTCTCCGGTCGGCTCGGTGGTTCCCGCATCGACGTGTCCGTCTACGGCCGTGACGCCTCCGACGCCCAGCTGCTGGCCAAGACATCCCGGTTCATCCTGTACCGCGACTCGGGACCGACCCTGGCCCTGACCCGACGACAGCAAGTCGAGCATGAGGCCTATCTCACGATGATGGCCGAACGGGCGGGAGTCCGCGTCCCCGAGGTGCTCGCGGCCGGACCGGCGGGCCCAGCCGGCGATGCGGTATTGGTGACCCGGCCTCCGGCCGGGGAGCCGCTGGTCAGCTTTGCGTCCTGCCTGGCACCGACGGACGAGGAGGACAGCACCGGCGACGGGGAAGGGGACCCGCCCGCCGCGGCGTCGGCGGTGGCGGGTCGGGGGAACGGCCGGCACGCCTCCCCCGTGCCGGCCGACGGCCGCGTCCTGGCCGAGGGCGCCATGGACAGCGTCTTCGGCCAACTGCGAACCCTCCGCGCCGCCGGCATCGCCCACGGCTCGCTCTCGATGCAGACGATCCTGGTGGACGACCGCGAGCGCGCCGGCTTCGTCGACTTCCGGGCCGCGTCCACCGTGGCTACCGCCGACCAGCTCAACCGCGACGTGGCCGCGACCATGGCAGCCGTGGCCATGGTGGCCGGGCCCGAGCAAACCGTGGCCTCTGCACTTCGGGCACTGCCACCGGACGCCTTCGTTGCCGCTCTTCCGTATCTCCAGCGCGCCGCCCTCGATTCGGTGGCGTCGAGATCCTTGCGGGGCAAGAAGGCCATCCTCACCGCGCTGCGCGAACAGGGCGCGGCCGCAGCCGGGGTCGAGGTGCCGAAACTCATCGAACCCCGGCGGGTGAGCTGGGTCAGCCTGGCCATGGTCATCGGGACTCTCATCGGCGGGTGGGCGCTGATCGGGGTCCTGATCAATGTCACCCAGTCCTGGAACACGATCACCGGGGCCGACTGGGGCTGGGTCGTGCTCGTGTTCGTGCTGGCCCAGGCGGCATACCCGGCCATCGCCGTCACCACGGTCGGATCGGTCACCGACCCCTTGCCCTACGGGCGAACCGTCGCCCTCGAGGTCGCCGACACCTTCGTGGCCCTGGCCGGCGGATCCATGGCGGTGCTGGCCACGAGGATCCGCTTCTTCCAGCAGGAGGGGTACACGCCTACGGTGGCGGTGAGCTCGGGCGTCCTGGCCAGCACGGCCAGTTGGATCGTGAAGGGAGCGGTGTTTCTCGTCGCCTTGCCGCTGGCGATCGGAAACCTGGACCTCGGTGAGCCGGCCAGCGACTCGAGTGGCAGCTCGCACCTGGTCTGGCTCATCGTCATCGCGGTGGCGTTGGCGGGCGTGGCCCTCGGCCTGATCTTCGCCGTCCCGCGCTGGCGACGGATGGCAGCCCAGAAGATCCGGCCCAAGGCATCCGAGGTCTGGTCGCATCTGAAGCTCCTGGCCGGCCATCCCCGTAACCTGGTGGAGATCTTCGGCGGGAGCCTGGCCGCGCAGCTGTTCGTGGCCATGGCCCTCGGCGCTTCGCTGCACGCCTTCGGCGACCGGCTGAGCCTGGCCACTCTCATCGTTGTCCTCACCCTCGGCTCGATGCTCGGCGGGGTGTCGCCGGTGCCCGGTGGGATGGGCGTGGTCGAGGCTGGGATGATCATCGGGTTGACCGCGGCGGGTATCAACGAGTCGGATGCGGTGGCGGCGGTGTTCGTGCAGCGGCTGTTCACCGCCTACCTGCCTCCCATCTGGGGCTGGTTCGTGATGGTGTGGATGCGGCGCAAGGAATACCTCTGACGCACCCTCAGGCGGCTTCCGGCCCGGCCCGGTGCAGGCCCGGATAAGCGCGCAAGGCACCCAGCCGCCCCAGCCGGCCGACGTTGACCCCCACGTCGGCGGCCCGCAGCATGACGAGGTCGCCCCGGCTGTTCCCGTAGCACCAGATCCGGACGGGTGCCTGGCCTGACGCTTCGATCCAGAGCCGGAGGCGACGAAGCTTCTCCGCGCCGCGGCAGTTGGCGCCGTCGTAGCGTCCGGTCACGCTGCCGTCAGCGGCCACCTCCAATCGGGTGGCGATCACCCCGTCGACCCCGAGACAGTCGGCCGCCTCTCGCACGTAGACCTCGGGCGAGGCCGATACGACCACCACCCGGTCACCTCGCTTCCGGTGCCAGTCGAGTCGGTCCCCGACGTCGGCCCGGAGATGTCGGCTCACGTGTTCCCTCCCGTAGCCGGCCGCCACCGCTTCGAGCCGTTCGATCGTGGTGCCGCCCATGACCCGCTGGAACAGTCGTTCCTTGGTCCGGTCGGCCGAATCCCCGCCGACCAGCGCGGCATGGGCCAGCTGCGGGGCCAGTGCGAGTGACGACACAACCACCGCCGGTCGCCCGGCCAGCGCCGAGAGAAAGCCGAAGACGCTCCCGCCGTGGGTGAGTGTCCCGTCGTAGTCGAATGCGGCGACGTCCACCGTCAACTGTCCATAGTCAATCGATCACCGAACGAGTCGAGGTTCCCACTCAAACGTCGGCCGGGTCGACGACCGTGCCGTGGCGGCCAGCGCCCGAGGCGAACCCGCGTGCACCGGCCGCCGCGTCGGGCGACGACAGGCTGTCGAGACCGAGGCGCAACTCGGTGCCCATGGCTTCTGCTTCGGGCTGTCCCCACTGGGCCAACGCCGACAAGCGGTCGTTACGCATGCAGGTTTGGGGCAACGCCGCTAGGTGGTGACCCCAATCCACGGCTGTTTCCAGTGCACCTCCGCTCGGCACCACCCGGTTGACGAGCCCCATGGTCAACGCTTCTTCCGCGCCGACCTCACGACCACTCAAAATGAGATCGAGCGCCCTGCCGTGCCCGATGAGCCGGGGCAGCCGGACCGTGCCACCGTCGATGAGGGGTACGCCGAAACGGCGGCAGAAGACACCGAACGCGGCATCGACCGCGGCCACCCGGAGGTCGCACCAGATGGCCAATTCGAGGCCGCCGGCCACGGCGAAGCCCTCGACGGCCGCGATCACCGGCTTGGACAGCTGAAGGCGAGTCGGCCCCATGGGCCCGGGCCCGTCGACGGCCACCCGGAGAGGCCGGCCAACCGCGGCGGCCTTGAGATCGGCTCCGGCGCAGAACGTGCCGCCCGATCCGGTGAGGACGGCCACCGAGGCGGCGGCGTCCTCTTCGAAGGTCTGGAAGGCCTCGAGAAGGGCGGCGGCAGTCGGTGGGTCCACCGCGTTGCGCTGCTCGGGACGGTCGATCGTGACCACCGTCACCGGGCCGTCGACGGAGATGCGGACGGTCGTCATGGGCTCCAGCATGGTGGACCCGACCGCTCACTGCCACGGGGGCACCCGAAGAAGGTGATGCCACGAAACTCGACCAACTCGGTCGACAATTGAACCGGATTCGTCTATCCTGATGCCGCGGCGTGAACACGACCGCCGTCGGGTCCGCCCCGCGAACCAGCTCACAGCAAACACACCAAGGAGCAACCATGGCAATCCGATTGGGCGACACGGCCCCAGACTTCACTGCGGAGACCACCGAGGGCACGATCAATTTCTACGAGTATCTCGGGGACAGCTGGGGCGTGCTGTTCTCCCACCCGAAGGACTTCACCCCGGTGTGCACCACGGAGCTGGGTGCCTTCTCGAAGGCCAAGGCCGAGTTCGACAAGCGGGACACCAAGCTCATCGGGCTCTCGGTCGACGACGTGACCTCGCACGGCAAATGGGCCGGCGACATCCAGGAGACCCAGGGTCAGGCCCTCAATTTCCCGCTCATCGGCGATGAGGACCGCAAGGTGGCGGATCTCTACGACATGATCCACCCCAACGCCAGCGATACCACTACGGTCCGGTCGGTGTTCATCATCGGGCCGGACAAGAAGGTGAAGCTCACCCTCACCTATCCGGCATCGACCGGCCGCAACGTGAGCGAGATCCTTCGGGTCCTCGATTCGTTGCAGCTCACCAACGACTACAAGGTGGCAACTCCGGTCGACTGGACCGACGGCGACGACGTGATCATCGTCCCCGCGGTCTCCGACGAGGAGGCCAAGGAGCGCTTCCCGAAGGGGTTCAAAGCCATCAAGCCCTATCTCCGGGTCACGCCCCAGCCCAACCGGTAGGGCAGGGACCGCCCGCCGGAAAGGGGGCACGAACCTCTCGAGCGACCCGCACCCGACGCGACGTCGGGTCTGGCCCGCTGGGGCCGCGGCCCGGCGGGGAGTCCCACCGCGGACCCCGCCCTGCTAGCATGGGGAGGCCGGTGTGCCCCCCTCCCGGCTGTTCCAGCGGATCACAAGGTCGAATCCCATTCCATGCCAGACAAGCAGGCCACCATCGCCGAGCACCGGCTCCACGAGACGGACACCGGGTCGCCCGAGGTGCAGATCGCCGTACTGAGCGAGCGCATCACCCATCTGACTGAGCATCTGAAGGTCCACAAGGGCGACCATCACACCCGCCGGGGCCTGCTCAAGCTGATCGGACGCCGTCGACGCCTGCTCGACTACGTCCACGACAACGACGTCGAGCGCTACCGGGACATCATCGGTCGCCTCGGCCTCCGCCGGTAGGCGGACTACAGACAACAGTCGCCCCGCCCGGCCCCGGCCGGGCGGTCGCAATTTCTCCATCGGCTCACCGCCGGTGGACACCGGTCGGCACGGTGCCGGCCGGCACATGGCGGCCGTCGACGACGACGGTCCGCCCGAAGAAGAGATTGGGCTCCAGTCGAGGTCAGTCACCAGTTGCCGATCACCCCTCCACGATGCAGGCGGTGTGGTCGACAACTGGGAGCTGGCTCGCGGGGTCCCCGAGCAACCAAGGAGCGTCATGTCAGACGCCATAAGCGTGACGGCACCCATAAGCGGGACCGACCGAACACTTTCATTCGAAGCCGGCAAACTGGCTCAACTGGCCGACGGAGCCGTGCTGGCCCGGATCGGTGACACCGTGCTGCTGGCCACGGCCACCGCCGCCCGATCCGTTCGCGAGGGGGCCGACTTCTTCCCGCTGACCGTCGACATCGAGGAGCGGGCCTACGCCGCCGGGAAGATCCCCGGATCGTTCTTCCGACGGGAGGGGAAGGCTTCCGACCAGGCCATCCTGACCTGCCGGCTCATCGACCGACCGCTTCGTCCTTCGTTCCCCAAGGGCTTCCGCAACGAGGTCCATGTGGTGGGCACCATCTTCGGCGCCGACCAGGTCAACCCGCACGACGTCCTGGCCATCAACGCCGCCTCGGCCGCCCTCATGATCTCGGGGATCCCCTTCGAGGGCCCGATCGGCGCGGTGCGGGTGGCCTACACCACCGACGGGCGATGGGTCCCCCATCCCACATTCCAGGAAGGCGACGAGTCCACGTTCGAGCTGGTGGTGGCGGGAAGGGCCTTGACCGAAGCCGATGACGCCGAGATCGCCATCATGATGGTGGAGGCCGGTGGCTCGGAGCGTTCGTTCCAGTACTACGAGGAGGGTGCCCCCCAGGTCACCGAGGAAGTCTTGGCCGACGGGCTCGAGGCCGCCAAGACCTGGATACGCGAATCGATCCTGCTGCAGCGTCAGCTGGTGGAGGCATATGTCGCCGCCAGGGGACCGATCCAGCCCATCGAATACTCGACGTCCTCCGATTACGGCGACGACGTGTGGGAGCGGGTCGTGGCGGAGGGTACCGACGCCGTGTCCGCCGCCAACCTGATCGTGGCCAAGGCCGAGCGCAACGCCGCTCTGTCCGAGGCTACCGAGCACATCGTCTCCTCTCTCACCGGCTCATTCCCCGATCGCGAAGGCGAGATCAAGGCGGCCGTTCGGGGCCTGACGAAAAAACTGGTCCGCAAGCGGATCGTGGAGGAGGGCGTCCGCATCGACGGGCGGACCACCACGGAGATCCGGCCCCTCTCCGCCGAAGTCGACCTGTTCCCGACGGCGCACGGTTCGGCCCTCTTCCAGCGGGGCGAGACCCAGGTCCTCAACGTGACGACCCTCGGCATGCCGAGGATGAATCAGCTGCTCGACACCATCACCCCCGATGATCACAAGCGCTACATGCACCACTACAACTTCCCCCCCTTCTCCACCGGCGAGACCGGGTTCATGCGGGGGCCGAAGCGCCGCGAGATCGGGCACGGGTTGCTGGCCGAGCGCGCCCTGCTCCCGGTGGTTCCCTACGAGGAGGACTTCCCCTACACGCTGCGACTCGTCTCGGACGTGCTGGCCTCCAACGGCTCGACGTCCATGGCGTCGGTGTGCGGCTCGACCCTTTCGATGATGGCCGCCGGCGTGCCCTTGAGAGCGCCGGTAGCGGGGATCGCCATGGGCCTGGTCTCCGAGGACGGGGAGTACGTGACCCTCACCGACATCCTCGGCGCCGAGGACGCCTTCGGCGACATGGACTTCAAGGTGGCCGGGACAAGGGACGTGGTCACCGCGCTGCAACTGGACACAAAGATCGACGGCCTGCCTCTCGACGTGCTGACCAAGGCCTTGCTCCAGGCCAAGGATGCCCGCCTCACCATTCTCGACGTCATGGCCGGCGCCATTCCGAAGCCTCGGGACGAAGTAGCCGAGTCGGCCCCGAAGATCGTTTCCTTCGAGATACCGATGGACAAGATCGGGGAGGTCATCGGGCCCAAGGGCAAGGTCATCAACGCCCTGCAGCAGGAGACAGGTGCCGACATCGCCGTGGACGACGACGGGATGGTCGGCACGGTGACCATCGGCGCCAAGGACGGGTCGGCCGTCGAGGAGGCCCGCCGGCGCATCGCCACCATCCTGGACCCGCCGTTGGCCGAGGTCGGGGGCATCTACGAGGGCAAGGTGGTGAACATCACCAAGTTCGGAGCCTTCGTCAACATCCTCCCCGGGCGGGACGGGCTGCTCCACATCTCCAAGATCGGTCAGGGCAAGCGCATCGACCGGGTGGAGGACGTGCTCGAACTCGGTCAGCCGGTGGAAGTGAGAGTCGACGACATCGATCCGCAGGGGAAGGTCTCCCTGTCGTTGGCGGGTGACGCGCCGGCTGCTGGGTCGACAGGCGACGGCGCCGCCGACGGTGCACGCAGCCGTGCTCGCCGCGACTCCGATTCGGGGGATCGCTCCGATCACCGCCGTCCGGCCGGGTCCGACGCCCCGTCGGCGCCCACTGGGGCTGCCTCGTTCGAGGACGTGTTCGCAGAGGAGTTGGCCGAGGAGTTCGGCGATCTCGGGCCGGCCGTGGTCGAGTCATCCGATCGGGGGGGTGGTGGAGGCGGCCGGGGCGGTCGCCGGCGCCGTTGAGCGCGTCCGGTCCCCGCGGGCCCGGCGGTAAGGCCGCGGGCCGGTGATCCGCACCGAGGAACTGTCCGCCGGCCTCGCCCTGGCCACCGAAGAGATGGGTGACGCGCGCTCGGTCTGTATCGGGTTCTGGGTCGGGACCGGAGCGCGGGACGAGGAGGCGAGCGAAGCGGGAGCCTCGCATTTCCTCGAGCACCTGCTCTTCAAGGGCACCGTCGACCGTTCGGCGTCCGCCATCGCCGAATCCGTCGACGAGGTCGGGGGCGACTTCAACGCCTTCACCACCAAGGAGTACACGTCGTTCTACATCAGGATGCTGGCCGAGCACCTCCCGCTCGGCTTGGACATCCTCTGCGACATCATGTGGCAACCGGCCCTCCGGCCGCAGGACCTCGAGGCCGAACGCCAGGTCATTCTCGACGAGATCCTCATGCACGCCGACGAGCCCGCCGATCAAGCCTCCGAGCAGAGCGCCGCCCTCCTCTTCCCCCGCCACGCGCTCGGCCGTGAAGTTCTCGGCACCGAGGAGTCGGTCAGACGGATGAACGCGGCGCGGATCAGCGAGTTCTTCGATGCCCACTATCGGCCTCGCAACATGGTCGTGGCGGTGGCCGGCGACCTCCAGCACGAGTCGGTGGTCGAGGGGCTCGAGTCGAGGTTCTCCGGGTCATCGGGAGGCACCAGCCCCGAACGCCGGGCCCCGGACGACAAGGTGGAGCCCATCGGCGTGATCCGTCGGCCAACCGAGCAGGCGCACGTCGTCCTGGCCATGAGGTCGGTCGATCGCTTCGACGAGCGACGTTACGCCCTGGCAGTGCTCAATCATGTGCTGGGTGGAGGGCTGTCGAGCCGACTCTTCCAGGAGATACGCGAGCGCCGGGGACTGGCCTACTCGGTGTGGTCCGAACGCGCCGCGTTTCACGACGCCGGGTCGGTGAGCGTCGGCATCGGGACCGCTCCCGAGCACGTGACCGAGGTGCTCGACATCGTGACCGCCGAGCTGGCCCGTCTCGGCGAGGAGGGGATCACCGAACGCGAGCTGGCGATCGCCAAGGGGAACCTGCGGGCCGAGTCCCTACTGGCCTGCGAGGACTCAGGGGCCAGGATGAGTCGCATCGGTGCCGGCCTCTTGCTCCATGGCGAGGTGCTCTCCGTCGACGAGGTGCTGGCCCGGGTGGAGCGGGTGACACTCGTCGACGTGGCGGGAGTGGCGGCAGCCCTGGTGGCGGCGCCGCGGGCGTTGTCGGTGGTCGGGCCCTTCGACGAGTCCGACTTCGACGCGCACTCGTTGCATCTCGGGTAACCCGCATCACGGGTACCCCGGACCGGTCGCCGGTAGGGTGGCCGACGTGCGGGTCGCGGTGGTCGGAGCAGGAGGCAAGGTGGGCCGCGAGGTCTGTCGTGCTGTGCTGGCCCAGGCCGATCTCGACCTGGTGTCCGCCGTCGACCCGGGCTTCGACGGGTCCGACCTCGATACGCTGGTGGGCGTGCCGGCCGATGATCTGGTCGTGCGCGGTGACCTCGACACCCTGTCCTCGTCGGGTACCGAGGTGGTGGTGGACTTCACCCGACTCGACGCGGCTCGGACCACCCTCGAGTTCTGCGCCGACCGGGGGATCCATGCCGTGGTCGGGACCACCGGCTTCAGCGCCGAGGACCTCGACCACCTGGCCCTTCGGTTCGCCGGGCCCGACTCGGGCTCGCCCAACTGTGTCGTGGCGCCGAACTTCGCCATCGGCGCCGTGCTCATGATGCGGTTCGCCGAGCTGGCCGCCCCCTGGTTCGAGGGCGCCGAGATCGTCGAGCTCCACCATGACGGGAAGCTCGACGCACCGTCCGGCACGGCGGTCCGCACGGCCGAGCGGATGGCGACGGCCCGGTCGTCTGCCGGGTCGGGGACATTCCCGGCCGACCGCACCACCACACCGGTGCTGCCTGGCGCCCGCGGCGGTGTCGGATCGGCCGGAGTGCACATCCATTCGGTGCGGCTCCCGGGGCTCGTGGCCCACCAGGAGGTGATCCTCGGAGGTGTGGGGCAGAGCCTGACCATCCGGCACGACACCTATGACCGGACGTCGTTCGTCGACGGCGTGCTCCTGGCGGTCCGCGAGGTTCGGTCGCGGCCCGGGCTCACCCTCGGGATCGAGCCGCTGCTGGGTCTGCGGTAGGGGAGGCGGTGCCCGTGGACGATTCCCGCCTGCGGATCGTGGAGGCCGCCTATGCCTGTGTGGCCCGCAAGGGCATTGCCAAGACGACCATCGAGGAGGCCGCCCGTGAGGCCAACGTCTCCCGGGCCACCGTCTACCGGGCCTTCCCCGGCGGTCGTCAGGAGCTCATCAATGCCGTGGTGGCGTGGGCCACGCTCGAGTTCTTCGCCCGCCTCTACGAGCAGGTTCAGGGCGCCGGGAGCCTCGAAGAGGTGATGGAACGAGGGATCATGTTCGCCCATCGCTCCATCGTCGAGCACGAGGTGCTCCAGCGCGTCATGCAGACCGAACCCGAGAAGCTGCTGCCGGCCCTGACCTTCGAGAGCATCCGGATCCGTGGCGGTATCGCCGAGTTCCTGATCCCCTACCTCGAGCAGCGAGGGGTGGCGGAAGGGGTCGACCTCGAGGAAGCCGCCGATTTCCTGGCCCGCATGGTGCTCTCCTACATGTCAGCGCCGGGTAGATGGGACCTCGACGACCCGGACCAAGTGGCCCAGCTGGTAAGAGCCGAACTCCTGGCCGGCGTGGTCGCCGCCCCCGACCGCCCAGGGGCTTCCGACCGCCCCGGGAGCGTTGACAATGAGACAAATTCCGACCTAACGTTCCATTGATGGTTGCACCGGGAGCTGCGCTCCGTGTGGTGGGGGACGAGGCTGGATCCGTCGCTGGCACCCACGCGGCGGTATCCGGTCCCTCGGAGCCGAACTTGAGCTCACCCCAGCGGGTGCGGATCATCGACGCCACGCTCGACTGCCTCGCCCTGCACGGAACGGCCAAGACGACGGTGGACGACATCGCCCGGCGCGCCGGGGTCTCCCGGGCCACCGTCTACCGGGTCTTCCCGGGTGGCCGTGACGAGATGCTCTCGGCCGTGGTCGACACCGAGATGGCCCGCCTGTTCTCCGCCCTCGGCGTGCGGCTGGGAGGAGCCCGGGATCTGACAGAAGCGCTGGTCGGTGGCATCGTCGAGGCGTCGGCCCGGATCCGCGGCCACCGGGCCCTGGCCTACCTGGTCGAGCACGAGCCCGAGATGGTCCTCGGCCATCTGGCATTCGACGAGTCGGATCGGCTGCTCGCGACCGCATCGCGCTTCGTCGCGCCGTTCCTGTCCCGGTGGATGAGTCCACCGGAGGCGGGCCGGGTGGCCGAGTGGGCCACCCGCATCGTGCTGTCCTACGCCATTGCCCCCTCACCGCGGATGGATCTCACCGAGCCGGCCTCGGCCAGACGGCTGGTCGAGGAGTTTGTGGTACCAGGTATCCGAGCCCTCCACCTGGCCGGAGCCGGCCCGGCCGTCGACATCTCTCCGTTCGAACCGGGCTCATCCCGTCCCGCACCGTCTGGAACAACCCAACCGCAGCGATCGCACAAAGGAAGGTAAGCAATGACCACCGAGATGAGCAGCACCGAAGAGATCATCGGCCGAGCGGAGATCGACGACTTCGAAGCCATCCTCTCGGTGGTGGGCAAAGAGGAGGCCGACGGCCGCCATGTCGTGCACTCGGAGTATGACTCCATCTTCACCTGGGACTATGAGAAGGGTGCCCGGCCCAAGCTCAACAAGCTCTACGAGAAGGCCAAGGGCGCCCAGTGGAACGGCGAGACCGACCTCCCGTGGGAAACCGAGGTGGACCAGGAGAAGCTGGTGCGCCAACAGGCCGAGGCGGATGGGGGGTTCGGCGCGGGCTTCGATCTGACCGGCAGCCCCGTCGAGCACTGGACCGACAAGGAATGGGTGTCATTCGGGGTGGAGAGCCAGAACTGGACGCTGTCCCAGTTCCTCCACGGTGAGCAGGGGGCACTCATCTGCACGGCCAAGATCGTGGAATCGGTGCCCTGGGTGGATGCCAAGTACTACGCCTCCACCCAGGTGATGGACGAGGCCCGTCATGTCGAGGTGTTCGCCAAGTATCTCGACGAGAAGCTCTCGGGCCACTACCCGGTGAACGCCCATCTACGGATGCTGCTCGACGACATCATTGCCGATTCGCGTTGGGACCTCACCTACCTCGGCATGCAGATCATGGTCGAGGGTCTGGCCCTTGCCGCCTTCGGGTTCATGCACCAGATGACCGGCGACCCGCTGCTCAAGCAGTTGCTCCGCTATGTGATGGCGGACGAGGCCCGGCACGTGGCCTTCGGGGTGCTGAGCCTTCAGGAGTACTACCAGGGGCTGAGCGCAGCCGAATTGCGAGAGCGGCAGGAGTTCGCCTTCGAGGCGGCCGTCCGGATGCGCGACCGCTTCCTCCAGCAGGAGGTATGGGACCGCATGGGGGTCGACCCGAAGACCATCGTCCCGTTGGTCCAGCAGGCTCCCGAGCGCGGGGAATTTCAGGCCCTGCTGTTCTCCAAGATCGTCCCCAACTGCAAGAAGCTGGGCCTCCTGGACGCGGCCGACGGGTGGTTGCGGACCAAGTTCACCGAGCTGGGCGTGATCGAGTTCGAATCCTGGGTGGACACCACCGAGGAGTACGACGCCATGGCCTCCACCCCGCCGAAGGATCGGCTCGCCTCCTGAGGGCGTCCGCCCGGCGGTGACGTTGATCCGGCTCGGTCCCACCCGGCTGGCGTCGGCATCGCACCGGGCCGGCGAGCGGCTGCTGGTAGCCTGCGACTTCGTGACCGCAGACGCCCTGACCCCATCGGCGACGGGTTGAGCTCGGTGCCGCGATTCGGCTCGGTGGTGACGGCCATGGTCACGCCGTTCGACGATCGCGGCGGGGTCGATCTCGAGGGTGCCGTGACGGTGGCCCGCCATCTGGTGGCCTCAGGGTCAGACGGGCTGGTGCTCGCCGGGTCCACCGGCGAGGGCTCGGTCCTGTCCGACGAGGAGCGGATGGACCTGGTCCGGGTGGTGTCCGGGTCGGTCGATGTGCCCGTGATCGCCAGTACGGGCACCAACGACACCGCCCACTCGGTGACGGTGACGAGCGGGGCGGCCGCCGCCGGTGCGGCGGGTGTGCTGGTGGTCACGCCGTACTACAACCGGCCTTCGGCGGCCGGGCTGTCAGCTCACTTCCGGGCAGTGGCGGCCGCCACCGACCTTCCGGTCATGCTCTACGACATCCCGATCCGGGCCGGGCGCCGCATCGGCCCGGCGCTCATCCTCGAACTGGCCCGGGAGGTCCCGAACATAGTGGCGGTGAAGGACGCCACCGGCGATCTGGCTGCCGCGGCGAACGTTGTGGCGGACAGCGTCGAGGGGTTTGAGGTCTATTGCGGCGACGACTCGCTCACCCTCCCCTTCATGGCGGTGGGGGCGGCCGGCGTGGTCAGCGTCGCCGCCCACTGGGCAGCACACCTGTTCGGCGAGATGATCAGCTCCTACCGCGCCGGGGCGGTGGAGCGGGCCACCTCCATCAACCAGCAATTGACCGAGTCGTACCGGTTTCAGTCCACCGACGAATTCCCGAATCCGGTTCCGGCCAAGGCCGCCTGCCGGGCCCTCGGGCTCCCGGTCGGGCAGTGCCGCCTCCCCAACCCGCCGTCGCCCGACTCACTCGACCAGCTGGCGCACGCGGTCGTGTCGGGGGTGGGCCGCCGGCACCCGACACATCAGTCGGTTGCCTGAGTCCGCGCGCCCCGATCGAACGACGCGGCGTTCGGGAACCGGGAAGGCACGGACCACCGCCAGGTCGGGCTCGGACAACCGTGTCGGCCAGGCGGCCAAGGTGAAGACCACGAGCGTACCGACGACAACCAAGGGCGCCAAGGCGGCCGGCTCGGCCAAGGCGAACAAAGCCGGCAAGGGCGGCAAGGATGGCAAAGCCGGCCAGGCCGGAAATCGCGGCGATCGGGGCAATCGCGGCACGGCCTCCAAAGCGGCTACGGCGACCGCCCGGACCAGCGCCGCCGGGCGCGACCGCGGAGGGTCTCCGGCGCCGGTGCGCATCGTCTTTCTCGGCGGCCTGGGCGAGATCGGTCGGAATTGCGCGTGCATCGAGGTCGAGGGGCGGATCCTCGTGCTCGATGTGGGCATCATGTTCCCCGACCCGGACATGCCGGGGGTCGATTTGGTCCTGCCGGACTTCACCTACCTGCGCGAGAACGCTCACCGCGTCGACGCCGTGATCCTCACCCACGGCCACGAGGACCATACCGGTGGACTGGCTTTCCTGCTGCGCGATTTTCCGGTACCCGTCTATGGCTCCGAGCTCACGCTGGCGTTGGCCCGCAGCCGGGTGGACGAGGCGGGCAACGCCGACCGGGCCCAGTTCATCCCGGTCGGGGACGGCGAGCGGCGGCGGATCGGTCCGTGCGACGTGGAGTTCATCCCTGTCACCCACTCGGTGCCGCATGCCTTTGCCACCGCCTTCCACACGTCCCAGGGAGTGATCCTGCACTCCGGCGACTTCAAGATCGACCTCCGTCCGGTCGACGGCCGCCGGACCGATCTGGCTCGGATGGGTGCCCTGGCCGCCGACGAGGGGATCCGCCTCCTCCTGTCCGACTCGACCAACGCGGAGGAGCCGGGTTTCACCGCCTCGGAGTCGACCGTCGGGGAGACGCTGCGCCGCGTCTTCCTGGCCCGGCCCGACCGCCGGTTGATCGTGACCTGCTTCGCCAGCCACATCCACCGGGTCCAGCAGGTCGCCGATGCCGCTGTCGCCACCGGGCGGTCAGTGGCGACCCTCGGCCGGTCCATGCAGAAGAACGTGGCCCTGGCCCGGCGGCTGGGCCTGTTGCACATCCCCGATCGCTCCTTGGTGGAGATCGAGGACATCGACGCGTTCGACCCGGGCCAGGTGTGCGTCATCTCGACCGGCTCCCAGGGGGAGCCCATGTCCGCCTTGTCCCGTCTCTCGACCGGCGAAAACCGCCTCTTCCGGTTGCAGGAGAACGACGTGGTCGTGATCAGCGCCCATCCCATCCCAGGCAACGAATGGTCGGTGGGCAGGGTCATCGACAGCCTGTACAAACGCGGCGTGGAAGTGATCCACTCCGGGGTGGATTCGGTACACGTGAGCGGCCATGCCCGCCGCGGCGAGCTGGCCATGCTGATGTCGCTGACCCGGCCCGAATTCTTCATCCCGGTGCACGGGGAGTACCGACACATGGCCAACCATGTCCAGCTGGCCACGTCCATGGGTCTGGCCAAAGCCAATGTCCTGCTGTGTGAAGACGGCGATGCGGTGCGCCTGGACCGATCGGGACTGCACCGCGATGGCACGGTACCCGGCGGCTACCTCTTCGTCGACGGCAGCACGGTTGGGGACATCGGGCACGGCGTCCTCCGGGACCGGAAGGTCCTGTCCGAGGAGGGGGTGGTCATGGCGGTGGCCACCGTGGACCTCAAGCGGGGGGAGGTGGTGGGAACCCCCCAGATCGTCACCCGGGGTTGGGCCTACGACAGCGACACCGAGACGCTGCTCGACGAGGCCCGGATCCACGTCACCAAGGCCCTGGAGGAGGTCCTCGCCACGGGCAGCAACGATCACGAGACACTCAACCGGGTGGCCCGGCGGGCCTTGGGGCGCTTGGTCGGAGACCGTACCCGCCAGCGGCCGATGATCGTGCCGGTCATCGTGACTGTTTGATCCGGGCGCTTCATCACCTGGCCGGTCCGGGTGCTGGTCGTGGTGACTATTTTGGTCCGCGGGTGGCTCCCGGCCTGATGGTCCAGCCAGGGAAGGTCGCTGCACGACCGACCCGATGTCCCCAAGACCGCGACAGGGCCGGAGTAACCTGGTCAGACTGTGACGACCGCCACCAAGCGTCCGGCAGGGCGATCCGGAGCTTCGCGGTCGAAGGGAAGGATGGCGTCCCGATCTCGATCCCGCTCGCGGGGGTCGTCGGCCCGGCGACATACGACCCATCGGGGCCGCCCATCGGGCCGGCGGCGAAGGCACACCCGAACGCCGGAGCCGGGCTTGGTCTCCTCGATCTGGAACGTGCTGGCCGGCCACGCCACCGACCTCTGGGGTGTAGTGCTGGTCACCGCCAGCCTCCTCGCCGCCATCGCCTTCTATGCCGGCTCGCTGGGACCGGCCGGCCACTGGGGCCGCGCGGGCGTTGGTGACCTGCTCGGATGGGGCAGGTTCCTGGTACCTCCGGTGGCCGCCGGCGTGGGCGTCCTGCTCCTCGCCGGTCGGCCTGGCGGGGAAGACGAGCCGCGCCAGGGTGTCGAACCGGCCCGGGCCGTGCTCGGGGCGTCCGCCACCCTGCTGGCTGTGGCCGGGCTGGCCGCGCTGGCCGGTGGCTCCCCCCGCCTCGGAGCACCGACGTCGCTGCTCTCGTCGGCCGGTGGATGGGTAGGCGCAGTCGTCGGCAACCCCCTGCAATCCGCCCTGGGTGGTTTCGGGACGGCGCTCGTGTTGCTGGCGTTGCTGGTGGTGGCCATGATCGTGCTCACCGGGATATCGGTGAGCACGGCGGCCGGGGCTGTGGCCCGCGCCGTCCGCTGGTGTGCGGCGGTCGCCGTCGGCGGGTCGGACGCCGAGGACGAAGAGTCGGGACCCGACCCAGAGGACCGGGACCCGACCGACCCGTTCGGCCGAGCCGTGACCGAGCCAGCCGGAACAGACCGTGTCGAGGACGAGCCGCCGACGGTCGCCGACCCCGGTGACGAGATCGATGACGTCGAGCCGGCTGCCGGGCCGGTCGGCGAGCCGGTCGTCCTGGCCGGCGATCTCCCCGCGCCCGGTCGGGGAGCACGGCCGGAGATCCGGCTCGGTCCCTCGGTCGGTGAGTGGCGTCTCCCGCCGGCCAACCTGTTGAAACGGGCCAAGCCCCACGCCATCGATGAGCGGGAGGTGGATGCCGGAGGCGCGGCCCTGGTGGATGCCTTGGCCGCCCACGGTGTGGTCACCAACCTGGTGGGACGAACGGTCGGCCCATCGGTGACTCGCTACGAGCTCGAGCTCGGGGCCGGGGTCAAGGTGGCTCGGGTCACATCGCTTTCCAAGGACATCGCCTATGCGATGGCCTCCCCGGACGTGCGCATCCTGGCGCCCATCCCTGGCAAGTCGGCCATCGGCGTGGAGGTGCCGAACCGCCATCGCCAGCTGGTGGCCCTCGGTGACATCCTGGCCTCGTCCGAAGCGGTCAAGGCAAAGCACCCGCTCGAGGTGGCGCTCGGCCGTGACATCGCCGGTCGGGCAGTCATGGTCAATCTGGCCGAGATGCCCCACGTGCTGGTATCCGGGGCCACCGGGTCGGGTAAGTCCTCGTGCATCAACTCGCTGCTCTCCTCGATCCTCACCCGGGCCACGCCCGACCAGGTCCGCATGATCCTCGTCGATCCGAAGCGAGTGGAGCTGGGCCAGTACAACGGTCTCCCGCATCTCCTCACCCAGGTCGTGGTGGACCCGAAGAAAGCTGCCAATGCCCTCGGTTGGGCCGTAACCGAGATGGAACGTCGTTACGACCTGCTGGCCGAGGTCGGTATGCGTGACATCACCGGTTACAACCTCGCGTTCGACAACGGAGACCTGGCCGAGTTGGAGGAGGCGTACCAATTCCGGATGCGCGGAGCCGACTCGGACGCCGAGGACACTGAGGGTGGCGGTCCGGAGTCGCGATATCACCGCCTTCCATTCATCCTTGTGGTGGTGGACGAGTTGAACGACCTCATGATGGTGGCGGCCAGGGACGTCGAGGACTCGGTCTGTCGCATCGCCCAGATGGCCCGGGCCGTGGGAATTCACCTGGTGCTGGCCACCCAGCGGCCGTCGGTCGATGTCATCACCGGCGTCATCAAGGCCAACATCCCCTCGCGTATGGCCTTCTCGGTCTCGTCGCTGGCTGACAGCCGGGTCATCCTGGATCAGCCCGGGGCCGAGCGGTTGATCGGCAAGGGCGACCTCTTGCTGCTCTCGGCCTCGTCGTCGAATCCCCAGCGCCTGCAAGGTCCCTGGGTGAGCGAGGAGGAGGTCCGGGCGGTCGTCGGCCACTGGCAGCGGCAGCGGCCAACGGAGACGGTGGCGGGCATCGAAGAGGTGGTGGCGACCGACGGCCCGCGTCCGGGCGAGGACGACGGGGACGACGACTTGCTCGAGCAGGCGATGGAGCTTGTTGTGCGCTCCCAGCTGGGCTCGACCTCGATGCTTCAGCGCAAGCTCCGGGTCGGGTTTGCCCGGGCCGGCCGGTTGATGGATCTCATGGAGCGCCGCGGCGTGGTCGGGCCGTCCGAGGGCTCCAAAGCGCGAGCCGTGCTCATGACGCCCGAGGAGCTGGACGCCCGCTGATCGACGGCAAGATTGAGGAACCGGGCAGGGAGTCGTCTGTAGTGGACGGCGCGGGCGGGATGCCGGATCGCCGCACCGGGACCGCCACGTTGGCGTCGGAACAGACAGCCACAACATCAGGGTCTCCAATCGCCGTCGACGCGGCCGCCCCGGCGCGGGAGATTCACCAATCCGGCGAATCGCCCCCGGACACCGAATCCGCCCTGGCCCCCGCGAAGGACGCGCCGCGAACCGTCCGACGGGACCGCCGTCAACGGACCCGCCAGCGCTACCTGCGATCCTTGCTCGTCGTGCTGGCCGTGGTGATCCTGGCTGCCGCCGGTTGGGAGTCGGCGCGTCGGATCAACCAGCCACTGGCGAGCCCCGCGGTGGAGGCCGCATTGCCGGTCTCGCTGGTCGTGGCCGGCGGCCCGCCGTCGTTGGCCTGGCCGAGCCGTGGTCAGGGCGCGATCTCGATTCCCGCCCTCGGTTATGCGGCGCAGTCGGGGCCCGAGTCGCCGGTGCCGGTCGCCTCTCTGACCAAGATGACCAACGCGCTCGTCATCCTCCACGACCACCCGGTGCCCGCCCACTCCGATGGCGCGACGGTCACCATCACCGCCGGCGACATCGGCGAGTACGACACCGAGTTGCACAATGACCAGTCCACCGTGCCGATCCAGCTGGGGGAGACCCTGACCGAGCGACAGATGCTCGAAGCGCTGCTGACACAGTCGGCCAATGACATCGCCTACGCGCTGGCGGTCTGGGACGCCGGCAGCGAAGGAGCGTTCGTAGCCAAGATGAATGCCATGGCCGCCTCGCTCGGCGCCAACTCCAGCCACTATGTCGATGCCAGCGGTGTCGCCCCCGGCTCCGTCTCCACCGCCGCCGATTGTGTGCGGATCGCGGCGGCCGGCATGGCCGACCCCACTTTCGCCGCGGTCGTGGGTATGGCGACTGTCACGCTGCCGCTGACGGGCGTGGTCCACAATGTCGTGAGCGAGGTGGGGTCGAACGGGGTGGTCGGTGTGAAGTCCGGTTACACCTCAACCGCCGGAGGCTGCATGGTGTTGGCCGCCGACCGGGTGGTGGACGGCCGAACGGTCATCGTGCTGGCCGCGGTGCTGAGCCAGCCCGTTCCGCCGCCGACCGTTCCGACGACCACCACGACGACCACCACGACGTCACCCACCACCACGACGACGACGGCGCCTGCGGCCGCCACGCCCGCACCGACGCCCGGCGCGGCGCCTTCCAGCAGTGGGCCACCTCCCACCGCGCCACCCCCCACCGTGCCACCACCCACTGCCCCGCCCGCCAGCTCGCCGGCCACCTCGGCCGCCCCTACGACCACCATCCCCCCTGACGACCTTCCGGTACCGGATCCGTTCCGCTTCACCCGTCCCGTGGTGGAGGTCCTGCTGTCCTCGGCCGAGGCCGGCGTGGCCCGGCTACCGCTGACCCGTCCCGGGCAGCCGGCCGGGACGGTGACCGCCAGCTGGGGCGGCCGGGCGCACCAGGTCCCCGTCGTCGCCTCCGGTGACGCCTGGCTGCTGGGTTGGCCCGGTCAGCGGGCCATCTCGGAGACAAGCATCCAACCGGTGGCCGCCGGCGGCCCGGGAGGAACGCAGGTGGGGACGGCCACGTACCGTCTCGGAGGACAGGTCGTGTCGGTCACGCTGCGGCTGTCGTCCACGGTCCCCGAGCCCTCTTGGTGGTGGCGACTCGTGCACGGCTGATCTCGTCCGACCTGCCCGTTGACGAGTACCGTGTCGGTGTGCGCGCGCGAGCCCCAGCATCGGCGGCCAACCTGGGACCAGGCTTCGACACGCTCGCTCTGGCACTCGACCGGTACGTCGAGGTGGAGGTGGAGAAGGCCTCGCGACTGGTGGTGAGGTCGGAGGGTGAAGGCGCGGGCATGTCCGACGACCCCTCGCACCTGGCGGCCCGGGTGGCCATAGACGTGGCGGGCACCGACCGACTGGCCATCACGGTCCGGTCGAAGATCCCGATCGCCCGCGGGCTGGGCTCCTCGGCGGCGCTGGCGGTTGCGGCGGCGGCGGCGGCGGGCGCCCGCGACCCGTTGGCCGTGGCCGCGCACATGGACGGACACCCCGACAACGCCGCCGCATCGGTGGTCGGGGGGCTGGTGGCGGCGGCCAGGGTGAAGGGCGGGGTCCGAGCGGTTCGCCTGGCGCTCGACGTGTCGCTGGCCTTCGTGGTCATCGTGCCCGACGTCACGCTTTCCACCGCTCGGGCCCGCCATGCCCTGCCGAGCCAGGTCAGCCGCGAGAGCGCGGCGTTCAACCTGTCCCGCCTGGCGCTGCTCGTCGCCGGCCTGGCCGACAGCCGGGTGTTGATCGGCGAGGCGACCGAGGACCGGCTGCACCAGGACTACCGCAGCCCGCTCTTCCCACCGGCGCCGAAGCTCCTGGCGGCGATGATGGCGGGGGGAGCTCTGGCCACGTGCTGGTCAGGTGCCGGGCCGTCCCTCCTCGGGATCTCCCGCGGTACCGATGTCCAAAAGGTGCAGGCCGCAGCGGCTGCCGCCCTGGAAGAGGCCGAGGTTCCCGGTGAGGTTCTGGTGCTCCATCCGGATATGCACGGGCTGATCGTCGATCGGGTCGACTCCCCGGAGGTCTACGACTTCAACGCCGACAGTTGAGCGCGGCCGCGGCGCCGAGCCCGGTGATGGCGCCGTCGCCGTATCCTGGGTGTTCGTGAACACCTCCGAGTCGCCACCGCTCTCAGATTCCGTCGGCGCGCCCCGGAGCTTCCACATCCGAACGTTCGGGTGTCAGATGAACGAGCACGACTCCGAGCGGTTGGCCGGCGCACTGATGGCGGATGGCCTCGTGCCTTCGCCCGACCTCGAGTCGGCCGACGTCGTCGTGTTCAACACCTGCTGCATCAGGGAGAACGCCGACAACAAGTTCTACGGTCACCTGGGCAACCTCAAGGCACTACGCGAGCGGCGGCCCGGCATGCAGATCGCGGTTGGCGGATGCCTGGCGCAGATGGAGCCGGAGCGCATCCGGCAGAGGGCCCCCCACGTGGACGTGGTCTTCGGCACCCACAATCTCGGCCGCGCTCCGGCTCTGCTTCGGCAGGCGGAGAGCCGCGGCCCCGTGGTCGAGCTGGACGATGCTCCGCGTTCCGAAGCAGGGCCCGAGGACGGGTACCAGGCGTCTGCGCTGGCCGCGGCGCGCGACCAACCCTTCGCCGCCTGGGTGACCATCCAGACCGGATGCGACAATTCATGTGCCTTCTGCATCGTGCCCTCGGTGCGGGGGCGGGAGTCGTCGCGGCGGTTCGACGACCTGGTCACCGAGGTCCAGGTCCTGGCCGGGCGGGGCGTCACCGAGGTGACCCTCCTCGGTCAGAACGTCAACTCCTACGGTCGCGACCTGACGCGGCGGCGGCCCTTGTTCGCCGAATTGCTGCGGGCCGTCGGGCATGTGGCCGGCATCCGCCGGGTGCGATTCACCAGCCCGCACCCGAAGGACCTCCGGCCCGAGACGATCGCGGCCATGGCCGAGACCGACCAGGTCTGCAACCATCTCCATTTGCCACTCCAGTCGGGGAGCAATGCGGTCCTCGCCGCCATGAGGCGCGGCTACACCGCAGAGCGGTACCTGGCCCGCCTGGAGGACGCCCGGCGGGCCATTCCCGATCTGGCGGTCACGACCGACCTCATCGTGGGCTTCCCGGGGGAGACCGAGGAGGACTTCACCCGCACGCTCGAGGTGGCCGCCGAGGCTTCCTACGACAGCGCATACACCTTCATCTTCTCACCCCGGCCGGGAACCCGGGCCGCCTCCATGACCGATAGTTTCGTGCCCGCCCAGGTGATCGCCGACCGGTTCGAACGGCTCCGCCGGGTGGTCGAGCGATCAGCCTTGGTCCTGCACCGGGCCCGCGTCGGCCGGGTCGAGGGCGTGGTGGTCGAGGGTCCTTCGAAGCGGGATCGATCGGTCGTCACCGGACGGACGACCCAGAACAAACTGGTCCATTTCCGGCCGGTCGCGGGCAGTGTGCTGCCAGCCGGCGCGTATGCCGACCTCCGGATCACCGACGCCGCGCCCCACCATCTGAGCGGCGAGTTGCTGGCGGTCACCGCGCCCCCCTCCCATCGGGTGCGCATTCCGGTCGCGGCCGGCTGAGCATGGTCGGCATCGTGACCACCCGCCCCCCCCGTGGGGTCTCAACGGTGCACGAGCCGGTCGTCGCGCTGGTCGGTCCCACCGCGTCGGGCAAGTCACGGATCGCCATCGAGGTTGCCCGGGCCTCGCGCGGCGGACCAACGCCCGTCGAACTGGTCTCGGTCGACTCGATGGCCGTCTACCGGGGCATGGACGTCGGGACGGCCAAACCGCCTCGAGAGATCCGGGCCGAGATCGCCGTTCACCTGGTGGACCTGGTCGATCCGGACCAGGAATTCACCGTGCAGCAGTTTCAAGCCGAGGCCGGCCGGGCTCTCAGAGCCATCTCGGCCCGTCGTCATGGCGCACTGCTCGTCGGGGGGACCGGGCTGTACCTGCGGTCGGTGGTCGACCGCCTCACGTTCCCGGGTCGCTATCCGGCGGTGGCCGCGGAACTGGCGGCATCGGTGGAGGCGGCCGGTCCCGCGGGGAGCTGGGAGCAGCACGTCGTCCTGAGCGCCCTCCATGACCGCCTCACCCGTTTGGACCCGGTGGCGGCCCGGCGCGTCGCACCCTCCAACACTCGGCGCCTGTTGCGCGCCCTCGAGGTGACGGTCGGCTCAGGACGCCCGTTCTCCTCGTTCGGTCCGGGGCTCGAGCGCTACCCGCCGACCCCGGTAACGATGATCGGGCTCCGTTCCGATCCGGTCGTGCTGGACCGCCGGATCGCGGAACGGCTCGACCGGATGATGGCAGATGGCCTGCTCGACGAGGTCGAGGCGCTGGTAGCCAGGCCGGGAGGACTGTCGCGCACGGCCCGTCAAGCGCTCGGCTACCGCGAGCTGCTCGCTCACCTCGACGGTGGCCCCTCCCTCGAGGAGGCGGTGGGCCTGGCCGTCCAGCGGACCCAGGCCCTCGCCCGGCGGCAGATGGCCTGGTTCCGGCGCGATCCCCGTATCCTGTGGCTGGACGCTGACGACGAGCCGCCGGGTTGCATCCTGGCCCGCCTGGCCGGTAGAGGCCCCGACAACGGGTCGGTAGGAAACTGGACCGAAGACTATGTGCCCAGCCATGGCTGACCGCCCCCGCCTCCGCCTCACCAAGCATCACGGGGCGGGCAACGACTTCCTGGTCCTGTTGGACCGTGAGGACGAGCTCGGCCTCGACGCGGCCGCGGCGCGGGCCCTGTGTCACCGCCGACTCGGGGTCGGTGCCGACGGTGTGATCCGGGTCCTGGCCGGGATGGGGGGCGCGGACCTAGCCATGGAGCTCCGCAACGCCGATGGCGGTCTGGCCGAGATGAGCGGGAACGGCCTCCGGTGCCTGGCCCAGGCCGCGGTGGAATCGGGCTTGGTGGCGCCGCCCACCTTCAGCGTGTGGACGCCGGCCGGCGTACGAGTGGTCGACTACCGGCCCGGGGAGCTACCGGGCTCGGCCACGGCCTCGGTCGACATGGGTACCGCTGTCCTCGGGCCTGATCAGCCCCAGCAGTTCGACGGGCGCAAGGCCCGGCAGGTCGACATGGGCAACCCCCATCTAGTGCTGCTCGGTCCGGACCCGGACAACGTGGACGTGGCCGAGCTGGGGCCCCGGCTCCAGGAGGTCCAGCCCGGCGGGATCAACGTCGAGTTCATCTCGCTCGGCCCGGGCACCGGCTCGATCAACCTCCGGGTGTGGGAACGGGGTGTGGGAGAGACCCAGGCCTGCGGCACCGGCAGCGCGGCCGCCGCGGTGGCGGCCCGCAGCTGGGGGCTGGTCGGCGAGGAGATCGACGTGCACAATCCGGGCGGCACCCTCCGGGTGAGCCTCGACGGCAACCGCATACTTCTGAGTGGGCCGGTGCGCAAGGTGGCGGCGCTGAAGGTGGACATGGCCGGCCTCCTCGACGCGGCGAGGTCATGACGGCCGACAACTCCGCATTCACCGACACACTGATCTCCCGGTCGGTCCGGGAGCGCATCGTGCTGGTCGGCGTGGTGCTGCCCCGCTGTACCCGGTCCGAGGCCGAATCCGCCCTGGACGAATTGGCTCTGCTGGTGGACACAGCCGGTGCCGACGTGGTCGAACGCGTCCTGCAACGACGGGCCGCGCCGGACGCGGCCACCTACCTCGGCCGAGGCCGGGCAGAGGAACTGGCCTCGCTCTGCCGATCGGTCGATGCCGACACGGTCGTGTTCGACGACGACCTCTCGCCCGCCCAGCAGCGAAACCTCGAGGCCATCCTGGGCCGCACGGCCATCGACCGCACCGCGGTCATCCTCGACATCTTCGCCCAGAACGCCCGGAGCCCCGAAGGACGGGCCCAGGTCGAGCTGGCCCTGTTGCGGTATCGCCTGCCCCGCCTGGCCGGTCGGGGCAGATCCTTCAGCCAGCAGGCGGGCGGCATCGGTACCCGTGGCCCGGGGGAGACCAAGCTCGAGGTCGACCGCCGCCGCCTGGTCCGGCGCATGAGCCGGCTCGAAGGCGACCTCCGCCAACTCGAACGCACCCGGCGCACGCAGCGGCGCGGGCGGGCGCGCTCGCGGCACCGAGCCGTCTCCCTGGTCGGCTACACCAACGCCGGCAAGTCGACCTTGCTCAACCGGCTGTGCGGGGCCGACGCCATGGTCGAGAACCGGCTGTTCTCAACCCTCGACCCCCGCACCCGCCAGCTCCCCCTGCCGGGTGGGGAAACGGTGCTCCTCACCGACACCGTGGGTTTCGTGCGCAAGCTGCCCCACCAGGTGGTCGAGGCCTTCCACTCCACACTGGAAGAGATCGGCCAGTCGGACCTCCTCCTCCACGTCGTGGACGGGACCGCGTCCGACCTCGAGGGCCAAGTGGACGCGGTACGGACCGTGCTGGCCGAAATCGGGGCCGACCGGCTACCCGAGCTCATGGTGGTCAACAAGGCCGACGCTCGGCCTCCCGATGGCGTCTCCGAGCAGGCCGAACGGCTGTTAGCCGCCCACGAGGGATCCCTCATGGTGTCGGCTCGCACCGGGGAGGGCCTCGATCGGTTGCAGACGGCCATGGGCGACCGCCTCCGGGTCGGGGACCGGGTGGTCGAGCTGATCGTGCCCTGGTCCCGCGGTGACGTGCTCGCCGCTGTACACCGCGAGGGTGAGATCGTCGGAGAGGTGGCGGGGGAGCTGTCGGCTCGGATCCAGGTGGTGCTCGATGAAGCGGGAACGTGGCGCTTCGCGGAGTTCCTCACCTCATGACGGAACACCCCGACCGGGCGTCCTCGGTGGGGGCACCCGACGGCGTCGGGTTCAGCCCGCCGCCCTACCCATACGACCGCCTGGCCGCGCTGCAGGCTCGCGCCGAAGGGCGATTCGGGCCCGAGGCGGGGAGCGTCGACCGGTCTGGGATCGTGGACTGTTCGGTCGGCACCCCATGCGATCCGCCCCCGCCCCTGGTGCTCGAAGCCATGGCCGGCTCCGGCACCGAACGGGGGTATCCGCCGTCGGCGGGGTCGGCCGCTTACCGGCAGGCCGCGGCGGCCTGGCTGGCCCGCCGGTTCGGCGTCTCGATCGATCCCCAAAGGGAACTGGCCGCATGCGTGGGAACAAAGGAGTTCGTGGCGTCCACCGCCCAGTACCTTCGCTTGCGCACTCCAGCGAGGGACACGGTCCTGTATCCGGCTGTCTCCTATCCGACCTACGCCATGGGAGCCCGGCTCGGCGGGTGCCGCGCCGTGCCGGTCAGAGAGCTCCGAGGCGGCGGTCCCGACCTGGCCTCGATCTCGCCGGCCGACCGCGATCGGGCTCTGGTGGTGTGGATCAACTCCCCGTCCAACCCGACCGGCAGGCTGGCCGACATGAGGACGGTGGCCGGGTGGGGCACGGCCCACGGCATCCCCGTGTTCTCCGACGAGTGTTACGCCGAGTTCACCTGGGACGGTCCGCCCGAAACGGTTCTCGCCGGCGGGACCCGCGGGGTCGTTGCCGTGCATTCGCTGTCGAAGCGCTCGAATCTGGCCGGCGCCCGCGCCGGGTTCTTCGCCGGAGACCCCGAGCTGGTCGGGTACCTGCTCGAAGTGAGGCGGCACGCGGGCCTCATGGTGCCCGGCCCGGTGCAAGCGGGTGCCGTCGCCGCCTTCTCGGACGACGCCCACGTAGCGGAACAACGGCACCGCTATCGGGACCGGCTGGCCTTCATGCGCGAGGTCCTCGGCGGCATCGGGCTACCCGCGCCGATGCCGGCCGGGGGCTTCTATCTCTGGATTCCGGTGCCCCCCACCATGGAGGAAGGGAGCTGGGAGCTAGCCGAGCACCTGGCCCTCACGGCCGGGTTGTTGGTGAGTCCTGGTGACCTGTACGGGCCGGAGGGTGCGGGATTCGTCCGACTGGCCGTGGTGCAACCCATGGAACGCCTGGCCGTGGTGGAGGCGCGGCTTGCCGGCCGGGCGTCGGTGCTCGCCCGCTGAGCAGGGCCGGGACATACGGGGCCAGGGCTAACGTTTCGCCAATGCCAGACCTCCAGGTGCAGATCGAAGCACTGTCGCAGCGCGCCCACGAGCTCGGACCGGCCGATACCGATGCCTTGGCCACGGTCTCCGCCGCCATCGACCTGCTCGACTGCGGTCGTGCCCGGGTGGCGGAAATCGATCCGGAGACCGACGAGGTGATCGTGCACCGGTGGCTCAAGGAGGCGATCCTGCTGCTGTTCCGCCTGCGCGCCATGGAGACGGTGGAGGTCGGCCCCTTCGAGTTCGCCGACAAGCTCCCGCTGAAGCACGACTACGGCCCGTCGGGGGTCCGGGTGGTGCCGGGGGCGTCGGCCCGGTGGGGGTCGTACCTGGGCGAGGGGGTCATCTGCATGCCGAGCTACGTGAACATCGGGGCCCGGGTCGGGGCAGGCACCATGGTCGACACCTGGGCCACCGTGGGCTCGTGCGCGCAGATCGGTGAGCGGGTCCATCTCTCGGGCGGGGTGGGCATCGGCGGCGTCCTCGAACCGGCCCAGGCTGCGCCGGTGATCATCGAGGACGACGTCATGGTGGGCAGTCGCTGCATGATCACCCAAGGGGCGCGGGTGGGTCGGGGCTCGGTCGTCGGCGAGGGCACCATCTTGAACCCGTCGATACCGGTGATCGACGGTGAGTCCGGCGAGGAACTGAGCCGGGGACACATCCCGCCGTGGTGTGTCGCCGTGCAGGCGTCCAGGCGCCGGGACTATCCCGGGGGGGAGTTCTACCTGCCGTGCGTACTGGTGATCAGACGGCTGACCGAGGGGCAGCGCCACGACAAGGCCGAGTTGAACGACATCCTCCGCCAGCACGGGGTCTCGGCGTGAGCGGGGGTCTGCCTGAAGGGCTGTTGGGACTGGCCACTGCCCTCGTCGCCGTGCCTTCCGTCAGCCACCACGAGGGTCAGATGGCCGATGCCGTGGAGGCGGCACTGGCCGGTTGCCCCTGGCTCCGGGTCGAGCGGGTGGGGAGCAATGTGGTGGCCCGCACCGACCTCGGCCGGGACAGTCGGGTTCTGCTGGCCGGACACCTTGACACGGTGCCGCCCGTCGCCGGTAACGACGAGCCGCGGCTCGAGGGCGACGTGCTCTACGGCGTGGGCGCCGCGGACATGAAGGGAGGCCTGGCCGTCTTTCTGCACCTCGCTGCCGTCCTGTCCGAGCCAGCGGTGGACGTGACCTGGTGCTTCTACGTCTGCGAGGAGGTGGAACAGGAGTTCAACGGCTTGGTCCGCCTGTTGGCGACCCGACCCGACCTCGTCGGGGCCGACGCCGCCATTCTCGGGGAGCCCACCGCCGGGGTGGTCGAGGCCGGGTGCCAAGGGACGCTCCGGGTGAGGCTGGATCTTCGGGGACAGCGGGCGCATACCGCCCGACCGGCCGCCGGTCGCAACGCCATTCACCGCCTGGGCCCGCTGCTCGAGACGGTGGCGAGCTACGAGGGCCGCCGTCCGGTCCTCGACGGGTGCGGGTACGCCGAGCAACTCCAAGCGGTCGAAGTGAGTGGGGGGATAGCCCCGAACGTCGTGCCCGACGAAGCGAGCGTATTGGTGAACCACCGGTTCGCGCCCGACCGCTCGGTCGAGGAGGCCGAGGAATCGCTCCAGGGGTTGCTCGGACCGCACCTGGAGCCGGGGGACCGGTGGGAGCTGGTCGAATCCGCCGCCGCCGCCCCACCCGCGCTCAACCATGCGTTGCTCTCGAAGCTGGTGGCCTCGAGTGGCTCGCCGCCCCGGGCCAAGCTGGGGTGGACCGACGCCGCATCACTCTGGTCCCACCGGATCCCGACCGCCAACTTCGGCCCCGGCGACCCGATGCTGGCGCACACCCCGGGCGAGCACGTCAGCGCCCCCGAGCTCGAACAGGCCGCCGGTACGCTCGAGCAACTGCTCCGTAGCGGGCCCTGAGGGTGCGGGTTCAGATTGGGGTGCCGTTCGGTCCGGCCGACGGGCAGAGCCGGTCCGCTCAGAGCCGCCGCAGGCCTCAGAGCTGCCGCAGGCCTCAGAGCCGCCGCAGGCCTCAGAGCCGCCGTAACACGGTGACCACCTTGCCGTACACGGTCACGTCCTCGGGGTCGAACTCCATAGGGGACAGGCGTTCGTTGGCCGGGCTGAGAATGATCCGGCCGCGCTGGGTCGAGAACCGCTTGACCGTGGCCTCCCCGTCGGGGATGCCCGCCACCACCACGTCGCCCGGGTCGGCCTGCGGCTGCTGTCGCACCACCACGTAGTCACCATCGACGATGCCGTCGTCGATCATCGAATCGCCTCGGACCCTGACCATGAAGAGGGTGCCGGTGCCGGTGAAGTCCTCGGGGAGGGGGTACAGCTCTTCGATGTTCTCCTGGGCCAGCACACCGGTCCCGGCCGCGACGTCCCCGACCAGTGGCACGTGACGGATGGGCCGGGCCTCCACGATGACCTTGGAGGACGGGTCGTAGCAGACCTCGATGGCGCGTGGCTTGGTGGGGTCCCGGCGCAGATAGCCCTCGCGTTGGAGTACGGCAAGGTGGGCATGCACGGTGGAGGACGAGGTGAGGCCGACGGACTCCCCGATCTCGCGGACCGAGGGCGGATAACCCCGCTCGCGGACGGCATCCGAGATGCAGTCCAGGATCTGCTTGCGCTTGGTGCTGAGTACCTGGGCCATGTCCACTCCCCGTGTCGGTCGGCACCGGTCCGCACGTGTCGGTCCGTATGCCGGTGTCACTGGTCCGCCGCCGACCCCGCCCGAAAAGCTCTGCCGAGGGCCGGCCGGCGAACATCTGTTTGCCCAGGGTAGTTTCAACGACGGGGGAAAAGCAAACATCCGTTCGAAGAATGGCTTGACACCGAACAGGCGTTCGTGTTGAGATGATGTCCATGACGAACACAAGTTCGATCTCGGGCGGGCGGCACCTGCGCATCGCGTCCCACCGACATGAACCGAGGGGTCGGCCGAGATGACGGCGGCATGGCTCGAAACCGGGTCGACGGAGGGTCTCCGCTCGGTCGGTCGTACCAGGTTGCGGCTGGTTCCGCCCGGCCCACCGCTCGTCCCGCCCGCCACGACACGCCGGCCCGGGGGTGCCCGCCGGGTGCCGCTGGAGGTGCGCCGTCGCCGGACCCTGCTGGCCGCCATGGGACTGATGCTCCTCGGACTGGCTCTTCCGCTGGGCGGGACCGGTGGTCACTCCCACGCCACCGGCCCCGCCCTGGCGGGGGCCTCCGGCCCGGTTTCCTACACGGTAAGGCCCGGCGACACGCTGTGGTCCATCGCCGAGCGGGCCGACCCGAATGGCGATCCTCGCCCGCTGGTAGCCAGGCTGTCGGCACACGACGGGTCGGACCAGGTGGTGCCCGGCGAGCAGATCGAGGTCCCCTGATCCGATCGGCCGCGGTGGTCCACCGCGGCTTCGGGGCCGTCGGTCGGGCGCCGCCGGTCGAGGGCCCGGCACTAGCCTCGTGCCGTGAGGTGCCCGTGGTGTCTGGCCGACGACGACCGGGTGGTCGACTCGCGGGTGGCTGAAGAGGGCGCGGCCATCCGCCGGCGGCGCGAGTGCGTCGGGTGCGGGCGTCGGTACACCACCTTCGAGCGCATCGACGAAGTTCCATTGATGGTCATCAAGCGCTCGGGCGAGCGCCAGCCCTTTGATCGAGGCAAGTTGGTCGACGGTCTGCGCTCGGCCACGAAGAACCGGCCGGTCAGCGAGGGCCAACTCGACCAAGTGGCGCAGGAGGTCGAGGACGGGCTGCGGGAAGCCGGCTCAGAGCCAACCTCCGAAGAGGTGGGCATTGCCGTGCTCGACCGCCTCCGGGTCGTCGACGAAGTGGCCTATCTGCGCTTCGCCAGCGTGTACAAGGGATTCGAGGGGGTAGACGACTTCCGCCGGGAGGTGGGTTTGCTCACCAAGACGACGGCGCCCAAGCGCAGCGAGGGATAACGCGTGCCCGATCTGCTCACGGACGTGCCGGCCCGGGTACTGGCCATCTACGCCCATCCGGACGATCCGGATGTCTCCTGCGGGGGAACCTTGGCTGCCTGGGCCAAGGCCGGGTGCGTGGTGCAGGTGGTGCTGTGCACCGACGGCGGCAAGGGCTCGGCGGACCCGACCGTCGTGCCGGAGGAACTGGTGGCCCGGAGGGCGGTCGAGACGGCTGACGCCGGCGCGGCGATCGGGGTCGCCGAGCGGCAGTGGCTCAACTACCCCGACGGTGAGATGACCGACACGTCGGAGCTCCGCGCCGAGCTGGTGGCCGCGGTTCGGCGGTGCCGCCCGGACGTGGTGCTCTGCCCCGACCCGACTGCGGTCTTCTTTGGGCAGGAGTACTTCAACCACCGGGATCATCGCATCACCGGCATGGCGGCGCTGGACGCGGTGTCCCCGGCGGCAGGATTGCCGCACTACTTCCCCGGCGCCGGACCCGCCCATCAGGTGTCAGAGGTGCTGTTGTCGGGCACACTCGTGCCCGACGTTTGGGTCGACATCACGGCCACCGTCGAGATCAAGGGTCGGGCGGTCGCATGCCATCGGAGTCAGTTCCCCGACGGAGCCGAGTGGGCCTCGACCGCGGTGAGGCTGAGCGCCGAGGACGCCGGCCGGCGGGCCGGGGTGCCGTTCGCTGAAGGGTTCAAGAGGCTGCGGCTCGGTGGCTGAGGCCTCACCGGTTGCCGCGGCACGATCAGGTCAGGGCGGTGCGGACCCGTCCGCGGACGGTGAGCGGGTCATCCTGCACGTCGACATGGATGCCTTCTTCGCCTCGGTCGAGGTCCTCGACGATCCGTCGTTGGCAGGAAAGCCGGTGATCGTGGGCGGCTCGGGCGCGCGCGGTGTGGTGGCGGCGTGCACGTACCAGGCTCGGGGGTTCGGGGTTCATTCGGCCATGCCGTCGTCGGTGGCCAAGCGGCTATGCCCCACCGCCGTGTTTCTCGACGGCCGGTACTACCGATACGCCGAAGTGAGCAGGGAGCTGAACCACATCCTCTTGTCGGTGACGCCGCTGGTGGAGGGCATCTCCCTCGACGAGGCGTTCCTCGACGTCACCGGGGCGAAGCAGTTGCTCGGGGATGGGAGGGCCATCGCATGCATCATCCGGCGCCAGGTGCACGAGGAGCTGAAGCTGACCTGCTCGGTCGGAGTCGGGCGCACCAAGCTGATGGCCAAACTGGCGTCGAAGGCGGCCAAGCCGGTGGCCACCCGGTCCGGCGTGGTGCCCGGTCCTGGGGTCGTGGTGATCCCGCCCGAAGACGAGCTCGAGTTCCTCCACCCGCTGCCGGTGCGGGCTCTGTGGGGGGTGGGACCGGTCACCGCCCGCAAGCTCGAGTCCCTCGGGGTCACCCGCATCGGTGACATCGCGGCCCTTCCGGCCGGGGCGCTCGAGCGCGCCCTGGGACCGGCTGCCGGTGCCCATCTCGGTGGCCTGGCCCGGGGCTCGGACCCCCGGCCGGTCATCGCCGAGCAGGCAGCCAAGTCCATCGGGCACGAGGAGACCTTCGCAACCGACCTCTGGGACACGAACGAGCTGCATCGCCATCTGGCCCGCATGGTCGACGCGTCGGCCACCGCCATGCGGACGTCGGGGCTGGCCGCCCGCACGGTCAGCGTGAAACTCAGGTTCGCCGACTTCAGCACGGTCAACCGGTCCCATTCGATGGGCTCGCCGATCGATACCACGGCCGCCATCGCCGCGGTGGCCGGGGCCCTGTTGGATTCCGTCCGTCGCGACCAGGGAGTGCGCCTCCTCGGGGTCAGCCTGGCCGGCTTCGGCGATCCCGGCACCGGGTTCCAGCTGGCCCTCGACCTCGGCCCGGCCGCAGCCCGCCCGTCGGCCGTGGGCCTGACCCCGACTCACGACGAGGTGGAGCACATCGAGCAGTCGTGGGGAGCGGTCACCGCGGCGGTCGACGCCATCCGCGCCCGGTACGGCGGCTCGTCGGTCGGGCCGGCCTCCCTGGTTGGAGCGGAGGGCTTGCGCTTGCGCAACCGCGGGGACGCCCAGTGGGGCCCGTCAGCCCGATCGGGGTCGGAAAATGGGGGATGAAGCGCCCACAGCTTGTAGACTGCGGGCGGTGTCCGGTCGAAAGTACGGCAGCCCTGACGGCGGTGAGGTAGTTCGGGCGCGACCGGCTGGGCTCGGATACGCCGTGCTTTCCAGCAATGGCGCCGTGCTTTCTAGCAATGGATGCGCGAGGATGATGCCGGCGATCATCGAGGGGAACGACGATCGGTGGAGGGGACGAGTCCTTGCCGCTGTCTGAACACGAACAACGCATTCTGCACGAGCTTGAGCAGTCCCTCTATCAAGAGGACCCGGAGTTCGCCGAGCGGGTGCGGTCCGAGACGGTCTACCGGCACGCCGGGCGGTACTGCATCTGGTCGGCATTGGTGTTCGTGGCGGCTCTGGTGTTCATGTTCTTCACCTTCTCGCGATCGGTGGTGCTGGGCTTCGTCGGCGTGGTGGTGATGTTCCTTTCGGGTGTGGTCTTCGCCAACAACGCCCGCCGGATGGGGAAGGCCGGCATCGACGACATCTCGCGGTCCCTTCACAGCCGCAACCTCGGCAACACCGTCCACGATCCGCGCGACTGGATCCGTGGACGTTTCCACCGCGACGACTGACCGACCGGTGGGGTCCGACCTTCGGGGGGCTGGCGCGGCCAGGGGGAAGGCGGCGATCAAGTGACGTCGGCCCAGCCGACCGTATTGGCCGTCGATATCGGGGGCACCAAGCTCGCAGCCGCCCTGGTGGATCAAGCGGGGTCGATCCTTGCCCGGTCGCGGGCCGCGACGCCCGACTCGAACCGGGCTGAGGATGTATTCGGCGCGGTGACCGCGGTGGTCGGCCAAGTCCTTGGTGGAAGCGGTCCCCGCCCCGGAGCCTGTGGCGTCGGTTGCGGTGGGCCGATGCTGGCCGGCGGAGAGGAGGTTTCTCCGCTCAACATCCCGGCCTGGCGCGGGTTCCCCTTGCGGCAGCGACTGGCCGATCATCTGGGACTTGCTGTCACCGTCGACAACGACGCCAAGGCCTTGGCGCTGGCCGAAGGGTGGCTCGGGGCGGCCCGGGGTTGCCAGAACTATCTGGCCATGGTGGTGTCGACCGGGGTGGGCGGTGGCATCGTGCTCGAGGGACGGCTCCTCGAGGGGGCCGCGGGCAACGCCGGCCACATCGGCCACCTCGTAGTCGAGCCTGACGGTCGGCCATGCGTGTGCGGCGGCCGCGGCTGCCTCGAGGCCGAGGCGTCGGGCCTGGCCATCGCGACCGTCACCGGTCGACCGACCGAGCAGGCTCCGGTCGCGGTGAGGAGGCGGTGTGCCACGCTCGTCGGCCGGGCGGTGGCGTCGGTGGCCAACTTGTTGGACCTCGACCTGGCCGTGGTGGCTGGATCGGTCGCCCTGGGGTTCGGTCCCGAGTTCTTCGACTGGGCCCAACGCGAAGTCGACGAGCGAGCCCGGCTGGACTTCTCGCGTGGCACGCAGATCGTTCCCGCCGGCCTCGGGGCGGACGGCCCACTTCTCGGGGCGGCGGCTGTGGCCCGTCGCGCTGGCGGCCGGACTCGGTCGGGGGCGAGCGCGGCGTGAGTCGGTTGCGACCTGGCAGGCCGTCCCGACGCACCGCGTGGGCGCTCCTCGTCGCGGTGCTGATTCGCCCCCACCTCTGGGTCACCACGCTGGCCGCCATCGGCCGCCTGGCCGGCGCCGGTTGGTGGTATCGGTGGCCCTACCTGCCGCTGCCCGACGGCCGTCTGTGGGCCTTCCGCATGGAGACCGCCTACGGGCGAACGGACGTCGACCCGGAGGTGGACGACGTGATCGCCTACCTCGAGTGGTGCCGGAACAGCGGTAGTCGTCCACCGTGGGCTCGCATGCGTCGGGACGGCCTGCGGACCAGGACCGATGGCGACGGTGGTGCCCGGGCAGCCGCCTCGGGCTGGATGGGTCGGGCTAAGTTTCCGGGTTGATGGATCGACGGCTGAAGCAGGTGAGGCGCAAGGCCGGCGCGGCCCCACCCGACCGTCGTGGGGAGCCCACCCGGGCACCGTTCTCCCCGACGCGCCGGGCTCTGGTCCTCAACGCAACCTTCGAGCCACTGGGGGTGGTTTCCTCGCGGCGTGCCGTCCTGCTGGTGCTCGACACGAAAGCGGTGGCTGTCCACACAACGGACCGGGTCTTCCGGGCCGAGCGGGTGACCGTTCCCGAGCCCTCGGTGGTCCGTCTCGTGCGGTACGTCCATGTGCCGCGCCACTATCGCGTGGCCGTGAACCGGCGGACGGTGTTCGCCCGGGACGGCTCCCGTTGTCAGTACTGCGGACTGGCAGCCGAGAACCTCGACCACGTCATCCCCCGAAGCCGGGGCGGTGCCCACACGTGGGAGAACGTGGTGGCCGCCTGTCGACGTTGCAACACGCGCAAGGAGGATCGGTTGCCCCACGAGGCGGGCATGGTTCTTCGGTCGACACCGGTGGCGCCGCGCCACCGTGTGCACCTACTGGCCCTGTGTGGCGGAGCCAGTGAGGACTGGGGCACCTATCTCGGGGCCGACGGCTCCCGCCGGCAGCTCACCGCCTGACCGGACGGGGGTTCGCCACTTCGACGACCGGCAACCGGTGGGAGGCTGGCCGGGTGGAAGGGAATTGGAGGGTCGACGAGCGGCGGGGGGACGCGGCGGCCATGCATACAGCCTGGCCCGAAGTCGAGACGTCGCCCGGACGGCGCGCCGTCGCGGTCTGCCGGGTCCCGAGGCCGTCGGTGGTGCTCGGTTCGACGCAACCGTCCGAGGTGGTGGACGCGTCCCGGGCTGCTCGCTCGGGAGTGGCCGTCGCCCGGCGGCGTTCGGGAGGCGGTGCGGTGTTGGTGACCCCTGGTGAACCCGTGTGGATCGACCTCTGGCTTCCAGCGGCGGATCCGTTGTGGAGTGACGATGTGGACCGAGCCTTCGACTGGGTGGGGGACACCTGGGTGGCCGCACTGCAGAATGTGGGCCTGCCCGACCTGGCCGCCCATCGGTCCGGACCGCGGTCCTGCACCAGCTGGTCGGCGCTGGTGTGCTTTGGCGGAGTGGGACGAGGTGAGGTGGTGGCTGCAGACGGGCGCAAGGTGGTGGGACTGGCCCAGCGGCGGACTCGCGCCGGGGCCTGGTTCCACGGAGCGTGCGCCATGCGGTGGGACCCGACCCCATTGCTGGAGCTGCTGGCCCTGCAGCCGAGCGAGCGGGCCGCCGCCGCGCTGGACCTGGATGGCGCGGCCGTCGGGGTGTCGGACCTGGCGGCCGAGGCCGGGAGTCCCCTCGTCGACCACGGGGCGTTGGCCGCAGCGCTGATCGACGCCTTGCCGCCGAAGCCGACTTCGTAACCAGCCCACCCGGCCACCGGCTCTCCGGGCGGCCGGGGTCGGGCGCCGGCCCGGGTTCCTCTGGTCGAACCCCGGTTGGGTATGCGTGACCATGCGGCTGCCCCGGTTCACTCGGCGTCGGCCCATCTCGACCTGGCGTTGGCGCGCGCCTCCCGATACGAGCGAACGGCCCGCCGCGGCCGCTTTCGAGCCCGAAGAGGGACTTTCTGGGGTGTAGTGGTTGACCAGTGGGGGAGTGGGGCGTAAAGTGGCGCAAAGTGGTGTGAAAGGGAGGGACCTGGACCGTCCGGTTCCGGGCAATGCGGGGAGCATCGTGGGAGCAACCATCGGTGGCACGGTTTTTCGGCAGGTACGAGCACTCGCTCGACGACAAGGGAAGGGTCATCCTTCCGTCGAAGTTCCGTGGCCATTTCGAACACGGCGGTTACCTGACCCCGTATCAGGACGGCTGCCTCTCGCTGTGGACGCCCGACCAGTTCGAGCAGCAGATGGAGGCGATGCTGGAGCGAGCCGGGACGGGCCGGAGCGACCGCAACATGGCGCGGTTGTGGGCATCGACCTCGCACGAGCTGGAGATCGACCGCCAGGGCCGGATGGCCATTCCCGCCCGGCTCCGGGAGTACGCCGGTCTGGCCGGGGACGTCCTGGTCCTCGGGGCGATCGACCGGGTCGAGCTGTGGAACCGGGAGACGTGGGACGAGAAGGTCCTGCCCGAGGAGGAGCGCCTCACCCAGGGCGACGACGGTTGAACGACGTGGGCGCTCTCCATATCGTCCCTGGGTGCGGCAACGACGATCCCGAGCTCGGGTTCGTCGACCGGGGAGGGGAGTCCACCGGCTGGGTCAGCCTCGACCACCCGAGTATCGACTGGGAGGGGGCGATCCATCCATCCGGTGGCCGGGGACCAGCCCTGACGGACGAGGAGATCACCGACGAAGGGAGCACGACCAGGACCATCACCATTGCCAGACCGGGCCCGCCGCTCACCGCCCCGCCCCGCGCCGAAGCCGCCGCGAGGCCGTCACCCTATGAGTGCGGCCTGGCCGCCGTGGCCCGTCATGAGGTGCACATCGAGCGCGTCTGGCCCATGCGCAGTCCCCCGACCGGATCGCTGGAAGATTCCTCCTCCGCCTACTTCCAGAGCGAACGTCGCGGCACTCCACCCGCACGCATTGTGCCGGTCGGGGGACTGCGGATGAGCCAGGCATTTCCCCATGAACCGGTGATGGCCGACGAGGTCGTCGAGTTGCTCCGCCCGGTGCCCCCGGGCCTGGTCGTCGACGCCACCGTGGGCGGAGGAGGCCATGCGGCCGCGCTCCTCCGCGGCATCGAAGGCATCAGCCTGCTCGGCCTGGACCGGGATCCGCTGGCGGTCACCGCGGCCTCCGACGCCCTCCGTCCCTTCAGCGCCCGGGCCGCGGTCCGACGGTCGCGCTTCGATGCATTGGCCGAAGTCGTCAACCGGTTCCTCGACGCCGCGGGCACGCCCGTCTCGCAACGGGGCTTGAGCGGCGTGCTGTTCGACCTCGGGGTCAGCTCGCCCCAACTCGACGTGGCCGAACGGGGTTTCTCCTACCGGAGGGATGCCCCCCTCGACATGCGGATGGACCCGACATCGGGACCCAGCGCAGCCGATCTGGTCAACGACCTCGACGAGGACGCGCTGGTCGAGCTGCTCACCGACAACGGGGAGGGTCGGTTCGCCCGGCGCATCGCCCGGGCCATCATCGACGCCCGACCGCTGGTCACCACCGGCCAGCTGGCCGATGTGGTGCGCGCCGCCATCCCGGCCGCCACCCGGCGTACGGGCGGCCATCCGGCCCGTCGGGCCTTCCAGGCCATCCGCATCGCGGTCAACGAGGAGCTCGGCCAGCTGCAGACCGCTCTCGACGACGCGTTGACCCTGCTGCAACCGGGAGGCCGCTGCGTGGCCATCGCCTACCACTCCGGTGAGGACCGCCTGGTCAAGGCGACGTTCGTCCGGGCCGCCACCGGTGACTGCCGCTGCCCGCCCGGCCTTCCGTGCGTCTGCGGGGCCGATCCGCAATTCCGCCTGGTACGGCGAGGGGCGCGGCGGCCCTCGGCCGAGGAGATCGGACGCAACCATCGGGCCGAGGCGGCACGGCTGCGGGTCATCGAACGCCTGCCCTCCACCTCCGACCGGCCGTCGGCCCGCGGGCGGGTGGCCTGATGGCGCCGTCGGCCACCGCCACCGCCCGGCGGGCACCGGCGCGGACGTCGCCCCGCCCCGGGCCGTCCACCCCCCGCCGCCCACCCCTCCGGCTGTTCGAGCCGGCTCCCCGTTCCCGCCCGGCCTCCCGGGTCGTCGGGCGGTCGACCATCTGGCTTTCGGGCCTGCTCATCGTCGGGAGCCTGCTGGCGGTGGTGTTCGGGGATGCCCTGCTCACCGAAGGTCAGGTCCGGCTGTCGTCCATCCAGGCCAAGGTGGCTTCGGCCGTCGCCGCCGAGAAGTCGCTCCAGGCGTCGGTGGCCGAGAAGTCCGCTCCCCAGGTGGTGGTCGGGCAGGCCGAGGGCCAAGGCCTGGTGGCCCCTACCCAGATGGTCTACCTGCCACAGGTGCCGCTCAACGTGCCGCTACCCGCCCCCCACACCACCCCCCTCCCGGGTCCCGCCACGTCGGGGTCCACCCCGGCCCCGACGGTCGGCTCGGCGTCCTCTCCCCAGCCTGCATCCGGATCAGCGACTGCCCCCACCCACCGGTGAGCCCGTCGATCCTGCTGGGGCGGCGCACGCGGGCCATGCGGCTGGTGCTCGTGGTGGTGTTCGTCGCCCTGGTGGTCCAGCTGGTGCACGTCCAGGAGTTCTCACACCAGCGCTACGCGTCGCTCTCCGCCTCGGAGCTGACCCAGACGGTCTCGGTCCCGGCCGTACGGGGCGGGATATTCGATCGCAACGGTGAGGTGCTGGCCGAGTCGGTCACCAAGCAGACGGTGGTGGCCGACCCCATGCTGATCACCCACCCGGCCGCGACCGCCGCCGCCCTCTCCCCACTGCTCGGGGTCCCCGCCGATCAGCTCCGGGCCCAGCTCACCGCCCGTTCCGGGTTCGTCTACCTGGCCCACCGGGTGCCCGACGCCGTCGCCACCGAGGTCTCCTCCCTGGGCCTGACCGGCATCAACCTGGTTCCCGAGTCGCAACGCATCCAGCCGGACGGACAGCTCGCCTCGCCGGTCGTCGGTTCGGTGAAATGGGACGGGAGCGGGTCGGCCGGGCTCGAGTACCAGTACGACAACGTGCTGGCCGGTTCGGCCGGATCGAAGAGCCTGCTCCAAGCGCCCGACGGGGTGACCCTGCCCGGCAGCGGCCGTGACACGGTGGCGGCGCGTCCGGGCGCCGGGATCGAGCTCACCATCGACCAGTCCATCCAGTACATCGCCGAGCAGGCCCTCGCCGCGGAGATCGCCGCGTCCCACGCCTTCAGCGGCACGGCTGTGGTCATGGACGTGAGGACCGGCGACATCCTGGCCATGGCCGATCTGCAGGCCACCACCGGGACGGCCACCACCGGTGCGGCCACGGGAGCCTCGGCGGTCACCGTCGCCCAGGCCCAATCCCGAAGTCCGGCCGGGCCCTCTTCGACCTCGGGGCCGACCCTGGTGGCCGGCGGCGACACCCTCCCCGCCGGGGTGGAGGAGGCGCCCTCGAACACCGCCGTGACCCAGGTCTACGAACCGGGCTCGGTGTTCAAGCTGGTCACGTTCTCGGCCGCCCTGGCCAGTGGGGTCACCAGCCCCAACCAGGTCGTCGAGGTGCCCGGCTCCCTGGCCATGGGCACCTACACCTTCCACGACGCGGAACAGCACGGCCCCGAGCAGTTGACTGCCAGTGCCATTCTGGCCCAATCCTCCAACCTGGGGACCATCGAGGTGGCCCAGGCTCTCGGCAAGAACCGGCTGCTGGCCCAGATCGGCAACCTCGGGTTCGGGAAGCCGACCGGACTGGGCTTCCCGGGTGAGTCACAGGGGCTGGTGCCCGGGCCGGCCGCCTGGACCGGAACCTCGATCGGGTCGACGCCGATCGGCCAGGACGACGCGGTAACCGCCCAGCAGATCCTCGACGCCTATAACTCGGTGGCCAACGGGGGTGTCCTGGTCGCACCCCGGCTGGTTCGAGCCACAGTGGGTGCTGACGGCACCGTCCACACGGCCAAGCCGTCGGCGGCCCACCGGGTGATCGGGCCCGCCACCGATGCGCAGCTGGTCTCGATGCTGGAAGGCGTCGTCTCTTCGGGCACCGGGACCAGCGCCGCCATCGACGGGTACACGGTAGCGGGCAAGACAGGGACGGCGCAGATCCCCGATCCCGATCACCTGGGCTACATCCCGGGGGCCTATGTGGGATCCTTCGCCGGGTTCGCCCCCGCCGAGAACCCGGTGCTCTCGGCGGTGGTGGTGCTCGACCACCCGACCCCCATCTACGGTGGTGCCGTCGCCGCTCCGGTGTTCTCGACCATCATGGCCTACGCTCTGCACCACTACGGCATCCCGACCACCGCCGCGGCCACCACCTCGACGTCGAGTTCGGCCGTCGGCGCCACCGGTACCACCGCCGTGCCCTCCGGAGCTACCACGGAAGGACCGTAGGTGGACCCGGACCGGTGTCGCGGTGACCGCGCCCGCCCCCGGAGCCCCTGGACCGTCCCCTCGTGCAGATGAGCGCAGTGATCCACGACATCGACCCCGTCGGTGTGCGTGGCAACCCGTCGTCGACGGTTGTCCGATCCGTCGAATTCGACAGCCGCCGGGCCGGACCCGGGGCGCTGTTCTGCTGCGTCCCGGGCCGCCACACCGACGGCCACCGGCACGCGGCCGAGGCGGTCCGGGCCGGGGCCACCTCGTTGCTCTGCGAGGAGTTCCTCGATCTCGACGTGACCCAGGTCCGGGTGGCCCCGGGCACGGTGCGACCGGCCATGGCCCTCGTCGCCGACGCGTTCTTCGGCCATCCCTCCCGGGACCTCACCATGATCGGCGTGACCGGCACCAACGGAAAGACCACCGTGACCCACATGGTCCGGGCCATTTTGGACCGAGCCGGCCAGCCCACCGGGGTGATCGGGACGCTCGACGGCACCCGCACCACCCCGGAGGCCCCGGTGCTTCAGCGCCTGCTTGCCGGCCTGCGCGACGAGGGCCGCCGCGCCGCGGCCATGGAGGTGTCCTCGCACGCCCTGATGGCCCACCGGGTGGACGCCATCGTCTTCGACGTGGCCGCCTTCACCAACCTGAGTCGCGAGCACCTGGACCACCACGGCACCATGGAGGACTACTTCGCGGCCAAGGCACTCCTGTTCGACGAGGATCGGGCCAGGCGCGCCGTGGTGTTCGTGGATGACCCGTGGGGACGGCGCCTGGCCGGGGGGTGGTCCGGCGAGCTCGCCGAGGTGCGTCGTTCGGACGCCAGCCATCTGGTGCTGTCACTGGGCTCGTCCTCCTTCGAATGGCGCGGGCGACAGGTCACGGTGCCGCTGTCGGGTGCCTTCAACGTGGAGAACGCGCTGGTGGCGGCGGCGGTGGCCACCACCCTCGGGGTGGGCCCCGACCAGGTGGTGGAGGGGCTGGCTACCCTCGCTCCCGTCCCGGGCCGCATGGAGGTGGTGCGCGCAGCCGCCCCGTTCTCGGTGCTCGTCGACTACGCCCATACGCCGGCCGCCCTCGAATTGGCCTTGGCCTCGGCCCGGGCCCTGGCCGGGTCGTCTCGGGTACTCTGCCTGTTCGGGTGTGGGGGTGACCGCGACCAGGGGAAGCGACCCGACATGGGGGCAGCGGCCGCCCGGGGCGCGGACGTGGTGGTGCTCACCTCGGACAACCCCAGGTCCGAGGACCCCATGGCCATCATCGACGCCGTCCGCTCGGGCGTCGCCGCCCCGGTCGAGCTGGTGGTCGAACCGGACCGGGCCGCTGCCATCCGGGCGGCGGTCGCGCTGGCCCGACCGGGCGACGTGGTGCTGGTGGCGGGCAAGGGCCACGAGACGTCCCAGGTGGTGGGCGACCAGGTCCTGCCCTTCGACGACCGGGACGAGACCGCCCGGGCGGTAGCCGAGCGCGACGGTGCCCGGTGATCTCGCTCATGACCTCGGGCGGGGTGGCCCTGTGGGTGGCGGTGCTCTCCACCCCGCTGCTGATCCGGTGGCTGGTGAAGAACAACATCGGGCAACAGGTGCGTGAGGACGGCCCCCAGGTCCACATTGCCAAGGCGGGTACCCCGACCATGGGCGGGCTGGGCATCGTGGGGGCGGTGGTGGTCGGCTACCTCACGGCTCACGCCGTCCCCGGCGTCACGTTCTCGCGTTCGGGCACCCTCATCATGCTGGCTCTGGTCGGGGCGGCCACCATCGGACTGGCCGACGACTGGATCAAGGTCCGCCACCGCCGGAGCCTCGGGCTCAACAAGCGAGCCAAGCTCGGGGCGCAGATCGGCCTCGGGGTCACGTTCTCCCTTCTCGCTGTGTACTGGGCCCACGCCGCCACCACTCTGTCGTTCACTCGCTACGACTCGACCGGCTTCCACATGGGAACCGCCCTGTGGGTGGTGTGGGCCACGCTCATCATGGCCGGGTCGGCCAACGCGGTGAACCTGACCGACGGCCTCGACGGGCTGGCCGCCGGGGCGTCGACCTTCTGCTTCGCCTGCCTGGCCGTCATCGGGTACTGGCAGTACCGCCACTTCGCCATCTACCACGTGGCCGACGCCCTCGACCTGGCCCTGGCCGCGGTGGCCCTGGCCGGGGCCTGCCTCGGATTCCTGTGGTGGAACGCCGCACCGGCCCGAATCTTCATGGGCGACACCGGCTCGCTGGCCATCGGTTCGGGCCTGGCCGCCCTGTGCCTGCTGATGAACCTCGATCTGTTGCTGGTGGTGATCGGTGGGCTGTTCGTCATCGTCACCTTGTCGGTGGTCATCCAGGTCGTGAGCTTCCGGGTCTTCCACCGGCGGGTGTTGCTGATGGCTCCCCTCCACCACCATTTCGAACTGCTGGGCTGGCCCGAGACCACGGTGATCGTGCGCTTCTGGATCCTGGCCGGGCTCTTCGCCGCTCTCGGCCTCGGCATCTTCTACGGCGACTTCCTCTCGGTGGGCAAGGTCTGATGCGACCCGGCTGCTCAGCCACCAAGGCCGGGCCCAGGCGGGTTCCACCACCTGTCCGGGCCGGTGGGGGAGGCTAGGAGGATGCACCGGGTGACCCCATGGAGAGGAAGTGACGCGGCCAGCGGCCGGGTCGGGGCCGGGAATCGTGACTGAGCGGGTCGCCTCGGCGCGGGCCGTCACCCGGGGTCGCCATCCCTCGACCTCGGGCGTGCCGCTGCGCCCGCCGGGCTCCGGGCCGGCCCCCGGCCCCTCCGGGACGCGCGTCCCCCCACCGCGCCCGGCCGCGCCGCCCGACGCCGGTGGGCGGGCCGGGTGGGTGGCCCGGCTCGGGACCCGCCGCGGCATCGCCGTTCTGGTGGGGGTGCTCTGTGTGTTCGGCGTGGTGATGGTGGGGTCGGTCTCGCCGGTGATCTCGCTGAGCCTGTACGGGTCCCCGTGGGCCGTCCTCATCCGGCAGCTGCTGTGGATGGGGGTCGGCCTATCGGCCCTGCTCATCCTGGCCCGTGTCGACTACCACCGGTGGCGGGCCCTGCGCGGGCCGCTGGTCGTCGTGAGTATCGGACTGCTGGTGGTGGTGCTCGTACCCCACCTCGGCGTCTCGGCGGGCGGGTCCTCGCGGTGGATCGGATTCGGCGTCTTCCAGCTCCAACCTTCAGAGCTCATGAAGCTGGCCCTGGCCGTCTTTGCCGCCGACCTGCTGACCCGCCGGGTCGACCACTTCTCAGAGCCGCGCGTGGTGGTGCTGCCCGTGCTCCTGGTGCTCGGCGTGTCGGGCATCCTCATCCTCAAGCAGCCGGACATGGGAACCGCCCTGGTGCTCAGCTGCATCGCCTTTGGCATCCTGTTCATGGGAGGGGTGCCGATGGGCCCGATCGTGAAGGTCCTCGGCGCCTTCGCCGTGGTGGCCGTGGTGGTGGGCCTGGCCGACCCCTACCGCCGCGATCGGATCCTCTCCTTCCTCAACCCCGGCGCCCACCAGTCCGGCTCGGGTTACCAGGTGTGGCAGTCACTCATCGGGCTGGGGTCGGGCCATCTGTTCGGCCTGGGCCTCGGTGGTGGCCGGCAGAAATGGGGCACGCTTCCCAATGCCCACACCGACTTCATCTTCTCCGTGGTGGGGGAGGAGCTCGGCCTGGTCGGCGCGGTGCTGCTGCTCGCCCTGTTCTTCGCCCTGGCCTGGTTCGGGCTACGGGCGTCGATCCGGGCTCCGGACCGGTTCGGGAGCCTGCTGGCCGTCGGCATCACCACCTGGATCACCAGCCAGGCCGTGATCAACATCGGTGCCGTGGTCGGCGTCCTGCCGGTGACCGGCATCCCGCTGCCCTTCATCTCGTTCGGCGGGTCGTCCCTCATCATCACTCTGGCTGCCGTCGGCATCCTGCTCAACATCGCCGGGCACGAGCGGTCGGGGCCCGGCTCGGCCCGCCGCCGGCGACCCGCGCCGGAGCGGTGAGCGGGGTCCGGTTCGCGCTCATGGCCGGAGGGGGCACCGCCGGACACCTGCAGCCTGCCCTGGCCATCGCCGAGGCGTTGGTGCAGAACGGCCACGACCGCGACACCATCGAGTTCGTCGGGTCGCGACGGGGCCAGGACCGGGCCGTCCTGGCTGGCCGGGGATTCCCCTACACGCTGTTGCCGGGCCGGGGCATCGTGCGCAGCGGCCGCCCGCAGGATGTCATCCGCAACGGCATGGCCGTGGCCGAGCTGGGTGCCGCCGTCGGCCGCGGGCTCGGCGTGGTGCTGAGGGCCAGGCCGCGGGTGGTGGTCTCGGTCGGCGGCTACGCCAGTGTGCCCGCGTCGCTCGCCGCAGTGGTCCTCGGCGTGCCGCTGGTACTGGTCAACGTCGACGCGATCCCGGGGGCGGCCAACCGGTTGTTCGGGCGTTTCGCCCGGGCCAGCGCCGTGGGGTGGGACGGTACCGGCCTGCCGCGCGCCGTGGTCACCGGCACCCCCGTCCGGCCGGACATCGCCGGCGTCGCTCGGGGACCGGGTGAGCGCCGACAGGCCCGCCGTGAGCTTGGGCTGCCGCCCGACCGGCCCACGGTGGCCGCCTTCGGCGGATCGCTCGGAGCCCGCCGTGTCAACCACGCGGTGTCGGGTTTGATCGATCGGTGGGCCGGGCGGGCCGATCGATCGATCTACCACATCGTCGGCCGGCGGGACTGGGAGGGGGGCGATAAGGCCGAGCGGCGGGTGGGGAGGGGGGGCCTCGCCGCGGTGCAGGTTCCCTACCAAGAGCGCATGGCCACCGTGTACGCCGCGGCCGACGTCGTGCTGTGCCGAGCCGGGGCGATGACGGTGGCCGAACTGGCCGCGGCCTGCGTGCCCTCGGTCCTGGTGCCGCTGCCCGGCGCGCCGGGCGACCACCAGTCGGCCAATGCCCGGGTGCTCGAGCGGGCCGGGGCCTCGGTGCTGTTGCCCGATTCCGACTGCGACGTTGGCCGGCTGGCCGCCACCCTCGATCGCCTGCTGGCCGACCCGGTGGGACTGGCGGCGATGGCGAAGGCCGCCAAGACACTCGGTCGGCCTGACGCCGCGGTGGCCGGCGCCCGGGTGGTCGAGGCCAACGCGCGACCGGCGGGCCGGAGCCGGCGATGACCGTCCCACCGCCCGCCTCGGTCCTGTCGGATCCGGCCCGGCCGGCGACGGTGCACGTAATTGGCATCGGGGGGGCGGGCATGAGCGCCATCGCCACCGCGCTGCGGGCGATGGGGCACACCGTCACGGGGAGCGACCTGCGGGCCTCGGGGGTGATCGACCGCCTGCACGAGGCCGGGTTGCCCGTCGCCGTCGGTCACGCGGCCGCCAACGTCGGGGAGGCCGACGTGGTCACGGTGTCCTCGGCCATCGCCGACGACAACCCCGAGGTGGTCGAGGCGCGCCGCCGCAGCATCCCGGTCCTGGCGCGCTCGGACACGCTGGCCGCCATCGCCTCGATGCGCCGGTGCATCGCGGTGGCCGGTACCCACGGCAAGACCACCACCGCCTCCATGCTCGCGCTCATTCTGGTGGAAGCCGGGATGCGACCTTCCTTCCTCATCGGGGGAGACGTCAACGAGATCGGCACCAACGCGGTGTGGGACCAGGGCGAGTGGTTGGTCGTCGAGGCCGACGAGAGTGACGGGACCTTTCTCGCTTTGTCGCCGGAGGTGGCCGTGATCACCAACGTCGAGCCAGACCATCTTGACCACTACGGCTCGTTCGAATCGCTGCAGTCGGCGTTCGAACAGTTCGCGTCAGGTGCCGCGGCCCGTTGTGTCGTCGGCGGGGACGAGCCGACGGCGGCCGGGATCGGCCGGGCGGTAGGCGGGGACATAGTCGGGTTGACCGCGGGCTCGACCTACCGGATGGTCGACCTCGAATTGGCCCGCAGCTCGGTCACCTTCGCGCTACAGGACATCACCGGGACCGATCTGGGCCGGGTGAGTGTGCCGGTCCCGGGAGTGCACAACGCTCGCAACGCGGCGGTGGCGACTGTGGCCGCCATGGCCGCCGGGGCGGGGTTCGCCGACGCCACCAGGGCCCTGGCCCGGTTCGCCGGCGTGGCTCGGCGCTTCGAGTTCCGCGGCTCGGCCAACGGGGTCACGTTCGTGGACGACTACGCCCACCTGCCGAGCGAGGTACGCGATGCCCTGGCCACCGCCCGCAACGGGGGATGGGACCGGGTGATCGCCGTGTTCCAGCCGCACCGCTACACCCGCACGGCGGAGCTCGGGACCGCCTTCGGGCCGGCGTTCGCCGATGCCGACGTGGTGGTGGTCACCGATGTGTACGGTGCCGGGGAGCCACCAGTGCCCGGGGTCACCGGTAGGCTGGTGGCCGACGCGGTGCAACGGGCCTTCCCGGGGCGCCCAGTGATCTACGCGCCGGCCCGGTCCGGGCTCCGGCAGACGGTTACCGGCCTGCTCGAGCCCGGCGACCTCTGCTGCACCCTCGGTGCTGGCGACCTCACCACCCTGCCCGACGAGCTCATGTCCGATCCCGGCTGGTGAGGACGGCGATGAGCTCCCGAACCGACGACCTGGCCCGGCTCGGCCGGGCCCTCGGGGACCGGGCCACCGCGGGACGGCCCCTCGGCGCCGTCACGACCTATCGGGTGGGCGGACCGGCCGCCCTCACGACGGAGCCGGTCGGTGAGGACGAGCTCGTCGACCTGGCCCGCCGCCTCGAGGGCCTCGACGTGCCGGTGCTCGTGCTGGGGCGCGGTTCGAACCTCCTGGTGGCCGACCGGGGGTTCGACGGTCTGGTGGTCTCGCTCGGGGCCGCGTTCGAGTCGATCACCGTCGAGGGCCCGCAGGTCCGCGCCGGGGCGGCCGTCGCCCTCCCGGTTCTGGCCCGCCGCACGGTGTCGGCCGGCCTGTCCGGCCTCGAGTGGGCTGTCGGGGTCCCCGGCTCCGTCGGGGGTGCCATCCGGATGAACGCCGGCGGCCACGGGTCGGACACGGCGGCCACACTCCTCGCCTGCCGATGGGTGGACCTGGCCACGGGGGCGGTTCACGACGGCCCGGCCGCCTCCATCGGGCTCGCCTACCGCCACAGCCGGCTCGCCCCCACCGACGTGGTGGTCTCGGCCACCTACGGCCTCGAGCCGGGTCCCGTCGAGCTGGGTCGGTCGGCCATCGACGAGATCGTGCGCTGGCGGCGCGCCAACCAGCCGGGTGGCAGCAACGCCGGTTCGGTCTTCTCCAACCCGCCCGGTGATTCGGCCGGCCGGCTCATCGAGGCCAGTGGCCTCAAGGGCTTCCGGCTGGGGAGCGCCGAGGTGTCGAGCAAGCACGCCAACTTCTTCCAGGCCGACCCGGGCGGGTCGGCCGACGACGTGCGCCGCCTCATGGCCCACGTCCAGGAGGAGGTGGCGGCGGCCAGTGGCGTCGTCCTCCATCCCGAGGTGTGCCTGATCGGTTTCGAGGAATCGGGCGGGACCCGGTGAGGCCCCCCGAGGACGTGGCGCCCGGACGGGTGGTCCCTCCCGGCGGGGGCCCCGCGATGGGGATCGACCCCCGGATTCGCCAACGCCGGGTGGCCGTGCTCCGAAGCCGCGGGCGACGTCGCCTGCGCCGGGTGCTGACCGTCCTCGGTGCCGCTGCGCTGGCGGTGGCGATCGTGGCGGTGCTGCACACCCCGCTCTTCAGCGCCCGGGCCGTCACGGTGACCGGTGTCCATCCCGAGACGGGGACCGCGGCCATCGTGGCTGCGGCCGGCCTCGAGCGGCACCCGCCGATGATCAGCCTGAACTCGGCGGCGGTGGCCGGCCGGGTGGAGGCCCTGCCCTTCATCGCGTCGGCCGAGGTCAAGCGGCACTGGCCCGACGGCGTGCAAATCTCGGTCACCGAGCGGGTCCCGGCGTTGCAGATGGCCGGGCCGGGTGCCTCGTGGTCGGTCCTCGACGGTCGGGGCCGGACCCTCCAGTTGGGCTCGGCCCGCCTCCCCGGCCTGGTGGTGTTCATCCTCCACACTCGGTCCGGGGGTATCCCGCCCGCGCCGGTCGGGCGGTCACTCCCGGCCGACGCCTCGGCCGGCCTGCTGACGTGCCGCAGCCTGCCGAAGGCCTTCTCCGCCCAGGTGGTCTCGGTGACCGTGGCGCCGGACGCGACCATCAGCCTCGCCCTCAACTCGGGCATCATCGTCCTGATCGGGACGGGCACCGATCTCACGGCCAAGTTCGAGGATGTGGCTGCTATCATCGCCCACGGCTCGCTGCACCCCACGTCAACCATCGACGTCTCGGTGCCCGAGTCCCCGACGGTCGCCAATTGACCGTCGTCAGTTGCCCGTCGTCACCTGGTCCGGAGGGGGCCACGGCGCGCCGTCCACCCGCATCGACAGTGCTTGACCAGGTAGAGCGCTGACCGTATCGTGGTCGGCAACTCGCCGGTTGGAACGGTTTCAACCTTTGGTCGAGGGTAAGGGATTCCATGACCGTTCCGGCGCAGAACAATTACTTCGCCGTCATCAAGGTGCTCGGTGTGGGGGGCGGTGGCGTGAACGCCGTGAACCGCATGATCGATGCCGGGTTGCGGGGTGTCGAGTTCATCGCCACCAACACGGACGCCCAGGCCCTCCTCATGAGCGACGCCGATCTGAAGCTCGACATCGGGCGCCAGCTGACGCGCGGACTCGGTGCGGGAAGCGATCCCGAAGTGGGTCGTCTCGCGGCCGAGGAACACCGTGCCGAAATCGAAGAGGCGCTCAAGGGCGCGGACATGGTCTTCATCACGGCCGGTAAGGGCGGTGGCACCGGGACGGGCGCCGCCCCGGTGGTGGCGGAGATCGCCAAGGGGCTCGGTGCCCTCACGATCGGGGTGGTCACCCGTCCCTTCACCTTCGAGGGCCGCCGGCGGTCCGTCCAGGCCGAGCAGGGGATCCAGAACCTGAAAGAGAAGGTCGACACCCTCATCATCATCCCCAACGACCGCCTCCTGACGGTCTCCAACGAGAAGACGTCGATGGTCAACGCCTTCCGGATGGCCGATGAAGTGCTGATGCAGGGGGTGCAGGGGATCACCAGCCTGATCACCGTGCCCGGGCTCATCAACACCGACTTCGCCGACGTGAGGATGATCATGAGCAACGCCGGCACGGCCATCATGGGGATCGGATCGGCCACCGGCGAGGG
>DASZIO010000051.1:0-70170 GCA_035949055.1 Acidimicrobiales bacterium
CCGGCCAGAGCGCCTTCGGGCAACTGCTGATAGCCCCGCTCGGATCGGCGGGGACCTACGCCGAGTATGTGGCGGTCACCGAGGACGCCCCACTGGCCCTGGTGCCGGACGGCCTGGACTTAGTGGTCGCCTCAGCGCTTCCGACGGCCGGGATGGCCGGGCTCTCTCTGGTGGAGCTGCTCGGGCCGCTCACAGGCAAGACCGCGTTGATCGTCGGGGCGGGGGGTGGTGTCGGCACCTTTGCCACGCAGTTCGCGGTGAACGCCGGCGCGCAGGTCATCGCGAACGTGCGCGATGCTGCCGCAGATCGGATGCGCAGCTATGGCGCCGCCGAAACCGTCGACCACACCGCCATGACGCTGGCGGACACAGTTCGCAAGGCCCACCCTGACGGCATCGATGTTCTCTTGGACTTGGTCAGCGACAGGGATGGATTCGCCAATCTTTCGTCACTGGTCCGCTCGGGCGGCACGGCGGTCACGACGGGCTACGTCGCCGATACGGACGCCCTCAAGTCCGCCGGCATCACCGGGGTCAACTTCGCGCTGCAGGCCTCAAGCGATCTCCTTGACCGCCTGGCTGATGCCCTCGTAACAGGGCGCATCGCGGCTCCACCGATCACTCGGATATCGCTCGACGACGCGCCGGCGGTCTTGAGCGGAGCCAACGACCGGCCGGTCGAAGGGAAGACTGTCATCACCTTGTGACCCTGCGGAGGGACGTCCCCCCGTCTACCAAGGCAAGTAGGCGGAATTCGGTCCCAGGTGATTACCGTCTGAGCCGCGCTGATTCCGGTGTCCCAGTACGCCGGGACCGCGGCGGTTATCGACCGGGTCTGCTTGCCATCAGCTAGCTGACCTCGATCGGACCTAGGGGACGACACTCCGAAGGGGATCCCGGGCGTTCTATTGGGCGTCGCCCCAAAGGGTTGCGGAGTGTGCTGGAGGAACGCTCTATGAGATGGTGACCCAATAGGCTCCGAGCATGGGAAGGCACGTAACAGTGGTGATTTACGTGCTTGCGCTTGTTGGCGTCGTGGTCGGTGTGGACATCCTGTTCTTCAAGCACCAAACTTGGCCGCGCCTGATCGTAAACATCGGCATTGTCCTGGTGTTCGCCGCCTTCTACCTGCGGTTTCAGCACACACTGGGGGGCAAGTAATCGCCTCTGGGGCGTCCCGCCGGACTCATCGATCGGCGAGGCCGGGCAAACGACTCGCTTGGTAGACGTTAGAACCTGAAGCGAGTCAGCCCGCCCGGCTCGGTGCCCAGTACCACGGTCACCGAACGTGACTTGATGCGAAATACGCTCCACGGCGGTGGTCCCTGCGACGGCGCGTTGAACGGGGCGGTGATACCGGCCCCGGTCTCATCCAGTTCGGCGGGCCACCCCTGGTCTGCCCAGGCCTTGGCAAGGCGCGTCAGTGTGGCCGGATCAGTTTCCCGCTCTGCCTCACCCTCGGTGACGACATCTGCATCGCGAATCGACACCGCAATCGAGCAGCGGGGGTCGCGGGCGACATTGTGGCCCTTCCGGGTACCTGATCCGGTCTGGAACCAGAAGCTTCCGTCCATCCAGAGCGCACCGACCGCAGTCACGTGCGGGCTCCCGTCCTCGTTCACCGTCGAGAGCCACGTCGTGCGAGCGTTGTGGGCGTCGGGAGCCGGTGGCGATCCGGCATCGAGCTTTTCGACGACGTTCGCCCAGTTCACTGGGGGCAGCCCGTCCGTCGCACCCAAGTTGATGATGTCCATTGCGTCTTCCCTTCTGGTAGTCCGGCGACACTGCTCAGAGGCGCGTCTTTCTATTTGACGTTTACCGGTCAGCAAAGTCATCGCGTATCAGAAATGTGGAAGTCCTCCGGCCTGGCAAGTCTGCCAGGCGTGTCCCCGAACGTTGCCAGGTAGGCGGCGGTTATTGACCGTCCCCCAGATCACATTGGTGACGCTCCGCACGGGAGCGATCGGGATGGTGTGCGGTCGGCACTATTCGCCGAATCCGGTCACGACGGCATGTGGGCAAGCGCCGTGGTGACATTCGTCGCCATTTCTGAGGCGGTGGAAGTGGCGGAGTGCATGATCCCGATGGCTGCGTCGATCTGTAGCCATTTGCTCCGCTTGTCCACATCATGTTTATTGCGTAAGGACCTCTGGCCGCCAGTACAGTGGCGGCAACAGGTCCCTTGGAGCACCCACCGAATGGCCCACCGTACGCGATGAGGTTGGGCGCGGATCCTGGAATCACCTGCGTGGATTTGCCGTTGCTGTTTACATTGCTGCATTGCGGCTCCTGCCACAGCGCTTGGATGCGGGCAACCGTCTCGGCCGCCAGCCGCGTCGACCCAACGTCGCCGATCGTCTCGTTGATCCACTGGGTATAGAGCGTCCCCTGAGGGTACGCCGGTGGGCCGGTGTTTAGGGAAAAGGCGACGTAGACGACGGGCGTGGTGCTGAGGACAGACGCCACGAACTGATGTAGGGAGGGTGTAGTCATCTTGGGGCCGCCGCTCATGTAGCCAGACGGTACGTCGGCGGAGGTCAAGAGAAGGGGCATGTGGTTGAGCGACGGTCTGAGATTCGGATTCGTGATGATTTGTCCGCACGTTTCCATGGTGAAAGGCGGCACAGAGATTTCTGGAGCAGCTGTGCTGGGAGCTGGTGCGGTGGTGGGAGCCACGGACGAAAAAGTGGTACTCGGCCGAACTGGCGAAGAAGTGCGTGTTGGGTTCGTACAGGCGTTCGCTCCAAGGGTGCCAACCAGAGCACAAGCCCGGCAAGTGCGATCCGAGGCTGCATGCCTTGGTTCTAGCCGACGATCCCTGACCTGGTGTCCCTAATCGCCGGATATGCCCCTGCCCCGGGCCGGCGCCTTGGGGATGGGCTCGGGGGCCCGGTGGGCAATCGGTATCCGGCATTTCCAAGTGGGTGGAGCAGGTCAGCGCCAGATAAAGTGCCGGTCCCAACGGCCGGCTGGGTGGGACCAGGGGTGTCGGTGTGAGGACCTATGTGTCCGGTTGCTCACAGCACAACTATGCCCGAGCCAATGCCCACGTGTCGCGGCCCGGCCATTAACCTTGGCCTGCGAGCGCGGTGTCCCACGTGTTGTGCCAGTGGCCGATGAGCGGCTCCCCAGCCCCTCCCACGAGTGAGCGAGCTCCTCCCTTGTATCCACGTTGGCAGGCCTCGGTCGCCGGGTAGTCCTCACGGTCGAGGATGCTGAGATTTACTTCCATCGCCTCCTCGCAGCTCGCGCGGGCTCCGGCGTCCATGTCGCCAGGCCGGCCTTCGATCATATGAACGACGCTCTCGCCGGGGTAGGGGCCGGGAGAGATCCGATGCATCGATCCTCCCTGCATATGGTCGATCAGGACGGTGGACGGGAAGATGCAGGTGACCATGATGGTGTCGAGCCGTTCGGGCCAGTCAGCCTCGGGCACATCGGCAATGGCTTCCAGACCCTTAAACGGTACGCACATCCGACTGTGGGGGCCGAAGGTGTCTACGGTGCAGTGATCAGATAGGAACGGGAGGAGGCTGTCGCGATGGAGGGATGGGACGTGATAGGCCTCGTTGTTCAGGTCGACCATCAACTTCCAGTTCGCCTGCTTGCGCAACAACCGTTCGGACCCGCTGCGGTAACGGTCGTAGCCCAGCCACGTGTACTCGTCGCCTAGCGGATCGAGGAACCCGCTGACCTCGACGTCGGGCTGGAGTCCCACCACGACCAGCCCGGCCTGCATCGCAACGGGAAGCGGTGACAACCCGAGCGTGTCTGTATCGAGTTCCGGAAATCGATCGCGATTGGGGATTCCGACCAGTTCGCCCCGCAGGTCGTAGTTCCAGGCGTGATACGGACAGGTGAGACGGCGGCTGTTGTCGACACCGTCGCAAAGGGTCATTCCGCGATGGGAGCAGGCGTTAAGGAAGGCGCGAAGTTGGCCGTCCTGATGGCGGGTGACCATCACCGGCACACCGGCAACCTCGCGGGCCACGACGTCACCCGGTTCCGCCACGTCGCCGGCCCAGGCGATCACCTGCGGTGTGCGGCGGAACAGCACTTCCCGCTCACGGTCGAATCGGTCGGGATCGATGAAAACCGATCCATCTCCGACGAAAGTAGAGCCCCGCTGGTCGGTGATATCGGCGGCGATGTTGGCGATCATGCGACGTCCGATATCGATCATCTGCTTCGATGCCACGGTCGGTGTCCTTTCGGAAAATCCCGGGGTTCGCTGTCACTGCCGGCTACGGACCAACTTGTCCGGACCGAGCACCAGTGTCCCATGTCCCAGATCGCCGGGAAGGTGGCGTGGTGCTCAGTGGTCCTTTCATGATCGCTTCAGGTTGCGGGGCGTCCGACGAGGGGCCGGGGGTACCAAATCGTCTGGGGCGGCAGCGATCGCATCGCGGATACGAGCCAGGGTGCGTAGGAAGTCGTAGAGTTCGGTGTCGTCGATTCCTGCCGTCACCACGGTCGTGGTCTGGACGACCTCCGGAAGGAGCCGATTGAGCACGGCTTGGGCTTCCGGTGTCACATCGACGAGGACGCGGCGGCGGTCGTCGGGGTCCGCGAGCCGTGTGATGTACCCGTTGCGCTCCAATGTGTCGAGCACGCTGGTCATGGTTCCGCTCGTGATGTGCATGTGGGCGCCGACTGCGCCGGCGGTCATGGGAACTCCGTTTCCCTCGATGACGGCCAGGGCGTTGAGCGCTGCGTGCGACAGGCCGTGACGACGTGCCACCGACGCGATCAACGCCTCGGCGTGGCCTCCGACCACTTCGAGGTTCCGGATCACCTGGGCAGACAGCCAGGACGCACCGGGAAACTCCTTCTCGAATGCCGCGACCTCGGGTGGCGGTGCCGAGGCAGCGCCCTTCCGGGCGCCACCTCGGCTCTTTGGTGGAGACTGGCTCAGTTCAGGCCCCCACCGCGATCTCGATCCGGGGTGCACCCTTGACCCCGGATCGACCCATGGCCTCACGCAGCTCGTTGCTGCCGGCGAAGGCTTGGGCCTGCTCCAAGGTTGGGAACCGGTGCAGGACGTACACATCCTCCTTGTCGGCCGGGTCGACTAGCACCTCGGCTGCGGTGCAGCCGTGCTCCTTGCGCAGCCCGTCCACGCTCTCGTACGCCGAGCGCCATGCCGCGTAGTCCTCGACCTCATGTCGAACCAGCAATGTTGCTTGTGCCATGTGTCCACCTCTCACTCGTTGGCCCATTATCTTGAGGACCAGTTTCTTGATATCAAGGTAACACGGGCCACAGACATGTCAAGGGACAGATTCGGGACCCGTTGCACGCACGGCCTACTCATCCAATAAGCGGGCGCGCTGGAGACATCCTTCCGGAGCACCACCTCTCGAAACCGCTCCTCAGCGAGATGTGCCGACTGCCCCCGTACGCCGGGTCGGCGACGGTTATCGACCCTGGCTGGACGCATATCGGGGATGGTGCATTGCCGCGCTCGAGTCACACAAACGGACGCGGCAATCTGTCCGGAAGGCTGCTAAAGGATTCGACGTGCACCCAACAGCATCAACCGCGGGATGGTAGGTGCACCCAAGAATCTCGCTGTCTCATTGAGAACTTCCGAAGGCGGTGACGGCTCCACCATGTCCTTTACGAGCAATCCGACTTCACCCATAGCATGGACATATCTGCTCAATGATCTATGAGCGAACTCAAGGCTGACTCCGGGGGCAACCTCGTCGATCGCAACGTTGTCCGGCAGATAAGGTCCGATTTTCCAAAACTGATCTCCTGAGTTCAGGTCCTCCACCCATCCGCTACCGGGCGATTGGAGAAGCGGGTGAACTAGGAGCAGTAGGAACCGCCCGCCCGGTGCCAGCACCCGTGCGATTTCATGGATTGCCGGTTCGAACGGGTCTATGTGTTCCAGCGCAAGGCATACCACCGCGGCGTCGAAAGCGCCTTCGACGCATGGTAGATACTCCGCCCGTGCTCGTATGTAGAGAGCCGAGCCGCCTCGTTGGTGAGCCGTGCGAATCTGCGACGCCGTTGGGTCTAGGCCAACCACGTCTGCCCCTAGTCCAGCGATCCTACGACTGACTTGTCCCTCACCGCAGCCCACATCCAAGACTCGCGTCGCCCCGTGCAAGTGGTGCTCGACGAGGGGAAGTATTTGCTCCTCATACTCGCCGTCGACTCCGTCGGTAAAGGCCCGTTGCCACCAGGCTGCGTGGGTCTCCCAGAGAGTGTCGCCAACCATATCGGCGAGATTACCTTGGTGGTTTTGGAATGAGGGCAAGCCGGTGTCGCCCTCCTCGGCTCTATAGCCGACGTCGGGCCCCGACTGGATGCGTCCAGCGATGGCGGAGCCCCTCCCGGCGCGAAGAGGAATCGTCGGTCCTCGAGTAGCCACGGGTAAGGCGGCTAGCTGGGAGACGTATCGGCCGATCTGGCCGATACCAGGATGGCCGCGTCACTGGCGCCTGGTGTCTCATAAGGCCGGCTGTGGGTGCGTTATCAAGGAGTAAAAGTGGTTGCTGATTGCTAACTGCCACTGACCGGCACTATGCCACCTTCTGGCTTACCGCTTCGAGTGCTCGCAACGATCCCGCCCAGTGGTCCGCCGTCGCCAAGTTACCTGGGACTAGCCGCTCCCATCGGTTATCAATGTCCGCACTAGCGCCACAAGGTTATCGAGTTGGTACGCCACAGCGACCACCTGTTGCGCAATTTCTCTAGCTAACAGGGCTTCCGCATTGACGATTTTAGCGACCGTCTCCCCATCTTCACCTTCGCCTAACCAACTGAGAGTTTGCTCCGAACGATCGATGGCTTCCCTGATCTGACGGTGCACATCACGAGCAATCGGGTGCGACTCTCCGTCACCGACTATGGGCACGTCCAATTGAGCCATGTTGACTTCCCTATAAAGCAATTCAATGTCTCAATTATCCCATGCTGGTGATCTCTTGGGCTAGGACCAATTGAGAGGCGTTTGCAACCTTGAATCGCAGCGCTGTCCACGGCTACACAGGGTCAACGGGCGTCCTGGGACGCAATCTGAGGGTCGGGTGTCCCAGATCGCCGGTCGTGGGTGCGTTATCTGACTGTCTCGAACAGCTCGATCATCAGCAACCTCGTGAAGAACGGACGCATGTGGGCGGCCGCGTACCCCCAGGGGATGCGGCTGTGGAATTCGCTCGCACCGAGGGCACCATCCCGGCTCCCGAGACGGCTCACGCCATCCGCGCCGTGATCGACGAGGCGTTGGCGGCGAGGGAGACGGGACGCGAGAAGACACTCCTCTTTTCCTATTCCGGCCACGGCCTCCTCGACCTGGGTGCCTACGACGGCTATCTGAACCGGCGGCTGATCGAAGCCTGAGGCGTCGGCGTAAGGACGGGACCGCTCCACTCGCCCCGTCTCGCTCCTCGCACGGGTTCGGAGACACCCCTAGGCGGAATCCGTCTATCGGGGTCTGAATCAGGGTTCACCCCGATTCCCACCGCCGGGGGCGCCGTGCAAGGATCACGAGGTGATCGAGGCCCGGGGGCTCTCCAAGCGATTCGGCAACGTGGTGGCGGTGGACGACCTCTCGTTCGACGTGCGCCCGGGGACCGTGACTGGCTTCCTCGGGCCCAACGGATCGGGCAAGTCGACCACGATGCGCATGATCATGGGCCTCGACTTGCCGGCCTCGGGCACCGTCACCGTGTTGGGCCGGCGCTACCACGACCTGCCCTGGCCACTGCGGGAAGTGGGCGGTCTCCTCGAAGCGAAGTCCATTCATCCCGGTCGCTCGGCCCGGGCCCACCTCCTGACCCTGGCCCGGAGCAATGCCATCCCGCGGGCGCGCGTCGACGAGGTGCTGGAGTTCGTGGGCCTTACCTCTGTTGCCGGCAAACGAGCGGGCAAATTCTCGCTCGGCATGGGCCAGCGTCTGGGCATCGCCGCCGCCCTCCTCGGCGACCCGGGGGTGCTGCTGTTCGACGAGCCGGTCAACGGCCTTGATCCCGAGGGCATCCGCTGGGTGCGCACGCTGTGCAAGAAGCTGGCCGGCGAGGGGCGGACCGTGTTCGTGTCGAGCCACCTCATGGCCGAAATGGCCCTCACTGCGGACCATCTGGTGGTCATCGGCAAGGGCAAGATGATCGCCGAGACCTCGGTGGCTGATTTCGTGGCCCGCAGCTCTCGTCAGTCTGTCAAGGTACGCACGCCCGCGCCCCATCAATTGTCCGACGCCGTGACCAATGCGGGCGGGACCGTCATCTCCGATCCCGACGGGTCCATGACCGTCACCGGCCTGTCGGCACCGGAGGTAGGCGACCTGGCCTCCTCGATCAGTGTCGCCCTGCACGAACTGACCCCCGTCGCCTCATTGGAGGACGCCTTCATGGAACTGACTGATGAAGCCGTCGAGTTTCGAGGTGGATCGTGACTGCGTTGCTCGAGGCTCCGACCCCCTTCGCGATCGAGCAGCCTCCGGGCCGCGTCGGGCTGCGCAGGGCCATCGCGGCCGAGTGGACCAAGTTCTGGTCGGTCCGCTCGACCATGTGGATGCTCGTGGGAACGGGGGTGGCTGTGATGGGCTTGTGCGCACTCAGCACCGGCACGGTGAGCCCCTCCGACATCATCGAGGATCCGACCCGGCGGAGCCTGATCGGCATCTTCCTCGGCCAGCTCATCTTCGGGGTCCTGGGGGTGCTGGTCATCAGCGCCGAATACGGCACGGGTACGATCCGCGCCACGTTGTCAGCCGTGCCTCGCCGCCCGGTTGTGCTCAGCGCCAAGATCGTCGTGTTCGGAGCGGTCGCCCTTGTGGTGAGTGAGATTCTCACGTTCAGCGCCTTCGCCGTCGGCCAAGCCATCTTGTCGGCCAAAAACGCCGTCGGGTCGTCGTCGGCAATCGCGCAGCGCGCCCAGCACCTCGGGGTGAAGGTTCCCCACGGCGTCCAGGTCTCCCTCTCGAGCGGTTCCGCGTCGTTGGGGCAGGCGGGCGTCCTGCGGGCCGTGGTCGGCGCCGGACTCTATCTGGCCGCACTCGGGTTGCTGGCCCTGGGACTGGCCACCATCATCCGACACACCGCCGGCGCAATCTCGGCCTTCGTCGGGGTGGTGCTGGTCCTTCCGCTGATCGTCCAGGCTTTGCCCACGTCGATCAGCGATGCCGTGGCCCGCTACCTGCCCGCCAACATCGGGCTGGTCATGTTCTCCACCCACGGTGCGCCCGATCGCGTCGGGCCCGCTTTCAGCCCGTGGACGGGCTTCGCTTTGCTCGTGCTCTACACCGTGGTGACCCTAGGGGTCGGCTGCTGGGTCCTCATGCGTCGCGACGCCTAAGCGAGAGCCTTTCCATTCGGGCCGGGCCGGGGACCCCCTCGGGACGACCCCGAGCAGGGTCGCGTGTCCCGGATGTCGCGCTAGGTCACCATTGCGCGCTCGGAGGGATTCGAACCCCCAACCTTCTGATCCGTAGTCAGATGCTCTAGTCCGTTGAGCTACGAGCGCTGGCTGCCGCTCGGCTGCCGTTCGTCCCGAGGACGGAGATCGGGCCCTGAGACTGCACCTTTGGCCCAGCCGAAGCGGATGCACACTCTATCCGACCCAAGCATCCGCCGACCCTGGGCTGCGACGCCAGCCGTCCGGCCCGGGCCGCAGTTCTGACGGATCGTCAGATACAATTAGGGCGGCACTCCGGCGCGCGCCCAGTCCGAACAGCCTTCCGCCGCGCCGGGCGCATGGGGCCGCTCCCCGCCCCGACCGAACCGAGCCCTACCCTCACGAAAGAGCCATGGAACCCACCCTGCCAGCCGACGCTCCGCTCCACGGCATCCGCATCGTCGAATGCTCGGCCCTCGGGCCGGCGGCCATCACCATGCCGCTCGTCGACCTGGGCGCCGAGGTGATCAAGGTCGAGCCCCCCTCGGGGGACTACATCCGGGAGATGACCTGGCCCATCATCGACGGCGTCTCCCTCATGCACCTTCACGTCAATCGCGGCAAGCGAAGCATCGTGATGGATCTGCGCAACGACGAGGACGTCGCTACGTTCAAGGAGTTGGCCAAGGTGTCCGACGTGGTGGTCGAGGCCATGCGCCCCGGCGGACTGGCCCGACGAGGCGTCGGGTACGAGCAACTCCGCCAGCTCAATCCGAGGCTGGTGTTCTGCACCATTTCCGGCTACGGCATGACTGGTCCCTACCGCGATCTGCCGGCCCACGGGATCGCCTTCGACACGTGGGCCGGGATCGTGTCACCCCAGGTCAACAAAGAGGGGTTCGCCTACCTCCCCGAGCACGCCTCGATGGGGATCCACGCCGGCCCGCTGTTCGGGACCCTCGGCATCCTGGCCGCCGTGCTGCGGGCCAGGGAGACCGGCGCCGGGTCCTTCCTCGAAGTGGCCCAGTCCGATGCAGCCGCCGCCATGGACTGGTACCGCAGCGAGACGTGGAAGGCCTACGAGCGTCCCGAGTCGGAAGTGACCGGCAACAAGGCCGACAACTACGAGCGGCGCGAACCGGGCACCGCCGGCATGGTCGAGGGCGTCCGCTACCAGGTCTACGAGGCCAAGGACGGCCGCTACGTCCTGTTCATGGCGTCGGAGCAGGCCTTCTGGAAGAACTTCTGCACCGCCGTCGGCCGCACGGACCTGTTCGAGCGGTGGCCCGGCTCGAAGTTCGCCGACCACGCCCGCAACAACACCGAGCTCCGCACGGAGCTGCGCACCATCTTCCGCACCCGCACGGCCGAGGAGTGGATCGACTACGGCACCACCGCCAACTTCCCGGTGAGCCCGGTCAATTCCCCGAAGTCCATCGCCGAGGACCCCCAATTCCTCGACCGGTTCCACTGGTTCTCCCGCCAGCAGCTGGGAGCCGAGCAGCTCCCCACCCCGATCAAGTTCGTGGGCGAGGAGCTGCCCACGCCGACGCATGCCCCGACCGTGGGCCAGCACACCGAGGACGTCCTGCACGACGTCCTCGGATGGGACGCCGCCCGCATCGCCGAATCCCGGGCGCGGGGCGGCTTGGGCGGGGCGGCGTCCTGACCGGAGTCGAGCTGCCCCAGACCATCCGGGCGTAGTATCCGCCTGTGCCCTCGACCAAAGCCCGGGTGCCCGCCGTGGACGGGTGGTTCACGCTCGATGAGCAATCCCCGGCGCTGCTCGGGAGCCGGTGCACCACCTGCGGCAACTTCGCCTTCCCCCAGGAAACCTTCTTCTGCCGCAACCCCGAGTGCTCGGGGACAGAGTTCGCCGAGACCCCCCTCAGCCGGACCGGCACGGTGTGGTCCTTCACCGACGCCCGCTACCAGCCGCCGGATCCGTACCGGGCCGCCGATCCCTACGTCCCCTTCGCCATCGCCGCCGTGGAGCTGGCCGCCGAGCAGATGGTGGTCATGGGTCAGGTGGTCGGCGGTGTCGGGGTCGACCGGCTACGCGTCGGCCAGGAGGTGGAGCTCGTGCTCGACACCCTCTACGAGGACGACGACCACGAGTACCTGGTGTGGAAGTGGCGCCCCCTCGACGATGCCGACGGCACCCGCACCGCGGAGCCCGACGGTGCTTGACGACCGGCGCATCGCCGTCCTGGGTGCGGGGATGCACCCCTGGGGCAAGTGGGGCCGCAACTTCGTCGAGTACGGGCTGGCTGCGGCCGGCGACGCCCTGGCCGATGCCGGTCTGGCCTGGACGGACGTCCAGTTCGTGGCCGGGGCGGACACCATCCGGAACGGCTACCCGGGCTTTGTGGCCGGGGCCACCTTCGCCCAGGCCCTCGGCTGGACCGGGGCCCGGGTGTCCTCGGCCTATGCCGCCTGCGCCTCCGGGGCCCAGGCCGTCGCCAACGCCCGGGCCCAGATCCTGGCCGGGTTGTGCGACGTGGCCCTCGTGGTCGGGGCCGACACCACCCCGAAGGGCTTCTTCGCCCCGGTCGGCGGTGACCGCCAGGACGACCCCGACTGGCTGCGCTTCCACCTGCTCGGAGCAACCAACCCGGCCTACTTCGCCCTCTACGCCCGGCGGCGCATGGAGCTGTTCGGCGCCACCGAGGACGACTTCGCCGCCGTCAAGGTCAAGAACGCGCGGCACGGACTGGGCAACCCGTACGCCCGCTACCGCAAGGAGGTCACCGCCGACGAGGTCCTCCAGTCCCCGATGGTGGCCGACCCGCTCCGCCTCCTCGAGATCTGCGCCACCTCCGACGGCGGCGCAGCCCTGGTGCTCACCAGCATGGCGTTCGCCCGGCGCCACGCCGGGGCCACGGATCTGGTGACCGTCGACGCCGTCTCCACGGTCACGCCGCGATTCCCCCAGACCGTCATCGAGATGCCCAACTTCTCGACCGACTCGGCTGCCACCGCCGCCTCGGTGGGCCCCACCTTCAAGCAGTCGGTGGCCCTGGCCGCCTACGAGGAGGCCGGCGTCGGGCCCGAGGACCTCGACCTGGCCGAGGTCTACGACCTCTCCTCGGCGCTCGAGCTCGACTGGTACGAGGACATCGGGCTGTGCAAGGAGGGCGAGGCCGAGCGCCTGCTCCGTGACGGCGACACGGCCATCGGCGGCCGCATCCCGGTCAATCCCAGCGGGGGCCTGTCGTGCTTCGGCGAGGCCATCCCGGCCCAAGCCATCGCCCAGGTGTGCGAGCTGGTCTGGCAGCTGCGGGGACAGGCCGCCGGCCGGCAGGTGGAGGGGGCCCGGCTGGGCGTGACCGCCAACCAGGGGCTGTTCGGCCACGGCTCGTCGGTGGTCGTCTCGAGGTAGCCGCCCGGAGCCAGCCGCAAGGGCTCGGCCGTTCAGGCCGCCGAGACTCGGCCGCCGAGAGCTCAACCGGTGACCAGGACGATCTTCCCGAGCTTCCCGCCGGCCGCGAACCGCTCATAGGCGTCGGCGGTGCGCTCCATGGGGAGTTGCTCGGCCACCGGCACCTTCACCTTTCCCGCCGCCAGCAGAGGCACGGCGTGCTGCTCGACGGCGCGGGCCACCGCCGCCTTCTCCTCGGTGGTACGCGACCGCAGCATCGACCCGCCGATGGTCGACCGGCCGGCCATCAGGGTCAACAGGTTGAGCTCCACTGTGGCTCCCGACCCCACGCCGATGACCACCACCCGTCCCCCGGTGGTCAGGTGCGGCAGGACGGCGCCCACCCCCGGCCCGCCGACCAGCTCGAGAGAGACGTCGAAGGGGCCCCGGCCGGGAGCCGCGTCGGGCTCGACCACCGCGTCGGCGCCGAGCCCGGCCACGGCTTCGTGCAGGTGAGGGGACCGGACCGAGGCCACCACGTAGGCGCCGGCGGCATGGGCCAGTTGCACCGCGGCCGTCCCCACCCCGCCCGCCGCGCCGGAGATGAGGACCCGCTCGCCCGCCTCCAGACCGGCCTGGGTGAACAGCGCGTCGTAGGCCGTCGAGAAGGCCTCGGGGAACCCCCCGGCTTCGACCCAGGGGATGGCCGGTGGCACCGGGACGAGGGCGCTCTCCGGCACCGTGATCAGCTCGGCCTGCCCACCGCCGCCCGCGAGGGCCATGACCCGGTCGCCGACCGAGGTGCGCTCGGTCCCCGGTCCCAGCCCGACCACCTCGCCGGCGAACTCGAGGCCGGGAATGTCGGGCGGCCATCCGGGAGGGGCCGGGTACAGACCCCCGCGCTGCATGAGGTCGGCGCGGTTCAGGCCGGCGGCACGCACCGACACCAGCACCTCGCCGGGCCCGGGCTCGGGGTCGGGATGCTCGTTCCACCCGAGGTCCCCGTCAACGATCGTCACGGCCCGCACGCGCTCACCGTAGACGGCCGGGCTGGCCGGGCCGGCCGGGCCGGCCGGGCGGGCGGTCCGGTCAGGACGCAGGTCTGAACGCCGCCGGTGACCGGCCAGCCTGCCCGGCGTGATGGTTCAGGAGCACCAGATCGGTCCCCGGTAGTCTTTGACACGGAGGTTCTTCGCCATGGCAGCCGGGCCGGCACCCGAGGGACAACAGCCTGCAACGGATGCCCTCGCGGGCCCGGGCTTCGACATATCGGGCGGCGAGGGGTTGGCCCACCCGACGGCCGGTATGGTGCTGCACCGCGTGTTGGCCACCTCGGCGCGCACCTTCCTGCTGAACGACCTCGACACCGACCCGACCGGGGCACCCGAGCCGTGTGAGTCGATCGACTCGTTGACCTTCCGCACCGGGCCCCGTCCGCTGTGGGCCCAGACCGCACCCACCGCCCCCGAGTCGGCGCGTCGGCGCGCGACCGACACGGAACGGATCCACCAGAGCCGGATCGCCATGCGCCGCATCCGGTCCAACCTGCGCACCTTCCGTCTGGTCGTCGACCCGAGTTGGGGTACCTCCCTCCGGGCCGAGCTGGCCTGGTACGGGCGCTGCCTCGGCCGCTCGCGAGACCTGCACGTCATCCGGGACATCGTCGTGGGCCGGGGGCCCGGTGTCATCGACCCCTACGACATCCTTCACATCGAGTCCGTCATCACGGCCCGGCTGGCCGACGTGATGGCCGACATCGCCGCCATTCGGGGTGGCGCCCGGCGCTTCCAGCTGACCGAGCAGATGATGGTGCTATGGGAGGGTCCCGACTTCAAGGCCAAGGCGGGTCGCCCGGCCGAGGACGTCCTGCCGCCGATGCTGGGCCGGTCGTGGCACGATCTACGCGGCGCGGCGCGGCGCGCCCGCAAGGACGCCACCACCGCCAACCTGCACGCCGTGCGCATCCGGTCGAAGAACCTGCGTTACGGCTGTGAGACCGTGGCGCTCATCGACGGCGGACCGGCGCGTAAGACGGCCCGGGCTGCGGAGCGGCTGCAGGTCAAGCTCGGTGACCTGCTGGATGCGACCTCATCGATCGCCTGGTTCGAGGACCTGGCCCGCCAACGGCCCGACCTGGCCGAGCCGCTCGCTCGACTCGTCCGCCGGCAACGCGACGCCGCCGACCATGCCCGCAAAGGCTGGAAGGGCGAGCTCAAGGAGATCGAGCGCCGCTGGAGGCGCTGGCACGCTTGAGTCACCGGCCGACTGCGCCCGGTGAAAGCCGCGGCTACCCGCCGGGCGCCTCATTGACCGCCACGTGGTCGGCCGACCACAGCTTCACGCTGCCCACGATGCCGGCCGTGTTGTCGACGAGGGTGATGTCGTCGTCGAGGTGCTGACGGTTGACCCGGCGGGAGTTGCCGCCTCCGATGTACAGGTGGTCGAAGTAGAGCAGTGCCCGCAGGATGGTGATGGCCTTCTGCACGCGCTTGTTCCAGCGCTCCTCCCCGATCTCCTTGCGGGCCGCCTCCCCCAGCTGCTCGTTGTAGGTCTCCCCCTTGCGGAAGGGTTGGTGGGCGATCTCGAGATGGGGCATGAGCTGGCCGCGGTAGAAGAGCCCGGTGCCGAACCCCGTGCCCAGGGTGATCACGAACTCGAGCCCGTGGCCGCTGACCACCGCCGCGCCCTGGATGTCGGCGTCGTTGGCCACCTTGGTCGGCAGGGAGAACGCCTCGGACAGCGGGGTGGCGAGGTCGAACCCCGACCACTGCGCCAGGAGGTCGGGGTCCACCTCGCTGCCCGGCCCGTGCTTGGTCGAGAAATGCGGGGCCGAGAGCACCAGCCCGTTGCGCACCATGCCCGGGAACCCGACCGAAGCCCGCTCGGCCGCCGGCAGGGGCGCCACCAGCTTGGTCAGGGTGGTCACCAGCCGGTCGGGTGGCATGGGATAGGTGGTGGGCACCTTCACCCGGTCCGCGACCATGGTGGCGTCGGCGTCACACACCGAGGCCTTGAGCCCCGTCCCACCGATGTCAATGCCCAGCGTGAAAGGCCGGCGCGGCTCGGTCCTGGCCGCGTCGGAGGCTTCCGCTCCGGCCGGTGTACCGGTGGCCGTTGCACCGGTGGGCTCGGCCCGGGAGCGCGGGTCCTCGTCGTTCTGCATGCACCCCACGCTACGCCCGGGAGCGCGACGGAAGTCGCATGGCGGGACGGTTGCCATTAGCGTCCTCGGGATGATCGACCGACCGTGGACCGGGGACGCCTGCTCGCTGGTAGACGCCTTCCGGGCCGGGGAGTTGAGCCCCCTCGAGGCCCTCGACGCCTCGTTCGAGGCCGTCGACCAGTCCGGGCTCAACGCCTTCAGCCACCTGGACGTTGACGCAGCCCGCGCCCGGGCCGGATCGGTCGACGTCTCCCTTCCCTTCGGCGGGGTGCCGATGGGTATCAAAGAGCTCGAGACGGTCGAGGGGTGGCCCTACACCGAGGCCTCGCTGGTGTTCAAGGACCGGGTAGCCGACCACGACTCGAGCCACGTGGCGCGGCTGCGCGCCGCCGGCGCCGTGCTGGCCGGGCAGACCGCCGCCTCCGAGTTCGGCGGGATCAACTGCACCCACACCAAGCTGCACGGGACCACCCGGAACCCCTGGGATCCCGAACGCACACCGGGCGGGTCCTCCGGCGGCTCGGCGGCCGCCGTGTCGGGCGGCCTCCTGCCCGTCGCCAGCGGCGGCGACGGAGGGGGCTCGATCAGGATCCCGGCCGGCTTCACCGGCCTGTTCGGCCTCAAGTCGACCTTCGGGCGCATCCCGAAGGGTCCCCGCGCCCTGCAGCCCCCCCTCACCGTGGTGCTCGGGTGCGTGTCCCGCTCGGTGCGCGACACCGCCCGCTGGTTCGACGTGTGCAACGGTTTCGACCCGCGCGACACCCTGAGCCTGCCCCGGGTGGGCGGATGGGAGGACGGGCTCGACTCCTTCGACCTGGCCGGGAAGCGGGCGGTGGTGTCGATCAACCTCGGTTCGGCCATCGTCGAGCCCCGGGTGGCCGCCCTGACCCTCGAGGCGGCCGAAGCGCTCATCGCCGCGGCCCGGCTCACCCGGGTGGACGTGGCGGTGCAGTTCCCCCCGGTCGGCCTGGAGTGGGCCATGTCCAACATGGTCGGTCTGGTCGGCGCGCTCGGCGACCGCTACCCGGAGTGCAACGACGACCTCATGCCCGAGATCCAACTGGGCATGAACATCGCCACCCACAATTTCAACGTGCAGACGGCCGGGTCCGCCGAGATGCTCCGGATCGACGTCAACGAACAGATGGCCGACCTCTTCGAACAGACCGACTTCATCCTGGCCGCCACCAATCCCGATGTGGCCTTCCGGGCCGAAGGGCCCATGCCGACCACAGTCGGCGAGGTCGACCTGGTGGCGGAGTACGGCCTCAACACCGCGCTCGGCAACAACGGTGCCCTGACCATCCCGGCCAACCTGACGGGCAGCCCCGCCGTCTCCATCCCGGCCGGGACCGTCGACGGGCTGCCCGTCGGCCTACAGGTCATCGGCCGCCACCACGAGGAGCAGCTCCTGCTCGACCTGGCCCGCGTGGCCGAGCGGGAACGGCCCTGGCCCCTGGTGGTGCCGGGCGCGCCCAGCTGAGCTCCCGCCCATATCGTTCAAAAGGAAACCCGCCCGTGCGCATCGACCTCTGGGTCCCGACCGCCAGTCCGTTCGCCACGCCGGAGCTACTGGCCGTGGTGGCCGACGAGGCCGAGCATCGCGGCGTCGGCACCATCTGGGTGGGAGAGCACGTGGTGCTGTTCGACGAGTACAGCTCGTCCTACCCCTATGCCGAGGACGGACGCATCCCCGTCCCGCCCGACACCGGGCTGCTCGAACCGTTCACCACCCTCTCGTTCCTGGCCGCCCACACCACCACCGTGCGGTTGGGCACGGCCATGGTGCTCCTGCCCCAGCGCAACCCGGTGTACACGGCCAAGGAGGTGGCCACCCTCGACTGGCTGTCCGAAGGCCGGGTCGACTTCGGAGTGGGAGTGGGTTGGCTCGAGGAGGAGTTCAAGGCGGTCAACGTGTCGTGGCCACGGCGGGGAAAGCGCACCGACGAGTACCTCGAGGTGCTCCGCACCCTGTGGTGCGACGAGACCTCGGCCTACGAGGGCGAGTTCTACTCGCTCAATCCGTGCTCGATGTGGCCGAAGCCGGTCCAGCGGCCCCATCCGCCGGTCCACATCGGTGGCGAGAGCGAGGCCGCCCTGGCCCGGGTGGCCCGGGTCGGCCAGGGATGGCACACCTTCAACCGGCCGCCGGACGGGCTGGCCGCGCCCCTCGCCACCATCGAGCGGCTGCTCGCCGACCAAGGGCGCTCCCGGGGAGAGCTGACCATCACGGTGTGCCCCTACCTGCGCCCGCTCGACGCCGACATCGCCGGCCGCTACGCCGACGCCGGCGTGGACGCGGTGGCCGCCATGCTCCTGCCGTTCGGGGTCGACGACGTCCGCCGGGGCCTCGAGGGCCTACAGCCCGTCTTCGACCGCGCCGCCCGCAGCTGAACCACGGACGTCGTCGACCCGACCGGTGGGGTTGGCCCCGCCGTCCGGGTCGCCAGGTGCACGGCCTAGCCGCGCATGGACACCGGCAACGACTCGAGGCCGCGTAGGACCACGTTCGTCTTGTAGGTCACCTCGTCGACGGTGACCGCCAGGGCGGGCGCCCGTTGCACCAGGGAGTTGAGCGCCACCTGGCTCTCCATGCGGGCCAGCGGCGCGCCCAGGCAGTGGTGGATGCCGAACCCGAAGCCGAGGTGTGGGTTCGGATTGCGGCCGATGTCGAAGCGTTCGGGGTCCTCGAACTGCGCCGGGTCATGGTTGCCCGACCCGATGAGCAACATGGCGAAGTCGCCTGCCCGGAACTCGACCCCGCCGAACTCGCAGTCCTCGAGGAGGGCCCGGCCGGTGAGCTGCACCGGCGAGACGAAGCGCAACATCTCCTCGATGGCGGTGCGGTTGACGTTGGGTTCGGTGCGGAACCGCTCGAGCTGGTCCGGGTGGCGCAGCAGGGCGAGGGTTCCGCCGGCGATGAGGTTGACCGTCGTCTCGTGCCCGGCCACCAGCAGCAGGATGCAGGTCGACAGGAGCTCGCCCTCGCTCAGCACGGTGCCCCCGTCTTCGGCCTCGACCAGCCGGCTGAGCAGGTCCTCCCCCGGAGACCGGCGGCGCTCGGCCAGCAGCTCGAAGAAGTACTGCGAGAACTGGAGGATGGCCTCGCCGCGGGCCTCGATGACCTCGGGGGTGAGGAGGAAGTCGGGATCGAGGCCGCGGGCCAAGGCGTTCGACCAGGCCTTGAAGCGGTCGTGGTCCTCGTGCGGGACACCGAGCAGGTCGCAGATGACCCGAACGGGCAAGGGGTAGGCGAAAGCCTCGACCAGGTCGACCTCACCGGCCTCGATGGCCGCGTCGATCAGCTCGTCCACCACCTGCTGGGTCCGGGACCGCAGCGAGTCGACGACCTTCGGGGTGAAGGCCTTGGACACCAGCCCGCGCAGCCTGGTGTGGTCCGGCGGGTCGCGGAACAGAAATGGCCGCATCTCGAGCATGGCCCGGGCCACCTCGTCGTCCTCGGCGATCGGCGTGCGGAACCCCTCCGGCATCCGCTCGGTGGCCACATTGAGGCTGTCGGAGCTCGACCGCCGGTCGCGCAGCACGGCCAGGCAGTCGGCGTGCCGCGCCACCACCCAGAAGCCGAGCTCGTTGCGGTGGATTGGCGCCCGGTTCCGTAGCTCGGCATACAGCGGGAAGGGGTCGCTGGCCCACTGGGGGTCGAACGGGTCGAAGACCGGCCGGGCCGAAGCCGGGTCGGTGGTTGCGGATCTCACTGTGTCGATCGTACCGAGCACCCGGTCAGGGGTCGATCCGGGATCGGCGCCCGCGGCGCTCGCTCTTCGTGAGGCGGCTCCGGCGGATCCGGCTTTTCTGATCATTTACGCCGGGCCGGCCCCGGGCACCACCGACCCCGACCCGGGCCTGGAGCCCGGGGTCGGAATACCAGGGCCGGAGCGCCAGCCGGACCGGTGGCAGGTCGCCGTACACCAGGATGCCCCGACCCGGCCGGGTGCGCCGCAGGGCGTCCGGCGGGGCCAGCCTCCTCGTCGACGGTGCCCTCGTAGTGCTCGGTCCGGCCCGGCCGCCGCTCGTGGTGGTCGGGATGGCCACCTCCTCCTCACCGATCAGCCGGCTGGCATGGTCCAGCGTGTCGGGGTCCGAGATGCCCGAGAGGAACAGCTTGGCCCGGTGGTTGTTCACGACCGTGCCGGCCCGCGGCCCGTAGCGGGCGCGGACCTGGGCCAGATCGTGCCAGATGGTCACCAGCTGCACCCCGTGGCCGGCCGCGGTGGCGGCCAACGCGTCGAGGTCGTTGAGCGGTGCGATGTTGGCCGCCTCGTCGAGGACGAGGAGGAGCGGTGGGTCGAGGGCGCGCCGCGTCATGGTGACCCGCTCGTACGCCTCCTCCACGATCTGGCGGAGGAGCGAAACGAACAGTGGCGTGAGCCGGCGCTGATCGTGGGCCGGGGCACAGACGTAGAGGGTGTTGCTCGCGGACAACAGGCGGGCGGCATCCAACGTGGCCGGCGTCGCCCCTGGAGCACCGGCCCGGTCCGCGGTGACCGGGTTGGCGCCGACGAACGGCTCGAGGACCGTCTCGACCGTGGTGTAGATCGAGCCGCGCTGGCGATCCTCCTTGCTGAAGGTGGAGCGGGCCATGTGCACCGCGTCGGGAACCCCGGCCGCCACGAGCAGCGCGAGGACCTCTGACTCCTCCTCGGTTCCCACCCAGCGGACGACGTCGTCCATGCCGAGGTGGCCGAAGGCCGCCGCAAACAGCAGCGGGGCCAGCATTCTGGCGGCCGTGGCGTACCAGAAGTCCCCGTCACTCATCGGGCCGGCGCCGGTCTTGACCACCTCCGTCATGGCGGCGGCCGACCGACGGGCCCCGGGCCAGGTCCGGGCGGCGGGCAACGGGGACCACGAGACCGAGCCCAGGCCGGTCGACCCGGTGGGGTCGAAGCAGAGGACCTCACCGAGCGAGCGGCGGTGGCCGATGGTGTGCTCGAGCAGGTCGGTCTTCACGCTGGCGGCGACGACCGCCCCGTCCCAGCCAAGCACGGCCGGCACGGCGAACCCCGAGGTCTTGTGGGACTGGGTGGGCCCGAAGACGATCACCGACTGGGCCCGCTCGGCGGCCAGCAGCTGCCGCCCGCAACGACCGAGGACCAACCTCCCGGTGGCTGACCCGCCGCCATCGCGGCGCGCCGGGACGGCCAGCCGTCTGAGGTCACGGGGACGCGCCCACCGCGCCGGATCGGGCTGGCGCCGCTCGGATCGCCGGAGACCGAGTCGCCCGAGGCCACGCCGTCCGGGACGGGAGGGCCCAGGAGCAGACAGGGCGACCCCGGCCACGGCGAACAACCCGATGACGCTGGCCGTCCCGGCCACCGAGCTCACCGCCAGGGTTGGGGCCGGTCGTCCGCCATGGCCTGGTCGGTCTCGGTCAACCAACGCTCCCCGGTGGCCAGTTGGTGGTCGACCAGGAACGAGCGGCGGCCCACTTTCCACAGCGCCATGCCGCGGCGCAGTTGGCTCACCAGCTCAGCCTCGGTGCCGGTGAGCCCCAACAACTCGCCGGTGCTGGCGACTTCGCCCGGGGACTGCGCGTAGACCACCCTGGTCTCGGAATCGGCCAACAGGCCCTCGGCCAGGTTGACCTGCACCGAGCCCTCGCTCCCGACGGCGCGGAGATCGGACAGCCGGTGCAGCACCGCCATGTTGGCCACGCCGTGGGCTCGCGACATCTTCCACGAACCCTGGAGCCACCGGGCCACGCCGAGGTTGGACAGGACGGCCCATGCCTCGTCGACCACCACGATGATCCGGTCCTGGTGGACCGCGCGCACCGCGCTCTGCAGCCAGGCGGCGGCACAGGTCATGAGGACGCCGAGCGCGGGCGAGTGATAGACGGCCGAGAGGTCGAGCACCACGAGCGGCCCGTCGAGCGTCAACCGCGGCGTGGTGGGCCCGTCGAACATCCCGCTCAGGTCACCGTGGACCAAGCGGCGGAGTTCCAAAGCGGCGTCCCGGCCGTCCTCGACCAGCAATGCCGGCGTGGTCCGCAGGGCAGCCGACGCGTCTTCGTGCGGGTCGAGCAGGGCGTCGACCACCTGGGGCAGGGTCGGGGCGGGCATCCCGGAGCGCCCGGCACGGTCCGAGGCGTCGACGATGGCCGCGTCGATGGCCGCTCGCTCGCGGGGCCCCAGGTCACGTCCCAGGCAGGCCACGGCCAGCGACGAGGTGAGGGCCACCCGACGTCGAAGGGTGTCATCAGGGCCCGACCCGCCCTCCCCCACGGCGTTGTCGCCGAGGTCGCCGGTGTCGAGCGGGTTGAGGCGGATCGAGCCGCCGGGCCGCAGGGCCACCGGCACCACGCCGAATGCCTCGGCCAGGGGCCCGTACTCGCCCTTTGGGTCGACCACCCAGGCGCGGCGCCCGAAGACGGACTGGCGCCACAGGTAGGACTTCACGAAGGCACTCTTGCCCCGGCCGATCTGCCCGATGACCACCATGTTGGGGTTGGTAACCACCCCGCGGCGGTAGAGGGCGAACGGGTCGTACACGAACGAGCCCCCGAGGACGTCCCGTCCGATGAGCACCCCGTCGTGGCCGAGCCCGGCCTCCGCCACCAATGGATAGGCCGCGCACAGGTGCCGGGTGGTGGTCACATGGGCCGGCACCCGGGGACCGGTTGCCCTCACGACAACCCGCGTCCGAGGGGCAGCGAGCAGGTGAAGGCCACGTCCTGCTCGCCATAGAGCAGCCGCAGCTCGATCCTCGCCTGTCCCGCCGCCTGCTCGACGACGGCCCGGGCTTCGATCAGCTCGGCGAGCGTGTCGGCGGTCACTGTCACGTACCCCGAGAACCGGTACTGGGCATGCCCGACGGCCAGTTCGGCGTCGCGGTCCTCGACACTCTGTTTCTCGCGGGTGTGCCGGGCGGTCACCAGGAAGCCGCCGCGGCGTCGCAGCTCGCTGTCCGCCAGGTCCGCGGTACGCGACTGGGCCACCTGCCGGGCGGCCCGGCTCGGGCTCACCGGTTCCATGGTCACCGCGATCGAGCGGCGGATCGGCGAGAAGAAGAGTGGTCCGAGGAAGTCGGGCGTCACGTCCAGGCGCGGCCATTCGGCGATCCAGTAGGTGGCATGCCATGTGTCGTCGGTGTGCACCGCGTCCCACCGGGGTTCGACGGCCATGGGCCAGGGCCAGTGGGGTGTGACATCGTCCACTCCGACCACGGGACACGGGCGGGCTGACACTCGCCGGGGACGGTCTGAACCTGCACCACCAGGGCGGACCGTGGGCGCCATGCTCGCTCCGATCAGTTGGGCCAGCGCCCGCGGACCGACCACGCCCTCGACCTCGACGTCAGCGCCTTCGAGGGCGCGGCGGAACGAGACCACTTCGCGGGCGAGCACGGCGCCGGCGCCCGGCGTCCCGCCACCCGAGGCCCGGATCGAACGCGACGACCGCGACCGGTGCAGTGACAGGGCCACCAGCATGCGGTGCCCGCGCGTCGAGGGCGCTGCCTCGGCGATGAGGGACCGGTACGAGCGGCCGGCGGGCGAGTCGGCGCCGACGACCGCTCGGGCGTCGCGGTAGCGCCGCACGGCGCTGCCGTCGTCAGGGACGCACGACTCGACCCACTGCAGGCGGTGGACGTCGGATCCTTCACGGGCCAGGGTCGCCAGCACGCGGGCCCAGGCCGCCACCCGCGAGTCCTGCTCCACCGGACCGAGCAGCGCGAAGCTGTGGCCCGATACTGCCAACACGGCTGTGGCGGTGCGGGCCGGAGTATCGAAGACGACGGCCATCTCCGGGCCCGACCGGCCGGGTCCGAGCGGGAACCTGTCAAGGGTCAGGCCGCTGAACACGCCCCGCCTCCCGACGGGCATCTCCCCCGAGCCGTCGGGCGCCTGCACCGCCGGTCTGCACCCTGCACCCGGGCCGACCGTGGCACGGTGCCCCCGTCGCGGCCCGGGTGCCAGCTGGCGGCGATCCCCGGCCCGGCTGCCCCACAACCAGCGGGCAACCAGTGGCAACCACTGCTCGCCGGTACGCCCGCGGATGGGCCAGAACGCGGCCGCCAGACCGAGCCCGACGGCCAGCAAGGCCAAGGCGATCCCCCCGACGGACGGGCGGGACCGGACGGCCAGCACCGCCACGACCAGGCTCAGCGCCACCACCGCGATCTGGCCGCCGCGCCACCCGGCGATCACCCCGCGCTTCTCGAGGGGCGGGAAGTGGTAACGCGGCCGCTCGGATCGACCCGGTCGGGCCGGTTCAGCCATCGCCGTCCGACGCCGGCCAGGAGCCCGATGGCCAGGGCGGGCCGGCGATGAGCCGAGGGCCGAGCTCATCGCGACCCAACCAGGCCGGGGCGCCGGCTCCGCTGGCCCGCGGCAACCGAACGGGACCACCGGTAGGGCTGTGGCCGGCACCTCCGAGACGAGGCCCCGCCCCTCCCGGGTCGGGAGCAGGTGAGCCGACCGGTGGGGCCATGGGCGCCAGCGGCCCAGGGGCCGAAGAGAGCCGCAGCTCCCCCCCGGGTGTGTCGTTCGTGCCGCCGGCCGCGCTCGCTTCGGACCCGTCCGGGCCTTCCAGGTAGTAGCGCGCCAGGGCGGTGGCCCGTGGGTTCACCTCCCAGCTGGGAATGGAGTGTCCGGGTGACTCGGCCGTCCCGACCCCGGTCGTCTCGGCCGAGGACGGACCGGGGTCCGGGGTGTCCTCGAACGGGCCCGAGCGAGTCGGCGCCGGGCCGCCGGTGGGACCGGATGGACCCGACCCGCCTGCCCGGGCGACCGTCCCCGAGAGTCCTCCCACCGCGCCCGCTCCGGCTCCGAGGGCCTCACCAGCCATCGCGGTCCGCATCGCCACCTGGGCCAGGCCCCGCACTGGTGCGGCCACCGCCTGGTGGGCCCGGCGACTCACCCCCTCGAGGTGGCCGGCCGCACCCGCCTCGACGAAGGGAAGCAGGCGGAACAGGGCCCAGGGCGCCAGGGCGGCCAACAAGAGCAGGGCCGCCCCCCCGAGCACCGCGCCGAACCCGCCCCCGCTCCCCGAGGCGCCCACCGCTCCACCCGCCCCGACCGGCGCCGAGCCGGTCCCGCCGGCCAGCGCCCCGGCCGCCAGGCTGAGCACGGCCACGATCACGAACTTCCCGAGGATGACGGCGACCAGGGTGTCGACCAGCCGCCGGCACCAGTGGGCGATGGCCGGCCAGGCCAGGCTGGCGAGGGCGAGTGGGAGGAAGAGCACGGCGACGTACACCGCGGCCGCCCGCACCAGCAGCTCGATCCACACCATCACCGCCCCGAACACCACGGCCAGGGCGCCGAGGAACAGGATGAAGGCCGGCGCGCCGGAGCCGGTCGCCTGCGCCCCCGACAACGCCGAGCTGACCGTGCCCATGAACTGCCCGGTGTCCAGCCCCGCCCCCTGGGACACCGCCGCGCTCATGGCGTCGGTCACCGTCAGACCCAGCTCCACCAGCTTGACCGCGACCGCCGTCAACAGGATGGCCAACGGCACGTGCACGAGGACCGAACGCATCAGCATCGAGGCGTTCTGGCGGTAGATGGCCTGCATGATGCCGAGCAGTAGCAACGGTGCGATGACCAAGGCGGCCAACGCCGCCATGGTCTCGTAGTGGGCGGTGAACCACGCGGCGCCGAGGTCGACCGAAGTCGTCGCACCGATGACCGCGCCGATCTGTTGGAGCAGCCAGGTCGCGCCGGCGGCCACCCAGCTGCCCAGGCCGTTCAGCACACTGTCGACCCCCACCCCGGCGAGTTGGGACACGGCCGGCCCGGCCAGGCCACCCACCCCGGATGCCGCCTGACATACGGGTCCGAGCGCGGCCCCACCGAGCGCAGCCGCGGCCGGCGGGCAGCCGCCTGCCGGGATGGCAGGCACCGCCGCCAGTCCGCTCACGGGGAGTGCACGCCTGCGCCGGTGTTGAAGAAGAAGTTGACGATGCCCGGTCCGGCCCCGATGAGCAGGGCGGCCAACCCCGAGATGAGCACGGCCCGGCGGCCGACGAACGACTGTTGATAGTTCTGGCCGTGGGACCCGAGCGCCCAGGCCGCGGCGCCGACGACGAGCCCCACCAACGCCAGCGCCAACGCCCACCCGTCCAGCCCGTTCATGAGCTTCTGGAGCACATCGCCTCCGGGCAGATCGCCGGCGTTGGGTGTCATGGTGACCACGTCGGCGAGCAGCCGGCCCCCCGGACCCCGAGGCCCAGTCGAGGCGAGCCGGACTGCGCCGCTCGAGAGTGGGGTGGTGATGAACACGACGGGCACCATGGACGCCAGCGTACGGACAGCTATGAGTTATTTCAATATGTTTCTTGTATTTTTATGTTGTTCCCCACCGGTACGAAGCGTCACCGACACCTCGGGGCTGGCCTGTCATGCTTAGGCAGTGAAGTCGTACGTGATCGGGTACGTCGTACTCGGCGTGGTGGCGGTGCTGGCCGTGCTCATCGCCCTGCGTCAGGGGCGTCGGTCCGGCCGGCGGGCGCTCCAACAGCGCCTCACCGCCCTGTCCAACCGGCTCGGGGTGGAGCCGCCCGACGAGGGCACGGTGGACTCGGTCCTCATGCACCTCGAGCGAGTCACCGGGGAGGCGGCCGAAGCCGTGACCGAGGCCAGCTCGGACGCCATCCGGCTACGACGGGCGCTCGACACGCTCCCCCAGGGGGTCATCGTCTGCGACGAGGACGGTGAGGTGGCCTTCCGCAACGCCCGGGCGCTCGGCCTCATGAGCAACCGCCACGGCGACGCTCTGGCCGCCCAGGCGGTCACCGACCTCCTGGAGAACGCCTGGCAGGACGGCTCGGCCGAGCGGACCCTCGACCTCTACGGCCCGCCCCGCCAGACCCTCACCGTGCGGACCCGGCTCATCGACGACGGCCGTCGGCCACTCGGGGTGATCGCCATCATCGAGGACGTGTCCGAGCGGCGCCGGCTCGAGGAGATCAGGCGCGACTTCGTGGCCAACGTGAGCCACGAGCTCAAGACCCCGATGGGGGCCCTCGGGCTGCTGGCCGAGACCCTGACCGTCGAGCCCGATCCCGAGGTGGCCCAGCGGCTGGCCTCCCGTATCCACGCCGAGGCGTTCCGGGTCAGCCGGATCATCGACGACCTGCTGGATCTAAGTCGGATCGAGTCGGAGGAGGACCCGCCCCGGGAGCCCATCTACGTCAACCTGGTCATGGCCGAGGCGATCGAGCGGGTCCGTTCGGCAGCTGAGCATCGGCGGATTACCATCGAACTCCGTGAGCCAGAGCCGCCGGTCCACGTCATCGGCGACCGGCGCCAACTGGTGTCGGCCATCCACAGCCTCCTGGAAAACGCCGTCACCTTCTCCTATGAGGACGCAGTGGTCAGCCTGTCCGGAAGCCAGTCGAACGGCGAGATCAAACTGACCGTGGCCGACAACGGCGTAGGCATCCCCACCCGCGACCTCGAGCGCATCTTCGAGCGTTTCTACCGCGTCGACCACGGGCGCAGCCGCGACAGCGGCGGTACCGGGCTCGGACTCTCGATCGTCAGGCACGTGGCCAGCAACCACCAGGGCCGGGTCGAGGTCGACTCACGCGAGGGGGAGGGCTCGACCTTCACCCTCATCCTCCCTAGCCCTCCGGAGTACGCGGCATGAGCATGCAGCCTGCCACTGAAGACGAATCGCAGACCAAAGTCCTCCTGGCCGAGGACGACGAGTCGTTCATCGACGCGCTGGTCATCGGCCTCACCCGTGAGGGATTCGCCGTCACGGTGGCCCGCGACGGCAACGAAGCCCTTCGCTTGTTCTCCTCGCTCGAGCCGGACCTGGTGCTGCTCGACCTCATGCTGCCGCGGCTGTCGGGTATCGACGTGTGCCGTTCCATACGCGCCCGCTCGTCAGTGCCGATCATCATGGTGACAGCCAAAGGCACCGAGATCGACACCGTCGTCGGCCTCGAGGTGGGTGCGGACGACTACGTGGCCAAGCCGTACCGCCTGCGCGAGCTGGTGGCCCGGATGCGGGCTGTCCTGCGGCGCACCCCGCCCGGCGAGTCGTCGGACAACGGGCACGACGCCGCCGGGACAGGCTCCGAGCCCCGAGCGGGGACGCCGGTCCTCGAGGCGGGTGGCGTGCAGATCGACCCCGATCGCCACCTGGTGTTCATCCGCGGCGAGGACGTCCATCTGCGCCGCAAGGAGTTCGAGTTGCTCTCCCTGTTGATGGAGAATGCCGGTCGCGTGTTGACTCGGGACGTCCTCATCGACCGCATCTGGGGATCCGACTATTTCGGTGACACCAAGACCCTCGACGTGCACATCAAGCGGCTGCGCACCCATATCGAAGAGGACCCGTCCTCACCCAAGCTGATCACCACCATCCGGGGTGTCGGCTACCGCTTCGACGCCCCGCTCGACTGACCCACATCGGGCCGTTCGATCTGGCCCACGCCGTGGACGAGCCGGAGGGCAGGCCCGGACCGGGCCCTCATGGGCCCGATGTCGACGCCATCCGCGCCGCCTACCGAGCACCGCGTCCCGATCACGGCCGCGGTGTCGGCCATCGGTCAGCCGGGCGCGGGGATGACGGTCTCGCCCCGCAGGTACGGGGCGAGCACGTCGGGGAGCACCACCGAGCCGTCGGGCCGGCGGCCCGTCTCGACCAGCGCGGCCCAGATGCGGGGCCAGGCCAGAGCCGACCCGTTGAGGGTGTGCACCAGGGTCGGTGACCCTCCCGCCGGTCGGTAGCGGATGTTGGCCCGGCGGGCCTGGTAGTCGGTGCACCAGCTGACCGAGGAGACCTCGAGCCACTGGTCGACACCCGGGGCATAGACCTCGAGGTCGAACGTGCGGGCCGCCGAGATGCCGAGGTCGCCGGCGCACAGGTCGAGCACCCGGTACTGGAGGCCGAGGTCCCGGAGCAACGACTCGGCCCGGCCCACCATCTCATCATGCAAGGCGGGGGCCTGCTCGGGGCTGGCGTAGGCGAACAGCTCGACCTTGTCGAACTCGTGCACGCGCAACAGGCCCCTGGTGTCCCGGCCCGCCGCGCCGGCCTCCCGGCGGAAGCAGGCGGTGACCGCGGTCAGGCGCAACGGGAGGTCGGCCTCGTCGAGGATGTCACCCCGCCACATCGAGGTCAGCGGCACCTCCGCCGTCGGGATGGCCCACAGGTCGTCGCGCTCGATGTGATAGGCGTCCTCTTCGAACTTGGGCAGGTGCCCGGTCGACACCATGGTGTCGGTCAGGACGAGCGTGGGCGGCCGCACCTCTTCGAATGCATCGGCGTGCCGGTCGAGGGCGAACGAGCTGAGGGCCCGGAGCAGCCGGGCGCCCATGCTGCGGAACAGCGGGAACATCGAACCGGCCAACTTGGCTCCGCGCTCCATGTCGAGCAGGCCGAGCTCGGCCCCGATCTCCCAGTGGGGCAGCCGCTGCGCATCGACGTAGACCGGTGCCGTCTCGGGCCAGGTCCGGACCACCAGGTTGTCCTCGGGGCCGGCGCCGTCAGGGGCGTCGGGGGAAGGCAGGTTGGGCAGCAGCAGGAGGGAGCGGCGCACCTGGTGCTGGGCAGAGTCGGCGGCGGCGTTGAGTGCCCGCTCCTCGTCACCGAGAGCCCGGCTGCGGGAGGCCAGCGTCTCGGCGGCGTCGGCGTCTCCTGACTTGCGGGCCGCACCGACCTGCTTCGAGAGCGCCTTCACCTCTGACCGGAGCTCGTCGCGCCGGCCCACGGCTGATCGGGCCGCCTCGTCCAGCTCGCGAAGCCGCTCGACCTCGCCGGAATCCACGCCCCGCCGCTTGAGTGCGGCCTTCACCGCGGCGCAGTCTTCCCGTACCTGCCGGATGTCGATCATGACGGGCACAACGGTAGCGTGACCTCCCGTGAACGACGCCCCTGCGCCGGCTGGGCCACCCGCCGTCGTCTGTGATGGCGCCGTGATCCGGTACGGCCCGAGCCCGGCGGTCGACCACCTCTCGTTCACCGCCCGCCACGGCCAGGTGCTCGCGCTCCTCGGTCCCAACGGTGCCGGCAAGACCAGCACCGTCGAGGCCCTCGAGGGCTACCGACGGCTCGACGGCGGGACGGTCCGGGTCCTCGGCCTCGACCCGCGCCGCGACCGGGCCGCCCTGGTGCCGCGCCTCGGGGTCATGCTGCAACGGGGAGGGATCTACCCCTCGCTCAACGCCCGTCAGGTGGTCGGGCTCTTCGCTCGCTACTACGACCGGGCCGACGATCCCGACCGGTTGATCGAGTCGGTGGGCCTGGCCGGCGTCAGCCGGACACCGTGGCGACGGTTGTCGGGGGGCGAACAGCAGCGGCTCGCCCTGGCCCTGGCCCTGGTGGGCCGGCCCGAAGTGCTCTTCCTCGACGAGCCCACCGCCGGCGTCGATCCCGAGGGCCGCCTCAAAGTGCGCGACATCATCGGCGACCAGCGGGAGCTCGGCCGCTGTGTCGTCCTCACCACCCACGAGCTGGCCGAGGCGGAGCGGCTGGCCGACCACGTGGTGATCATCGACCACGGCCGGGCCCTGGCCGAGGGGTCACCGGCCGACCTGGCCACCCGCACGTCCGACGGCTCGGTCCGCTTCTCTACGGAGCCCTCGATCGACACCGCCTCGCTGGCCTCGGCCATCGGGGCCGGTGCGACCGTCGCAGAGGCGGCCCCCGGCGCCTACCGGGTGCGCGCCGCGGACACCACCCCGGTTCCCATGGTGGTCGCCCGGCTGACCGCCTGGTTGGCCGAGCGCGATCTGGCGGTCGGGGACCTACGCACAGGCCAGTCCTTGGAGGAGGCCTACCTGGCCATCACCGGCTCCGGGAAGGACGCCGACGGGCCGAAGCCGCCGCGCGACGGTGGTGCGGGGCCGACCGGCGGCGACCGCCGGTGAGGCCGCTGACCGCCCAGCTGCGGGCCGAGATCACCATGATGGCGACCAACAGTGAGACCGTCTTCCTCACCCTCGGTATCCCCGTCCTCTTCCTGCTGTTCTTCTCGGGGGTGCACGTGCTTCCCACCGGCACGCCCCACCCGGTCGACTTCCTGGTGCCGGGCATCCTGGCGTTGGCCGTGATGTCGACGGCCATGACCGCCCTCGGCATCGGCACCGGCTTCGACCGCGGCTATGGGGTGCTGAAGCGGCTCGGCACCACGCCGCTCGGCCGCCCGCGCCTGCTCGCCGCGAAGATCACCGCCATCGTGGGTGTCGAGCTCGTGCAGGCCGGGGTACTGGTGGCGGTGGGCTACGCCGTGGGCTGGAACCCGGGAGGCCCGGGAGGCGGGGTCCTGGTCGGGGCGGCCGTGGTGGCCATGGTGCTCGGAACCGTCGCCTTCGGCGGGATCGGGCTGCTGCTGGCCGGCCGACTCAAGCCCCTGGTCAACCTGGCGGTGGTCAACGCCTTGTTCGTGGTGCTGCTGCTGCTCGGCGGCATGTTGATCCCGCTCGGCAAGCTGCCCGGTTGGCTGGCCGGCGTGGCCAAGGTGCTGCCCGCCTCGGCCCTGGCCGACGCCCTCCACGCCACGCTGGGTCGGGGCGGCACGGTGTCGGCCCGCGACTGGGTGGTGCTGGTGGTCTGGGCCGTGGGCGCGCCGGTGGCCGCCGGGCTCACCTTCCGCTGGGAGTGAGCCACCGGTCGCCGTCGCCCGGGATGGCGCTCAGGCGGTCAGTCGGTGGAGCCAGTGGGCGAGTTGGGCCTCGTCGACCGCGCCGATGACATGGTCCACCACGCGGCCCGACGAGTCGATGAAGAAGGTGCTGGGCTCCCCGTTGAGGCCGTAGAGGGTGGCGGCGACCTGCAACGAGGCATCGACGCCGACCGGGTAGGTGATCCCCGACTGCTGGACGAAGGGGATGGCGTCGCTCGTCGAGTCAGCTACGTCGACGCCGATGAATTGCACGTTGGCGTGCCGGGCCCGCTCGGCCGCCGCCGTCCGGGCCAGCAAGGGGGTCTCCTGCCGACACGGCGCGCACCACGAGGCGAAGAAGTTGAGGACCACCGGGCGGTGGCGGGCCGGGCCGAGGGCGTCGAGGTCGACCGGGGACCCACCGGTGAGCGACGGCACCGAGAATCCGGGGGCCGCGTCGCCGACGGCCACCACCGGACCGGACTCGGGCCCGTTGCCTGACGAGGTGCCGAGGCCGAAGAACAGGAAGACGGCCAGCCCGGCTGCGATCACCGTGCCGATCAGCAGGGCTCGCAGCCGCCGCGGTGCCGGCGGGCCCTTGGACGGCGCCACCGGTTCGCCTGGTTCTCGCGGATCGGCGTCCCCCCCGGATCCGGGTGGCATCGACTCGCCGGTCACGACCCGCGTCGGTTCAACGGGTGACGCAGGCTCAACGGGTGCCGCAGGCTCAACGGGTGCCGCAGGCTCAACGGGTTACGAAGACGGCTACCGCCATGACCACGAACAGCAGAGTCAGGTAGGTGATGGAGTAGCTGAAGAGTTGCATGGCCACCTTCGGTGTGGCCCGGCGGAAGAGCTTGACGGCAAGGGCCAGGAACACCAGCCCGAGCACGGTGGCGGCGGTCAGGTAGAAGGCGCCCAGATGGGCGACGGCGGCGAGCAACAGGGACACGGCCACCAACAGCACGCTGTAGGCAAGGATCTCGACGGCGGTGCGTCTGATCGTCGACACGGCGGGGAGCATCGGGACGTGGGCGGTGCGGTAGTCGTCCTGGTACTTGACGGCGAGGGCCCAGAAGTGTGGCGGGGTCCAGACGAAGATGATGGCGAAGAGAACGAGCGGGGTCCATCCGAGGCGGTCGGTGACCGCCGCCCAGCCGACCAGCACGGGTACCGCCCCGGCCGCTCCGCCGATCACGATGTTCTGGCTCGAGGTGCGCTTCAGCCACAGCGTGTACACGAAGACGTAAAAGAGTGTGGCCGAGAGCGCAAGCACGGCTGACAGGAGGTTGACGAAGGCCCAGAGCTCCACGAAGGCCAAGACCTCCAATGTGATGGCGAAGACCAGTGCGGCCGCCGGCGTGACCGCGCCGGTCACCAGGGGTCGGCCGGAGGTACGGCGCATGAGCTTGTCGATGTCGCGGTCGACGTACATGTTGATGGCGTTGGCCCCGCCGGCCGCCAGGGCCCCGCCGACCAGGGTGGCGATCATGAGCCACAGCGGGGGGAGGCCACGCTGGGCCACGATCATGGTGGGGAGCGTGGTGACCAGCAGCAACTCGATGATCCGTGGCTTGGTGAGTGCCACGTAGGCACCGACACGCGACCCGCGGGACAGGCGGTGAGGCGGTGCCGCAGCGGAAAGAGCCATCGGCCGAAGACTAGTGTCCGAGGTCGCTCCAGGGACATTCGGGGTCCAGGGGCCAGTACCATTGGCAACCGGTGTCATCCCTGCGTATCGGGCCCCGCCCCTTCCTAAACCTCTGCCGCTTCACCCTGGCCATGGTGGTGCTCAACGTGGTCACCGGGGCGGCCGTCCGGCTCTCCGATTCCGGTCTCGGCTGCCCCGACTGGCCGACCTGCTCGCAGCACCGCTTGACGCCCGCGCTGAGCCTCCACCCGCTGGTGGAGTTCGGCAACCGGGTGGTGGTCTTCCTGCTGGTTGTGTCCTGCGCGGTGACAGTCGTGGCCTCGTTCCTCCGCCGGCCGGCCCGCTCCGACGTGCGGTGGTTGTCGGGCGGGCTGGTGCTCGGTGTCCTCGGCGAGGCCGTGCTCGGAGGTTTCGTCGTCTACACCAAGCTCAACGCCTACGTGGTGATGACCCACTTCATGGTGGGCATGGCGCTGCTCGCGGTGGCGGTGGTCCTCACCCTCGAGTCCGGGCATGCGCCCGGGCTGGGGCGCGTGACGGTGGGCGCAGCGGCACTGCGGCTCACCCGAGCCCTGGTGGCCTGGACCGTGCTGGTGCTGGCGGCCGGGGCGGCCACCACGGGAACCGGCCCCCACGCCGGGGGCAAGGGGGCCAAGCGGATCCCACTCGGTCTGGAGGACATGACCCGCATCCACGCCGAGATCGTCCTGGCCACCGCCCTGTTGTTGGTGGTGATCCTCTGGATGCTCTGGCGGACCGACGCGCCCGCGCCGGTCCAGAACGCCGGCCGGGTCCTGCTGGCGGTGATGGTCGTACAGGGGATGATCGGTTACATCCAGTTCTTCAGCCACCTGCCGGCGTTGGTCGTCGGGATCCACGTGCTCGGGGCCTCGACGGTATGGGCGGCAGTGCTCTGGTTCCACCACGGGCTGTCCGACCACCGACCGGAGGTGTCCGAGCCCACGGCGCCCGGTCCAGCCGTTCTCACCACGGCCGGCGGGTGGCAACAGCCAGAGGGTGTCGCGGCAGCACGGGAGGAAGCCGTCGCCGCGGCTGGCGATATGGAGTCATGGACCGTCCCGACCGAACCGTCCCAACGGGAGCCGGTGTGACCCACACGCGTCCGGACCTGGTGCGTGCCCGCCAGACAGAGGTGGCACCCGTCGAGGCCGAGCTCCCCGACATCACCGAGTCCCAGATCACCGACCGTCCCTGGCTGGTGATCGTGTGGAACGACCCCATCAACCTCATGTCGTTCGTCACCTACGTGTTCCAGAAGCTCTTCGGCTATTCGAAAGAGAAGGCCACCAAGCTCATGCTGGACGTGCACAACAAGGGGCGCGCCGTCGTCTCCTCCGGCACGCGTGAGCGGGCGGAGCTCGACGTCTACCGCCTCCACGAGCACGGCCTGTGGGCCACCATGGAACAGTCCACGTGAGCGCTCCCATCCGGCGGCGTCGCGATGGGCGCTACGCCGTCAAGCTCGATCCCAGCGTGCGGGCGGTGCTGGTCACCATGTCCGAGCAGCTTTCCCCACTGCTCGGGAGCGACGACCCCATGACCAAGCGCCTCTTCCCGCCGGCCTACCCGACCGCGGGGTTCGAGGACGCCGAACGCGACTACCGGGCTCTGGTGGACAGCGCGCTGATCAGCCACCACCGGGAGGCCTTCGCCGTCCTGGCCGAGACGTCCAACGCCGACAGCCTGAGCGAGGCGGAACTCCACTCGTGGCAGTCGGCCATCGAGTCCCTCCGTCTGGTCCTCGGGACCCGCCTCGATGTGACACAGGACATGGAGCCACCCGATACGGAGGACCCGACGGCTCCCGAGTACGCGCTCTACGAGCTGCTCGGCCAGCTCCAGTTCCTGATGATCGAGGTGCTCGCCGCCGAGCTGCCCGACGAGGGATCCTCCGAAGGCGAGCTGTGATCGTGCGTGGTCGGCGTACCGCGGCGGTCGTCCCCGGCCGGCGAGACGCGGTGATCCCTCTGCTAGTCTCCAAAAGCCCTGATCGGGTTCGAGCCCCCATCGTCTAGCGGCCGAGGACGCCGCCCTTTCAAGGCGGTAACACGGGTTCGAATCCCGTTGGGGGTGCGGCAAGTCCCCAGCGGGGTCCCGCCGGTTCGGGGACCTGTGGTGCAGTTTGGAGTGCACGCCGGCCTGTCAAGCCGGAGGTCGCGGGTTCAAATCCCGTCAGGTCCGCCACCCCGGAAACGGGGCGAGGTCGGGTAGCTCAGTTGGTAGAGCGCGCGCCTGAAAAGCGTGAGGTCCGCGGATCGATGCCGCGCCCGACCACCAGAACAGTCCCACCTTGAGGTGGTCCGTCCGGGCCGGCCCGGAGCGACCACCCGGCCTCCGGCCGCACGTGTGCCACAACGGGAATCGGCGTTCTTGGGCTCGAGCCCGGCTCCATACCGGGCTCCATTGACCAGGCCTTCGACGAACTCCCCGGCACAGCTATTCTCCGGGCTCTGCGAGAGGCCCACCGCCTGTGACGTCCTGGGGCCCCGGGGGTGACGTGGACGCCGTGCCACCCACTGCGCCACAGAGAATCCCGAGGTGATCAGCCCACTACCGGCAGGACAACCGAACAGCCGGGCCGGAAGGCTGGGTCATCCGGACCGAGCGCGTTCATGACGTCCTGAAGAGCGATGGGATCGTAGAGGATGCCCAAATGCTCGGTGAAGTCCGTCGAGCACTGGTCCTGCAACACGGTGTTCTGCACATTGGGGGCCGCCGGCAAGAAAGCGTTCCGGTACGGCGTGACCACCTCGTCGAACTTGCTCTCGACCACCACATAGCGAACCACCGCCGAGATGCCTCCACCAGCATTGAGATGCTGGAGGAATGCAGAGCCGACCAGTTGTTGCGTACAGGACACACAGCCAGCCAAGCTCAGGACCGGCAGCCCGATGTCGCCGAACAACGTAGCCAGCGCGCCCACGCCGTCTATCGTCGTTCCCTGATTGGATGGGGCGAGGCCGACGAGCATATGCACCTTTGGCGCCCCGCCCAGGAACTGGATGTAGTAGCGCGGCATCATGCCGCCCTGAGAATGCCCCACCATGTCTACTTGCGCCGCCCCTGTGGCAGCCAGTACCCGGTTGGTGAAGGTGGCGAGCTGCCGCGCGGAGTGTGTGATGTCGGCCAAGCCATAGAAATGGCCGGCAGTGGAAGCGTCGGCGCCGTAGTTGAAGGCATAGACGCAGTAGCCGGCGTTGGCCAGCATCGGCGAGAGCGCTTGCCAGCTGAAGTTCTCGTTGGCCAGCGTGCCATGGACCAGAACGACCGGATAGGGGTGGCTGGCCGAAGGTCGGCAGCTCCAGATGTCCGATCCCGGAGGATTGCCACTGGGATCAGTGAATTCGGAGGCGACCCCTGAAGAGAAGTTGCCGACGGGTAAAGGTGCGGCCGCTGTCGCTCCGGACGCAACCAGACAGATGAGCCCGGCGAGAATCGCGGTCAGGACTGCCCGCCGAGTTGTTCGACCCATCGAGGCCGGAAGCCGTCGTGCCCGCATCGCGAATCTCCCTATCGTCCCTGGTCGGCGCGCTGCCATTCGGCTCGGTGACTGTACCCGGCGTTGACGCATCCCAACCTGAGCGTTGGTCGCCCTGAGCACCGGCGCGCCAGCCGTGTCGCTGGGCGCCTGATTGGGTGCCACAGTCCGGGGCCGGGTTTGAGGCCAACCGGTCCTTCCGCTGAATGGGCGGACGAGCTCCTGAGCGCCCAAGTCCGGGGCGCCGGCACGCTCTTCGGCGCGCCGGACAGAGCTTGCCGGTGTCAACTCGGGCGGACCCGGTCTTCGCCACGTGGCCGGTCAAGACATGTGGGTCTCCCCATTTGGCTACACGCGTGTCCCCTGCGGGGGATAGTCTTGTCCCCTGCAAGGGATAGTGTTTCCCTTGCAGGGGGGGACAGACCCCGACGAGGGATACGGCGGTTCAGGTATGGCAGACGCGAGCGTCACGCCCGTTGTTGGGTTGGTGGTCCGGCGTGCTTGAGCTGTGGGTGCACGGCGATCGCAGACTGGTGCCACTCGAGGGCGCACGGGCCACCATCGGAAGCGCCCCCGACAATGACGTCGTCGTTGACGATCGCACCGTGTCACGCCTCCACGCCGTGTTCGAGCGGCTGCCCGGAGGATGGACGGTCCGAGACCTGGGTTCTCGAAATGGCACGTTCCTGAACGGGACGCGGCTCAGCGAGCTCACGGTGCTGCGCCCGGGAGACAAGGTACGACTCGGCTCGGCTGAGGCGATCTTCCGCGGTTCGAGCTCAGGCCGCGTCGAAGGAGCTACGGCGCCGATCGAGCCCGCACCGGAGCTGACGCGCCGCGAGGTCGACGTGCTGGTCGCACTGTGCAGGCCGCTCGCCGAGCGGGATATGTTCTGCGAACCGGCTTCCACCAAGGAGATAGCCGAGTCGCTGACAGTCAGTGAGGATGCCGTCAAGAAGCACCTCGTTCGTCTCTACGAGAAGTTCGGCATCTATGAAGGACCCGGGAGCCGCCGGACGCGTCTGGCCAACGCCGCGCTGAGCACCGGGGCGGTCAGCCTCTCCTCGATCAAGGCCGACTCGCACGATTCCGGCTGAGCGATCTCCCGCGATTCGGAGGCAGCCCTGAGCACGAATCCGCACCTTCTCCACGGCCGCTATGAAACGTTGGCTGAGTTGGCGCGCGGAGGGCAAGGACGTGTGTTCTTCGGACATGACCGGGACTCTGAAACGGCCGTCGCCCTGAAGGTGTGGCACCTCGCCTCCGAAACAGACCGACGAGCGTTCGAAGCAGAGGCATCCTTGGTCGGCACGCTCGAGCCTCATCAGAATCTCCCGACCTTCGTCGACAGCTTCATGGCCGCAGACCAGGGTGTGTTGGTCACCAAGTGGGTCGAGGGCGTGAGCCTCGAGCAGGTCCTTACCGATCGGGGCGACCCGGGCCTGGCGCCATCGCTGGTCATCGCCTACCTCGAACAGGCTGCGCTGGCGTTGGATCACCTCAGTGCACACGATCCGCCCCTGGTCCACGGCGACGTGAAACCGGAGAACATGATCGTCACACCGGGCGGATCCGTCGTCCTGGTGGACTTCGGCTCCGCCGACCGATTCGCCCGGCAGGGAACGGTGGGCTTCGTGGCACCTGAGCTCGCGACAGGCCACCCGAAGACAGGATCGTCGGACGTCTATGCGCTGGCGGCGACGGCCTTCAAGCTGATCACGGGTATGGTGCCGAAAGACGGGCTGCTTCTCGACGCGGTGGAACCGTCGACCGCCCGGGCGGTGACCAGCGGTCTGAGGGCAGCCCTGGCCTTTGATCGGCGAAAGCGGCCGGCCACGGCCGGGGAGGTGATCGACGGCCTCCGGGCGGCATTCGAAGACACGGAGCTGCTGGCCTCGACACCGGGCGGTGCGGGGGTGTCCGCCAGGCGGTTCGTCGGCAGAGCCGACCCACCGACCCCGATACCCCTGCCCCACGTCCTCGAGGATCGTGGCCGCACCGCGTTCGTCGGGCGTCAGGACATCTTGGGCCTCCTCAACCAGGTCCGCACCGCCGTCCGCCACGATGGCTGCCAGATAGCCCTCCTCGCCGGCGAACCCGGAGCCGGCAAGACGCGCACCGCAGCAGAGGTGGCCGGATCGGCGTTCGCGGACGGCTCGCTCGTGCTCTATGGGCGATGTGAGCCTGAGCGGGAGATTCCGTACCAGCCGTTCGCAGAGGCCCTCTCGTGGCAGGTGGCCCACGACCGGGGACAGACACTCGGACCGTTGGCGGGTGAGCTGGCGCGAATCCTGCCGGATCTGGAACGAAGCGTCGCAGGTCTACCGGCTCCGCTGACCACCGACCCGCAACTTGAAGAGCACCGCACCTTCGATGCGGCTGCGGAATGGCTGATCAGGACGTCCCGCGACCAGGGCCTCGTGTTCGTCATCGACGATCTCCATTGGGCGACCAGGGCTACCCTTGCCCTCTTCGAACACGTGCTCAGACGGGCGAAAGCGGCCGGAAGCCATGCGCCGATCCTCTTCATCGGAACCTACCGCGACACCGATCTGGATGAGGGGAACCCCCTGTTGGAGGTCTTGCCGGGACTCAGCCGAGTGGCCGACGTCCGACAGGTGGCCGTGGGCGGCCTTGAACTGGACGAGATTTCCGAACTGGTGAAAGGGGTGTCGGGACACGAACTAGACGATGTCGCGCGCCAGGTCGTTCGGTCGCTCACCGAGGACAGCGGTGGCAATCCCTTCTTCGCCATCGAGATCCTGCGGAACATGCTCGAAACCGGAGCCTTCCGCATGATCGACGGACAATGGCTGCTCGACGGTGATCTCGTTCCGACCTCCAACGTCCAAGGGGCGCTCGACCTTCGCTTCCGGCGCCTGCCGGAACCGGCACGAGCGTCCCTGGCCGCGGCCTCCGTGATCGGTATGGACTTCGACCTCGAACTCCTGTCCACGCTCGTCGGCCTGGCCCGGCGTCAAACGCTCGAATTGCTCGACGCCGTCCTCGGCATGGGATTTTTGGACGAGCCCGAACCCGAGACGTTCCGATTCGAGCACGCCCTGGTTCGAAGTGCCCTCTACGAGGCTATCGACCCATCCGAACGCCAACGCGTCCACAAGAGAGTGCTCAGGACTCTCGAATCCCTCGGTCGAACCAACTCGGCAACCTTGGCCACGCACGCCATGGGGGCGGCACCCGAGGGGTCCGATCTTGCCGTGGCCCTCGAGTACGCCATGTCAGCCGGCGAGGAGGCCTTCCGTGTCCGTGCCTTCAGTGACGCGGAGAGCTGGAGCCACCGCGTGCTCGAAGCAGCCGGGTCGAAACTTTCACTGCGTGCTCTGCGAATAAGAGCCCTGTGTCTGGCCGGTGACGCGGAGCGGGACCAGGGCAATCCTGCCTTCCGGGAGACGCTGCTGCGGGCCGGCAACGAAGCCCTCGGGGCCGGACTGGGCGGACTGGCCGTCCGGTCGGCCATCGCCAACTACCGCGGGACGGTGAGCATCATCGGGAAGATCGATGAGCCCCGCGTCGACCTCATGCGCAAGGCGATGGCGCACGAGACCGGTTCCGACGCCAAGCAGTGGGCCCTGCTCGCGGCCACTCTGGCCAGCGATCTCACCTACGACCCCAACACCTCGCTCGGCGTGCGGCTCGACCTGGTGGCGAGGGCCCGGGCCATCGCCCGCTCGACCGAAGACGACGGCTTGCTGCGGGAGGTCCTGCTGAGGACGATGGGGGCTTCCTCCGTGCCCGGAAGCCCCCGGGAGCGCGTGGACACCGGTTGCGAGCTGGTTGCCCTGGCCGATGCGACGGGCGATCCATCGGCGCGTGTCCTGGCCCGGTGGGCGACGACCACGACCCACATGCCGGCCGGGGAATTCGCTTTGTTCCAGCGGTATCTCGACGAGTCCGAGGAGGCGAGCCGCGAGAACTGCCCAGCCCGGGTCAGATGGTTGGCCGGTCTGGGACGCCCGCAGTTCATGGCGGCCCGCGGCGATCTGCCCGGAGCACGGGTGGCGAATGACGAGATGTTGGCCCTCGGGGAACTCGCCGGGGAGCCCGACGCCCTCATGTTCTGGAGCGCGGTCACCTTCGGCCTGTCGCTTCTCGAGGGAACCGTCGGCGACTTCGCCGATCTCGCCGGGTCGAACGCGGATCAGTTCCCGGAATTCCCGGTGTGGAGGATCGCACATGCCCTGGCGCTCGGAGCCGCGGGACGCCTCGCCGAAGGGCGGGGTGTCCTCGATCGCCACCGGCTGCGGGAAGTCGACCGGATCCCCGTCGACGTGTTGACCCTCGCCTGCTGGAGCCTCTTGTCCACGGCTGCCTTCCACTTGGAGGATGTCGAACTGGCCCAGGCCCTCGAACCGACATTGCTGTCACACCTGGATGCTTGGAGTCACACCTCCGTGTGGATACTCGGACCAACTCCGTGGGACCTCGGGCGGTGCCATCTCGTCCAGCGGAACTGGGAGAGCGCCGTCCTCGTTCTCGACAGTGCCGTGGCGAAGTGTGAAGAGAGCGGTCTCCAGACCCATGCTGCAGTGTGTCGACTGGATCTTGTCCGGGCGCTCCTGGGACGAGGTGGACCCGGAGATCGGGACCGAGCCGCGGTCGAACGGGAGAGGGGGCTTGCCGCCGCGACGGTGTTCGGTCTCGACGAGCGGGCAGAGCAGTTCCAGATGTTGGCCGTCTGACTCTGCCGTTCGAGCCGCCGAATCGCCGAATCGCCGCGACCGCAGGTGGTGGTGTCGCCAACGCGCTGGCACGCAGGGGCATCCAGCGTCAATACTGAGCAGGCCGATGGCGGGAAGGCGGTGCCCAGTGCCAACAGACCCAATGTCGTCCTCTGTCGACGAGCTGCGTGCTGAATACTCGGTGGTCATCGTCGGCTCCGGATACGGCGGTTCCGTACTCGCCGCCAGACTGTCCGAGGAAGCCGTCAGGCGATCCGAGGCAGGCGAGGGCGACCTGTGGCCCAAGGGGATCTGCCTGTTCGAGCGCGGGCTCGAGCTGCACCCCGGCGAGTACCCGGACCGGCTGACGAATGCTCCGCGCCACATCCAGATCTCGACCGAGCGGTGGAGTCTCGGTTCGAAGAGCGCCCTCTTCGACTTCCGTTTCGGTAGGGATGTCAACGTCCTGGTGGGATGCGGGCTCGGTGGTGGATCGCTGATCAATGCCGGCGTCTCGTTGCGCGCCCCGGTCTCCGCCTTCGCGAAAGGCTGGCCGACGGGGATCGACCAGGCGGAGCTGGACCCCTACTACGACCGGGCTGCAAAGATGCTCCTGCCCAGGCCCTACTCGGGCCCCGAGTTGGCCAAGTTCAGGGCGCTCGACCGGTCAGCCATTGCGCTCAGGCGCCGGGCGGAGAAAGCCCCGATCAACGTCACCTTCTCGGCTCGCCCATCGGGCCCGGCGGGCCCCGGACCGGGGGGAGGGATCCAGCCCCCCTGCACGTCCTGTGGTGATTGTGTGTCGGGTTGCAATGTCGGTGCCAAGAACACCCTGTTGATGAACTACCTGCCGATCGCGCACCGGAACGGCGTTCAGATGTTCACCCGAACCGGTGTCCGGGAGTTGGAGGAGGGCACCGGGAAGTACCGCGGCCGGTGGCTCGTGTATGTGGACCGATCCGCGGAACGTCGCCGACGTTCACCATGCAACTTCGTCGTCGCCGACATCGTCATCCTCGCCGGTGGCACGCTCGGGTCCACCGAGATCCTCATGCGTTCCCGGGAGCTCGGTCTCACCGTCTCCGATCGCCTGGGCGACCAGTTCAGCGCCAATGGCGACGTGCTGGGATTCGCCTTCGACGGGCGGAGTCCGGTGGACGCAATCGCGGGTGACATGCGGGGTGTGCGCCATACGACGGTGGGTCCCACCATCACCGGCATGGCGGAGGTCGACTGGCCGGGGGACGACGGAACCAAGAGGATCCTCCTCGAGGAGGGTGCGATACCGGGCGTTCTCGCGCCGCTCCTCCCGCTGGCCTTCGCCGGCGGCGCCGTCAGGCGGAGGCGGTGGCGCCTGCTGAAGGCTCTGAGTGGTCCCTATGCGGGCGCCCTCCACAGGACGCTTCCGTACCTGCTCATCTATCCCGACGACGGCGGCGGCCGCCTGACCCTGCAAGGTGACCACCTCCAGGTGGACTGGCGCGACCACCCCGGACGGCCGGCGTACCGAGCCCACAAGGAGCTGCTGCGCGAAGCCGCCTCCGATGGACTTGGAGCGACGCTCTACCGTGAACCCGGCGTGGACGGGATCTCCTCCCCACTGACCACGGTCCACCCGCTCGGAGGGTGCGCCATGGCCGACGATGCGCAGCACGGCGTCGTCGATGCCGACGGAAGGGTGTTCAACGGCTCGACCGGGAACAAGATCCATGACGGCCTCTACGTGTGCGACGGCTCGGTCATCCCTGTGGCGCTCGGGGTCAATCCGCTGCTCACGATCGCCGCGCTGGCGGAGCGAACGGCATTCCGCATCACCGGGGCTGGCCCGAAGCCCGCAGGACCAGGTGCCGTCTCGGAGAAGAAGCCGCCCACAGCAGCCGCTGCCCCGAAGACGAAGGTGGCAAGGACGGCGGTCGGCGGTAAGAAGGGGGCAAGAGCGGCGGTGGGCCCAAAGAAAAAGGCGGTCGGAACGTGACTGGATCCATGTCCACACCCGGAGGCTCCGTCCCGCTTCGTTCCTGGTCGAGGCCGGCACCCCCTTCACTGTCCTTCAGCGAGCATCAGCACGGATTCTTTGGTCCCTCCGGTCCCTCCCGCGGGGTCGGCGGCGAGCCCGAACCGACCGACGGGATCGAGCGTTTCCGATCCGGCTATGAGCTCGGAATTGATATCGGTTCCTCCCTCGACTTCACCGTTCACATCGAGTACGAAGACCTGACGAAGGCCTTGTCCGACCCGTCCCAGCCGGCGGCGATGCACGGCACTGTCATCGCGCCAGCGCTGTCCAAACGCGCGTTGTCCTCCACCGGCGGGGTATTCGTTCTCCTCACGCCCGATACGACGCAGGTAGAGACGTCGAACATGACGTACGCCATGGACATCCGCTCCGTGGAGGGGGACGAGTACCGGATCTTCGGTTTCAAGGTCATCCACGAAGGGCCCGAATGGGCGGCGTGGCCGGACTCGACGACCTTGTACGTGACGGTCTATCGGCGCGATGGCGGGCGTACCGATGTGATCGGCCGGGGCATCACCCGGGTGAGCGTCGGTGACTTCGCCAATCTCCTCGGCTCGATGCGAGTGGACCGGGTGCCCGGCACCCTGAGCCGACTCCGCTACAAAGCCCGCTTCGGACGGTTGCTCGGACGATCGCTGTTCCAGCACTACGGCGGCTCCTTCGCGGAACTGACCCGATTCCCCGTGCCGCCGCTCGTCGCCGACATCCCTCAACCCCGCAACTGGCCAGGCACGCCGGAAACCTACCTACGGTCTCCCACACGGGACTGGTACCGCTACACCCGCGGGGGCATGAAAGACGCATGTTCCCGACTGATCCGCTATGCCGGACCGGCACAACCCAATGGGCCGGTGGTACTCGCCCCGGGATTCGGGATGCCGTCCTGGTCTCTCACGACCCACACCATCGACAAGAACCTCGTCGAATACCTGATCGATGCCGGATACGAGGTCTGGCTGTTCGACTTCCATTCGGGAAGCGACCTTCCATCGGCCAAGACCCAGTTCACACTGGACACGATCGCCGACGACTGGGCCCACGCGATCGAGAAGGTGGCCGCGGTGACCGGCCGGAAGATGCACTGCATGGGCCACTGCGCGGGGTCCTCCACACTGCTGATGGCCCTGCTCAACGGCGCACCGACGCTCGGCTGTCACGTTCGTTCGATCGTGTGCGGGCAGTACTCGCTCTTTCCCTACACGTCCATGCTCAATCTGGCCAAGGAATATCTCGGCGTCGGAAAGCTGCTCGGCCTGGCCGACATCACGACCGTTTCTCCCGATACCCGCCAGACTCTCAAGAACGCAGCCCTTGACCTCGCGCTGAGACCGGTTCCGATCCCGCGAGGAGAGCGCTGTGGGCTCTCCGTCTGCAGATGGATCAACGCCATCTACGGGCTCACCCATACCCACTCCCAACTGAACGACGCGACCCACAACGAGATCGGCGACATCTTCGGGATTGCCGACCTCACATCCCTCGAGCACATCGGACTCACCATGGTCCGACATCGACTGGTTAACTCGAAAGGCCAGGACACGTATCTCACCGATGCAAATGTGGCGAAGTTGACCATGCCCGTCCATTTCCTCGCGGGCGACCTCAACTACATCTTCCGGTCGAAGGGCACTCGCGAGTCGATCGCATTCCTGTCCGCGAAGAACCCGGCCATTGCGGCCCAGGAAAACCATCGGTATTACACCGCCGACTATTACCCGACGTACGCTCATCTCGACACGATGGTCGGTCGGAATGCGGTACGAGACGTCTACCCCGACATCGTGAAGCAGCTGGGCCGGTTCCCGATTGATCCGGCTCCACCCGCTCCAGCTCCGCCCGCTCCAGCTCCCACCCCATCGGCTCCCCCCTCTCCGTAGGCCCTCCGCCCAGCCAGTCCTCGACCCGTCAGATTCCGGGAACGCAGCAGATCCGGGCGGGGGTAGGGGTCAGCGACCGTGCAGGCCGCACCCTCCCCTGGGGGGGACAACGCCCTCACCGACGGTGCCGTCGCGAGGTCACCCGGCGGGCATTCAACCGAAGACGCCGATCCACCACACTGGCAGTAAGGCGGGACCCGGCGACTGGCTGGAGGCGGACACGGAGAGCCGATCCCCTTGCTCTCCAGGCAGCCAGTGGGTGAGGTGCCCGGCCCGGCGCTCTCGGCGCCGGGTCGGGACTCACCCCCGCCCAGTGCCGGTTCAAAGCGGCAAAGGAGCAGACATGAGTCCACACATTCCGACCAAGATCATGCGGCCATACCGGTCGTTGCCCTTCTTCAACCAGGTTCCCGCCCGCGAGCGGGAGCTCCTGGTGCGAATGGGGACCGAGCTCATCGTGCCCGCTGGGACGGTCGTCGCCTCGAGCGGCAACGGCGGTCGCCAGTGCACCATCCTCCTGTCTGGGACCTTCACCTGGTTCGAGCCGGACCTCGCGGGCGGATTCGAGCCGACACGACATCTCAGCGCCGGTGACTTCCTCGACGAGGCGGCACTCTGCCGGGCCTGTGCCGGCGAGCACGGTCCCGGAGCCTTTCTGGTCCACGCGTCCACCGACTCCCGTGTGTTCGTGTACCACCGCTCGGAGTTCACGGCGGTCCTTCGGGACGCGCCGAGGACACGCTCGCTGGCCGCGTTGTGCACCGGAATCCACCTCTCTGCTTGGGAGCCGACGTCGGTGCGCCCTTTAGTCGGTCTGCGGGGTTCGAACATAGGGAACTCGATGTGCCGTGCCGGCTGAGGAGACGGCTCGGCTGGGTGCACTGGTGATGACTGCACGCCGGAAGCGCCGGCTCGGTCTGCGCCTGCTCCGCAGCTTCGCCAGCCTCGCCCCGGTTCCCCTGCCCGCGTGTGCGACCCTGGACCAGCGGGCCGGCGCCCGGTAACTGTCGGCCGGCCAGTTCACCTCTCCCTTTGCGGCGCTGTCTACTCTGGGGCACGGAGGTCGACCGATCCGGGTCGATCCGGATGGTCGATCCGGATGGTCGGTCCGAGGAGAGCGAGTCAGCTGGGCCGACCGACTGCGCCCGCCTTCGGCCCCCGGCGGCTGGCCAAGGACTAACTGGGAGGCAGGGTTTGACGGTCACGGTGATCACGGGGGCGGCGAGTGGCATGGGACGACGGTGCGTCGAGCAGCTGCGAGAGTCTGCGGACCAACTCGTCGCCGTCGATCTCAAGGCACCACGGATCGAGGGGGCCGTTGGGATCGCCTGCGACATCTCCGACCCGGCGGCGGTGACCGACCTCTCGGAGAAGGTGCGGGAGCTCGGCGCGTTCCGTGCGCTCGCCCATGCCGCGGGCGTGTCGCCGACCATGGCGGATGCACGGCGCGTCTTCGAGGTCGACCTGGTGGGCACGGCGCTGCTTCTCGACGCCTTCGAGCCGGTGGTCGAGCCAGGATCGGCGGCCGTGTGCTTCGCTTCCAGCTCGGCCTACCAGGTCGCACTCCAGGGGATCGATGCCGGGCTCCAGGCCCTCGTCTCGGAGCCCCGAGCTCTGGGCTTCCTCGACGCGGCCGCGGCGCGCTTCGACGACAGCGGGCTCGCGTACGCGTGGGCCAAGCGTGGCGTCATCGCGGTGGCCGGCCGGGCAGCCGTCGCCTGGGGGCGACACGGGGGGCGGGTCAACTCTCTGTCACCAGGTCTGATCGACACGCCGATGGGTCGCCAGGAGGCGGAGCAGCAGCCGGTCATGAAGGTCATGCTGGAGAAGACGCCCCTCGGGCGTCTCGGCCGGCCCGACGAGGTGGCCGCCGTGGTGGCATTCCTCCTGTCCGACGATGCCGCCTTCATCTCCGGCATCGACGTCCTGGTCGACGGGGGAATGGTCCAGGGTCTGCTCGAGGCGTTCCCTCCCTGAGGAGTATCCGTCCCCGCCGCGGCTGCGGGTGCGCGATGGGAGGGGTGGTGCGTGCCTGCAGGATCAGTCGGCCAATGGACAGAAGGGGGCGCGGGCGACGCTCCCGGCCACCCGATTCGATCAGATCAAGAACGTGGCTTGGTCGATGCCGAACTGCAGTCTGCTGAACGCCTTGTCGCGGTTGGAGCTCACCAGGATGTGCTGATCGGCGGTATGGATGTCCCGCCTCGTGGCGGGCCGGCTCGAACAGTGGTGCGGCCAAGTGTTCGGCGGGCAGCCGCGCCTCCGTGAGCGAGAGGTGATGGCTGCCCGTGCCCCGGAGTCCCAAGGCATCCCAGGTGTCCTCGATAACCGAGTCCTCGTTCTCGACGAAGGCGAAGCGCCAGTCCGGGATGTCTTTGTCTCGGAACCGGGGGGTATCGCCGTCCACCACGAACACTCCGAGCTGTAGCCATTCCGAATGAAGGCAGCCGCTGTTGAATGGCCACCGCCCAGAGACTGTGAAGCTGTCGTGGGCGATCGGCGCCGCCCGACCCATCGGCGCGAAAACCGCGGCCGAAGCGAAGTTGGCATTGTCGCCGATCATCTGCTTCGCCACGGTCGGCTCGAGCCAGGCGAAGAAGGCGGTGCTGTTGCCGATCAGAACGGTCCAACCAGCCGAGCCGTCGGCCCGGCTGAGGGTCTCGACGATCTCGACAATGGTCGCCGGTTCGAGCTCCAAACCGCCGAGCGAGCGGGGCAGCGCCAGGCGGAACAGTCCGGCGCGCTTGGACCGCTCGGCCAGGTCGTGAGGCATGGTTCGCATGGCCTCGCTCTCACCGGCGCGCTCGGCCAGAACCGGCGCCAGCTCTCGAGCGGCCTGTAGTACGGCTGCTCCCCCCATGGGTGAGGCCAGCTCTTCAGCCATGTCTCCTCCCAGGCCACCCCCCCGAACGATCTCTTCCGACACCGACTGTACCGAGGGCACCATGTCGCTGCTCCTTCAGCCCGCGTGGCCGGATCGGAGCTCGGGGACCGGCGGAAATCGGAACAGGCGGAGGCAAGCGGCTGGAAGCTCGTGTCGCCGATCGCACGGCGGGACAATGACCGGGTGCGCCTGTTCGTAGCCGTCGCTCTGCCGGACTCCGTCGCCGACCTCGTGGCCGCGCTGCCCCGGCCGGACCGATCGGGCCTCCGGTGGACCACCCCGGCCCAGTGGCACGTCACCCTGCGCTTCCTGGGCGAAGCACCACCTGGGGAGGTGATCCCGGCCGTGCACGGCGCGCTCGCCAGGATGGAACCGAAGACGGCTCCGGTCGCCCGGCTCGGACCGGCCACCGAGTGGTTCCCGGGACGGCGTGTTCTCCAGGTGCCGGTGGCCGGACTCGACCACGTGGCCGCCGCAGTCCGCCCGGCCACCGAGGCCTGGGGGGCACAGGACGAACCACCTTTCGCCGGCCATCTGACCCTGGCCCGGACGGTCGGTCGGCGCCGCGGGCCGGCCGACGTGGCCGGTGCTCTACTGTCCGCCGGATTTCCGGTCACCGAGGTCGGCGTGTACTCGTCACGGCCCAGTCGCCAGGGCTCGGTGTACGAGCGGTTGTCGACCTACCCGCTAGCGCTTCCAGGCCGGCTATGAGGGGTAGTGCCGGTCGATCTCGTTGGCGTAGCGCAGGCCTAGGGTGTCACCCTGCTCGGCCAGCCACTCCGACATGCGGATCGAGCCGGTGGGCGGGCCCGACGTGTCGGCCAGGCCATCGGCCATCGCCCGGTACTCGTCGGCGGTCAACAGGACGTCGCGCAGCATCAGCCCGAACAGTCGGGCCAGCACCGGCACGGCGCTGCCTGGGGCCCGGACGATGCGGGCCTCACTGCCCACGGCGTCCCGGATCATGGTGACCAGCTCCATGAAGGTCGGTCGTTCTGGTCCCACCGCATCGGTCACGCTGTCGGAACGCTCCGTCCCTTTGGCCGCGCACAGCCGGGCGAGATCGTCGAGGTGGACGGCCCGTATGCGATAGTCGCCCCGCCCGCCGACCCCGAAGACCGGCAGGTGCCGGAGGAGCCAGGCGATGTTGTTGACCAGTACCCCGTTGCCGCCGAACAAGATGGCCGGACGGACGACGGCGAACGGGACCCCGGACTCGGCCAGGGCCCGCTCGACGAGCGCCTTGCCGCGAAAGTAGCCGTACGGTGACTCGACGCTCGGGTGGGTGATGCTCACATGCACGATGCGCTGAACACCGGCCCGCCGGGCCGCCTGGAACAGCGTCCGCGAGTTGATCACGGCCAGGTCGTGGTCGACCTGACGGCGGGGGAAACGCACCCAGTAGGTGTTGTAGAGGGTGGTGGCGCCTCGCAGTGATCCGACGAGGCCCAACTGGTCGTCGAAGTCGAGCGGCCTGACCTCGATGTCCGGGTTCCGGCCGGCGCGGTCCGGGTGACCGGTGATGGTCCGAACCTGGCGTCCGCTGCCCAGGAGCTCGCCGGCGATCGCCGCTCCCGAATAGCTGAACGCCCCCGTCACGACATCCAGGCCGGTATCCCGATCGAGCCCGCGGTCATCGCGGCCATGGCCGCCTGGGCGAGTGGTCCCCACCGGGCTCGACGTCATGCGCTGGCCTCCGGGGCGCTGAACTCGGTCAACCCTTCGAACGACTGGGCCAACCGTCTGGCATGCGAGAAGAGGTCGAGGGCCGGCTGCCGGTTCCCGTCCAGCTGACTCAACATCTCGAGGCCGAGGTAGAGGGCGACGATGGCGTAAGCGACGTCGGCGGCCGGTACGAGCGCGCCGATGGAGGGCCCGACGGCGCGGTCGACGGCGCGCTCGGCGAACTCCCGCCACGGCCCGATCCGGGCGGCGACCTCACGGCCGAGCTCCACCGAGGACGATGCCCCGGCGATGAGCTCCACCAGGACCGTCAGGTAGCCGGCATCGAGGTCGGTCCGGAACACGTCGGCGGCCGCCTCCACGAGCTCGACCGACGACCCGGCGGCCGCCACCATCCGGCCGTACTGCTCGAGACGGTCGGCGCTCACCGCGTCCAGGGCGGCCAGCAGCAGGTTGGACACCGAGCCGAAGTGGTAGAAGACCAGGCTCTGGTGGGTGCCGGCCTCGGCGGCGATGGCCCGGGCGCTGGCCCCGACGAAGCCCTCCTTCTTGAGCGTCTCGATGGCCGCATCGATGAGCTGTCGGCGGGTGGCGTCGGATCGACCGCCACCGGCTTCGCTCACCCCGCTGGACGGTCCGGACTTGGCCATGCTCCCCCTTGCTATTGAGCGATTGCTCAAAGCATATGCACAACAGGTGACCCTCGACAAATCCCGCCCCGATCGTGTCTGGGTTCTTGACGCCAGCCGTATCTCGATATATCGTGATGGTACGAGAGCGATCGTGCAGATCTGCGATTGCTCGTCGGACCGACGTGACGGTCCGACCGCCCAAAATCAGAAGAAGGAGAAACAGAGATGCACGGACACCACAGACACGGGGAATTGGATCCATTCGCCGCCGAGCACGACCTCGGGCCCGAGGCGCGGGTCGACCAGTTCGACCGCTTGGGGGACATCTCCCGAGGGCGCGGGCGGGGACGGGGCCGAGGGCGGCCTGACCGGCTCGCCCGCCATTTCGGCTTCGGCCCGGGCTTCGGAGGGCCCTTCGGTCGCGGACCGAGGGCGGGGCGGGGCGACGTGCGGGCGGCCATCCTCGCCCTGCTGGCCGAGAAGCCCATGCACGGCTACCAGATCATCACCGAGCTCACCGAACGCAGCGGCGGCGTCTGGCGGCCGAGCCCCGGCTCGGTCTACCCCACCCTGCAGGCGCTCGAAGACCAAGGCCTGGTCACCGCAGACAAATCGGAGGGACGCCGGGTCTTCAGCCTCACCGATGAGGGCCGGGCCGAGGCCGAGGCGGCCGGGGACGGGCCACCACCATGGGAGGAGGCGGCCCAGAGCGCCGACCGGTCGCTGGTCGATCTGAAGGGCCTGATGGGCGAGACGGCGGCGGCCATCTGGCAGGTCGCCAGGGCGGGCAACGACGAGCAGGTCAAAGCGGTCGGGGAGATCCTGGCCGACACCCGCCGCCGCATCTACCTGGTCCTGGCCAACGGCAGCTCGACCGCGGGACCGGAGGCCGAGCCGGAGCAGGCGCGGTGACCGGCGAACCGGGCCGGTTGGCCAAGCAACGTTGGGCCGCCGCCCATCCCGATCGCCCCGGAGAGCGGTGCTCCGCCCCGACGGGGACCTACCGGCCGGTCATCGACCACGCCCGCTGCGAAGGCCAGCAGGATTGCATCGATGTCTGCCCCAATGACGTCTTCGAGGTCCGCCGCATCGACGGCGCCGACTTCCGGTCGCTCGGGCGGCTGGCCCGCCTGAAGGTACGTGCCCACGGGATGCTCTCGGCCTACACGCCGGGCGCGGACGGCTGCCGAGCCTGCGGGTTGTGCGTGGTGGCCTGTCCCGAGCAGGCCATCGTCTTGACCCGGCTGCACTGAGCGGCCCTGGTCCGGACCGAGGACCGACCGGCGAACCGAGCCCGCTCGCTCAGCCGCCCTCGTACTCGAAGCCGAGGTCGGGGGCGGTGAGCAGAGCCCGGAACGGCAGTCCTTCGGCCCCGGCCCTGGCCTCGACGGTGCCGCCCCGGTCGACCACGGCCACCAGCAACACCGGCACGGCCCCGGCCTCTCGAACGGCGTGGGCCGCCTCGAGCAACGACGTGCCGCGGCTCACGGTGTCCTCGGTGATGACCGCCCGGTCCCCGGGGTCGAGCGCGCCGGCGATGCGTCCGCCTCCCCCGTGGTCCTTGGCCTCCTTGCGCACGCTGAAGGCATTGAGCCACCGACCCCTCGACGCGGCGACACCGGCCGTCACAAAGGCGACCGGGTCGGCTCCCATGGTGAGCCCGCCGATGGCGGTGGCGTCATCGGGCAGGACCGAGATGACCGCGTCCGCCACCAGCACCATGGCCTCGGGCCGGCACACGGTCTGCTTCGAATCGATGAACCAGTTGCTGCGGCGGCCCGACTTGAGCACGAAGTCGCCGCGCTTGACCGAGTGCTCCAGCACGTGGTGGCGGAGTTCCTCGAACTCGGTGGTCGGAAGCGACGTGGTCACGCCGAACGGGCCGCCCCGGTCTCGACCGAGGGCCACCGGATGTCGCCCACCAGCTCGACACCGCGGTCACCCCGTTCCACCCGGCCGATCGGCGCGCCGTCGACCCCGGCCGTCCCGAGCACGGCCAGAACCGCGTCGACGTCGCGGTCGGGCACCACCACCACCATGCCGATACCGAGGTTGAACACGCCCGCCATCTCCTCGTCCGACACCGAGCCGAGTCGGCGGATCTCGTCGAAGATGCGGGGCACCGCCCAGCGGCCGCGGTCGACCACCGCTCGTGCGCCGTCAGGCAGCACCCTCACCAGGTTCCCTTCGAGCCCACCGCCGGTGATGTGGGCCGCGGCATGGACCTCGGCGCCGGCGATGGCCGCCCGCACCGCCGGGGTGTAGACCACCGAGGGCCGTAGCAGTTCGTCGGCCAGCGAGTCAGGCGCACCGGCCCAGGCCGGGCCGTCGAGGGAGAGGCCCGCCCGCTCGATCAGCACGTGACGGGCCAGCGTGTACCCGTTGCAGCGGAGACCCGGTGAGCGCAACCCGATGAGCGTGTCGCCCACCTCGACCCGATCGGGTCCGAGGAGCTCGTCCCGCTCGACCACGCCAACCGCGAAGCCGACCGGGTCGAAGGAACCGGCACCCAGGACGCCGGGGTGCTCGGCCATCTCCCCGCCCAGCAGGGTGGCCCCCACCTGGCGACATCCGTCGGCCACACCGCCCACCAACGCGGCCATGCGGTCGGGGTCCACCGCCCCGACCGCGATGTAGTCGAGGAAGAAGAGCGGCTCCGCCCCTTGACACACCAGGTCGTCGACGCACATGGCCACCAGGTCGATCCCGATGGTGTCGAACCGGCCGGCCGCTTCGGCCACGACCGACTTGGTGCCCACGCCGTCGGTGCTCGCCACCAGCACCGGTTGGCGGTACCGGTCGATGGCCAGCGCGAACAGACCGCCGAACCCGCCGAGGTCACCCACGACCTCGGGGCGTGTGGTGGAGGCGACCAGTGGACGGATGCGGTCCACGGCCCGCTCCCCGGCACCGATGTCGACCCCGGCCCGGGCATAGGTGGCGGCCGGACCGGCCGGGTCGGGGCGGGCGGTCGATCCCGGCCGATGGGGCGGGCCGGGGTGCACAGGCTGGTCGGGAGTGGGATCGGGGTCGGCCCCGGTCACGCCCGACCGCCGACCGCCCCGCTCAGCGCGGCATGCTCACCGATCTGGACGGGCACCGGAACCGGGTAGCGACCGGTGAGGCAGGCGTTGCAGAACCCGGCCCCCGGGGCGTCGATGGCTGTGACCAGGTGCTCGAGCGTCAGGAACTCGAGCGAGTCCACATTGAGGTAGGTGGCCATCTCGGCCGGCGACTGCACCGCGGCCAGCAGCTCGCCCCGGTCGGGGGTGTCGATGCCGTAGAAGCAGGGCCACTTGAACGGGGGGGACGAGATGCGCAGATGCACCTCCCGGGCGCCGGCCTCGCGCAGCATGGTGACCATGGCCCGCGTGGTGGTGCCGCGGACAATCGAGTCGTCCACCACCACCACCCGCTTGCCGGCGATGTTCTCGCGCAGTGGGTTGAGCTTGCGGCGCACACCGCTGGCCCGCTCGGCCTGCGTCGGGGCGATGAACGTGCGGCCGATGTATCGGTTCTTGACCAGCCCCTGCCCGTAGGGGATGCCCGAGCCGACCGCGTACCCTTCGGCTGCCGGCACACCCGAGTCGGGCACGCCCATGACCATGTCGGCCTCCACCGGCCGCTGGGAGGCGAGCAGTTGGCCCATGCGACGCCGGGCCCCGTGCACCTCGTTGCCGTAGAGCTTGGTGTCGGGCCGGGCGAAGTACACGAACTCGAAGATGCAGAGCTTGGGATCCAGCCGCTCGGCCGGGAACGGCCCTTGCGATCGGACCCCGTCGCCGTCGATCACCACCATCTCCCCGGGCTCGAGCTCCCGGATGAAGGTGGCGCCGATGACGTCGAGGGCCGGGGACTCCGAGGCCAGCACCCACCCGGTCCGGTACTCGCCGGTGGCCTCCAGCCGGCCGAGGCAGAGGGGACGGAAGCCGTTCGGGTCGCGGACGCCGATGATCCGGTCGGCGTCCATGAGCACCAGGGAGAACGCTCCCTCCAGCATCGGGGCCACCGACAGGACCGCCTGCTCGAGGTCGTCGCCGGGCTCGGCACCGGTCTGCTCGGGCATGTCGGGCGGGAAGGTCCGGCTGAGCAGCTCGGCCACCAGGTCACTGTCCGAGGACACCAGTCCGGGCAGCATGCCGGCGGACTCCCCGAGGGCCACGGTGTTGGTCAGGTTCCCATTGTGGGCCAGCCCGAAGCCGGCTCGCCCCACTCCCCGGTAGGCCGGCTGGGCGTGCATCCAGTCGCTCGATCCGGCCGTCGAGTACCGGGTGTGGCCGATGGCGAGGTCCCCCCGCAGCCCCCGGAGCTTGCGCTCGTCGAACACCGTGGTGACGAGACCCATGTCCTTCATCACGGTGATCACGTCGCCATCGCTCACCGCCATGCCCGCCGACTCCTGGCCGCGGTGCTGAAGGGCGTAGAGGCCGTCGAAGACCAGGTGTGCAACGGACCGGCCCGGGGCGTAGACCCCGAACACGCCGCATGCCTCCTTGGCCTCCATCATCAGTCGGTCACCGCACACACCGGGGTCGTCGGTCTCGTCTGGCGCCACGATTAGGCCACAAATCCACCTCACCGTGCCACTCCAGCCTAGTGGCGGCCCTCCCGCCCCCCGGCGATCCGGGTCAGTCCGTGACCGCCGGAGCCAGCTCGCCCAGCAGGTCAGGCAACCGGCCCCGCCACGCCCGGATGGCCTCGGTCACGGCCAGGTCCACCAGGCCCTCGATCACGATGCGATCACCGCCGGCGTGGCCGAGCACCCGGAACCCGACCCCGGCCTCGGCCGCCCGCGACACCACCTCGTTGTGGCGGGTGGTGCACACCACCACCCGCGACGGAGCTTCGGTGAACAGCTCGTGGTGGTCGGCCACCCCGGCCACCTGGAGGCCGATGCCCGAACGCACCGCCAGCTCGGCGAGGGCCACTCCGAGCCCGCCCCCGGAGATGTCGTGGACGCCGACCAGCAGCGGGTCGCCGCCGGCCACGCCTTCAGCCACCAGGCTACGGACCAGGTCGACCAGGCGGGCATGGCCCGGTAGGTCCAGCGCCGGCAGGACCCCGTTGCGGTGTTCCCGGCGTTCGACCGCCCAGCGCGACCCGGCCAGGGAGGGTGCTCCCAGCCGGCCGGTGGTGGCGCCGACGCTCTCGTCCAGCAGCACCAGGGCCGCGTCTTCGGCCAGGTCCACGCCAGGCGGCCGCCGGACCAACCGGTCGATCAGGCCGAGCACCCCGATGACCGGGGTGGGGTCGATGTCGGAGCCGTTGCTCTCGTTGTAGAGGCTCACGTTGCCCCCGACCACCGGCAGCCCGAGGGCCAGGCACGCCTCGCGTAGGCCGTCGACCGTCTCCGACAGCTGCCACATGACTTCGGGGTGCTCGGGGTTGCCGAAGTTGAGGCAGTTGACCACCGCCACGGGGCGCGCCCCCGCACAAGCCACGTTGAGCGCCGATTCGGCCACCGTCGCCGCCGCCCCGGCGCGGGGATCGATCGAACACCACGCCGGGTTGGAGTCGGTCGTGAGGGCCAGGCCGCGCTCCGACCGGGGCAGGCCCGGAGCAGCCAGGCGGAGCACGGCCGCATCGCCCCCGGGTCCGTCCACCGTGTTGAGGAACAGTTGATGGTCGTATTGCCGGTAGACCCACGACGCGTCCGACAGGAGGGCAAGGATGTCCTCACCGCAGTCGCGGGGCGCGGGCAGCGCCCCCGGGTCGTCGACGGCCCGCGCCCGGTGGTCGGCGGGTCGGGCCAGTGGGCGGTGGTAGAGAGGCGCGTCGTTGCTGAGGGCGGCGGCCGGTAGGTCGGCGAGCACCTCGCCGTCCGGACCGTCGAGGACCCGCAGCCGCCCGGGCCCGCCCGGGGGAGCTGCGGTGACCCGGCCCACCACTGCGGCGCGCACCTCCCACCGCCGGCACACCTCCTCCACCCGGGGCAGGTCGTCGGGCCGCACGATGGCGAGCATCCGCTCCTGGCTCTCCGACGTCATGACCTCGTGGGCGGCCATGCCCGGTTCGCGGCGCGGCACGGCCGAGACGTCGACGTCCATGCCCACACCGCCACGGGCGGCCGTCTCGCTGGTGGCGCAGACCAGCCCCGCCCCGCCCAGGTCCTGGATGCCGACGACCAGCCCGAGGTCGAGCAGCTCCAGACACGCCTCGATGAGCCGCTTCTCCTCGTAGGGGTCGCCGACCTGGACGCTCGGTCGCTTGGCCTCCTCGACCCCGTCGCCCGACCCCCCGAACCCGGCCGAGGCCAGGACGCTCACCCCGCCGATGCCGTCACGGCCGGTGGAGGAGCCGAGCAGCACGGCCAGGTTCCCGACCCCGGAGGCCTGACCGAGCACCAGCCGTCCCACGGGCAGGACTCCCATGCACAGCACGTTGACCAGTGGGTTCTGGGCGTAGCAGTGGTCGAAGGTGAGCTCCCCGCCGACGGTGGGCACCCCGACCGAATTCCCGTACCCCGAGATGCCCGCCACCACCCCCTCGACGAGCCAGCGCTGGCGGGCCTCGGCCGGGTCGCCGAAGAAGAGGGGGTCCATGATGGCCACCGGCCGCGCTCCCATGGTGAAGATGTCCCGGAGGATGCCGCCGACTCCGGTCGCCGCACCCTGATAGGGCTCGACGGCCGACGGGTGATTGTGGCTCTCGATGCGGATGGCCACCGCGATGCCGTCGCCGGCGTCCACCACCCCGGCGTTCTCCCCCGGCCCCACCAGCACGCCGGGCCCGTCGGTCGGGAGCCGCTTGAGGTGCACCCGAGACGACTTGTACGAGCAGTGCTCGCTCCACATCACCGCGAACAGAGCGAGCTCGAGCTGGTTGGGCGGCCGCCGCAGGATGGCCTCGACCTCGTCGCGCTCACCGTCGGTGAGGCCGAGAGCCCGGTGGATCGGCTCGGCCTCGGTCACCGGGTCGGCCTCTCCGCGACGCGCCATCGACGCCGAGCGTACCCGGCGCTGGACCGGGGCCCGGCAGCCGCCGCGGCACGGACCGGAACTCCCATTTGGCCGATATACCGTGGCGATGTACCCCAAACGACGTTTCCGAGAACCAGAATGAGCGCCGGATTCAGCTGGAGGACCCGCCAATACGGTGGACGGACTTAACCCCCATGACCGGCGCTGGTGGTCATCGGCACCGGCAAATCAGCCGGCATTCCCCGCTCCTGACCGGTGACACGTATGAAGCAATTTGCCCCAAATGGCCATCTCTGGAAGGCTCGCGACATGGCAGCTACAAGCACCGTGAAACCTCGCAAAAAGACTCCTATGTCAGCGGACCACAAGGCGGCACTGGCCAAAGGGCGGGAGGAGGGCCGGATCGTCCGGCGGTACCTCGAGGCGCTCGAATCGAGCAAGCCCCGGCGGGGCCGAAAGCGCACCCCGGACTCCATCCGCAAACGCCTCAACACCATCGATGCCTCCTTGCCCACCGCCGATCCGCTGGCCCGCCTCCATATGGTGGAAGAGAAGCAGCGGCTCGAGTCCGAGCTTTCTCACACCGGCGAGACGGTAGACCTCGGCGCACTCGAGAAGAGCTTCATCAAGGTGGCCCGCGTCTACGGCGAACGCAAGGGAATCTCCTATTCGGCCTGGCGCACCGTGGGGGTCAGCGCCAACGTGCTCCAGCAGGCGCGCATCCCGCGCACCCGCGGCTGAGCTCCGGCCCAAGCTCGCCCAAGCTCGGCCTGAACCCGCCCACCGGGCCCTCCGGCGCCGACGGCCCACCCGCGCCGGGCCGTTCCACTCGCGGCTCAGGACCGGCCGCCTCCACCGAACCTCCGGCTGCGGCCTGGCCCGGCGGCGCCCATCCGTTTCTGCCGGCGGGTTCGGGCGGTCCCGTCAGGCGACGGTGGCCGCCGCCGGGGGCCGGGCGCCGGGTGCCACCGAGCGCAGCAGCGCCCCGAGGAGCACCAGCCCGTCCACCGATCCGATGAGCGGGTCGGTGGCGCGCTCGGGGTGAGGCATGAGACCGACCACGGTGCGGCTCTCGTTGCACACCCCGGCGATATCGTCCACCGAACCATTGGGGTTGTCGGTGTACCGCAGCACCACCCGGTCCTCGGAGCGGAGCATCGCCAGCGTCTCGGCATCGCAGGTGTAGTTGCCCTCGAAGTGGTTGATCGGCAACTGCAGCACGGTTCCCGCCGCCACGCCCCGGGTCAGCACGGAGTCGGAGGACTCGACCCGGGTGGCCACGGTGGTGCACAGAAAGCGGAGGCCGCGGTTCTTCTGCAGCGCGCCGGGAAGCAGGCCGGCCTCGGTGAGCACCTGGAAGCCGTTGCAGATCCCGACCACCGGACCGCCCGACGCGGCGAACTCGCTGACAGCAGTCATCACCGGCGAGAAACGGGCGATGGCCCCGGGGCGCAGGTAGTCGCCGTGGGCGAAGCCGCCCGGGACGATCAGCCCGTCGAACCCCCGCACGGCCCGATCACCGTGCCACACCAGCTCGGCGCGGGCCCCCGCCCGCTCGAGGGCGAGGACGGCATCGTGCTCGCAGTTGGTCCCCGGAAAGACCACCACACCGAGGCGCGGCGCCATCAGGCTCCCGGGCCCTCGTCCCGGCCGGGATCGGGGTCCGCACCGGCACCGTCACTGCCGACGGTTGCCGTCGGGCGGACCGACACCGAGGACTCCTCGATCACCGGGTTGGCCAGCAGCCGATCGGCCACCTCCGTGGCCTGGGCCAGGGCGGATGCCTCGTCGGTGGCGGCGATGTCGAACCGGAACGACTTGCCCGCCCGCAGGTCGGTCACCCCGCTGAGCCCGAGGGCAGGCAGGGCCCGCTCGATGGTGGCACCCTGCGGGTCGGCGATCCCCTCCCGCAGCCGGACCTCGACCAGCACCGAGAAGCGCGACGAGGCGGCCGCCGTCACGCCCCGTACCAGTCGGACAATCGGCGACTGCATATTCGTTCGTAGGCGTCGACGTAGCGGGTCGAGGTGGCCCGCACGATCTCGTCGGGCAGGGGCGGCGGGGGGGGCTGCTTGTCCCAGGGCTGGCCCTCGAGCCAGTCGCGCAGGGGCTGCTTGTCGAAGGAGGGCGGGTTGGTCCCGGGCGCGCAGTTGTCGGCGGGCCAGAACCGAGAGGAGTCCGGCGTCAGCACTTCGTCGCAGATGGACAGCGCCCCGTCGATGAAGCCGAGCTCGAATTTGGTGTCGCAGATGACGATCCCCTGCTCCTCGGCGCGTGCCGCCGCCCGCGAGTAGGCGGCCAGGCACAGCGACGCCGCCGCGGTCGCCGCCTCCTGGCCCACCAGGTCGACGGCCTCGGCCATCCCGATGTTGACGTCGTGGCCCTCGGTGGCCTTGGTCGACGGGGTGAAGATGGGCTCGGGCAGGCGGTCGGCGTGGCGCAGGCCGGCCGGCATGGCCATGCCGTGCACGGTCCCGTCGCGCTCGTACTCCTTGTAGGCCGAGCCGGCCAGGTACCCGCGCACGATGCACTCGATGTCGAGCATCTCGGCCCGCGCCACCAGCATCGAACGACCGGCCAATCCCCGAAGACCGCCGGGCAGGGCGGCGGCGCCGGCCGGGAAGTCGGCGGCGTCGGCACTGATCAGGTGGTTGGGGGCGAGATCAGCCAGCTCGTCGAGCCAGAACGTGGTCATGGCCGTGAGCACCCGGCCCTTGTCGGGGATGGGCTCGGCCATGACCACGTCGAATGCCGAGATCCGGTCGGAGGCCACCATCAGCAGCCGGCCCTCGCCGGCGTCGTAGAGCTCCCTGACCTTCCCCGACTGGATGAGGGGCAGCGGTTCGGCGGTCGGCGCGGTGGTCATCGGTCGAGCTCCTCCAGGGCGTCGGTGAATCGGTGCACGTGGCGAAGCGTACGGGTGAGGTCGAAGGCCTCGTCCAGCGCGGCCGGGGCCAGCGTGACCTCGGGGTCCTCTTCCAGGACCTGGCGGAAGGGCCGGCCCTCGTCGGAAGCCCGCCGGGCGTCGCGCTGCACGATGCGGTAGGCGGCGTCCCGGCTCGAGCCCCCCGCCACCAGGGCCAGCAGGACCGACTGGCTGAACACCAGGCCGAGGCTCCCCTCGTTCAGCGTGGCGAGCGCCCGCTCCGGGTGGATCACCAACCCCTCGACCAGTCCGGTGGCCTTCTGCAGCACGTAGAGGGCGAGGGCCGAGGCGTCGGGGAGCACGATCCGCTCGACCGAGCTGTGGGAGATGTCCCGCTCGTGCCAGAGGGCGACGTCCTCGAGGCCGGCCGTCAGGTAGCCGCGCAGCACCCGGGCCAGCCCGCACAGGCGCTCGGACAGGACCGGGTTGCGCTTGTGGGGCATGGCCGAGCTGCCCTTCTGGCCCGGCTTGAACGGCTCCTCTACCTCGCCGAGCTCGCTCCGGGCCAGGTGGCGCACCTCGGTGGCGATGGACTCGACGGTGGCGCCGACCGACGCACAGGCCCACAGGTACTCGGCGTGACGGTCACGCGACACCACCTGGGTGGCCGGGGTCGGGGTGAGGCCGAGCGCCCGGCAGACGTGCGCCTCGACCCGCGGGTCGATGTTGGAGTACGTCCCGACCGCACCCGACAGCTTGCCCACGGCCACCCGGTGGCGGGCGGCACGGAGCCGTTCGAGGTCGCGGCCGGCCTGCAGGGCCCATAGCGCGAACTTGGCCCCGAACGTGGTCGGCTCGGCGTGCATGCCGTGGGTGCGCCCCGTCACCGGCACCTCGATCGTCTCCGCGGCGCGCGCCTTGAGCGCTCCGACCAGCCCGGCGCACGCCTCGATGAGGAGATCGGCCGCTCGGGTGAGAGCGGCGCACAGGGCCGTGTCCACCACGTCGGACGAGGTGAGGCCGTAGTGGATCCAGGACCCCTCGGGTTGGCCGATGACCGCTTGCACCACGTCCACGAAGGCGGCCACGTCGTGGTCAGTGGTCCGCTCCCGGTCGGCCACGGCCGCCACGAAGGAGGCGTCGACCTCCGGGGCGCGCGCCTCGCAGGCCTTGAACGCCTCGGACGGGACCACCCCGATGGCGGCCCAGCCCTCGGTGGCGAGCAGCTCCACCCGCAGCCACATGGCGAGGCGGGCCTCGTCGGAGAAGAGAGCGGTCATCTCGGCGGGGGCGTAGCGCGGGATCACCGGGCGGCCGCCTCCCGCTCCGGCTCCGCCCCTGACGCGGCCAGCGCGATATCCGAACGGGCCTGCATGCCCGGCCAGGACACGGCCGACACGCCGGCGTAGGCACGAGCCCGCGCCTCGGCGATGGTCGCCCCCTGCCCGGTGATGCCGAGCACCCGGCCGCCCGCCGTGACCAGCCCGCCGCGGCCGCCCGCCGTGCCGGCGTGCAGGACGGTGACCCCCTCGAGAGCGGCGGCGTCCTCCAGGCCGGCGATGGGATCGCCCGTCTTCGGTGCCTCGGGGTACCCCGGTGCGGCGCACACCACACACACCGCCGCCCCGGCGTCGAAGCGTGGCTCGCTCCGCAGCGAGCCGGCCGCCGCCTCGGCCAGCAACCCGGCCAGATCGTTCTCGAGCCGGAGGAGCACCGCCTGGGCCTCGGGGTCGCCGAACCGGACGTTGAATTCGAGGACCTTCGGGCCGTCGGGGGTGAGCATGAGCCCGGCGTAGAGCACGCCGCGGTAGTCGATGGACCGGGCCCGGAGGGCGGCGACCAACGGGGCGACCGCCTCGTCGACCAATTGCGAGACCAAGCGGTCGGAGACGTCGGGCACCGGCGAGTAGGCGCCCATCCCGCCCGTGTTCGGACCACCATCGAGATCGTCCCGCCGCTTGAAGTCCTGGGCCGGGGCGAGGGGGGCGAGGCGCTTCCCGTCGCAGAGGACGAGCAGGGAGCACTCCGGCCCGGTCAGCCCCTGCTCGACCACCACCCGCCGGCCGGCCGCCCCGAACGCGTCACCCGAGAGCTTGGCCTCGATGTCGGCTTCCGCCGCGGCCAGGGAGTCGGTCACCAGCACGCCCTTCCCCGCCGCCAGCCCATCGGTCTTCACCACCCAGGGGCCGGGCAGGCTCCGGCAGAACGCCCTGGCCTCCGTCGAGTCGGTGAAGGCCTCGTAGCGGGCGGTCGGGACGCCCGCCTCGGCCAGCAGCTCCTTCATGAACACCTTGGACCCTTCGAGCCGTGCGCCGGAGGCACCCGGCCCGAACACGAGGTGCCCGTCGGCCCGCAGCCGGTCGCCCAGGCCGTCGACCAGCGGCGCCTCGGGCCCGATCACATAGAGGTCGGCTTCGATCTCCTCGGCCGGCCTCGGCACGCTCGAGACGGTGTGGCCCTCGACGGTGACACCGGCGATGCCCGGGTTGCCCGGGGTCACCACCACATCGGCCGAGCGCCCGAGCACCAGGGCCAAGGCGTGCTCTCGCCCTCCTGAGCCCACCACGCAGACGGTGCTCATCCCGGGCCGGACCCGTTCCGCCCGCCGCCGGCGCCGCACCCGCTCATGCGGCGAAACGCACGAACTGCTCGCGCCCGGGCCCGACCCCGACGAGGCGCACCGGCGTACCGATCTGCTCGGCCAGGAAGCTCACGTAGTCACGGGCCGCCTGGGGCAGGTCGGCGAGCTCGGTGGCCGCCGACAGGTCGGTCTTCCACCCGGGCAGCTCCTCGTAGACCGGGGTGACCTGGTGGAAGGTCGACTGGTGGTACGGCGGGTGGGTGAAGCGCTCGCCGCCCGCCTGGTAGGCCACGCACACCTTGACGGTGTCGAAGCTGTCGAGCACGTCCAGCTTGGTCAGGGCCACCTCGGACAGGGAGTTGAGCCGGACGGCCTGGCGCATCATGACCGCGTCGAACCAACCCGGCCGGCGGCGACGGCCGGTGTTCACCCCGTACTCGCGGCCCCGCTCGACCAGCGTGTCGCCCGTCTCGTCCACCAGCTCGGTGGGGAACGGGCCGCTGCCCACCCTGGTCACGTACGACTTGGCGATGCCGATCACCTCTTCGATGTAGCGCGGCCCCACGCCCGACCCGGTGCAGGCCCCCCCGGCCACCGGGTTGGACGAGGTCACGAAGGGATAGGTGCCGTGGTCGAGGTCGAGGAAGGTGGCCTGGGCCCCTTCGAGCAAGACGTGGGTGCCGCGCTCCAGGGCGTCGTGAACCAGGCCGACCGTGTCGGCCACCATCGGGGCCACCCGCGGCGCCAGCTTGTCGAGGTACTGGGCGCAGATGTCGTCGGCCGACAGCGGCAGCCGGTTGTACACCTTGGCCAGGATGGCATTCTTCTCCTTCAGCACCACGTCGAGCTTCTGGCGGAAGATCTTCGGGTCGAGGAGATCCTGTACCCGCAGTCCGACCCGCGAGGACTTGTCGGCGTACGCCGGCCCGATCCCGCGCTTGGTCGTGCCCAGGCTGTTCTTGCCGAGGTAGCGCTCGGTCAGCCGGTCGAGCTCGTGGTGGTACGGCATGATCAGATGGGCGTTGCCGCTCACCAGCAGCCTGGAGGTGTCGATCCCCTTGGCGTTCAGGGTGTCGACTTCTTCGAGCAGCACCTTCGGGTCGACGACCACCCCGTTGCCGATCACCGGGGTGATGTGGTCGTACAGCACCCCGCTCGGCACCAGCTGGAGGGCGAAGGTCTCGCCGTCCACCACGATGGTGTGGCCGGCGTTGTGGCCGCCCTGGTAGCGGACCACCATCCCCATCTCCTTGGCCAGGAGATCGGTGAGCTTGCCCTTGCCCTCATCACCCCATTGGGTCCCGACGACGACGGTTGCCGGCACGCGTCACTCCTCCGTTGCGAAAAGCGGATTGCACACCAGTGTACCCCGCACCTCCATACGGCTCACTCGACGGCCGATCGCTCGCGCCGCAACACCTGGGCCACCGCCCGCATGAACAGAACCGAGGAGAACACCAGGCCGATGAAGCCGATGGCCTGCAACGACAGGCGGATGTCGCGGGTGCCGGCCAGCTCGGCCGCCACCAGGATGACGGCAGAGGCCAGGAGCCCGATGCCCCCAAAGGCGCCGATCAGCACCCGGTCGATCCACCGCCCGACCACGGCCTCGTCCCGCCCGGCAAAGCGCTCGACCCGCAGGCTCAGCCGCCCGGCGCGCAGCTGGGTGGCGATCTCGTCGGCGTGCTCGGGCAGGGTGCGCAAGGCCGGCAGGGCCCGGCGCAGCTCCTGCTGGAGGAGGTCGCCGTCGAGCTCGCCCTCGGGAACGGCCAGGGCCTGGGCCGAGGCGCTCGCCTCGGTGGCCAGCACGAACGACGGGTCGATCACCCGGAGCGTCCCGTCCAAGGTCAGCAGGGCCCGGGACAGCGAGGTCATCGAGGGGGGCACCCGCAGGCCGTGGCGGGCCATGACCGAGAGCACCTGGTGGATGAGGGCCGGGTCGAAGCCTCCGGCGGACTCGACCATCAGCCGGCCGACATCGGACTCGAGCGCCCGCAGGTCGGCAGTGGCGTCACCGGCGAGGTTCCGGACCGCCCGCGCCACCACCATCGGCTCGTCGGTGGTCATGCCGATGGCCATGTCCTCGAGGGCGCGGCGCGTCGACGGGTCGAGCAGCCCGACCGCCCCGAAGTCGAGGAGCCACAATCGGCCCCACTCGTCCACCATCAGGTTGCCGGGGTGGGGGTCGGCGTGGAACACCGAGCCCCGAAGCACTTGCTCGAGGAAGCAGTTGAGCAGAGCGGCAGCCAGCAGGTGGGCGGGGGCGCCGCTGGCGGCCACCGCGCCCTCGGCGTCGATCGGCCGGCCCGGTACCTCCTCCATCACCAGCAGGCGGTCGGTCGACAGCTCGTGGAACACGGCGGGCACCCGTACCACGTCGTCGGCCGGGTCGTCGTGGCTCATGGCGGCCCGGAGCCGCTCGCACATGGTCGCCTCCCGGCTGTAGTCGAGCTCGTGGTCCATGCCCGTGATGAGCTCATCGGCCAACGAGCGGACGCCGAAATCGCGGGCGGCCGGAACCCGCCGCTCGACGATCCGGGCGGCCAGGCGCAGCACGGTGGCGTCACGACGCAGCAGCTCGTCGAGCCCGGGCCGCTGCACCTTGACCACCACCGCCTCGCCGCTGGTGAGGACGGCCCGGTGCACCTGTCCGATCGAAGCCGAGGCCAGCGGCTCGAACTCGAACGAGGTGAACATTTCCTCGACGGCCTGTCCCAGCTCGGCCTCGACCAGGGGGCGGACCTCGTCGGTCGGGATGGGCCGAACGTCGGCGCGTAGCCGCGACAATTCCTCGATCACCGGTGCAGCGAGCAGGTCGCTGCGGGTGGAGGCGATCTGGCCGAACTTCACGAACATCCCGCCGGCATCCTCCAGGGTGAGGCGGAGGCGGCGGCCGAACTCATCGGTGGCCATACCGGTCGGGGACAGGTACTGGGGTCGGGCCAGCCCGCGCCGGCGGGCGGCGCCGAGCACCTCGAAGGACCTCGATACCGGGGCCAGGGTGCGGCGGGCCCAGCGCATCGGGTGCAGCCAGATGCGCTTCGAGCGGCGGCGGCGCGGTCCGACCCCGGTGCGGGCGATGGCCTCGGGGATGATCAGGAGGACCATGGTGGCGAGCACTCCGAACAGGGCGGTGAGCGCGTAGATCACGTCGCGGTCGTTGGGCCCGTGGGCCACCGCGGCCGCTCCGGCCAGGCCGACCAGGGTGCCGATCAGGGCGGTCAGCATCGAGCGCCACCGGCCCACCTTGATGCCGATCAGCCGGTTGCTCACCAGGCCGAGCACGATGACGAAGACGATGGCGAGGACCAGGGAGAGCACGTTCTGGAAGTCGATGCGGATGGTGACCGCGCCGGTCGCTCCCCCCAGTGCGGCCGGCCGGGCGCCCGCCACAGTGCCGACCGCGGTCAACATGGCCGGACTGGGGTCAACCAGGACACGGGCACGCCGGCCTCCCTGGGCATCGAGGCCCGCCTCAGCTCGGGTCGGGCGCCGGACCGGCCGCCGGCTGGTGCGCTGTTCGGCCCGGGCACTCCACGGACCACATGATGGCAACCCTCGGCCGACGGCGTCCACCGGCGCCGCCTGACCGGCGCGGTGGGTCAGACCAGGGTGATGGCCCCGTCCGCCTCGTCCACCGTGACGACCGAGCCCTCTGGGTAGCGTCCCTCGAGCAGCGCCATGGCCAGGGGATCCTCGACCTCGCGCTGGATGATCCGGCGGAGGGGGCGGGCCCCGAAGTCGGGGTCGTAGCCCGCCTGGGCCAGCCAGGCCTCGGCCGCCGGGGTGACCGCCAGGCTGAGGCGGCGCTCGGCGAGTCGTGACCGCAGCCCGTCGAGCTGGATCGAGACGATCCGGGCCAGGTCCTCCCGGGTCAGGGCGTGGAAGCGGACGATTTCGTCGATGCGGTTGACGAACTCGGGCTTGAAGTACTCGATGGGCTCACCGGGGATGTTGGTGGTCATGATGAGCACCGTGTTGGTGAAGTCGACGGTACGGCCCTGCCCGTCGGTGAGACGACCGTCCTCCAGCAGCTGCAGCAGCGTGTTGAACACGTCGGAGTGGGCCTTCTCCAGCTCGTCGAGCAGCACCACGGCGTAGGGGCGGCGGCGGATGGCCTCGGTCAGCTGGCCTCCCTCCTCGTAGCCCACGTAGCCGGGCGGGGCGCCGACCAGGCGGGCCGTCGAGTGGCGCTCGGAGTACTCGCTCATGTCGATGCGCACCATGGCGCGGGCGTCGTCGAAGAGGAAATCGGCGAGGGCCCGAGCCAGCTCGGTCTTGCCCACGCCGGTCGGCCCCATGAACAGGAACGAGCCGATGGGACGGTTGGGGTCCGACAACCCGGCCCGGCTGCGCCGGATGGCGTTGGCCACCGCCGAGACCGCCTCGTCCTGGCCGACCACCCGGGCGTGGAGAGCGTCCTCCATGCGGATGAGCTTCTCGACCTCACCCTCCAGCAGCCGGCTGACCGGCACGCCGGTGGCCCGGCTCACCACTTCGGCCACGTCCTCGGCGTCCACCTCCTCCTTGAGGAAACGCTGCTCCTTCTGCAGCTCGTCGAGCGCGTGGGTGGCCGCCTCGACCTGCCGCTCGAGATCGGGGATCACGCCGTAGGAGATCTCCGACGCCTGGGCCAGATTGCCGTCGCGGGCCAGGCGCTCGGCCTCGCCGCGCTGGCGCTCGAGCTCGCCCTTGAGCGATTGGATGGTGGCGATGGCCTCCTTCTCGGCCTGCCAGTGGGCGGTCATGGCCGCCGATTCCTCCCGGAGGTTGGCGATCTCCTCGTCCAGCCGGGCCAGGCGGTCGGCCGAGGCCGCATCGGTCTCCTTCTCGAGGGCCATGCGCTCGATCTCGAGCTGGCGGAGGCGCCGGGTGACCACGTCGAGCTCGGTGGGCATCGAGTCGATCTCGATGCGCAGGCGGCTGGCGGCCTCGTCCATGAGGTCGATGGCCTTGTCGGGCAGGAACCGACCCGTGACGTAGCGGTCGGACAGCACCGCCGCCGCCACCAACGCGGCATCCTGGATGCGGACACCGTGGTGGACCTCGTAGCGCTCCTTCAGGCCGCGCAGGATGGCGATGGTGTCCCCCACCGACGGGGGCGGGACGAACACCTGCTGGAACCGGCGCTCGAGCGCGGCGTCCTTCTCGATGTACTGGCGGTACTCGTCGAGTGTGGTGGCGCCGATGAGACGCAGCTCGCCGCGGGCCAGCATGGGCTTGATCATGTTGCCGGCGTCCATGGCCCCTTCGGCACCGCCGCCCGCCCCGACGATGGTGTGCAGCTCGTCGACGAAGGTGATGATCTCCCCCTCGGCGTCGGTGATCTCCTTCAGGACCGCCTTCAGCCGCTCTTCGAATTCGCCGCGGTACTTGGCCCCCGCCACCATCGAGCCCATGTCGAGCCCGATGACCCGCTTGCCCTTGAGTCCTTCGGGTACATCGCCCTCGACGATGCGCTGGGCCAGGCCCTCCACGATGGCCGTCTTGCCCACGCCCGGCTCGCCGATCAGGACCGGGTTGTTCTTGGTGCGGCGGGACAACACTTGAATTACCCGGCGCACCTCCTCGTCCCTCCCGATGACGGGGTCCATACGGCCCTGGCGGGCCAGCTCGGTGAGGTCGCGCCCGTAGCGCTCGAGGGCCCGGAAGGTCTCCTCGGGGTTCTGGGACGTGACCCGATGGCTGCCGCGCACGTCGCGCAGGGCCTTCAACAGCTCGTCGCGGTCGGCACCGATGCGGTCGGCCATGGCCAGCATCAGGTGCTCGACGGAGAGGTACTCGTCGCCCATGTCGGCACGCTGGGTGTCGGCGTCGGTCAGGACGTCGCGCAGCGGCCGGCTCACCCCGGGCTCCCCGCCACCGAAGGCCTGGGCCATGCGACTGAGCTCGCCCTCGATCCGCTCGCGGACCAGGGCGGGCTCGACACCGATCCGGGTCAGGATGGGCCCAGCGATCCCTTCGGGCTGGTCGAGGATGGCGGCCAGCAGGTGTTCGGGGGAGACCTCGGCGTTGTGGGCCGCGCGCGCCCGTTCGACGGCCGCGCTGAAGGCTTCCTGGGTCTTGATCGTCCAGCGGTCGGGGTTGATGCTCATACTCCTCCTCTACCTCCTGATGCGCCGGTGGCTCGGGCCGACCGACGGGGCAACCGGGTGGGAACCGGCATCTGTCTCAGGGGCACCAGCTCCCGCCGGTAGTGGCGGTGGGTGATGGCCAGCGCCTCGCGGGCTTCGACCCGGGTGGTCTCCAGCTCGGCCTGCAGTCGGGCCACTTCGGCCTCGAGCTCCATGACCCGGCGTACGCCCTCGAGGTTCACCCCGGCGTTGGTGAGGCTCTGGATATGGCGCAACCGGTCGAGGTCTTGCTCGCTGAAGCGGCGACTGCCCCCTTCGGTGCGGCTGGGGTCGACCAGGCCGCGGCGTTCGTAGACGCGCAGGGTCTGGGGGTGCACGCCGGTGAGCTCGGCCGCCACCGAGATGACATAGACGGCCCGGGTGCGGCGTTCGTCGCTCATGGCACGCTCCCGAGGCGCCGCTCAGGTGGCTCGATGACGGTGGCCAGCGCCTCCACCGCGGCCCGCTGCTCGTCAGTCAACTTGTCCGGGACGTCGACATCGACGCTGACCAGCAGGTCGCCGTTCGAGCCCTTGCGACCGGCCGGCACGCCCCGGCCCTTGACCCGGAAGGTCCGCCCGGTCGGGGTACCGGGAGGGACGCGGAGGGTGACCGGAGCGGTGAGGGTGGGGACGGTCAGCGTGGTACCCAACGCCGCCTCGGCGTACGACACGGGCACGGTCAACGTCAGGTTGCGGCCCCGGCGGCCGAAGATCCCGTGCCGGTCCACCCTGACCACCACGTACAGATCGCCGTTGGGCCCGCCGCCACGACCGGACGCGCCGCGACCCTTGACCCGGATGCGCTGACCGTCATCCACGCCCGGTGGGATCCGCACCTTGACCGCCCGGTTGCGGTGTTCGACCCCGGTCCCCGCGCACGTCGGGCACGGGGTGGTGACCACCGTCCCACGACCACCGCACTGCGGGCAGATCTGGCTCAGCGAGAAGAGGCCCTGGTTGTCCTGCAGGGTGCCCGAGCCCCCGCACCGCGGGCAGGTCACCGGTTGGGTGCCGGGGGCGGCTCCGGTCCCCCCACAGGTATGGCAGCGCACGTCGGTGGCGAGGTTGACCGACGTGGTCACACCCTTCACCGCATCCTCGAAGGAGAGGTGCAGCTCGGCCTCTACGTCCGCGCCGCGCTGCGGACCCCCGCCTCCGCCCCGGCGGCCGCGCCCGAACAGACCACCGAACAGATCGCCCAGATCTCCCATGTCATCGACCCGGAACGTGCCACCACCGAAACCGCCCGGGAAGCCCGCCCCGGCGGCGGCCGGGCCCATGGCCCGGACCTCGTCGTACTCCTTCCGCTGATCGGTGT
>DASZIO010000052.1:0-3519 GCA_035949055.1 Acidimicrobiales bacterium
GTCTCGACAGCTTCCCCCGACTGTTCGTGATCCAGACGTTCCGGCTGTCCTTCGGGGCGATCTCGACCGCGGCGAGCGGCGGCTCTTCGTCTGCCGGGAGCAGCGCGAGCGCCCCGGCCTCCGGGTCAGCAGCGTCGCCCGGTGGCACTCCCCTGTGGACCGGCGGATCGGCCACGGCCGCCTCGGCCGGCCCGTACAGCCTGCTCATCACCGGGTCCATCTACTACACCTCGACGCCCAACGCACTGGCCGCCTGCACCAAGGCCACCGCCGAGGTCAAGAAGGGCTGAGCCCGGCCCTCGAGGTCGGGGCTTAGGGACAGACGTCAGACGCCGCTGATCTGCATGTCGGCCACAGCCAGGGTCTGGCCGGCGGCGATGCCGGGCAGCCATTCGACGTCGGCCCCGACGGCCACCAGCGACTGCAGCATGCGCTGCAGCGTCGAAGCCACGGTGACCTCCCTCACCGGTTCGGCCAACCGGCCGTCGCGGACGAGCAGGCCCTCGGCCCCGACCGAGAAGTCGCCGCTGACCGGGTTGACACCGGAATGGACGCCGGTGAGCGACTGGACGAAGAGCCCCTCTCCCACCGCGCCCAGCACACCGTCCTCGTCATACCCTTCGGGCCCCGGAGGCAGGGTCAGGGCCCGACAGCCCGGCCCCGGCGTACCGCTGTAGCCGCCACGAACGGCCGACCCGGTGGAGGACACCCCGGCCCGGGAGGCCGACACGGTGTCGTAGACGAACGCCCGGAGCACGCCGGCCTCGATGAGGACGTTGCGCCGGCAGGCTAGGCCCTCGGCGTCGTAGGCGGATGCGCCGTAGGCTCTCGGGTCGGTCGGGTCGTCGACCAGGGTGAGGGCGGCGGCGCCGACGGCCTCGCCGATCCTTCCGGCGAAGAAGGAGCGCCCTTTGATCACGGCCTCGCCCGAGAGGGCCGAGGCCACCACCGACAAGAGAGTGGTCGCCACCCGGCGGTCGAAGACCACCGTCGTCCGGGTGGAGGGACCCTTGGTGGCGCCGAGCATGCGAACGGCGCGGGTGACCGCGTCGTCCGTAGCCTTGCCCGGGTCGAGGCCGTCGAAGCCGCGTCCCACGCTGAACCCGCTGCCGGTCTGGCTGGCACCGCCCTCGCCGGCGATGACCCCGACCGACAGGTAGCCCGACGTCTTGCGGCTGGTGGCGCGGATCCCGGTGGTCGAGACCAGCGCCACGTCGACCGACCCGTCCCCGTAGTCGGCATGGTCGACCTGGCGGATACGCGGGTCGGCCGCCCGTGCCGCGGCCTCCAGTCCGAGCGCCAGCTCCACCTTGTCGGTGGTGGCCACGGAACTCAGCCGTTCGTCCCAGAGATCGAGCTCGACGGGAGCCACACCGTCGGGAACGGCCAGTCCTACGTGTTCGTCCACGGTGGCGAAGGCGGCGTTGTCCCGCGCCTCGGCCAGGGTGTCCTCGGGCACCGACCCGTCGAGTGAGCCGGCCCAGGCGAAGCCGAGCCGGTGCTCGGTAACGACCCTGATGCCCATCCCCGCCGAAGTAGCCGAGGTCAGTGACTCGACCTTGCCGTCATAGGCGCGGATCTCGGTCTCGTCACCCCGGGCCACGTACACCTCGACGTCCTCGCCCGACCTGGCCCACCCGGCCACCCGGTCGGCCAGCATCAGCAGCTCCTCCGGGGAGGTCGCCCTCCTCGAACCTTCACGCTGAGCGGCGGTGTCGGTGGCCGTACTCATTCCGCGGTCCCGCCGATGGTCACGCCGGTGACTCGCAACGTGGCCTGACCGCACCCGACCGGGACGCTCTGACCGTCCTTCCCGCAGGTTCCCGGGGTCATGGCAAAGTCGGTCGCCACGGCGTCGACCCGCTTGAGGATCTCGGGGCCGTTGCCGATGAGATTGGCGTCCCGAAGCGGCTCGGTGATCCGGCCGTCCTCGATGAGATAGGCCTCGGTCGTGCCGAACACGAAATCCCCAGTCGTGGTGTTGACCTGCCCTCCACCCAGCTTGGCTACGTAGACCCCACGAGGAGTCTGGGCCACGATCTCGTCGGGGTGCTCCTCGCCGGGCAGGAGGAAGGTGTTGGTCATCCGTACCATGGGCAGGTGCTGGTAGGTCTGGCGTCGCCCGTTGCCCGAGGAGGCTCGCCCGCTCTTGCGGGCTCGTAGGTAGTCCCACATGTAGTCGGTGAGGACTCCGTCTTCGATGAGCACGTTGCGCTGGGCCGGGCGCCCCTCGTCGTCGACCGCGTACGTCCCCCACTCGGAGTCCACCGTGCCGTCGTCGACCAGCGTCACCAACGGGCTGGCCACCAGCTCCCCGACCTTCCCCGTGTAGACCGAGGCGTCCTTCACGATGTGGTCGGCCTCGAGCCCATGGCCGCAGGCCTCGTGGAACAGGATCCCGCCGCTGCCGCCGGCCAGCACCACCGGCAGCTCCCCGGATGGCGCGGGACGGGCTGTGAGCTTCGAGAGTGCCCGCCGGGCCGCCAGCTCGGCCAGCTCCTCGACCGAGACCTCGTCGAACAGCTCGAACCCGAGCGTGCGAGCGGCCGATTCGAACCCGGTCTGGAGGCCGGTGTCGCCCGTCGCCACGCACGACACCGAGAAGCGCGTGCGCGCCTGGTCGTCCCGGGCCAGGAGGCCTTCCGAATTGGCAATGAGCACCCGACGTCGTGAGCCGCCACAGCCCGACTGGACCTGGGAGATGGCGCCGCCGGCGGCCCGGGCGGCCTCGTCGGCCCGACGCAGCAGCTCCAGGGTCTCGCCTTTAGAACCGGGCTGCTGTCGATCCGAGCCGTCAGAGGTGGGAGCCGGGGATGTCCCGGCGTCCAGGGCCACCGTGCCGGTACCGCCGCCGCTCCTGGCCACGGCCGATGCCGCCTCGGCCGCCCGCATGAGCCCCGCCTCGGACAAGTCGGCGGTGTGGGCGAACCCCGTCGTCTCGCCGGCCACCACCCGGATACCCGCCCCCCGTTCCCGTCCGGAGGACAGCTCCTCGACACGCCCGTCGTCCAGCAGGGCCGAGGAGGACGACCGGTCCTCGGCAAAGACTTCGGCGAAGTCGCCGCCGCTGCGCAGCGCTCCGGACAGCACCCGCTCGAGCACGGGGGTTTCGATCACTAGGGCCTCCTCGCGGCACCACGACACTTTGGCCGGCGCCTGCTGTGTCACGTATCGTACCGGCGTGGTTCCCCGGACCGGTCTGGCTGCCCGAATCGAGATGAAGGTCACCGAGGCCGACACGGCCGAGTCCATGCGGACGGGTTCGGTTCCGGTCCTGGCCACGCCTCGTCTCATCGCGCTGTGCGAGGAGGCCAGCTGCATGGCCATCGCCGACGAGCTCGCCGACAATTGCACGTCAGTGGCCAAGCGGGTCCAGTTCGACCATCTGGTGCCGGTGGCCGTCGGGGCCACGGTGTGGGCCGAGGCCACCCTCGACCGGATCGAGGGGCGCCGCCTCGTCTTCACCTTGTCCGTGTCCGAGAGCGCGGGACTGGTGGCGGCAGGCAAGCTCATCCGGGT
>DASZIO010000053.1:0-253671 GCA_035949055.1 Acidimicrobiales bacterium
CGAGATCGTGGCGATCGACGGCTCGCCCCTACGGCACTTGGTCCTCGATCCGAACCGGGACTACCAACCACAAGCCTGACCAGCCGGTTTCGGGTCTACGATGTCTTGACACATCGGTCTCCGATGTCCCGCGAGATCACACAGTGGGCGCTAGAGGACTCGAACCTCCGACCTCAGCCGTGTGAAGGCTGCGCTCTAACCAACTGAGCTAAACGCCCGAAGATGTGGATCGCGGAGCACCCGCGATTCATCCGGGTGGACATGGTAGCCCGGCGACCCGCTGTGTCAGAGTTGGCTGGTGGTCAGTTCACAAGTTCAGCCGGACTCGGGGCCAAGCTCTCGAACCCCAACGCCGCCTCGAGCGCCGCCGCCGATCGCAGGACGACCAGGTCCGCATGTTGGGGCCCGATCAACTGCAACCCGATCGGTAGGCCCGACGACGAGAGTCCGGCACAGATCGATGCGGCCGGCGAGCGCGTCATGTTGAAGGGATAGGTGAATTTGACCCAGTTGTAGTCCGTTTTTCCGTTGATCATCCCCTGGCCGCCGAGCGATCGGAGAGGCGGTACGGCAGCCACCGTCGGGGTGATGAGGAGCCTGACGTCATGGAACAGTTCGACCAACCGAAGGTTGAGCGTGTGACAAGCGTCGTCCGCCCGGATGACGTCGAGGGCGCTCACCGCTGCCGCGCCCTCGAGGGTCATCGCCAGCACCGGGTCGATCCCGTCCCACACCTGCGTTTCACGAGCACCGACCAGAGTCCGGAGGTTGTAGACACCGGACAGGGTCAGCCATTCGCCCACCGGGTCGGATGAGAAGACCGAATCCACCTCGACTACCTCGGTGCCCAGCGACGCCATCACCTCGACGGCCCGCTCGCAGATGGCCAATACCTCCGAGTCGACCTCGGCGTAGCCCAGGGTCGGCGACCAGGCCACCCGGCGTGGTGGTCTGGGGTCGTCGAGTGTGGCGATCCATGATGCTTCCGGTCGGGGCAGCGACCTCAGATCGGTGGGGTCGGGTCCAACCGCGACGTCGAGTGCCGCCACCACGTCGGCCAACCGACGGGCCAAGACTCCTTTGGTCGACAGATTCAACCAGTCGGGCGCGGTCGCTCCCCCACTGGGTACACGTCCGAGTGAGGGCTTCATGCCGGACAGGCCGCAACATGATGACGGAATCCGAATCGAGCCTCCCCCGTCGGAGCCGGTGGCCAGGGGCACCATTCCCGACGCGATGGCCGCAGCACTCCCGCCGGAGGATCCGCCCGGTGTGTGATCGAGGTTCCACGGGTTGAGCGTGGGACCGAAGAGAAGGTTGTCCGTGTCCGCCTTCCATCCGAGCTCCGGCGTGTTGGTCTTCCCCACCACCACACATCCCGCCGCCACCAGCCTGGCCACCAAGGGCGAGTCGGCGGACGCCGGGTCACCTCCGGCGAACACCTCGGAGCCGTGCGTCGTCACAAATCCGGCGGCATCCTCGAGGTCTTTGACACCGATGGGGATTCCGGCCAGGACCCCCGGATCGCCACCCGCCGTCACGGTGGAATCGACAGCTTCAGCCGCGGCGTGTGCGCGGTCCTCGTCGACCGCGACAAAGGCGTTGATGGTCGGGTTGAGAGCTGTGATCCGCTCGAAGGCGTGATCCACGAGCTCGCGAGCCGACCGCTCACCACGCCGCACTTCTCCTGCCAACTCGATCGCTGATTCGGTGCGAAAGTCCATTGCACGACCGTACCGGTCGGCCGTCGCGCCCACAACCAGGAGTACCCGCCTCGGTCGTTTCGACAAGGACCCCTGACGGCGGCAATCTTTTGCGGATGCCGCCGGAGACAGTCGTCGGGGTCCTGCTCGACCATGTGGCCCATGCCGTCCACCGCTGGCAAGACGCCTGGGACCGGTACGCCGTCGACTTCGGGGCCGAGTGGAGCTCGGGTGGAATGAGTCTCGGATTCGCGCCGGGCCAGGTTCGATTTGCGAACGGTGCTCGGATCGAGTTGCTCATGCCGCACGACACGACGGCTAACGACTTCCTCGAGCGGTTCCTCCGGTCGAGCGGGCCAGGTCCCCACCACCTCACGTTCAAGGTGACGGACATCGCCGCGGCCATCGAGCAGGCACGGCGGTCGGGCTTGGAGCCCATCGGCATCGACCTGAGCGACCCAGAGTGGATGGAGGCGTTCATTCATCCCAAGCAGGCCACCGGGGTGGCCGTCCAACTGGCCCAAGCGGCCACACCCTGGTTGAGCTCCCCTCCAGCGGACTACCCGACCGACCGTCGACCCCGCCGCGACGGCAGCAGACTGACAGCCCCCGCGTCGTTGCTTCGGGTCACCCATCTGGTCACGGACATGTCGGTGGCCACAAGTATCTTCGTCGACCTGCTCGGCGGCGAGACGGTGGGCGAGGGCCGCTCCCGGGGGTTGGCCTGGATCGACCTGAGCTGGGGAGGGCCGTTGGGCCTGCGTCTGGTGGCGGCCGATGGGCAGGTCGGCGAACCACGGTTGCTCGAGTGGCTCGACGGACGACCGGGTCGGATCCACCATCTCCACCTCTGCGCCGAGGAACCGGGCAGCTTGCCCGACGCCAAACCCGTCGGGCGGGACGAACTCGCAGCCGTCACGGAGCCGGACGGCACGTCCTGGGTGGTCGAACCCCAGGCCAACGCCGGACTGCGGCTGGTGATCACAGACCAAACCGGTGAATGAACAAACCGGTGATGAAGGCGGAGGGCTGCGACGAAGTTCCATCGATCGGACCGATAGCCTTTGATCGATGGCCAGATCACCCGACAGGCGCAATCTCGATGACGGAGAGGGCGAGGAGTCCGAGACCACCGACCCGGAGGAGGTGACGAAGGAGCGTCCCCGGGCCGCGGCCACTGTTCAGCGGAGGGGGGACGTCGCCCGCTCGGCCAACCGAGGGTCGGAGAGAACAGGTCGGTCCGACCGCTCCACCAAGTGGGCTGTGGACCGGCTGGACGAACGCGAGAAGCGGTTCTCGTTCGCCGCATCCGGCGGTGCACTTCTCTTCGGGGTGATCATCTACGCGGTCGAGAACAACGCCCATTTCCATCCCCAGAAAGGTCAGCTCAGCCCGCAAACGGTGCTGGTGGTCGGCCTGGTGGGCGGGGCGTTGCTGCTTGGTGCCACCCTGCTCGGCCGGAGGGCCCCGGTCGGATTCGTGGCCCTCTTCACCGGCCTCGCGTTCAGCAATTCGAGCCTCTTCCTGGCGTTGCCCTTCTTGGCGCTGGCCATTTGGATCCTCTACCGGTCGTTCAAGATCCAGCGGGAAACTGCCGCCAATACGCGAGCGGCGCGAGCCGAGTCGAAAGCCGCCACACCGCGGGAAACCCGTGGCCCGGCAAGCACGGCGAAGCCTGGCGCGGGCTCGAAGGGCAAGGGCCGCGCCAACAGCTCGAGCCGTCCGGAGGCGAACAAGCGGTACACGCCCAAACGACCGCCGCCGCCGGCGCCGAAGCCATCGAGACGGGAGCGCAAGGCCACCAAGGCGTCAGACTGATCGCCCACCGTCGGTCCGTTCCGGCTACTCCGATGGCGTCTTCCCGGCTGTCCCGGCTGCTCCGGCTGATCCGGCGGCTCCCGGGTCCATGACCAGGGCCGACCGCAGCAGCTCGAGGATCTCGTTGCGCCGCCGCACCAGCGATCGGGCGGTCGGCTCCTCGCCGAAGGCCCGACCGACCTCGACCTCGGTGACCATGCCGATCACCGTGGAGTAGATCGCCAACAGGAGCAACCTGGGCTCGTGCCGCCGCATGTGTCCCGAGTCCATCTCGGCCTCGAGGAATTCCGAGGCCCGTGCGACAAGTGGATCGAGCGCGGTCACCAATCGGGTGGCCGCCGGCGTCCCTAGCCTTCCCGTCTCTCGCATCAGGCCGAGCAGCTGGGGTCGCCGGGCCGCCAGTCGGAACACCGAGCGCACCACCGCCTCCACGCGCGCCCAACCGGTCCCTGCGGTGGCCAGCGATTCCTCCAGGGCAGCCGACAGCTCAACCGCACTCCGGTCGATGACCGCCTCGAGCAGCGCTTCCTTCGACGGGAACCAGTACAGGATGGTCTGCTTCCGGATGTCGAGCCCGTCGGCCAGCCCGTCCAGCGACGATGCCCCGTAGCCCCGCGAGGCGAACGAGGCCAGGGCGGCGTCGAGAATGCGCTCGGAGGTGCTGGTGCCGTCGCCGGTCCGGGATCGCGCGGAGCCGGCCCGCGAACGCGCCGAACCCGTCGACGGGCGACGGCGGCCTGGCCCGGCGGGCGCCGCACTGGTACTCGACCGGCTCACTTACCATATGGTAGACAGAACTGGTGACCCGCGTCCGTGACGCCCTGGCGGGGCGTCGGTTCTTCATCACCGGAGCGACCGGTTTCCTGGGCACGGCACTGGTCGAGCGGCTCCTCCGGACCGTGCCGGACAGTCGGGTGGTGCTGCTCATCCGGGAGGGACGGCGCTCGACCCCCATGCAGCGGGCCGGCCGTGAGATCCTCAAGAACGACTGCTTCGACCGTCTCCGGCAGCTCCATGGCGACCACTTCGAGGAGGCGGTCGCCGCTCGGGTGAATGCGGTGGCCGGTGACGTGGCCCAAGACGGTCTGGGCCTCGACGAGGGGGGCCTCAGAGTGCTCTCCGAGTGCGACATCGTCGTGCACGCCGCCGCGTCGGTGAGCTTCGACTCGCCACTCGACACGGCGGTCGAGGTCAACTTGCTCGGGCCGTCCCGGGTGGCAGAGGCCGTCGTGGCCGCCCGGCGTCTCGCCGACGAGGAGGGTCGGTCCGGTCCGCGACACTTCATCCCGGTCTCGACGGCCTATGTGGCCGGTACCCATCAGGGTGAGGCCAAAGAGGAGCTTCTCGACGGCAATCCCTTCACGGTGGACGTCGATTGGCGCGCCGAGGTCGAAGCGGCCCGGCGCCAGCGCGGAGACATCGACGCCGCCTCACGTCGACCTGACCGGCTCGACGCATTCATGAAGGAGGCCCGCGGCGAGCTGGGTGCGGCCGGCCTTCACCTGTTGGCCGAGCGGGCCGAGCGGCTGCGTGACGACTGGGTCAAGAAGCAGATGGTGAAGGTGGGTCAGGCCCGGGCCCAATCCCTCGGGTGGCCCGACGCCTACCCCTACACCAAGGCGCTCGGGGAACGCGCCCTCGTCTCCCAGTACGCCGGCACCGTGCCGATGACCATCATCCGCCCGTCCATCATCGAGTCGGCGCTGGCCGAGCCCCGGCCGGGGTGGATCCGGGGCTTTCGCATGGCCGAGCCCATCATCGTCTCCTATGCCAGGGGACTGCTACGTGAGTTCCCCGGAGTACCCGAAGGGGTGACCGATGTGATCCCCGTGGACCTGGTGGTCGCCGCCATCCTCGCCGTGGCCGGCGACGTCCTCCTTCCGGGCAACGAGGACTACCGGGGTCCGACCGTGTACCACGTGGCGTCGGGCGTACGGAACCCGTTCCGCTACGGACGCCTCGTCGAGCTGGTGCAGACGTGGTTCACCGATCACCCGCTCTATGACGCCGACGGTCAGCCCATCGTGGTGCCGGCGTGGTCCTTTCCGGGCCGGGGACGCGTGCAACGACAGTTGTCTCGGGCCAGCAAGGCCATGGATCTGGCCGAGAAGGTCGCGGGAGCCCTGCCCATCCGCGGTCGTAGGGCGGACTGGATGGCCACCTTGGAGGAGCGCCATCTCCTGGCCGATCGGGCGCTCGGCTACGTCGAGCTGTACGGCGCCTATACCGAGACCGAGGCCCGCTACCGTGTCGACCGTCTGCTGGAGTTGTGGGACCGGATGGACGACGACGATCGGGAGACGTTCTGTCTCGACCCGGCCGCCATCGACTGGGACGTGTACGTACGCGAGATCCACCTCCCGTCGGTGATCGAGCACGCCCGGGTGCGCACCGGACCCACCCGGTCGAGGCAACCTTCCCGGGCCGACCGCTCCCGACGTGCGATCCTGTCCCCGGATCGCCATATGGCTGCCTTCGATCTCGAGAACACCCTGATCGCCTCCAATGTCGTCGATTCGTACGCCTGGCTGGCATCTCGACACCTCCCCGCCGCCGACCGGATGGCATTCGTGGCCGATCTGCTCCGCGAGGCGCCGTCGCTGCTGGCGCTCGACCGACGCGACCGCGGCGACTTCCTACGCTCGTTCTACCGGCGTTACGAGGGAGCCCCGGTCGACCGGTTGCACCGAGACGCGTGGGAGCTGTTCCATCACCTCCTGCTGGCCAAGTCGTTCCCGTCCGGCATCGCCCGTATACGGCAGCACCGCGCCCTCGGTCACCGCACCCTCCTGATCACGGGGGCGCTCGACCTCGTCGTCGAGCCCCTACGGCCGTTGTTCGACGACATCGTCTGCGCCCGCCTGAGCCAGGTCGACGGCCGATTCACCGGCCGGCTCGACGAACTGCCGCCCATCGGTGAGGCCCGGGCTCTGCTCCTCGCGGACTACGCGGCAGCTGAGGGCCTCCGGCTCGAGGAGTCCATGGCGTACGCCGACTCGGCCAGCGACCTGCCCATGCTCGAGGCCGTCGGCTTTCCGGTGGCCGTCAATCCCGAAGCCAAGTTGGCCGCCATCGCCCGCCGGCGGGGATGGCATGTGGAGCACTGGCGCAAGGCCGACGGGCGCTCGGCGCCGGTGCTCCCCCTCGGGCCGATGGACCGGCGACGGCCGGGCCGGCGGCAGGCCTCGACGGCCGCGCCCGGTGGCCTCCCCCGCCTGCCCCTCGGGGTGCCGGGCCGATGAAGGCGCTGGTGCTGGAGCGCAACCTGCCACGATTCGCCGCCTCGCGGGTGGCGTCGCTCCTCGGTTCGGGGCGCGGTGCGGGCGTCGGCCCGTTGGAGCTCCTCGACGTCGCGCCCCCGGAGCCCCCCGGTGAGGACTGGGACCACCTGCAACCCCTTCTCTCCGGCATCTGTGGATCGGACCTGGCCACCCTCGACGGACGGAGCTCGCGGTACTTCGAGGACATGGTCAGCTTCCCGTTCGTGCCCGGGCACGAGGTGGTCGGAGTCCTCGATGGTGGGGGCGTCGACCACTCGGGCCAGGTGCTCGAGCCAGGCACCAGGGCGGTGATCGAACCGGTGCTCGGTTGTGCCCCCCGCCATATCCGCCCTCCCTGCCCCTACTGCGCCGGTGGCCACACTGGCCTGTGCGGCAACGTGGCCTTCGGAGACGTGGCCCCGGGCCTCCAGACCGGCTACTGCTCCGACACCGGAGGCGGGTGGTCGACGGCTGGTCTGGTCGCCCACCACTCCCAGGTCCATCGGGTGCCTGACTCCTTCAGCGATGAGGACGCCGTAATGGTCGAACCGACCGCCTGTGCCGTCCATGCCGTGCTGGCCGCGGACATCGAAGCCGGCGCCGTCGTGGCCGTCATCGGCGCCGGTACCCTCGGGCTCGCCACCGTGGCCGCACTGCACCACCTCGTGCAATACGCGTCGCCCGGCACGGTGATGGTCGGCGCGAAACACTCCCATCAGCGCCAGCTGGCCGAATCACTCGGAGCCGACGCCGCGGTGGCGCCCGAACAACTGGCCCGTGCCGTCCGCCGCCGCTCCGGCTCCCTCGTCCTGGCCGGGCGCCTCACCGACGGCGCCGACGTGGTCTTCGATTGCGTGGGCAGCTCGGACTCCCTGGCCGCTTCCCTCGCCATGGTGCGGCCACGGGGCCGGGTGGTCGTGGTCGGGATGCCCGGACGGGTCTCTATCGACCTCGCGCCCCTGTGGCATCGGGAGTTGACCCTGGTCGGCTCCTACACCTACGGAGTCGAGCCCCCGCTGGAGTCGTCCCTGCCGGGACGCACCTTCGAACGGGCCATCGGCCTCGTCGCCGACGCCGGGCTCGGTTCCCTCGTGAGCGCCACCTATCCGATCGAGCGTTACGAGGAAGCCATCGTCCACGCCGGCTCGGCCGGCCGGCGTGGCGCGGTCAAGGTGGCCTTCGACCTACGCAACCGAAAAGGAGGCAGTCGGTGAGCCCGAGGCCCGGCTTCGTCGTCGACGTCGACCGCTCCACACCCCCGACGCTTTTCTGGCGCGGCGAGCGCTTCACACTCGAGCGGTTGCCGGAGGGAAGCCGGGTCATCTACGCACCCGAGCCCTTGGACCCGTTGAAGGACCCGGCCGCCGCCATCCGGTCCGCGCTCATCAACCCGGTCGGCGACCAGGAACCGCTGCCGACCCAGCTCCATGCGGGAATGAAGCTGACCATCGCCTTCGACGACATCTCGTTGCCTCTCCCTCCGATGGAGCGGCCGGACATCCGCCAGCTGGTGATCGAGCAGGTCCTCGACATGGCGGCAGACGCCGGCGTCGACGACGTCGAGCTGATCGTGGCGCTGGCCCTCCATCGGAGGATGACCGAGGCGGAGCTCCGCCACGCCCTCGGCGACCGCATCTACGACGCCTTCGCCCCGAACGGTCTGCTGACCCAGCACGATGCCGAAGACCCGGCCGCCCTGGTCCACCTGGGCCAGACGGACCAGGGCGAAGACGTGGAGATCAACCGGCGCGCCGCCGAGAGCGACCTGTTGGTCTACGTGAACATCAACCTGGTGGCCATGGACGGTGGGCACAAGAGCGTGGCCACCGGGTTGGCGAGCTACCGGAGCCTGCGCCATCACCACAATCCGGTGACCATGCAGCACAGCCGTTCATTCATGGACCAGCACCGGTCCGAGCTGCATTCGTCCAACTGGCGGATGGGGCGCCTCATTGCCGACAGCGGTGTCAACGTGTTCCAGATCGAGTCGACCCTCAACAACGACACCTTCCCGCCCGCATTCGCCTTCTTGCAGAAACGCGAATGGGAATGGGGGGTACGCGACCGGTTGGGGTTCATGACCGCGTCCAAGACGCTGGAGCGGACACCGTCCCGCTACGCCCGGCAGATCTTCCACTCGGTCAGGTCCCCCCACCGGATGGCTTCGGTCCAGGCCGGCGAAGTCGAGGCAGTCCACAAGCTGACCACCGACAACATCTGGGCCCAGCAGGGCGTGGCGGTCGAGGGGCAGACCGACATCCTCACCATGGGCCTGCCGTATGTCGGACCGTACAACGTGAACTCGATCCTCAACCCCATCCTGGTGGCCTGCCTAGGCCTCGGATACTTCTTCAACCTCTACCGGGGCAAGCCGCTCGTCAGGGAGGGCGGCGTGGTCATCATGACCCACCCCACGCCATGGGAATTCAACCCGGTCCACCATCCGAGCTACATCGACTTCTTCGAACAGGTGCTGACCGAGACGACCGACCCGATCGAGGTGGCCGACCGGTTCGAGGAGTCCTTCGCCCTTGATCCGTGGTACATCCATCTCTACCGGACGGGCCACGCCTACCACGGAGTTCACCCGTTCTACATGTGGTACTGGTGCGCACACGCCCTGCAGCACCTGGGGGCGGTGATCATCGTAGGGGGCGATGAGGCGGCGGTGCATCGCCTCGGGTTCCGAGCCGCGTCGGCGCTGTCGGATGCCCTGGAGATGGCCTCAGACATGGTCGGACCGTCTCCTTCCCTGACCCACCTACACGCGCCCCCGATCATGATGGCAGACGTCAGGTGACACCCCGGGTCGGCTCCTCGAACTCCCTTCGGACACGCCGGGCGGTGCGGACCGACGCCCTGCTCGAGAGCAGGAACACGTCGCGCTCATGGCGCCGGGGGGCGGGCCTGGGGTCGGTCAGGCCGTCGTCGCTGGTGGCAAGGTTTGGACAGGCCCGCTTCCCTCTCGCCGCGCCGAGCTGGCCCGAGTCGGTTCCGCGTCCCCCGGCCGAGCCCGAGCTGGGCGCCCATTACGACACCACATGGTCGCGCCGGTACCCGGTCCGCTTGGCCCGGGCGATGGTCCTCGACAGCGTGGCCCGACCGGTAGCCCGCATCGTGGCCTCCCCGCTGCTCCGGGGCGACGAAGGCCTCAAATCCCTCGAGCCCCCGGTGATCTTCGCCGCCAATCACGCCAGCCATGCCGACACTCCGTTGTTGCTGTCCTGTCTCCCCCTCCGGTTCCGCCATCGCACGGTGGTGGCGGCGGCGGCCGACTACTTCTTCGATCGCCGCTGGAAGGCCGACATGTGGTCCTTCTTCCTGGCCGCCATCCCCTTCGAGCGCACCAAGGTGAACCGGCGTTCGGCTGACCTGGCCGCGGACCTGCTGGCCGACGGATGGAACCTGGTCATCTTCCCCGAGGGCGGCCGCTCGCCCGACGGGTGGGCGCAGCCATTCCGTCCGGCCAGTGCCGCCTACCTGGCGGTCCGGACCGGCTGCCCGGTGGTGCCCGTGCATCTGGACGGCACCCGAGACCTCCTCCCCAAGGGACGACGGGGGCTGCGACGAACCCGCACCACGGTCACGTTCGGCACGCCGCTGTCACCCGACGAGCAGGAGGATGCCCGACGCTTCGGTGCTCGCATCGAAGCGTCGGTGGCCACCATGGCCAACGAGGCGCGCTCGGACTGGTGGACCGCGCGCAAGGAGGCCGCGGTCGGGACGACGCCGGCGTTGCAGGGACCAGAAGCCTCGCCGTGGCGGCGCTCCTGGATCCTCTCATCCAGCCCCGACGGGCTACCGGTCGACGAGGGGCCCGACTGGCCCCGACGGAGTCGCTGAACCAGATCCCGGCTCAACGCCGCCCGCCGCGCCGGCGGATCAGCAAGGCGGGCCGCGTGCGCCCCACCGAGGCCAGTCGCTCGCCACGGAGCTCTTCCTGGTCGCGGTCGTCCAGCGGCTCGAGTGCGACCGGGGCCGACCCCGGCGTGGCCAAGGCCCACCCGAGCAGCAGGTCGGCCAGGGCCGGATTGCGGGCCAGCACCGGTCCGTGGAGGTAGGTGCCGAGCACTCGGTCTGACCAGGCACCTTCGGTTCGGTCACCTGCGCCGTTGCCCACCCCCCGGACCACTCGGGCCACCGCCTTCGCGTCCTGGCCGAGCGTGGTCCGAGCACTGTGGTTTTCGAACCCAGTCAGGAGTGGAAGGAGCCGACCCGACGGGAGACGGGGCGCGTCGGCTGTGACCGAGGCCAACAGCTCCCCCACCGCCCGGGGTCCGCCGCCCTTGGCGGTGGTGACATCGAGGACGCCGAGGCCGTCATGTGGCCGGCCGTCGCGGTCGGGGAAGGAATGGCCGAGCAGCTGGTAGCCGGCGCAGACACCGAGCACGACCGAGCCCTGTTCCATCGCCCGTCCGAAAGACCGGTCGGCCCGGAGGGCTTCCGCCGCCCGTACTTGGGGACCGTCCTCCCCCCCGCCGATGCAGTAGAGGTCGGCGGTCGGGAGGGGACGCCCCGAATCGGCCTGGATGAGTTCGGTGTCCATGCCGCGCCACGACGCCCGGCGGGCCAGGACCAGGCCGTTGCCCCCGTCGCCATAGGTGCCGAGCAGGTCGGGGAAGATCACCGCGATCGTCAGCATGGCATTGCGGTCCACGCTGCTCACAGCCGGGAGCGCATGTCGGCAAAGGCGGTGTAGTTGCCGAGGAAGTCGATCGCGGCATGGGGCGCCGTCTGCTGGGTGCAGTCGATGGCGCGGTCGATCGCGGCCACCGGGTCGGCCACCACTGTGCACTCGACCCCGGCGTAGCGGAGGCGCACTGCCAGATCGAGCCGGCGGTCACCCGTGGCCAGCGCCACCCGTCCGGCCAGGCGTTCGAAGGGGACGTCCCACAACCAGCTGGTGTCGAGCCCGTCGGCGATACGGGCATTGACCGACAGGACGACCGGCTCGCAGGTCTGGCCGCCCTCGTCGAGGAGATCGAAGATCGCCGTCCAGCCGGCCGGGTTCTTGGCCAAGAGCAGTCTCACCGCCCGACCCCGGCGCGAGACGTGCGAGAAGCGGCCGGCCACCTCCCTGACCCGGGCGATGTGGTCCACGGCGCGCGAAACACCCCGGCTCCAGCCGAGCCCATCTTGGGCGCCCTCGCCCTCGGTCAGCGCCGCGGCGACCGCGGCCATGGCGGCGTTCGACCGGTTGAACTGCCCGGGCAGTCCGATGTCGAGGGAATAGCGCGACCCGTCGGCCAGGGCCAGGACCGACCCGTCCACCCAGGCGACACACCGCGGTCGTGACAGACCGCATCGTTCACAGGACCATCCGCCATGTCCGCCATGTCCGCCCTGTCCCGCCTGTGCCCCATCTGCAGGGTCCGAGCCGTCTGCTCCGTCTGCAGGGTCTGCGCCGTCGGCGCCGATTGCACCGTCTGCGCCGTCTGCGCCGTTTGCACCGTCCGGCCCCTTCCTTCCCGTGTCGTCGAACACGATCCGGCCGCCGCAGGATGGGCATCCGACGGCGTCGTTCCGCCACGCCTGCCCGGCCCCGACCCAATGCACGCCGGCAGCGGCCGAGGCCGCATAGACCACCATGGGATCGTCGGCGTTGGCCACCACCGCTGGCGGGCTCCCGCCGGCGGTGGTTCTTCCAGGTGATCCGAGCGCCTCCCGCCACCGGTCGGCCAGCATGCGAACCTCCGAGATCCGATCCAGTTGGTCCCGCGACAGATTGAGCAGGACCACGGTCCTCGGCCCGGTGTCGGCCATCACCCGACCGAGGTACCCCTCATCGACTTCCAGCACGGCCGGTACCTCGCGGGTTGAACCGACCATGGCTGCCACATGACCGGCCGGCATGTTCGCGCCGGTGTGATTGGAGACGACCAGGAGTCCCTCAGACGCGGCGAGTGCCGTCGCCAGCATCCGGGTGGTCGTGGTCTTGCCGTTGGTGCCGGTGACAAGGGCCACCCGGCGGCCCTCGGCCAGGGTGACGAGCAGCCGGGGGTCGATGGCCAGGCCGATCCGGCCGCCGACCACCGTGCCGCTCCCCCGCCCGAGCGCCCGAGACAGCCGGTTGGACATGGTGACCGCTTCGGCGGCGACCGCGGCCCGCACCGGCAGCACCTGCCGGTCTGATCGGGAGTCGACGATCACGCCGGCGGTTGAGTGCTGGCGAGTTCCTCCTCGGTCGGGATCCGCGCCACCCGGGCCTCGTCCGGCAACAAGTCGGCGATGGCGGCCATGAGGGCCTGGGTGTCGGCCACCGCGTCAACCAGGCCAAGCGGTACCGGCTCCCCGACGTTGACGGCGACATCGGGGGGATGGTGCAGCGCGGTGAGGTTCGGCACCCGCGACGATCTCGGCCACACTTTCTCTGTTCCCCACAGGCCGATGGGTACGACCGGGGCACCGGTCTCCGCGGCCAGCCGGGCCGTTCCGGTGTGACCGTGGAGCACCGGGTCGAAGAACTGCTCGCCCCGTGGAATCGTTCCCTGGGGCAGGACGATGACGATCTCGCCCCCCCGGAGGGCGGCTGCAGCCTGGTGCATGGGGCCGTCCCGCCGGCCGGTGGACAATTGGCCCTCGCGCCCAGCTGTGGAGGTTTGGCCCCGCTCGACCGGGATCCCACCCAGCGCCCGGGCCAGGCGACCGACGATCGGAGCGTCGAATACCTCCTGTTTGGCCAGGAAGCGGACGGGTCGGCCGAGACGGGCGGCGACCAACCCGATGGCGGCCACGTCGAAGTAGCTGCGGTGGTTCGACGCCAAGAGCACGGGCCCACGTCGCGCGATGTGCTCCACGCCGCTGATCGAGAACCGGGCGTAGGGGAATGCCTCGGGGCGGAAGAACGGCCGCACGAGGTGATAGGGCTCGAGGCCGACGAATGCCGGGATGCCTGGGGACCGGTCCCAGTACTCGAGCGGCCAACGGCGCGCCACCGCCACCGCCACCAGGCGGGGGTCGGCGTTGAGGGGATGCGGATGACCTACTGCGTTGAGGAGCGGTACGTCGAACACGCTGTCGGAGTAGGCATGCGAAGCCGAGAGATCGGTTCCGGCACGGGCCGACCACTGGCGGACGGCCGCCAGCTTGCCCAACCCCCAGACGAAGGGGCCGACCAGGCCACCGGTGTAGCGGCCATCCTCCACCCCGTAGCGGGTGGCGATGACGTCGTCGAAACCGAGCGCATCGGCCAGCGGGGAGACCATGTCCACCGGAGAGGTGGTGGCGAGGACGACGGCCCGGCCGGCTTCCCGATGGGCCGCGAGCTCGTCCAGGGCCCAGGGCTGAACCAGGTCGGTCAGTGGTTCGACGGCCCGCTTGCCGGCCCTCCGGGTGGCCTCGACCGAACGGCCGCGCATCACCCGGGCGGCCGCCCGGGCCAGCCCGATGAAGGGGACCGACTCGCCGAATCGGTTGTAGAGCCCGTAGACGAGACTCTCCCCGGGCAGTCGCCGCCCGGGCGGCAGCACCCCCTCGGCTTCCATGGCGGCCTGGAACACCGGGCCGCTCGCCGACCGCAAGAGCGTCCGGTCCAGGTCCACGAAGACGGCGGCCTTGGCAGCGGTCACAGACTGCACGCTACCGCCGGCGAGGGGCACGGCTGGGCCCGGTCGGGGAAAGCGACACCTCGGCCCCGCCGGGTGAATCGAAGCGCGAGCCAGGCCCCAACGGGTCAACGTTCGGCCATATCCCCGACGAGGCCGGTAGACGCGGCAAAGGGACCGCCGAGGGGGGAAGGCAGTCCCTTTGCACTGACTCAACAAGGATAGGAGGGGGATTCCTTTGACCCTGTGGTCTATGTTCAACTGTATAACAACCGCGAGCAATCAGTCAAGCAGCTTAATTCGATAGCTGCTATCGTGATTAACGATGGAATTGCGACACCTGCAGGCACTCACGGCCATCAGCGACCACGGTACGTTCTCGGCGGCGGCCGAACACCTCAACACCGTTCAATCCAACATCTCGGCCCATGTGGCCCGGCTCGAGCGGGAACTGGGCAGCCCACTCATCGACCGGACTGACGGCCGCCTCACCGAAGAGGGCACGGTGGTGGTGGCCCGGGCCAGGCGGATCCTGTCCGAGCTCGATGCCCTGGTGTCGGACGTCGCTGCCTGCCGGGACGAGGTCACCGGGACCGTCCGGGTCGGGATGATCGGCACCACGGCTCGGTGGCTGGTACCCAGGCTGATGGACGTGGCCCGCAAACGCCACCCGAAGCTTCGCCTCGTGGTCGTGGACGGGTCCACCACCGGGCTCGAGCCCCAGTTGGCCGGCGGACTGCTCGACTTGGCCGTGCTCCATCTTCCGCTGTCCGGTCGCGACCTGGTGGCCGCCATGCTCTTCGAGGAGGACCTGGTGCTGGTGGTGCCAGACGGTCACGCCTTGGCCGCACCCCGTCGGCCGGTCTCCCTCGAGGACCTCGCCGACATGGAGCTCCTGCTCCCCCTCCCCGGAACGGCCTTCCGCGACGAGCTGGACGCAGTGACCCGTCCCCTCGGTGTCACCTTGCTCCCGGCGGCGGAGATCGACGGGATCCGGCTCATCGCCTCGCTCACCTTCGAGGGCTACGGTCCCGCCATTCTCCCGGCCACCGCCATCCCCACCTTCCTGCGCGCCCAGTTCCACCCCGTCGCCATCGAGGGCCTGCCCCGGCGCCGGGTCGGTGTGGCCCAGCGGAGCCGCGGGCTGCCCTCCGCCCCTACCCGTGCCCTCCATGAGCTGCTGACCACGGTGGTGTCCCAGGCCGAGGGTCGCCCCGACGGCGTCCACGTCCAAACCTGAGCCCAGGGACCGGGAACCAGGGACCCGAGCTCAGAGCTCCGGCGCTCGGGGTTCGCGCCACATCCGCCAGATGGGCGGCGCCCCGACAGTCGAGCGGTACTCGTCGATGACCTCGAAGCCGAACCTGGCGTACAACGGGACGTTGCGCTCCTTCGATGACTCGAGGTAGGCCGCCACTCCCTCCTCGTCGACCCGGGTCAACACCGACTCCAGCAGGGCCGAGCCGATCCCCTTCCCCTGCCGGGCCGGCTCGGTCCCGAGGGTGGCGAGATACCAGTGGGGCTCCTTCGGGTGCAGAGAGTCGATCTCGAACAGGAGCCGCAACGCCCTGATCATCCTGGGACTGACCAGAAAGGGTGCGGTCGGGAACAGCTGGAAGAGCTCGCGCAGACCCTGCCGTCGCCGGTCAGGCGGACCCCAGACCGCCGCCCCGTCCAGCCCTTCGGTGGTGTACACGTGCCGGTGGGGCAGGTACTGGCGGCGCAACTGCGAGGTGAAGAACGAGTGGAGCCCTCGTCGGCGGCGCCCCACCCCGGCGAACATGAAGTTGGCAACCGGGTCGTCGGCAAAGGCCCGGACCAGCATGTCGGCCAGCGCCGGCACGTCGGCTGCCATCGCCCGGCGCACGGTCGGGCGGCCGGCAGCGGGTTCCACGAGGTGATGGTAACCCCGTCGCCCTCAGTTCATGCTCGGATCGTCCGGGTACCCCGACACGACGGCCAGCGCCCCGCCTTGCCGGCGCAACACTCTGCGCCAGAGGCCCTCGGGATCGGCCGACACCGGGTCCGGGGCCAAGGCCTCTACGACATACCAGGACCCCTCGTCGATCTCCGCCTCCAGCTGTCCGGAGTCCCAGCCCGCGTAGCCCGAGAACAGTCGGGCACCGACGATCGAGCCGGCCAACGGTGCCGGATCGGCAGCCAGGTCAACCGTCCCCACCGGGCGCTCGGCGTCCACCAGCAAACGCCAGCCCGCCGGCTCAAGAGTGAGGTCGGTCGAGGCCAGCCGAACCAGCCCGACCAGCGCGTTTCGCGCCACCGGCCCACCGACGAACAGTTCGGCCGGCGGGGTGGCAAACGTCTGCCACTCGGGCAGCAGCTCGCGGACGGCGACGCCGCCGGGGCGGTCGATCACCACCCCCAGGGCACCATGCTCGCCGTGATCGAGGACCAGCACCACCCGGCGGGAGAAGTTCGGATCGACCAGCCGAGGCGTGGCCACGAGCAGATGTCCGGCCAGCGCGTCGGGACGCCGACGACCTCCGTACGGCTCAAAAGCGCTGAATGGCTCGATCGGCACGAAGCCATGTTGGCTCAGGCGGGGGCCCAAGTGGCGCAGATTGCTCCGGTCGGTGAGGCTGTGGCATGGCCCTCGTCTCGATCGAATCCGTCAGCCCTGAGGTGCGCGTCGTCACCCTCGACAACCCGTCGCGCCTCAATTCCATGTCCTTCGGCCTCGTCTCCGACCTGTACGCGGCGCTGGACGAAGTGGCCGCGGACAACAGCTGCCGGGTGGTCGTGCTCACCGGTGCCGGTCGTGCCTTCTGCTCGGGTCTCGAGCTCGAGCAGGCCGGACAACCGCCCGGCACCGAGGGCCTGGGCCGGCACCGACTCGGCCTGCGTGCCATGGAGTACATGGGTGGGATCGTGCCGGCCATGCGCTCCATCCCACAACCGATCATCGCGGCAGTGAAGGGACCGGCCTACGGCGGTGGGATGTGCCTGTCCCTCGGTGCCGACATCCGGTTGGCCGGCCGGTCGGCCGTGTTCTGCGGGGCGGGCATCAGCAACGGCCTGAGCGGAACCGAGCTCGGCGTGAGTTGGCTGCTGCCCCGTGCCGTGGGCACGTCGAACTCAGCGGAGATCCTGCTCACCGGAAAGAAGGTCGAGTCTGACGAGGCGTTGCGGATCGGACTGGTGTCTCGGGTGGTGGAGGACGACGAGCTGCTCGGCGAGTGCACCTCGATGGCCCAGGCCATGTGTGCGTTCAGCCCGTTCGGGCTGGCGTTGACCAAGGACACCATCTGGGCCGCGCTGGAGGTGGGCAGCCTCGGGACGGCGGTGGATCTGGAGAACCGGACCCAGCTCCTGGCCGGCCACACCGGGAACCTGACCGAGGCCACCGCCGCGTTCAAGGACCGGCGCCCGCCGGTCTACGTGGAATAGAAGCACCGATGGCCAAGGCCCGAGGACGCAAGCCGTCCCGTCGACCACCTGCGCCGAGCGCCATCGGACGGGATCACTGGAGGGCTGACGGGCAGGAGAAAGCCCGTTTCCGCACTGAAGAAGAGGCCAATCGATCGGCGTTGCAGCGCCGGCTGGAGTCCGGCGCCGACCTCCATCCCTACCGCTGCGAATGGTGCGGCGGATGGCATCTGGGCAACCGGGGAACCGGCCCGGACGAAGGGTCCGTCAGGGGATCCGACCGGTGACAGCGAAACCCGACGTCGCGGGCCGGCTGGTCCGCATGCTCACGCTGACCGTGGTGCTCCAGTGGACGGGGGCGACGGCCGTGGTGCCCATGCTCCCCGTCTACATACGCCACCTGGGCGGCTCCGACGCGCTGGCGGGTGCGGTCATGGCCTCCTTCTACGCCGCCGGAGTCCTTTCCCAGTACCCGATGGGGCGGCTGGCCGACCGGATCGGCTCCCGGCCCGTGCTGGTCGGGGGGTTGGTGACCTATGGCCTGGCCAGCCTGACCTTCCTGCTGCCCATCGACGCCTATTCGGCCATCGGACTGCGGGCCTTTCAAGGGGTGGGGGCCGGGGCAGCCACGGTCGCCGGCTTGGCCCTCATCTCCCGCTCGATCCCGTTCGAACGACGCGGCCGCGCCTTTGCCGCCGTCTATGCAGGCGAGCTGGCCGGCATGGCGGTCGGTCCCCTGGTCGGGAGCATCGTGGGCGTCCGGCACCTGTGGATGATGTTCCTCGCCTCGGGCCTCCTCTCGTTCGCGGCCTGCATCCCCGCGCTCCGGCTCCGCGGCGACATCGGCTTTGCCCCCGCCGAACGCCGCGGGGAACTCGCGGATCAGGCCATCCCGCTCCGCCCGGCGGTCGTCGGGGCGGCGATGGCGGGGGCACTGATCTGTGCCGGGATCATCGGGATCGCCAGCGGTGTCTACGACATCTGCTGGACGCTGCTGCTGCTGGCCCGAGGCGCGTCGGGCGTGGCCATCGGCATCTCGTGGACCCTTTTCGCCGTGCCCTTCGTGCTGGCAGCCCGCCCGAGCGGTTGGTTGGCCGACCATGCGGACCGGCGAGCCATGGTGCTGGCGGGACTCGGACTTTCGACCGCATTGTGCGCGGCATACCCCTTCATCCACAACGTGCCGGTACTGGTCGTGCTCGGGGCGACCGAGGCAATGGGCTTCGCCGCCGCCCTGCCGGCGGTGCAGTCGTTGCTCACACAGGAGGCGCGCCCGTCACAGGTCGGCCACATCCAGGGCTTGTTCGCCACCAGTCAGACCGCGTGCACGGCGATCTCCGCCGCGGCGGCCGGTGCGGCGTTCGCTGTCCGGGCCTGGCTGCCCTTCGTGGGCGTGGCTGTCGTCGTGACCATCGCGTTGGGCGCCACCTCGATCATCTGGCGAACCGTGCCGGGGAGGGTGAGCTGCGCCGAAGGCCTGCCCGAACCCACATTGGCTGAGGTGGTGGGCGAACCCCTTCGCGTGTGAGCGCCGGCGCCCCTCCACCCGATCGATAGCTTCCCACGAGGAGAGCCGGTAGAGAAGGGCCTCCCGTAGGGTCTACGTCACTTCGAACCGGACAGCGCCAACTCGCTCGCACAGTGCTTGCATTTGGTGGCGCCCACGGGCAGATCGTCCGACAGGCAATTCGGGCACGTCATGGTGGGTGCGGGCTCCCCGAAGACCGTCTCGCCACGCTTCTTCATGTAGGCGCGGTATGGCACGACGAGGATGAAGTATATGACGGCCATGAAGATGACGAAGTAGATGATGGCACCGACGAATGCTCCGACATTGATCCGTTGGCCGTTGATCGTCCACCCGAGGCCAAGCGACGACTTACTCCCACCTTCGGCCGCGTTGACCAGCGGCGTGATGACGTTGTCGGTGAACGACTTGATGAGGGTGCTGAAACCCAGGGCGACGACGAGGCCTACGGCAATGACGATCAGCTCGCCCTGCATGAGGAAGTTCCTGAATCCCTTGAGCATGTTCCCCCTTCGAGGGCTTGACGTTTCTACGGCGATGGCGTTACTGCCCTGACCATCCTTTCCCGTCGGCCGGCCACGGGCAACCATCCGACCAGTGTCGACCCGGTGCTCGCCTCACGTTCTCGATCAGGCGGCCCTCTCGAAGTCGATCAGGCCAGTCCGGCGTGGATCGACGCGGTCCACCGTCCTGTGGTCGGAACGGCAGAGGCAAACGTGGCCGCGGAGAGCAGCCAATGCATCACGGCCTCATCATCGGCGTCGGCCGGTACCTGTGCCACCAACCCCCTCCGCGGGTGGTCTTGGGTCACCCGCCAGCCGTCGGGGAGCGGCATGCCGATATCTCGGAGCTTCCACGCCAGATGGGTTCCGGCGGCGTGCTGGATGCCGACGGTCGTCGGCTTCTTTGCGCCGTTGGCAGCTTGCCGACCAGGCATCCACGTCACCGTCGGGACCTTGTGAGTCGAGCCGCCGAGGAATGCGAACGGACCCGGACCGGCCGGGGTGTGCTCCTCGTCAATGATCGGCTTCACATTGATCCAACCGGTCCGGTCGGCCGCAACCTTTCGCATATGGGTCAGCAGCGATGGGTCGTCATGGGCGACGAACTCCAGCTCGACGGGCCGGGCCCGGGTCACGTCTGGAGGTCGAGCACGCCCTCGGCCAATGCCTCGAGCTCGGCTGGCCAGGACGCAGGGGTCTCGAGCGGTCGGACAACGAACTTTGAGAACCCGACGCCGAGGAAGGCCTCGATCATGGTCCGAAGGCCGGCAATCCCTACCGGCACCACCTCCTTCGGGTCGACGCCCCGTCGGAGGGTGGCAAGCACTCGGGTCATGTTGCCGTCGAGTGGGCGGGCGGCATAGGCGATGGACACGCCGAAGTGCTCGGGGCTGATGGTCCGACCGGCGGCCGATGCCGTGTCATCGATGATCCGACGGGCTCGCGCCACTTCGTCGGGGGTGCATACGGATGGGAGCCACCCGTCGGCCAGACGGCCGCACCGGGTCAAGGCGGCCGGCACCATGCCTCCGGTCCAGACCTCCAGGGGCTCCTGTACTGGCAGCGGCGACAGCACGACGTCCTCGAAACGGCCGGCGTCCCCGTCGTGGGCGACCAGCTCCCCGGCCCACAGCCGGCGCAACAAGGGAATCATCTCGTCCATCAGGTGGCCTTTGTCGGGACCGGGCACACCGACTGCTCCCGACTCGTGCCGGCGCGGAAGCCCGGGTACGAACGTCACGAGCAGCCGTCCCGAGGAGAGCACATCGAGGGTGGCCAGTTGCTTGGCCAGCCGGACCACGTTCCGGCCGGGGAGGAGCATGGTGGTTCCGAGCTTCAGGTGCGGGTTGGTCGCGGCAGCAAAGGCCAAAGCAGCCAAGGGATCGTATGTGGCGGCGGTCAAGACCTCGGGTAACCAGATCGAGTCGAACCCGAGCCGGTCGAGGTCATCGATCATCCCGGCGAAGCTGTGGTCGGCCAGCGGTGCTGCTCCCATGCCGACACCGATCCGCACCTTCACTGCCGCCTCCCCGGAACGGGAACGGCGCGCAACGCCCTCATCGGGACTCCAGTGGCGAACCGTCGAATCGATCGATGGTGGCGAACGACTCCACCGGTGACCGGCGCAACCGGGTCGATTGATGCAAAGGTGATCCGAGGGCCAGCACCCCGGCGACGGCCACCGTTTCGGGTATGCCCAGCAGATGCCTCATCGCCGCTTCCTCCCGCACAGCCATGGTGGTCAACACACCGGCCAGTCCTTCAGCCCGCGCCGCCAAGAGGACGCTCCAGGCGAAGGGATAGATCGAGGCTCCACCCACCATGGTGTAGTGGCCGGCGTCTCGGTCCACGGTGGCCAGCTTGGTGAGGTCGGCCAGCAGCACGAGCATGGCCGGCACCGAGTCAAAGTGCTCGGCGAAACCGCCGGGGCCATCGGCGGCAGCACGGGCGATCTCGGGGGCTGCGGCCACGGCCTCCCGCTCGGCGACGCGGTCGTTGACGACCGCCCATGGCGTGATCCCGGCGCCAACCTGGGCGAGGTACTCGTACCAACCCGGGAGATAGCTGTTCCTGATCGAGCGCCGGATGTCAGGATCCTTGACCACGATGATCCGCCAGGCCTGCCGGTTCCCCCCGTTGGGAGCGAAGCGGGCGGTGTCCAGCAACCGATAGAGGGTGGCGTCGTCCAATAGACCGTCGCGGAACTCGCGCACGGCGCCGGTCGTCCTGAGCGCTTCGTTCAGGTCCATCTCCACGACGGTAGTGGCGGCTCGGTCCAGCCGCTCCGCCACCCAGCTCAGAGCCCGGCCAGCACCTCGTCGGCCGCGCTCACGGTGAGCCCGGGGCCCGGCTCGACGTTGAGCGCGGTCACGACGCCATCGTCGATGACCATGGCGTAGCGCTGTGACCTGGTTCCCAGCCCGAATCCGCTCCCGTCCATCTCCAGCCCGACGGCTTTGGTGAATTCGCCGTTGCCGTCGGCCACCATCAGAATCATGTCGCCCACCTTCCGGTCCTCACCCCATGCGGCCATGACGAACGGATCGTTCACTGACAGGCAGGCCACCGTGTCGACTCCCTTGGCCTTGAGCTCTTCGCGCCGGACGAGGTAGCTCGGGAGGTGGTAGTCGGAGCAGGTCGGCGTGAACGCACCCGGCACGGCGAAGAGCACCACCTTCCCCGAGCCCAGAACGGTGCCGGTCTGCACGGGCACAGGCCCGTCGGGTCCGGACGTCATGACTCGGACATCGGGAATCCTGTCGCCGACTGCGATGGCCATGGTCTGCTCTCCAGTCGCGGTGAGGGTGGACGGCGGGACGCCGGGGCGGGCTCGCGCCGGGTCACCGCTGCAGCATATGGGCGACAGCCCCGATGTGTCACCCTGGGATCGAGCGGTTCTGCCCCCCGGTACCGACGGGATCCGGTTGGTTCCACTCGATCCACCCCGTCCCGGCGCGCCCGTCCTTGGCGATGAAGCGGGCCACGGCGCGCGGGAAGCGGCTCGTCCTACCGTCCGGTGCCACCAGCAGCAGCGGGCCGTAGGCCAGCGGCTCGATGGTCAGATCGAGCCGGCCCGGCTCGATCCGGGCCCGGGCCCTGACCGGCATCCCCTCCTCGTCCCGGACCTCGGTGATCTCCACATCGGTCACCGGATCGACGGTCCGGCCTGGAACCTGGATATAGCCGAAGGCCACCGGCTGCCCGGGGATCCGGATGTCGGCCACGTGAACCCTGGTCCCGTCGTCGAGCCGGGCCGCGGTCCAGCACCAGCCGAACGCCCACCAATCCCGAACGCCCCAGGAATGATCGCGCTGGCCGTGTCCCGATACCGCCACCCGCTCGGTGCCGACCGCGACCTCACCGGAGACCACGCAGGGCACCTCATACCGAGTGGTCAGGTCGTAATGGTAGGGCGTCCCCTCCGTCGACCAGATCAGGTCCAACCCGAACGTGACGGGGCGGCCTGGTTGCCCGCGGTAGATGTCGGCGGGGGCATCGTGGAGGGCGGCCGGAGCAGAGGCGTGGAGGCTCATGTCGGCCAGGGGCTGGTCCACACCAAGGCGCACATCTACGTCATCCGAGGTCAGCGTCAGGTCGCTTCCGGGGATGGCGGGCAGATCGTAGGCGACCGATGCGGCGACCGGCCGACCGGTCCCCACGGTCATGGCGGTCCACCAGGTCACTCCCAGATTCGGGTACAGGCCGACGCGTGCGTAGCCAGCGAGGGCTCCATCCTCGGCCACGAAGTCGAGGTAGTAGGACTCGTTCCAGAGTGGCTCGGGCCCCGGGGCGTGCCGCTGCTCGTCGGCCGGGTCGACGTGGTGACGGGTCAGATCGGTCATGGCTATCGGACCTCCATGGCGAGTTCCGTGTCGGGAGAGTGGATCACATCGGAGCCGGTCGCGGCGGTCTGCGCCGGTTGAGTGGACCGTGCGCAAAGGTCCCTCGGGCGCCCTTGGATCGTCTCCGCACCCTCCCCTGTGTGCCCGGCCAACAACGGTAGGGTTCCCACCGTCCGGACAGTCGGGCGTCGGAGCAGCCGGGAGGCCACCTGATGGGAAAGAGCCAGGCGACCACGGTCAACCGGGCACGGGTCCCGTCCCCCCACCAGGCGCAAACACCCATTCCGGCCGGGCCTCGACCAGTGCGATTCGCAGTGACCATCGCCGCCCTGTGTGTGAGCATGGCCGTGGCCGGCTGCAGCCTCCACGTTTCGAAGCACGGGGTCAACGGCAACATCTTCGGCCACTCCTTCTCCGCCTCGAAGGGATCGCTCCCGACGGGCTTCCCGAGCGACGTCCCGACGCCCGACGCCTCTCGAGTGCTCGGTGGTGGCGGCGCAGACAAGGGTTGGGACGCGGCGTTCGCGGTGACAGGGACCATCACCGCGGGGACCATGGCCTACGTTGCCAAGCTGCGGACGGCCGGCTACTCCATCAGCAACTTCCAGTCGGGAACGACCCCGGTGACCGGTACGACCGGATCCGGATCGACGGCCACCACGGTGACGCTGACCGGTGCGACCTTCCAGGCCACCGACCCACAATGGACGATGCAGGTCGCATCGGGTAGCACCAGCTCGATCACCGGCACGGGTCTGAAGGCCGGTGAGTTCGCCATCAACGTGACCATCATCCCGACCACGTCGACCAGCCAACCCTCCTAGGGGTTGCTCCACGGTCATCAGACAGGAGCGACGGGAGCACTCGGAGCGGCTCGTGACTCCTTCCAGGCCTCGACAGATTCGAACAGCTTCTTTCGCGCCTTCTTCTGGCCCTTACCCTTGCGCACGGCCTTGCGGTATCGCTCCGCGGCATCGGCCACCGCGGTGAGCGGCTCCAGCTTGTCGACCACCGCGGCCGCCCGGAGCGCAGCCAGCTCGTGGGTGGAGAGGCGGCGGTCCCGGGGATCCGAGGGGAAGACCCTGGCAGCGTCCGGCGACTCGACGCCCATGGTCTCGAGCACCAGGCTGACGACCTCGTTGACGAGCACTTCCGCTTCGCCGGCTCCGGCTGCGTCGGCCATCATGACCATGAGCTGGGAGCGGACCGCTTCGTTACGGGTCACCGAAATCGTCGCCCGTCCGGCCGCGCCCGCCGGCCACGACCGGCACCGGAGACCCGTCCGACCGCTCGGGTCGATGCCGGCGCACACGGCGACCGGTGGCACCTCCACGACCACGGCATGGCGTCCATTGTCGCTCATCGACCAACCAGGGGCCAGCCGTCCACCGCTCGGACCGGCTGGCGCACGATCCGGTCGTCGTCTGAGGCTTCGACGGGCCGTCTTCGCTACGCTTGGGGCGAGCCCCCTCCCTGATCCCGAGAGGTGTCATGGCGTCTCCCGAACACACGGACCGCCGCGAGCAGGCCGCGCGCCAGCGGGCGCTCGCAGCGGTCCGCGTCGGAATGATGCTCGACGCTCATCATCCCGCCGAGCCGGGTGCGCTGCAGTCCATCGGCACGTGCCGTATTTGCGGGTACCTGATATTCGAGGCGCACGGCCAAGGTTGGCGGCACCTCCCGTCGGTGGAGGAGCTCGACAAGGCCACCGAGTGGTTGGCGCGGCACCCGAACAGTTCCTGACGGACCGGCCGGCCCGCCCAGCTTCCGCGCGACAGCGCCTGTTCCAGCCTCGGACCCGCATTCGCGTGCGAGCCGCGTTGCCCGCCTAGGCTCGACCGTTCGTGACAAGGAGCTGCTGCTCGTGCTGACGACTGCCTACGACCCGGCCAGGTGGACCGATTTCGCCCTCGGGGTGGTCGGCGCTTCGGCCACCCTGGTCGGGTTGTTGTTCGTGGCCGTGTCCATCAATCTCCAGCGCATCCTCCAGTTCAAGGGACTGCCGGCCAGAGCCGGACAGACGCTGATCTTTCTCGCCATGCCCCTGTTCGCCGTGTTGTTCCTACTCGTGCCCGCCCAGGCCGATTCGGCTTTGGCCGGGGAGATCTTCGGGGTGGCCTTCCTCACCGGGGCTGTTCACCTCCGCATCTGCGTTCAGTCGGGCCGATCGGAACATGAGCTGTTCGGCTTCTGGCTGACCAACCGGGTCGTCCCCGCCGCCGCTGCGACGCTGTGCCTCGTTCTGGCTGGAGCGACCCTCCTGTGGCAGAACGGTGGCGGTCTGTACTGGCTGGTGCCGGGGGTGGTCGTCACCACCGCGGCCGGGATCGCCAACGCCTGGGTGCTCCTGGTCGAGATCCTCCGTTGAGCGCTCGACCGGCAGCCCTCGGTCCGACCGATGGTGTTCCGTCGGTCGAGAGGACCCCCTTGACCAGGGATTGCGCGGCACACATGAGCGCGGCACGTCCCGCGCTGATCGATCTCGGGGCGCGGTCGGCTCAAGTTTGGTCCACCGCACGTCGTTGCTATGGGCAAGGACTCGGAGCGGGAGAGCCAATGCCGGACGACAACGACAGGGGCGACACCATTGTCAGCCGGCGCGCGGCCGCCTATGCCGCCCAGGTGATGGCGAGCCCACGAGTGCGCGAGATGACCCCGCCGGACGGGTCGGTGGCACGGATCGAGAACCATGTGAGCGTGTACTGCGCCCCGTGCCAACGCTGGATCGATTGCCACGAAGGGATCCCGCCGGAGGTGGCGCGGGAGCGACACGGGGAGCTGCTCCACTGATCGCGGTCATGGCGAGATGACCGTCGTGGTGACGACGACACGGCATGACGTGGGCTCCCCATCACGCCCGGAGGCAACCGGCCGTCAGCCCATCATGCGGCGGAGCCAGTTGACCGCTTCGATCCCCTGAGCCAACTGAAACCGGCGCAGGGTCGGCAGTCCGGGAGGCGGATCCTCCGTGGCCCCATGGATGAAGAACCCGGCCAGGCCAGCCAGCACGGCGAGGACCGAGCTGGGATCGGCATCGATCGTCGAGGGCTGGCGCCAAAAGAGCAATTCGGGATCGGGACCCCCCTGCATGGCCACGCTCGGGAGGAAGAAGACCAGCTCGATCCACGGGGCTCCCACCCGAGCATGAGGCCAGTCGACGAACATCACCCGGCGGCCGACGAAGAGTACGTTGTCGGCTCGGATGTCCGTGTGCAGCAGGGTCGAGCCCGAGAACGGGCTCCCCGATGATGCGCCCGTGGCTGCCAACAGGTCCACATTGGCCTTGATCCACGGGTCGAGCCCCGGTATCCGGTCCAGCCGGGCGCGGTCAACGGCCAGCTCACTCCACCAGTCCCGTCCCCCTGGAACCTGCGCCGGCGGGCCCGGCACCGGGCTTGGAGTCAGATCGGTCGAGAGCCTCGACAGGGCATCGAGAACCGACTCCAGCTCGGCGCGATCCCAGGGCAGAGCAGGGTGCCGGCCATCGACGTCTTCGAAGACGAGGACCACCCAACCTCCCTCCTCCCAGCTGTCGAGGAGTCTCGGGACGGGTGCACCGTCGGGCAGAAGGGCAGTAATACGAGCCTCCTGCCGGTACAGGTCCTGTCCGCCGGGCGCACCGGACTCGGCGTCGGGCGCGATGGCCTTCGCGAAGACCCGGTCGCCGGTGCCCACGGTCAGCCTCGAAGCCAGGGCGGGTGAGAATCCCCGGCGCTGACTCTCAGATCGTTCGACAGGAGCACCGAGACGGCGCTCGATCGATCTCCGCACCCTGGGCGGCACCTGCTTCCACTCGAGCCGGGTGTGGGTGAATCCGGCCAGCTCCGGGTCGAATGGTGTCTCAGTCGCCATGGCAAATGATCCCATGAGGCGGACGCGTGACCGACCCACCTCGCCACCCGGATCAAGCCGCCATCCGGGGAGTTCCAACGCGCCGCTGGCGACAGCGACCGCAGCCGCGACAATGTGACCATGCCACAACGAGCGCTGTCCCGGCCGACCGCGGCGAGTTGGGTCTGGCGCTGGAATCGTCCCTTTGCCACACCCATCGGGAGATCCGGCGATGAGTAGCTGGCCGCTCCCGCCCGGTGTCGGTGGTGATGCGGTGTTCAGTCCCGACGGGACGTACCGCTACTGGCTCGAACGCAGCTGGGACCAGACGCTCCCGCGCTTCACCTACGTGCTCCTCAATCCCTCGAGGGCCGGGGTGCTCGAGGACGATCCCACCACCCGGAAGGTCGGAAGCATCACCGCCGCCCACGAAGGCGGGGGCTATGTCCTCGTGAACCTCTTTGCATCGGTCGATACCCACCAGACCGGACTGCACCGGGACACGGCAGCAGGAGAGTCAGCGGAGGAGAACGACTGCTGGGTCAGGGCTGCGGTGGAGTCGTCGCCCAGGATCGTGGTGGGATGGGGAGCCGGCGGTGGCTATGCGGAGCATCACGGAGACCGCAGGCGAGCGATCGTGCGGCGCGCCCGCAACGTGTGGCCGGTCCTCGAACGGCACGACCTGTGGTGTGTGGGCTACAACCGGTGTGGATCGCCACGCCACCCGGGTCGGGGCGTCCCCAACAACGTCCACCTCCGCCCATATCTTCCAGCCGGCCGCTACCCGTGATGGCGACGGGGCACCCGCCCCCTGCGCTCGCTCAGCCGCCCGGCGGACGGTAGGTCGCCTGCTTGGCCACGGCCGAATCGAGCTCCGCAGGAGAGAGCAGTACGACCGTACGCACCCTCGCGCCCCCACCGGCGGCCACGGTGAGCGCGGCGGCCGCAGCAGTTGTGTCATCGGGGAAATCCGCAACTACGTAGGCGTCGGTGCCGCCGAAGGCAAAATGGAAGGACTCGATCTTTCCACCCAGGCTTTCACAGAGGCCGGCAGCGGCCGACTGGCGGGCCGTACCTCCGTCGGACTTGAGGCCCTTGACCCCGTCGAGGGTGTACGTGACTTCCAGCAGGTATTTGGGCATGGCGCCTCCTCTAACGCATCCGGCCGATCATAAGCGCCAGAGGGTGGATCAGCTGGCCCTGAGCGCCTCGAGCCCGGACGAGTCCACGAGTGCCACCAACGGGCGGTCCTGAGCCGGCCGGGTGTGAACGTGGAGGGCCATGCGGGCCAGCCGGGCGGCCATGTCGTAGCCGACGATCGGGCGCAGCCACTGCTGCAGTTGGCGCGAGGTGAGGTCAGTTCCGTTCGAGATCCACGTCCGGGCGAGAACGCCAGCCGAGTCGAACATCCCGATCCACCAAGACGACATGGCCGCACCCGCGGAGCCGTAGAGACGGAGTTCGAATCGACCCGAACCCGTCTCACAGCTCACGCGGACTTGCGTCGCCCCATCCGGCCCCTCAGGCACAAAGACGAATGTAGCCAACCGGCGCGCTCGAAAACCAACGCCGCTACCGACAGTGGTAGTGGCACTACACCAGGCGCTCGTCGCCTGCCGCCGACGCCTATCCCTTCGGCGCGACCACCGGATTGCCGCCTGGGCACCACAGATTTTTGGGCACGCCAGCACAGGGGTTGGGCATGGATGCCAGCGTGGGAAGCGGATGCATGACCACCGATGTGGGCGGCGGATAATTTGCTCCCGAGCACAGCGACCCGCTCAGAAGGCCCGCATCACATTCCAGCTGGAGAAGCAAGTCGGTGTTCGTATTGCTTCCGAGCAGTCCCGCCTTCGGTGTCCGCGAACCGCACGAAGACGATGTCTGGCCGGGGTTGCCGCTGACCGCTGGTCCTAACTTATGGGTGAACGCCGAGTCCCATTGGGTGTTGCCGATGAAACAGTTGGCGGGCTGGCCGCCGGCGATCAACAAGTTGGCATAGTCAGCGTTGGTGGAGTTGGCGAAGGTTCCGTTGCCGGAGAACTTGTTGTTCGACAGCACGTTACCTTGCGGGTCGTAGAGGCACGAAAGGCCCGAGATCCCCAGCGAAGTCGCAACGAACCCCTTGGTCCCTACACAGGTGCGCCCATCGGACGTGGTGTTGCCGTCAGGATAGGGAACAAAGGCGACGCCCCATGCCCCGTTGTCGAGGAAGGTGTTGTCGGTAACGGTGTCGTACCGCCCACCGGAGATGGTCATCCCCGTACCGGTAGGTCCGAGGCCGGCGGTTCCAGAGATCGGCACGTTCGGATTGTTGTTGGAGTCGACCATGTTGTTGGTGAACACCCAGCACATCTTGGTCCCGGTGATCGGGCTGATCCCCGTCCAGCAACGGCCGTCCTGCGGCGGCGGTGGATCACCAGTGAGTGCGGTGTTCGTGTCGAGTCCATCCTTGTTGTCATCGAAGCGCGAATTCTGTATGACGATCTTGCCTCCGGAGTTGGTTCCGGAGTAGCCGAGGGCGTTGTTCTCCATCCAGGCGTGATCGATGGTCACGTTGCAGGCCCGCTTGCAGGCTCCCACGTACATTCCCGAGTCGGCGAAGTTGTTCGCGTAGAGCTGGCTCCAGTGGGACGGACCGCTCGAATCCGAGGAGAAGATCCCGTACAGGGCACAGGTGCCGCACACATTCAGGTGGCTCGGGTCGCTGCCGGCAAAGTAGGTGGAGGTAGCAGTCAGGTAGCTCCCCGAATAACGGGTGAGGCCGTTCGTGCCTGATCCGGCGCCTCCGTTCCACCAGATCTCGTTGCCGGCATTGCCGGTTCCCGCGATGAAATTGCAAACCGTGAGGTTGTCGACGGTTACGTTGTTGGCCTTCCAGATGACGATTCCATTGCGACCGTCGCCGTTGAGCGAGTTCTGATCTGCAGGAGCAGGACTGCACGGAGCGGATGCCGATGGAGTTGTGCCGTCCACGATCACCGAATTGCGGTTCATCCCTCGCACATGGAGGTTCCGGGTGGTGATGTCCACGCCGCCGTACCATCCCTCGGCCAGGGCCGCGGGGCCCGGCGCGTTGGCCCCCATGTCCCCCTGTTCGTGGTAGTCGCCGGGTGCGATCAAGATCCAGTCACCCGGCTTCGAAGCGTTCACCGCACCCTGAATGGTCGAGAAGGTGACAGCAGAAGGTGTCGTGAAACCGTTGAACGCTCCGACGTACAGGACTTTCTGCCTGCCGGTTCCCTTGACGTGCGGCCCCGACGCCTTGACCCGCTGGCTGGCGCCACTGGTTCCGATACCGATCGTGGTGGACATCCCGACCATGAGCAGGCCGGCGAGCACGGCCGAACCGGTACGCCGGATCATACGGAGAGTGCCTCGGCGCATCTCGATCAGTCCCCCTAGCTGCGAACATGTGGCCCGCGCCGCAATCCTACTTCTGTCCCTTCGTCGGATGAAGTTCCATGTCGAACCATGCCGGGACGGGACCCGAGGGGAGCGACCGAGACCGCTCAGCTCGTCAATTGTTGGGAGACGGGCTGCTGCTCACCTGGTCTCCGTGTCTACCAGCTCCCACCCGCCAACCGATGAGTTCCGGACGCAGAAAACGGTCTACAGGGGTGAATAGCCTGATGGCAGTGAGGTGTCCGATGACAATCACTGATCTTGGTCCGGCGACGAGCCGGCTGTGCTCGGTGATCCGTTCCGTCACCGTCGCCCGCCTGACCACGGTGGGGCCCCGGGCCGGAGAGAAAGCGTGACGGACGTCGACGTGCTCTTTGCCGGGGTCGCCGTAGCCGATTTCGGCGCTGCCGTGACCTGGTACGAACGCCTCTTCGGGCGTCCCCCAGACATCCGCGTGAACGACGGCGAAGTAATGTGGCAGATTCGAGACACGGCGTGGCTCTATGTCGTCAAAGACCGGGAGCGGGCCGGATATGGGCTGGTAGCCCTCTCGGTTGCGGACCTCGACCAGTCCGTTGCCGACCTACGCGACAGAGGGATCGAGGTCGGCGCGATCGAGTCCGTCGGGGATGCGGGTCGCAAGGCCTTGGTCACCGATGCCGACGGCAACACCCTCAGCTTCATAGAAGTCACTGGAGCAAGCTGACGCCGCCGAGGGATGCCACCGGGACCCCGAGACGTCGGGCCCGGGCGGTTCCAATGGATCGCCTGGGCAGGTACCCAAAGGAGCAAGCATGCCCAACATGAGTGCTGGAGCGGTAGTCCAGGCCCTCGGCCTCGCCCCGCATCCGGAAGGCGGTCACTACCGTGAAAGCTGGGCGGACCCGGGCGGAAGTGCTATCTATTTCCTGCTCCAGGAAGGCGAGCGATCGTCCTGGCACCGCGTTCTCGGACGCGCCGAGATCTGGCACTTCTACGCAGGCGCCCCCCTGGAACTCAGCATCGACCAGGAGGATGACGGCCGGGTCGCCACCATCCGCCTGGGTGACGACCTGCTGACCGGTGAACGACCGCAGGCCGTCGTGGGTGCCGACGTCTGGCAGAGCGCGCGTAGTACTGGCGCCTGGTCCCTGGCCGGCTGCACCGTTGCCCCACCGTTCACCTTCGAGGCGTTCGAGATGCGGGGATGACGGATTCCGAATGAGGCGGTGCAGCTCGAACTAGCTGTGGGTACCGCGAGGTCCGTACGTGCAACTCTGCACTCCGGAATGCGCTGTCGTGCATCCGACGAGTTCGAGCGGCCGGGCCTTGACCTGCCGGTCACGGCCATCCTCCTCTCGCAGCCGCCGTCCGGCCCCGACCGCGTCGTCGGCGGTCAGGACGCGGGAATTTGTGGCCCAGTCGAGCTGGTCCTGGCCGAGGGTGGAGGAAACGACGAACTTGTCGATCTGGTCATCGGGGCTGCGAAGGGACTGCCGGCCCGGGCTGGCCATGCAGCCGTCGAGCCTGGTAACCGGCACCTGCCGAGCGAATGACATGTCATGGGTCGATAGTCATGGCCGGTTCTGTTTGCGCCACACGACTCTGAGCGCTGACCAGGTCGCGTCAATTGCGCACACCTTGTTGTCCACGAGTCCCCGAGGGAGTGCCGTGCCACGCACCGTGTCGTCGGTGATGTCGCTCTCGACCCCAGATGATCGCTTCGGCCACGCAATCCACAGGCCTCCGGTCGGAAAGACGATCGAGCTGAGACCCTCCATCTGAAGCTCGAGTCGGCTGGCCCGGGTGAAGAACGCCAAAACGACATCTGCGTGACCACGCCCCCGACGCCTCACCCGGACCTTCGGAGGCAGGTCCAGGTCCAGGCCGTCGGGGGCGTGAAGAAGGACGAGGACTGCTCCCTCGTCGATTCCCAACTTCCTCGCAAGCGGCGTCCCGGAGTTTCCGGTCAATATCCGAGCCTCCGATCGCGCACAATTCATCGGACCCGGTCCCGGGCGACGATCGAATTGTAGAACCCCCCGTTAGGCCCTTCCGGCGATGATCCGGGTTCTCGACCTGACGCTCAATCAATCTCGCCATCGTCGAAGACCCTCGCCGGGCGGTTCGTAACGATGGGTTCGATGCCCACGATCCCCTACCTCAGATCCACGTCCCCTGTGCAGTTGATCGTCGGCCCGGAACTGGCTCCGCCAGGCGGTCGAGACGTGGAGCGGGCAGATGGCGGGCAGCGCTCAGTGCACTAAATTGGGGAGTTGTCCAGTGAAGAACATCAGCCAAGGATGGTGACTGTCGACGTTGCATCGTGTCCTCCGAGCGGAGGTAGACGAGTACCTCCGTCGAACGTCAGGTGCGCGCCATCGACGGCCAACCACGCCGGCCCCGGTGGGGGGTCTCCTAGCCACTCCGGGCCCCTGGCACTCGCGCAGAAGGTCTGCGCATCCGAGCCCACTTGGGTTGTAACACGCGACGGTTAAATGTCGGTCACGGCGGGTTGACGTCGGGGCAAACCCTCTGTGACCTTCGTCTCGCGGTGCAGCCCATGCGGGACGGCTCAGCCGAATCGGCCGGGTCGGGGTCGCCGTCGGGACGGTAGGCCGTCGTCGCAGCTTACGGCCGGACCGCCCGGGCCGAACTGGCAGAGAGTGTGCCACAAGACGGGGCGAAGACCCGGCGTTTGCCAAAGTCGAATGGCCGGCTGCGGAGTACCGACCAAACGTTCGTTTAGGCTGCCGTCGCCGGGTCCGTTGCAATGCCGGGTTTTCCGCCATTTCCAGGCGTTCCGGACCCGACCCCTCTCATAGGGCTGACGCAAGAGGTGCCGCGGGGGCTCTGGCTTCATCGGGCCGGTCGAGGACATCCGCCGTAGAGGCCCCACGGGCTCCCTTCAAGGGCCAGCGCCATGAACTAACCCGGCGGTCTCGTGCGAGGCGGATGCCCGACGAGGGCCTATATCGGGACCGTCGGGCACTGTCTACTCCTCTTGTAATGGATCTATCGAACCTGCACGGTTTCGATGAGTGTCCTGGCTCCATCGTGCACATACGTCTCCTGCCAGGCGTGTCGGCCTCTGCATCGCCACCGGAGGGTGACGTCTGTGAGATCCGGGTCGTTCTTGGCCGGTTGGGTATGGAGTTCGACGAGGATCCCGGTCTCGTGGCAGCCGGAAGCGACGCAGATCCGCTCCGCGAGCGTATGGACAGCGTTGGCTGTGGTAGTCATGATTCCGCCTTCTGTGGATACCCCGGGAGTGATCATCGACGGGGACGCCCTCATTCTGTAGCGGTCGAAGTTGAAACGCTCTCCTATCGCTCGGCCGGGCCGGGCATCGGGGTCTGGTCAACCACCCATGAAGTGGGGTGCCGCTCATGGTGTCATCCCAATGGCGAGCATCTGCTCGTCTCCGCCGCCTGCCGGAACTCTGGTGGAAATCAACTCATGAAAGCGCCGCGGTCATCAGTCCAATTGGCGGAGGGCATCCTTGGCGGATCTCTCCACGTTTCCATAGCCGTTCGCGGTTCCAGCACCATCGGCCCTTGTGAGAAGCCGACGCGCCCTTTCGGCATCGCCCTGGGCGTTGCGTTGGAGAAGCATCCGTCCCCACAAGAGGTCTGTCCGGGCGGCAAAGAACTTGGCACCCATCCGGCTGCTGATCTCGGCCGACTCGGTGAAGTAGCCCTCGGCTTCTTCGTAGCAACCCATCACCGAAGCCAAACCGCCGAGGTACATGGCCACCGGCTCCAAAGGCATCAGGCCATTGAAGCCCACCTGAGCTCGATAGGGAGCGAGCAAGTTGAGCAAGGGGGCCGCTGGCTTCGATGCGTGCAGCTCGATCGCAGCATGGGTGTAGGTGATGACGCCGTCGAGCCACCCGATACCCATTGGCAGCGATGCCAACCCACCGGCCGCGGCGGATTCGAGGAGCGCAAGGGCTTCTTTTGCATCTGTGTCGACATAGGCCGCCGCCAAGGCACCTCTATAGCTGGGGATGCTCGTCTCGGCTGCAACCGCTTCGATAACGGGGAGAAGTTCTTCCAATCGTCCCTGTTGATGGCGAACAAACATCATTTGGGTCCCGTAGAAGGAGACAGCGTCGGGCTGGCCGCACTCAGTACCGATCAGCAGCGCCTCGGCTGCCAGGGCGTCGGCTTGCTCTTGGTCGCCGACCACGAGAGCCTCGGCGGCTTCGTGGAATTTGGTGACCCACATCAGGATCGGCTGTCGGAGCCTCTCACTGAGTGACCGCATCAGGTCCAGGCACCTGGTCGCAAGTCGGAAGTCGGCGGACTGTATGGAGCTGATCCGTCGATAGACCGCTGCGAAGTAGAGGTGATAGGGATCCCCGAGCGTCTCGGCAAGCCTCAACGCCTCGCTGGTGTCCGTGATCCGGGTCTCCAGGGTCGGGGGGGCCTCGAGGGGCTGCTCGACCAGATTGAGGACCTGCACGATCGTGGCGGGATCGCCAAGTCGCCTCGCCATGTCCTTGGCGCTGGTTGCCAGCCTCTGTCGCTCCTCGAGAGGGCTCCCGTGGGTGAGCTCGTTGCACAGGGTGGCGAGAAGCAGGGCTCGGTCGTTGCTGTCATCAGGGGGCATCGCGTCGATGGCGGTCTGAAGCAATGCCACCTTTTCGTGGTCGACTACGCCCAGCGAGCTGAACAAACCGCGATTGTTGGCCAAGGCGGCCACCACCAGCCTGTCGGTCGCCTCGAGGTCCTGAGCCCCGTTGGCGGCGTCGATGAGTGTCTCACGGAAGGCTGGCACGCCGGCCTGGCGCTGAGCAGTTCCAAGGCCGATGAGAAGATCGACCTTGAGGATGGGGTCGGGCTCGCGCTCCTGCCCGAGGAGCTGGAGAGCCTGAGAGAAATAGTTGGCCGCTTCGTCTGGAGCCAACGCAGCCAGCGCGGCGTCGGCCGCCTGGCGTGCGTAGTCGATAGCCTTGGAAACATCGACGGGCTGGGTGGCGCTGAACCAATGGTGGGCGAGCTCACCCACCCTTGCTCCCGGACGATCCCCACAGAGCGCCTCCAGGGCCTCGCCGACCCGTCGGTGTGCCCGGGCCCGCCGCGTGGGACCGACGTCTTCATAGAGCGTCCGCCGGATGAGGGCATGGGCGAATCGGTATCGTCCGGGCAAATCCGCCTGTTCTCGAACCAAGGCCGCCGCCGTCGCCTGGTCGAGAACGTCGAGTAGGTCGTCTTCCGAGGTCCCGGTGCAGCGGGCCAGGAGGTCAAGGTCAAACTCGTGCCCGATCACGGCCGCCTGGGTCAGCACCCGCTCGGCATCTTCACCCAGCCTCCCGACCCGGCCGCCGATGACCACGCGCACGCTGTCCGGAAGAGCCGTGTCTTCGAGCGAGACGTTCGCCTCCCACCGCCCACTTGCGTCCTGGTAGATCGCCCCCGTTTCTGAGAGATGACGGAGGACTTCGCTGACGAAGAACGGGTTTCCATCGGTCTCTCGATAGACGGCATGGGCGAGATCCACCCCGCCGTCGTCCAGGGTGTGGCCGGCGGCTGCCTCCATGAGGGAAATCACGCCGGTGTCATCGAGACCGGTGAGCTCGATGCGGGTGACGCCACTCTGTTTGTGGAGCGCGCCCAAGATATTCAAGAGGTCATGGGAGTAAGACAGTTCGCTGTCGCGATAAGTGGCCAATACGAGCAGCCGCATGGGAAGTTCGGCGGTAATCAAGTGGCGCAGTAGCAGCAGGCTTCCCTTGTCCGCCCACTGCAAATCATCGAGAACCAGGACGACCGGGTGCGATTGCGACGCCACGGCCAGCAGGTCGACCACAGCCGCGAACAAGAGGTAGCGCTCAGTGTCGGCGTCCGTGGCCGTCGGAGGTGGAAGGTCCTGCAACCTGCTGGCCAGGACAGGCACCAATCGGGCCAATTCCGACCCGTGGGCGTCCACGTGAGCCAGGAGCTGCGCTTCAGCGGCGTGGGTGGTGTAATGCCCGACCGACTCGGCAAAGAGCCGGTACGGTACAGCGAGATCCTCCTCGCAGTGACCGAAAAGCACACAAGCTCCGTCGTCAAATGCGGCTCGGGCCGCCTCGGCCACCAAAGTGGTTTTCCCTACGCCGGCCTCGCCCGAAACGAGCACCACCTCGCGACCTTCGGCATGCCCGACTCGCTTGGTCGCGGCTGACAGTGCTCCGAGCTCCGCTTCTCGGCCGACCACTCCCACGGATGGAGACACAGCCAGAGGCGCCGGCATGGGAACGACGCCGGCCGCAAATCCTCTCAGAGGCTCCCACGCCACCTCGAAGGTCTCTAGCGGGTCCGACAGGCCCTTCAAAGACAACCGACCCACGCTATTGAGCTGATGACGGTTCCGTCGACCGGCCATCGCTCGCACCACGTCCGCCGCCAAGATCTGTCCACCAGCGCAGAACGCGCAGAGTCTGGCGGCCTCGATGACCGGGTCGCCGAAATAGTCGTCATCCTCCCGAGTAACCTCACCGCAGCTCAGGCCGACTCGCAAGCCCATCGACTGCTCTTGGTGTCGGCTGTCACGCTCCACGCCTTGCTGCATTGCCACCCCACATGACAAGGCCGCAGATGCCGAAGAGAACACGGCCATGAGTCCGTCACCCAAGTTCTTCACCTCGGTGCCAGAGGTTTCGGCGATGGCCTGCCGGAGGATCGAGAAGTGTCTGCGGCGGGCTTCATCCGCGCCGTCCGGGGAGAGACGTTGTGCCAGCTCTGTCGAGCCAACTCCGTCAGTGAAAAGCACCGCCATGTTCTCGATAGGCATCAGGTCCTCCCCTTCCGCCTGGGCGACATAACCCTAGTCCCGCTCGTTGGTGCCTCGACGTGGAGACGGGACGACTCCACCCTCGGTCCCCGGCACCTTGAGCACCCGGGTGCCGCATTCGGCCGACAAGTCGTGATCGATGTCTCACACCTGCATGTGCCCACGGGAGATAGGCCTACAGCTCGGCTGGTCAGACCCTCACAAATCCGACACCAACGGGACATCTTCCCGCTAGAAGGTGACGGTCGTTCGAGGCCATTGTTGGGACACGAACCATGCCGCCCATCGCGTCATGCACCGGCTGGCTGAGCGTTCGGGTGCAGAATGCGGAAGAGCCGTGAGCTGTAGCCGATCAGGCATGCATCGGTCAGGGCACGCGCCGTTGCGCTCCGGGGCAGGTTCATGAGCGGGCCTAGCTCACCGAAGTAACTACCTTCGCTCGCCACGGTGAGACGCTCCTCCGATCCTTCCGCCGTTGATCGGAACAACTCCACCTCTCCGGACTTCACTACATAGACCAGATCGCTGAGGTCACCTTGGCTGAACAGCACTTGGCCGGCAACCAGCGTCACCGCTTGAGGTTCTCGCTGGGAGTCGGGCAGGTGCGGGACCAACTCGACCACCTTGTCAGCCAGCTGAGTAATGCGGTCGTCGTGGGTGGCGACGATGACCAGACGACCGGGTGCGGCGATTCCGCGCAAGAGCCGCAGTATGTCCTCGACCTGAAGGTAGTCGAGGTGGGCGGTGGGCTCATCGGCCAGTACCAGAGGTGGGTCTTGCACCAACGCACGAGCGATTGCTACCCGTTGTTGCTGGCCACCGGACATCTGGTCGGGACGGTGATGGCCGCGATCGCCGAGTCCCACTTGCTCGAGCAGTGCCTCCGAACGTTCTCGAGCGTCACTACGAGCAGTTCGGGCGAGGCGCAGGGGCACTAAGACGTTAGAACGGGCGCTCAAGCTCGGGATCAGATTGAAGCCCTGGAAGACCACACCGACGGTGTGTCGGCGATAATCGGACAGATTGGTGCCGGTCAGGGCCGTCACTTCTTTGTCGTCGAGAACGATGGATCCGGATGTCGGAGTGAGCAATCCGGCCAGGCACGAAAGCAGCGTGGTCTTGCCGCAGCCGGATGGGCCCAATAGCACTACCAACTGGCCATCGTCGGCCGTGAACGAGAAGTGATTGAGCGGGCGGACCAAATAACCACCGGAGGAGAACTCCACGGTCACTTCGTCCGCCGTCAAGGTCGCCACCGGTCAGCCTCCGAACGCCGCAGCGGGGTCGGCGCCGGTTGCCCGGCGCAGCGCGATCAAACTGGAGAGCAGTCCGACGATCACGGCCACGATCGGTAAGGCCAAGAACGCACTGACCGGGATGGCTATTGGCTGTGCAAACAGGCCGCCCATGAAGTTACAGACGATGGCGGCAAACGCAGCAGCCCCAAGAGCCACGATCACGGCCTGGAGAGCGAGGCTGCCAAAGAGAGCCAAGGACGAAGATCCCAGTGCTTTGAGCACGGCGAAATCTCGAACGCGCTGGAGGGCAGACACATACAGCAGAGAGGCGATGATGATGCCGGCAACCACCCACATCAAGATCTTGGAGTTGTTGATGGACGAGATCGCGGGTCCGAGCGCGTCGAGCGTCCGCTGCTCGACACCTTTGTTGGTGAGCACCTGCAGCCCCGCAGGCGCCGTCCTCGGCACTCCTTTGGTGACCACAGCCGTGACCAATGGACGCCCACCCAGGGCCAGGAGCTGGGCGTCGTGCAGGGGCATATAGACGATGGACCCCCCACCGAGCAGAGTCCTGTCGGTCACCTGTCCAACAACCTCGAAGCGCATGGTGCCAACCTCGATGTCGCTCCCTAGAGCCGCGCCCGTACCTGCATTCACCACCACTTGGCCATTTCCCGAGAGTGACCGTCCCGAAGTGGCCTGTGGGTCGCCCAACCCCCCTACGGAGACTCCTATGACGTTGACGGTCAGGATCTCGTTACCGGAGCGCACGACGGCCTGGGGCAAGATGACCAGGGGATCGGCTTTGGTCACACCGGGAGCACGGGCAATCCTCGCCACATCTGACTGCGGGAACACGCCCACCGCCGCGATACGTCCGCCGGAGCTGTCGGTAAGGACCCATCGGTCGGCCCCAACCGCACCGACGGTCTGCGATGTCTCTGCGGTGAATCCGCCCTCCAGCCCTGCCAACAGAAGGGCCATGGCCATCACCACGCCGGCACCCACCACCGCGATCAGGAACTGGCGGTACCGGTATGCAAGATCCGCCAGGGTGACCGCCACCACGAGGTGGGATTATCGCACAGGAGGTCGATGGCGACCGACGTCCCGCACACCCAACGTGGGAACAACGCCACTTGCTGTGGCATTCGATTCAGGAACGTGCGTTCAGGCCAAGGCAGGCGGGATTGCCTGCACATGCAGAATCGGTCCAGGTGAGTCCGTCATCGTCAAACTGGACGACACGCGATGCCTTCGTCCTCCCAATCCCGCTGCCGGCCTTCAAAGTCGAGACGGTGCGCCCAAGGTGGCCATCGGACACCCCGGTTGGTGTACAGGCGGCTGTACTCAGGCCGCGCTGCCATCGCCGGAGCCGTGAACGCCGTAGGCGTACTGTTTCATCGCTAGCCCCGCTTTGACGAACTGCGCGGAAATCGTCCGATGGGAAGATCTCCGCCGTGCCGGGTCAGCTCGACGAGGCGCGGCCACGGCCAGAGGGGCTCGTTGCGATCGGGAAAGCCGTTCCCGGATCGTTGGGTAGGTGCGCTGGGTCGAGACAGTCGCTCTGACCTGGCCGAAATGGCAAACATGTGCGACGGCCGCGTGCCCTACGATTCCCATCGCGTCCCTAGGATGGATGGCCACCGGGGGGTCCGATGTCGCTACTGGAGTCGAAGCAGCCTTTAGCCAGATCTACGCGACCTAGCGGTGGTCAACGACGCTTGTTTTCCTCTGGAGATCACTCGGGGTCTGCTCCCGAGGACCGCCCGTTTCGACCGGACGTTCAGGGCTTGCGAGCCGTTGCCATATTGCTCGTAGTTCTTTTCCACGCCGGTGTACCGGGTATGAGCGGTGGATACGTGGGAGTCGACGTTTTCTTTGTCATTTCTGGCTTCGTCATCACAGGGGTTCTCCTGAGAGAACGGGAATCGGCCGGTGGAACCTCGATCCCTCGCTTTTATGCCCGACGGGTTCGCCGGATCATTCCCGCGGCGACCCTGGTGATCGTCGTCGTCGTGCTCGCGACCTATCACTTCCTCGGAACGTCCTCCGGGGCCCAGGTCGCAGTGGACGGGCGTTGGGCAGCGGTATTCCTGGCCAATTTCCACTTTGCCACTTCGGGCACAAGCTACTTGGCCTCGCAGCGTCTTCCTTCGCCGTTGCAGAACTTCTGGTCACTTTCAGTGGAAGAGCAGTTCTATCTCGTGTACCCGGCACTTTTCGTGTTGGTGGCGGCAAGAGCCAGGCACACCTCGAGTCGACGGAATCTCGCATCGATGTTGGGGCTCGTGATCGTCGCGTCGTTCGTGTTCTCGATCCTCGAGACGAGATCCAATCCCACTCTTGCCTACTTCTCGCCATTTACGAGGGCCTGGGAACTAGCACTCGGGGCATTCGTGGCCGTTTGTGCCGGCACGCTCCGGCGGTTGCCCCCAACGGCCGGAGCAGGCATGTCGTGGCTCGGTCTCGGAATGATCATGGCAAGCGCCTTCTTGTTCAACACCTCGACGCCGTACCCGGGGTCAGCGGTGGCGTTGCCGGTAATCGGAACGGCCCTCGTCATCTCGGGTGGTACCGCGCGCCCCGTCTGGGGTTCGGAATCCTTGTTGAGGCTACGGGCGTTTCAGTGGATCGGCCTCATCTCGTATTCGCTCTACCTACTGCATTGGCCGATCCTCACGATCGCCGCAGAGCGCACGGGATCTGACACCTTGCCGGTAGCCGACAACTTGTTGTGGCTGCTGGTGGCTCTGGGGTTGTCCATTCTCAGCTATTTCCTGATCGAGAAGCCATTTCGTCAGGCCACGATATTGGCTGGTCGAAAATGGCTGAGCATTGGGGTCGGCGTCGGGCTCGTTTTCTCGGCACTCGCGGTGTGTACCGTCGTGCCCCAACCGACGAACTCCTATCCAGCAACGCTTGCCGGTTTGGCTACGTCGTCGGGGTGTCCCGCCCCCCCGGCATCCCAAGTCGCGGCGTTGCGTGGGGAGGCCGGTCTGACCGCTGTGACCCCGGCTCCCCCGGATGTGCAACTTCTCTTTGTCGGAGATTCGACCGCATGCACGATGGTCGCGGGCCTCGACGCCCTGGGTCCCCACTATGGCTTCGAGATCGAGAACGCAGCAGTCATCGGATGTGGTGTAGTCGAGGCCCAGTCGACGAACGTGAGCAACGGTCCTGAAGTTGACCAAAATGCGAACTCATGTCGATCGAAGGTCAACGACGTAGTGGCATCGGCATTGAAACGAAGTCATCCCACCCTTGTGCTCTGGTCCAGCCAATGGGAACGAAGCGACATCGTTCGCAGTACCCCGAGCGGTCAGGTGATCCTTCCCGAGGGTTCCCTCCAGTGGAAGGCGGTTCTCACGAGGCAAATGGACCAACGGGTCGCTCAATTCACCGCCACGGGGGCCAAAGTGGTGATCCTCACCCAACCTCCATGGTCCGACCCGAGTACGGTGACGCGACCCACGGCGCGGGACGAAAGCTACCTCCGTTTCAACGAGTTCCTTCGCGAGTTCGCGGCCATGCATCCGCGCGATGTCTCGGTACTCGATTTGGCCTCTCGTGTCTGTCCCGGAGGACCACCGTGTTCTGCCGTCGTAGATCACAATTGGGTTCGGGGGGACGGCCTCCACTACAGCCCACCGGGCTCTCTTTGGGTGGCACGCTGGCTCATGCCTGAACTCGTCACTTCTTCCTTGCATTTACCCGCGCCCGCGCCGCTGCCGCCACCAACACCTGCTCCTCGCTCGACCATCGCGAGTCCATCCAACGAAACCACCGCGACCGGGAACCTCGAGATCGTCGCCAACGTTACGGACAACGTGAATGTGACCAAGGTGCAGCTCCAGGTGAGCAACGCATTGCACCGCGTGATCTCCGTCAGAACGATGACAGTTACCCTCACTCCAACTCTTGGCTGGGTGACATCGTGGGACACGATGACAGTGCCCGACGGTTCGTACGAATTGCGTTCGGTTGTCCACGACGTCAAAGGCAAAAGCGTCTCGAGCAAACCCGTGACGGTCCACGTCGACAATTGACAGTGCGATTGGCTGGCAGTCCCACTTGGCGGAACGGGCGCGCAACGGACAGGTCCAATGCCTATCGGCCCCTGTTTTCCATGATGATCGCACGTTGCGTGCTGTCGCTTCAGTGCGTCGAGATTCCGGCCGACCTCATCCTTGCCTTGAGGGTGACACAAGCGGTGTAGACGACACAAACGCTGTACATATGGTCGCCACCCGGTACTTCAGGGGCTCCGCCCCGCGACGATTAGGTCGTTTGGGAATTTTCAGTGGGCCGTGCCGGACTTGAACCGACGACCCCTTGCGTGTCATGCAAGTGCGCTACCAACTGCGCCAACGGCCCGTGATGCAGGACGATACCACCGGCCTCTGACGTGGCCGGTGCCCTGCGGCGAGGCCGTCCGCCTACCGCACTGATCCGTCGTCGGCGTCGTCCAAATGGTCAAGGGGTCGGCGCTGCCTCGACCACGTCGACCGGCACCTTCGGCGTTGCTCTGTCGATGGCAGACCAACCGCTCAACTCGGCCCGCCGGGCGATCACAACACGGTGTCCACCGCGCAGTCCGAACAGGCGCTTGGCGAACAGCAGGTAGATGACGATGGTCAGGTTGATGATCAAGGTCACGACTTTGAACACACTGATGCTCAGTGTGAGCTCGTACACCTCGAGGGGTACGAGGGCTGTCGTCGCCACGAAGGTCAGGTATTCGGCCCACCGCTTGGCGAACCAGAGGCCGACCATCTCGCTGGCCTCGAGGGCGGCATAGGCGATGACGAGCAGTCCCAGCTGGATCAGACGATGGGGCGAGTACTCGAATGCCTTTCGAAGGTAACCCAAAACGCCACGGAGTTGGGATTCACCTGGGGTGGTGCCGGACAAGTCGTTCATGATGTTGACGTAGTCGCGGTGCAGGCTCGCGTCGTGGTGGGCAAACGTGAAAAGCACCACCGCCAGCACGGAGAGCACCACCACATGAATGGCCCGGTCCAACGCTATGAGCCGCAGGACATAGCGGTCGCGGAGCATCGGGCCTCTGGCCGGGAGCTTGATCTCGTCCCGAGGCGGGACCCGGTCCCGTTCGGGTCGTTCGGGAATCTCGCCGGGAAGCCAGGCGTCACAACGCAGACACCGGTACCAGCGCATGCCGGCATGCTCCCGCACGACGGCGGAGTCGGCCTCGGTGACGGTCCGAGCGTCCGTGCCCACCAGCACGTGACCCCTCCACCCGCAAGTGAGGAGCTCGTAGCGGCCGTCAGGTGGCCTTTTCCTCCGTGCCACTTCAGCAGAATAGGCTCGTCTGTGACCCATGACGTGGAGGGATGCAATGGGCGCCACCGTTCAAGCTCACATCGACCGCATCGCCGAACAGGGTTACACGATCGTCGCAGGCGCAATCGACACCGCGCTGATCGACTCCCTCAACGACGACCTCCTTCGTCTCGAACACGACCTGGGCATCGTGCCGGCCGACAATCCGTTCGAGGGGACCCACACCACCCGCATCTACAACCTGCTGGCCCACGGTCCCAGTTTTCAGGAGATTCCTGTCCACCCGGCAATACTGCCGATCTGCGAGGGAGTGCTCGACGACGGGCTGCTCGTCTCTTCGTTGTCGTCCATCGCCATCGGACCCGACGAGACCCCGCAACCGATACACGCCGACGACCAGATCATCCCGTTGCCCAAGCCTCACCCCGCAACCGTATGCAACACCATGTGGGCGCTCACCGATTTCACGGAGGCCAATGGGGCCACACGAATCGTCCCTGGGTCGCACACCGCCTCGGAATCCCCCGATCTGATTACCAACTACGACTCCGTTCCCGCGGAAATGGCCAAGGGCGGCGTGCTCATCTGGCATGGAAGCCTCTGGCACGGTGGAGGGGCCAACACCACCGCCGAGCGACGCGTGGGCATCGCCATGAACTACTGCGCCGGCTACATCCGTCAGCAGGAGAACCAACAGCTGGGCTTGGAAATCGACCTCGTCCGCACGTTTCCCTCGCGGCTCCAGCAGCTCGTCGGGTACGGCATCTACAGAGGGCTCATCGGGCACATCGACAAGAACGTTCCGGCCAACCTGCTGTTGGCGGCGGACGAAGACTCGCACCTTCTGTGGGACTACGCCGCCCCTCCTTCGATTTGAGGGAGACCGTCTCATTGGTGCGCCGCCGATGTTGACTCCATCGAGCGCGGGGCCAGGCTGAACCCCAGCTCGTCGAGGGCTGGACCGGTGCGTTCGATCTCGACAGAGAGCTCGGCCAACCAGGCCTCCAGCTCGAGGAGGGTCATGCTTGCGTCCGGGACCGTCCGGTCGATCGGTCCCCCGACCCTCAGGGCTTCCCTCTTCATCGCCGATCGGCCTTCGCCCTCCAACGCGTCAGCCAGGTCGCGATAGTTACGCGCCAATGCCGCTGCCGACAGGAGCAGGCCGTCGCAGACCTCGGGCATCCTGACCGCCGCGTCCGCCGCCTCGGGCACCAGCGCGACAACGCTGGAGCCAAACCAGAGTTGGTGCGCCGTGGCAATCAGGGACGCCCACGCCATGACCGGGGCGTCCGATTGATGGGGCTCCGACAGGTACTGCGAGAACACGTCCTCGGTGTCGACCGCGGCGACCCAGACCTGGTCGCGCCACAGTCGCACTCCGGCGTCCCCACGCTCAGCCCCGTCGCCACTCGTGCCTAGGACCCGCGCCACTGTCGATTGTGCATAGCTCCCCCCTGTCGAGAACAAGCGTCCGACGACTCTGGACAGCTCTGACGATTCTCCCCGCGGCCAGATGGCTAGGCCGATGAACAATCCGATGGCCGCTCCGATCAAGACGTCCTCGAAACGGACCAGTCCGACCGTCCACCCGGCCGGCTTCAACAGGTTGAACAGGACAACGATGACCATGGTGAAGAAGGCTTGGCCGGCGATGAAGCTGACCGCCGTCGGAAGGTAGAAGGCGGCAAACACGACCACCGGCAGCATGATCGAGTAGATCAGCGCATCCACGCCGAAGGTGGTGATGATGACGCTGGAGGCGGCAAACCCTATGGCTGTTCCGACGGCGGCTTGAAAGGCGCTCGATCGGGTCCCGGCCGCGCTGGTCTTGAGCACCACCAGGGTGGCGAATCCGACCCAGAATCCGTGCTGGAGGCCGAAGACGCCGACGGCGAAACGCGCGAGACCCAGCCCTGTGGCCAACCGAAGGCTGTTCTGCAGGTGCACGGAGTGCAACGACAGGTTCCGGCGGGCGCGGCGGACCCATTTCGCCACCGATGGACCGTCGGCCAGCGTCTGGACCAGGTCCGACTGCTGCGATCTCACGGAGGCGTCCAACGGCGCGTTGTGCATGGCCCGGCAGTGGATCGAAGCCAGGGTCGCTCCCCAGCTCAGCTGTTGGATCACGAAGTACCAAGCGGCCAGGGAGCGGAGCCGGTCCGACTCCTGCCCCGCGGTCAGCTCCTCGCAGAATTGGCGGCGGCCAGCGGCGCTGAATCGTTCCTTTACGTTTTCGATCCGGTCCGGCTCGGGCAGGACCTGGCCGTAGCTGGCGACACCACTGGCGCACCGGTCGAGCTCTGAGGCGAGCTCCTGGACGAGGTCACCGCTCACGTCCTCCAGTCCGACCGCCGATCGCATCGGTAGGTGGCGGTACACCTCGATGAGCCCGGCCATCCGACGAGCTCCCTGCAGCATGTACATCCTCGCCTTGTGCGGACTGGCCAAGCCGTCCGGTCGCCAGGCGCTTCGCGCGATGGCCTGCTCAGCGGCCAGGATGGCCTCGGCGAGCGGATCATTGTCACCGCGGCTGTGAGCCCTCCCGGGTGGCCGAGCACGGTCGCCTCCGATCGAACGAAGAGCACCCACCTGTTCGGCGAGCAGGCGATAGACCCGCGCCAGCGCGACACGGCTTTCCGCCGTCGAGCGGGCCGGCCACAGCCACCCCGTCGCGATCAGCGACAGGGCTCCCCCGAAGGCCAGTCCCGCCTCCCGTGCGCCGATCACCGAAGTCGGCCCTTCCACCCCCGTCGCCACCACGTAGAAGACGATCACCGCGCTGGAGGCGGCGGCGAAGTACCCGCTGAAGACGGCCGAGAAGCTCACCACCAGAGCGACCGCGAACATCGTCAGCGAGGCCGCCACCGTGTTGGTCGACACTGCGGTGCCGATGGCGAGCAAGACTGCGCCCGCCGCGAGGGTGGCTGTTGTCACCAGCAGTCTCTGCGACCGGCTGCCGGAGAAGTCGGCGATCCCGAGCAAGGCTGCCGCCGTGAAGGTGGCCACCACGGCAAACTGGGCGTTGCCCACCACATAGAGCCCGATGAGAAAGGCGACCGACATCACCAGAGCCGTTCGGCCGGCCCTGCGAAGCGATCGGAGATCCGGGTCGTGCACGACTGAGTCCAGCTTCACCGCTCGGCCGCTCGTCGGTCTCGGCTGGGCGATGAGAGCGCGGTCATCACGACCATTCAAGCCTTCTTCCGACCGCGAACGGGACGAGCAGCCGCCCTGGCTGGGTGGCGCCACCCAAGGCGGGTGGCCCTCGGGGGCCGGCAGTCAAGGTCCGCCCATGCGTGCCCCTGGAGGCGGCGGGCGGAATCGAACCGCCGTACGGGGCTTTGCAGGCCCCTGCCTAAACCACTCGGCCACGCCGCCGTGGCGTCCGGCGATCCTAGCCCTCCCCATTGGGATGGTTGAATCTCTCCATGCGGATCGGAATGATCGCACCACCGTGGACCCCGATCCCTCCGCTCCTGTACGGAGGGATCGAGTTGGTCGTCGACCAGTTGGCTCGCGGGCTACAGGATGCCGGCCACGATGTGCTCCTGTTCACCACCGGCGACTCCACGTGTCCGGTCCCGCGTCGGTGGGTCCTGCCGAGTGCCGAGGGCAATCGGATCGGCATGGCCGTACCCGAGATCCGTCATGTGATCCACGCCTACGAGGCGGTCCGCGACTGTGACGTCGTTCACGACCACACGGTCATGGGTCCGTTCCACGCCGAGCACTACCCCGGCCTGCCGGTGACGACGACCATCCACGGTCCGTTCAACGAGGAGCTCACCGACCTCTATCGGGTCAACGCGGAGCGCGTCCCCATCGTGGCCATCTCCCACGCCCAGCGGCGGGCTGCTCCCGAGATCCCCATCGCACGGGTCATCCACCACGGGATCGACGCATCGCATTTCCCGGTAGGCGATGGCGGTGGTGACAAGGAGGGTTCCTACGTGGTGTTCCTGGGGCGGATGGCCCCCGACAAGGGAGCGCACCGAGCCATAAGCATCGCGCGCAAGGCGGGGATCCGAATCCTGATGGCAGCCAAGATGAGGGAGCCCCGGGAGCTGAGCTACTTCGCCGAAGAGGTGGAGCCGCTCCTGGGGAAGGATGCTGCCTACCTGGGCGAGGTCTCCCACGAGCGGAAGCTCGAACTGCTGGCCGGGGCGTCGGCCCTGCTCTTCCCCATCCGCTGGAACGAGCCCTTCGGCATGGTCATGCTCGAGGCCATGGCCTGCGGGACTCCTGTTCTCGCCTTTGAGGAAGGGGCCGCACCTGAGGTGGTCGATCACGGGCGCACCGGTTTCCTCTGTGAGGACGACGGCTCAATGATCGATGCTCTGGGGCGCCTCGGGGAGCTCGACCGCCGTGACTGCCGGTTGTCGGTCGAAGGGTACTTCTCGACCAACCGGATGGTGACGGAGCACATCGAGCTCTACGAGTCGATGACGGTCTGACCAGGCCGATCGTTGGGTGCCGACGGCGGTCTGGTCGCGACGGTAGGCCGCTCGCCGCCGGCCCCGTCGCGCCTGTCAGGAGCGCCGGCGGAACATGAGCCTGGCCACCAGCATGACCAGGCCGACCACGATGGCGAGCTTGATCACCAACCAGACGATCCCGGCGACGAAGCCGAGCACCTTGAATGCCACGAAGAGGGCAATGAGCCCTCCTCCGATGATCAGGACACCGTCGAACAGGCTCAACCCCGATCGCTGCTGCTCTTCCATGTCCCCAGGGTAATCGCCTCCTGCCCGGGACCGACATCGCCCCGGGCGGGCCTGATCCCGATCGGTCCCGGTAGGCACCGGTGCTACGGTCCGGCCGTGTCCCTCCGAGGCCGACGGCAGGCGCTTCTCGACCGTGACGACCTGCGGGGTGACGACTTCTGCCACGCCTACGCCCGGGTGGCCGACGAATGGCTCTCCGAGCTGTTCGAGGCGGCGACCGGCGGCGACAAGCGAGGCATCGCCCTGGTGGCCGTGGGTGGCTACGGGCGCGGCGAGCTGTGCCCCTACAGCGACCTCGACGTGGTGCTGCTCCATCGGGGACACCGAGGGATATCGCAGATGGCCGACCGGATCTGGTACCCCGTCTGGGACGAGGGCATCTCGCTCGATCACAGCGTCCGGCGGCCGGGCGAGGCCCTCGAGCTGGCCGGTAGCGATCTTCGCGTGGCGCTCGGTCTCCTCGATGCCCGGGTGGTCTGCGGGGATCCCAAGGTGGCAGAGCCTGTCCTCGAGGGCGCCCGGGACCGTTGGGCCAAACAGAAGCCACCGTGGCTCGGCGTGCTGGCAGATCAGGTTTCCGAGCGTCATCGGTCCTACGGCGACGTGGGCTTCCTCCTCGAGCCCGATTTGAAGGAATCCCATGGCGGGTTGCGCGACGTTGGCGCCCTGCTGGCCATGATGCTGGCGGTACCCGCTCTGGCCGACTACGTGGACACGGTGGCCATCGACAAGGCCCGCGCCGACCTCACCACCATTCGCGTGCAGCTTCATCGTCGGACCGGCCGCGAGCAGAACCGGCTTCTCCTCCAGGAGCAGGACCAAGTGGCCGAGGACCTCGGAGCGCCCGATGCCGACTCGCTGATGCAGACCGTGGCGACGGCCGGACGCACTGTGGCCTGGGAAGGGGATGACGCATGGCGCCGGCGGAGTGCCTGGTCCCGTTCGCGGGGCTCCTCCCGCAAGCGCCGGGGGGCAAACGACGTCGGCCGATCGACCACGCCGACTCCCGCACCTGGACACGCCGACATTCTCACTGGCCAGGACGAAGTGCTGATCGCCCAGTCAGCCGACCTTCGCGGGGACCCGACGCTCTCGCTCCGGTTGGCCGCGGTCGCCGCGGAGAAAGACCTGCCGATCGCCCGGGACACGCTCAACCAACTGGGCCGGAAAGCCCCCGAACCCGAGGTGCCCTGGCCCCCAGAGGTACTAGCCGCCTTCGTTCGAGTCCTGGCCACCGGCCCCCCGGCTGTCACCGTCCTGGAGGCGCTCGATCAACGCCACCTGATCGAGCGCTATCTCCCCGAATGGGCAGCTGTGCGAAACAAGCCTCAGCGCAATCCGTACCACCGTTTCACCGTGGACCGTCACCTCCTCGAGGCCACGGCCAATGCCGCCACGCTGATGCATCGCGTCAACCGCGCTGACCTGCTCTTGATCGGAACGCTGCTCCACGACATCGGCAAGGGGTTCGCCGGCGACCACACCGAGGTCGGCATGGCGATTTCCGCCGACATTGCGCGTCGCATGGGGTTGCCGGGAGAGGATGTCGACGCCGTCGTCACCATGGTCCGCCTGCACCTGCTGCTCCCCGACACCGCCACCCGTCGCGACCTCGACGACCCGGCCACCGCCGAACGGGTGGCCAAGGAAGTCGGCAACCGCTCCATGCTGGAGCTGCTGGCCGCGCTGGTCGAGGCGGACAGCCTGGCAACGGGCCCGTCCGCATGGGGGACGTGGAAGGCCGGCCTGGTGGCCGAGCTGGTCGAACGGACGGGGCGGCTGCTGGCCGGCGAGCCGGCCGCTCCGCCCACGCCGTGGATCACCGACGAGCTCCGAATGGTCATGGATACGGTGCGCACCCACCGGGCGCCCGCCCTGTCGATCGAGGACCCCACCGTGACGGTGGTGGCACCCGACCGTGTCGGACTGCTCGCCGAGGTGACCGGGGTGCTCGCCATCCATGGGCTCAACGTGCGATCGGCCGTCGTGGCCGGGGACGACGGGGTCGCGGTGGAGGTGTTCACCGTCGAACCCTCTCGAGGCCGATGGCCGGCGGCGGCTCGTTTGTCGGACGACCTCGCCGCCGTGATGCGGGGAACGCTGTCGGTCGACGCCCAGTTGGCCAAGCTCGCCCACACCTACCGGAAGGAGCGCCGGACGGCTACCCCACACCTGGTGTCGACCCAAGTCACCGTGGACAACAACGCCTCCGCCGCCTCGACCGTAGTCGAGGTCCGGGCCGAGGACGTGGTGGGCCAGCTCCACCGCATCACTCGAGCGCTCGTCGATTGCCACCTCGATGTCATCTCGGCCAAGGTGTCCACGTTCGGATCGGCGGTGGTCGACGCCTTCTACGTGCGCGGGCCCGGAGGAGGGAAGCTCACCGATCCCCGGCTGGTCAACGAGCTCGAACTGGCGGTGAAGGAGCGGATCACGCTGATCGGCCCGCACGACGTGCCGGCCTGATCGCGTCACGCACCCGACTCACGCAGGCGCGTTCACTCTGCGTGACATCCCGTTCACCAACGGGACTGGTAGATTTGCAGGCAGCGAGGGAGGAAGATGCCAGCGGGACACGCACATTCGAGACCACCGCGCCCCAGGCGGCGATCCAGGCGACCGACAGGATGGACCATTGCTATCTCGGTGGCGGCCCTGGCTGTCATCGCCGTCGCGGCTGCCGCGTTCACGGTCCGCGGCCCGAACAACCGGGCAGTCGCCTCGCCCACCTCGAGCCCGCGGGGTAACGGCGGTCCCCTGCGTGTGGTCTCGCTGACCCCGGTCGCCAACTCGACCGGGGTGCCGAGCAACACCACCATCTCCGTTCGGTTCTCGGCCTCCCTCGGCTCCCACTCCCCCAGCCCGTCGCTCAACCCGCCAGTGCCCGGCACGTGGCAGGTGGTGACGCCGGACACGTACATGTTCGTGCCCACCGCACCGCTCGTGCCTTCGTCGACCGAGACGGTCTCGGTACCGGCCGGGGACGGCGGCGTCGTGAGCGCATCTGGCCAGCCGCTGACCGAGGGGGCCTCCGCCCGTTTCACCGTTGCCCAGGGCAGCACCCTCCGCCTCCAGCAGTTACTGGCCCAGCTGGGCTATTTACCGGTGAGCTTCACCCCGGCCGGCCCGCTGGCCGCACCCCAGGAGGCCGCTGAGGCCCAACAGGGATCGTTCAATTGGCGCGGGAGCGAGCCGACTTCGCTGCAGAGCCTGTGGAACGTCGGCACCCCCAACGAGATCACGACCGGGGCCGTCATGGCCTTCGAGTCCCAACACAACATGAAGACCGACGGCTCGGCGGGCCCGGCGCTATGGACTCAACTGCTGACCGATGCCGCCGCCGGCGTGCTGGACCCGGGACCCTACAACTACGTGTACGTGGACAAGAGTCTGCCGCAGACGGTCACGGTGTACAGCAACGGTGCCCCTGTCTACTCCACCCGGGCGAACACCGGGGTGGCGGCGGCCCCGACCGCATCAGGCACGTTCCCCGTGTACGTGCGCTACCGGGTGACGACGATGTCGGGCACCAACCCCGACGGGTCGAAGTACTCCGATCCGGGCATTCCGTGGGTGAGCTACTTCAACGGGGGCGACGCCCTCCACGGCTTCGTCCGAGGTGGCTACGGCTACCCTCAGAGCGACGGCTGTGTCGAAATGCCGCCGGCCAATGCCGCCGTGGTCTACCCGTTGACACCCATCGGCACTTTGGTCACGGTGGCATGACCCGGATGCGCCGGGCAACCCGGTGCGCCCGAAATCACCCGCTCGGGCGGGCGGAGGGGAACTCCGGCGGCCGGCGTTCGTTCATGGCGACGACCCCCTCCTTCGCGTCCTGACCGAGGAAGCCGAGCATCTCGAGGGCGAGTGACTCCCCGAACACGGGGGCATTCGAGCGGAGCCATTGGTTGAGGGCCCGCTTGGTCCACTGCACCGCAGTCCTGCTCCCTGCAGCCAGCGCCCCGGCAACGGCCAGGGCTTCGCTGACCACGTCCTCATCGGGCACGCATCGGGTCACCAGCCCGATCCGCTCGGCCTCGGGCCCGTCGACGAACTCGGATGTCAGCAGGTAGTACTTGGCCTTCGCCATCCCGCACAAGAGAGGCCAGAGGAGCGCGGCGTGATCGCCGGCCGCCACCCCGAGCCGGGTGTGACCATCGGAGATCCGGGCCGACTCGGCCATGATGGAGACGTCGGAGAGCAGGGCCACAGCCAATCCGGCGCCGACGGCAACGCCATTGATCGCGGCGACGATCGGCTTGACCGACGTCAGGATCGACTCGACCACCGCGTTGGCGTCACGCCATTGCTCGACGACGGCGGCATGGTCGGTGGTCATCCGCTCCACCATGGCCAGATCCCCGCCGGCCGAGAAGGCCCGGCCGGACCCCGTGATCACCGCGGCACCGACCGATACGTCGGCGTCGACGACCGGCCATACCTCGGACAGCTCGCGGTGGAGCCGCTCATCTGCGGCGTTCAGGACCTCCGGTCGGTCGATGGTGATGAGCACCACTCCGGGGCTCGGGCGCTCGAAGCGGAGGTGGCGGAACTCGCCGTAACTGGAAAAGGTCGGAGACCTCGGGCCGTCGGTCATGACTCCAGATCATGGCCCGAAACGGCCTCCGGGCGAGGCTGCTGGTGGTCCGATGGCCTGGACCGGTGCCTTCCGAGGCCGTGATATCCAGTGTGGATCACCCTGGTCCACCCGGTTATCGTGGTTTGCACAAAGTATTGCGATTGGAAGGGCACCGGAGATGACCAGAAGGCGACGGTCCCCGGCAGGGCCACCCGCGGGCGACGGCATTGACAGCCTCGAGCGTATGCTCGGACCGTTAGCAGAGCGCACCGGCGGAACGGTCCCCGATGGTGACGTGACGCCGGCCATCGACCGGTCCTCAGTGCTCGAGATGTCCGTGGACGGGAAGGAAGCCATCATGAGCCCCACTGGAGCCTCGGCCGAGACCTCCGCATCATTGACAGGCTCGCTTGCCGTATTCACCCTCTCCGACGTCTTGATGCTTCTGGCATCGACTTCCCAGACTGGTGAGCTGCATGCGGTCGGTGACGACATCGAAGGATGGCTCTGGCTGGCTGACGGTCAGCTGGCCAACGCCCGGGTCGGTTCGGCGACGACCATCGGCCAGGCCGTCTTCGAGCTGGCCTGCATCATCGAGGGCAGCTTCTCCTTCAGCACCGGCGTTGTGTCATCGAGCGGCCATCCGACCGTACCGGTGGCGGCTGTGCTGCAAGAGGTCCGCCCCCAGGTCGACGAATGGAGGGACCTCCGGATGGTGATCCCCCTCGAGTCCGAGGTGAATCTCTCGCCGAGCCCACCAGATCAGGACGTCCGAATCCGCAGCGACCAGTGGCGTGTGCTCACCACGGTGGGCAACAGCGGTCTCACGGTGAGGTCGGTCCTCGACAGGATCGGTGGGGAACAGATCGTCGGCTTGCGAACTCTCCGTGACCTGCGGACCGCCGGCCTCATCGCCGTCGGCGCCCCGGACCGACTCGATCCCCCCCTACCCGGTCCCGCACCGGAAGAGGCATCCCGTCCTGGGGGCGACACAGCCCCGGGCCCGATAGCCGAACCGGCCGGGCAGCCGGCCGAACCAGCCGACCGCGAGGCCTCGCCCGAGCCCGCCGAACCGCAACCCTCTGGGCCGGCCGGGCCGTCCAGCCCTCCGCCCGGCCAATCGGGGGGCCTGGCCGAGGTGGCCATCATGCCCCCGCCGATCGCCGTCGATCCTTGGGCCCCCCCATCCGACGTGAATGACGCAGGAGGCAACGGGGTCGCCTGATCAACCCCCGGAGTTGAGGGTGGTCGTGGTGCAGGTGCCGTCCTGCTGGCAATGGTGCACCACGGCCAGGAGGACGATGGCCAGGACGACGCCGATGGCGATGCCGGCGAAGCCGATGATGATCCCGGCCAGGGCCATCCCCTTCCCCTGCTGCGTGCCCCCGGACCGCTTGATCTGCGAACGGGCGATGAAGCCGAAGACGATGCCGAGGACGGCGCCCACGCCGTACAGCCAGAAGAAGAACGAACAAACCATGGCGGCAATGGCCAGGCCGTTGGTCTTCGTCATCGGCGCAAACCCGTAGGGCATGCCACCGCCGGCGTAGCCGTACCCCGTGGCGACGGGCGGTCCGTAACCGGGGGGTGCCCCCGGTGTTCCGTAGGCTGCCATTGGCGCTCCGTAGGTGGCACCGGGTAGCGCTTCGTAGGAGGTACCAGGTGGCGGTCCGTACGTCGGACCCGCGGGGGCCGCGTAGCCCGGGGCCTGGTCCGGCGAGTACCACTTCCCGTCCGAGGCCAGCCACCATCCCGGCCCCTGCGACACGTCACTCACCGGTGGGCCTCCAATGATCCGATCGGCGTCGAGGCTACCTTGCCGTCCCGGCCAGACCGCGGAACCTCACTACCCGGGACGCCGTCGCTCTCTCACACCTCCTTCAGCCGATCGGCCAACGCCCGGAACGCCCGGCCGCGGTGGGACAGTGCGTGCTTCTCCTCCGGCGCCATCTGGGCAAAGGTGCGGCCGCCACCGCCGTCGGGGGCGAAGACCGGGTCATAGCCGAAGCCGCCATCGCCCAGCGCCGACGGGGCGATGGTACCGAGCACCTCCCCTTCGGTCCAGACCTCGCCGGTATCGGGAAATCCGACGAAGGCCACGCACCGAAACCTCGCTCTCCGCCGGTCCGGTGTATCGGCCTGATGCCGCCCCAGCTCAGCGAGAAGCTTGCTCACGTTGTCCGCGTAGGAGGCGTGATCACCTGAATAGCGGGCGGAGTAGACGCCGGGAGCACCGCCCAACGCGTCGACCTCGAGCCCGGTGTCGTCGGCCACCGCCGCCATTCCGGTGGCTTCCACCAATGAGAACGCCTTCAGTCGGGCGTTGTCGACCAGGGTGTCTCCCGTTTCCGCGACGTCCGGGGCCGACAGGGGCCGGGGGCGCAGGACCAGGCCGGGTACCGATCCGAGGATGACGCGGATCTCTTCTGCCTTGTCGGGGTTGGCTGTGGCCAGGACGAGCTCGAGTCCCTCCATCGCTCAGCGTGGCGGGGGCGGCTCGGCCAGCGTCTCAGCCTCGAGATCGAGCAGCTGTGCGATCCCGTGCTCGGCCAGGCTCAGCATCTCGTCGAGCTCGCCCTTGGTGAAGGGCATTCCCTCAGCCGTGCCTTGCACCTCGATGAACCGGCCGGATGCGGTCATGACGACGTTCATGTCCACCTCGGCCCGGCTGTCCTCCGCATAGGGGAGGTCGAGCACACAGACCCCGTCCACCACCCCCACCGAGACGGCGGCAACGGCTTCGACCAACGGGTTGGCCTTCAGGTCCCCCTTCATGACCAGTCGGGTCATCGCGTCGTGAAGCGCCACGTAGGCGCCGCAGATCGAGGCCGTCCTGGTCCCCCCGTCAGCCTGGAGCACATCGCAGTCCACGGTGACCTGCAGCTCCCCGAGGGCAACCATGTCGCACACCGAGCGCAATGAGCGACCGATGAGCCGCTGGATCTCCTGCGTCCGCCCGGAGAGCTTCCCCTTGGCCGCCTCGCGGGCGACCCGCTCCTCGGTCGACCCAGGCAGGAGGGAGTACTCGGCCGTCACCCATCCCTTGCCGCGACCTCGCATCCACGGCGGGACCCGGTCCTCCACGGAGGCCGTGCAGAGCACCCGGGTCCGCCCCATGGACACGAGCACCGAGCCCGGGGCGAAGACGGTGAAGTCCCGCTCGAACCGGGCTGGTCGCAATTCGTCGATCCGCCGCCCGTCTGACCTGGCTGTTCGGCGGGTCGCCGACTCTTTGCTCACGGCTTCAACCCCTTCCCGACTCTGCTCGGCGCGTCGTCCCTCGCGCTCCAGGGCGCAGGTCGGCAGAGTAGCCCAGAGTGCCTACACGACCGCCCCTGTCACCTCGGGCCACCCGCCCGCCGGAGGCGGTCGGGGAGCAACCCACCGGTCAGAAGAACGTGATCCGCTTGGCCCGCTCCTCGACGACGTCGAGCGGGTCGGTCCAGGCGCCGGTGGACAGGTACTTCCAACCACCGTCGGCGGAGACGACCACTACCACACCCGTAGCGATGGAACGAGCCGTCCTGACCGCGCCGGCCAGCGCCGCTCCCGAGGAGAGACCGGCAAAGATCCCCACCTCGGTGAGCCGCCGCGTCCATTCGATGGATTCTCGGGGCCGAACGATGCGCTTCCCATCGAGAAGGTCCGCCCCGCGCCCCTCGATGAAGATGGGCGGGATGTACCCGTCGTCGAGATTTCGCAGGCCGTCGACCATCTCGCCGGCCGGGGGTTCGATGGCCCACACTCGAACCTTCGGATTCTGCTCCTTCAGGTATCGGCCGACCCCGAGCAGGGTGCCCGATGTTCCCAGGCCAGCCACGAAGTGGGTGACCTCGGGGCAGTCCCGCCAGATCTCGGGTCCGGTTCCCTCGTAGTGAGCCTTGGGATTGGCCGGGTTGGCGTACTGGTACAGGAAAGCCCACTCGGGGTGCTCGGCGGCGAGCAGGCGGGCCCGCCGGACCGCTCCGTTGGATCCCTCGGCCCCGGGGGACTCGATGATCTCCGCCCCCCATGATTCGAGCAGCTGGCGCCGCTCGATGGAGACGTTGGTGGCCAGCACCACCTTGAGGTGATAGCCCTTCACCCGGCAGATCAGGGCCATGCCGATCCCGGTGTTGCCCGAGGAGGGTTCGATGAGCGTCTGGCCGGGCTTGAGGAGCCCGTCCTTCTCCGCCTCTTCGATCATGGCGAGGGCGATACGGTCCTTCACCGAGCCCCCCGGGTTCTGCCCCTCGAGCTTCATCAGCATGCGCACGCCAGGATTGGGACTGAGCTGGGATATGTCCACCAGCGGAGTGTTCCCGATCAGCTCCAGCACGGAGTCGTGCAGGGTCATGGGAGCCCGGGCGTCGGGTACCTGCGCGCCCCTCCGGCCACGGCCGGCAGGATCGAGATCTCGTCGGTGTCCTTGACCGGGGTGTCGAGCGCCGACAGGTACCGGATGTCGTCGTCGTTGAGGTACACGTTCACGAATTTGTGCAAAGTCCCGTCGTCGTTGACGACCTGTCCGTTCAGACCGGGGTACTCCTCCACCAGGGCGGCGATGACCTCACCAACCGTCGAGCCGCGGGCCGGAACGGTCTTGGCTCCTCCCGCATGAGGCCGAAGGACGGTCGGCAGATTCACGTGGACGGTCACGGGCTCTCCTCTGGCTTCATGTTCCCTGCCGGCGGTCGGCCCCCATTCGAGGATCCGGCCGATCGCACCGCGTCGTTCGGTGAGGCGTGGCGTCGCCCGGTGACCAGGAGAGGCCGGGCCAGGGGCCACCCCCGACAAAGTTGACTGATCAGGTCCGGATTCTACCGGAGTCTGTCGCCGGACTGCAGCCTGACCGGCTCCTCGGTGACCTCGCCGTCCACGATCCGGTAGCTCCGGGTGACCGGCTCGGTGTCCCGCAGCGACACGATGACGTAGTGCCAGGTGGGATCGGGAGCCTGGGCTACGTCGGTCGGCGAGGGGTACGCCTCGGTATGGGTGTGCGAATGGAACACCCCGATGATCGAACGCCCGGCGGCCTCCGCCTGGCGGTCGGCGCGGAGGTGGTCCTTCGGGTCGACTGTGTAGAGCTTGGCCGACGCGGCCAGATTCCTGGCCGGGTAGCAGGTCACGACCTCACCCGTGTCCGGATCCCCATCCAGCAGGCCACAGGCCTCATCAGGCAGACCAGTGAGGCAGTGGGAGACCAACTGGTCGTGCACCGGTTGGGAGAGCGAGAGCATGGTGGGCTGAACGCTAGAGGACGGGAGCGCGGCGACAGGCGACTACGTTCCCTGGCTATGACCGGGCCGAAGAAGGGAGGCGGGCGCGTGGCCGACCGCCCCGGCTCCTCGAAGAATACCGGCAGGGGAGCCCGACCCGAGTCCAACCGGACGGTGGCCTCCAACCGACGGGCTCGCCATGACTACGACATCCTCGACACAGTCGAATGCGGGCTGGTCCTGCAAGGCTCCGAGGTGAAATCACTCCGGGCCGGCCGCATCGCCCTTCAGGACGCCTATGCGCGGATCATCGACGGGGAAATGTGGCTGTTCGGTGTCCACGTCCCCCCCTATGCCCAAGCCAACGGATTCGGCGCCCACGAACCAGATCGGCGCCGCAAACTGCTCCTCCACCGTCGCCAGCTCGACGAATGGATGGGGCGCTCCCAGCAGCAGTCCCTCACCATGGTCCCACTGTCCATCTACTTCAAGGACGGGCGGGCCAAGGTGGAACTGGCACTGGCCCGGGGTCGCCGGCAGTACGACAAGCGCCATGCCATCGCCCGCCGGGACGCCGAGCGGGAAGCGGCCCGAGAGGCGCGTGCCGTCGCCAGAGGCCGGCCGGGCAAATGACCGGTGCCCATGGCCCGACAGGCGGTCAGGTCCTCGCTGCCGCCTTTCAGGCCGCGGGGTGCTGCCGCCCGCATTGAGATTGCTGGCGCCGTGGTAGCGGCTCCCGCCGCTCTTCACCTGGGCCCGTCACGGGCTTTTCGAATCCATCGTCGCTTGTCCACGGGCGGCGAAGGATGCATCCTGCTCCCGTCTCACGTCCCGGGATGCGGTCAAGATGATCTGCCAGGATGTGTTGGTGCGGGTGCTGCTCAGCGACGGTTCCGGGTTGACCGCCCGACAGGTCGCGACACAGCTATCTGTCGCCGGTCACGGTGTGGAGGCTCTGGCTCCGGATCGGCTGTCACTATCGCGCTTCACTCGTCACGTTCGGCGCGTCCACCGGGTCCCGGTCTACGGCGACCAACCGTTCGCCTGGTTGGACACCGCTCTGGCGATTTATCAGGAGGGCCACTTTGACGTGCTGTTTCCCACCCACGAGCAAGTCGCGGTCTTGTCCAGATTTGCCGAGAGGTTGCAGTCATTGGGTGTGGCGACCGCGGTGCCAGCGTTCGACGCGCTCGCCAAGCTCCAGGACAAACGGGCTGCATTCGCAACTTTGGCTGCCGTAGGGATCCCCCAGCCCTCTACAGTCGTCGTCAATTCCGCTGACGAGCTCAAGAAGTGGAAACGGCTACCCGCATTCTTGAAGACGCCGATCGGCACTGCCTCGAACGGTGTCCGCTACGTGGCAGACCCCTCGGAGGTAGCGAACGTGGCTTCCACTTGGCAGGCAGACGGCGTTTTTGACGATGGTGGCGTGTTGATCCAGGCGCCCGTGGCCGGCCAGCTGATCATGGTGCAGTCGATATTCTCCCAGGGTCGTCTGGTCGCCTCTCATGCAAACTTGCGCGTCCGAGAAGGAACAAGGGGTGGCGCCAGCCACAAGAAGAGCGTCGACCTGCCGGCGGTCCGTGAACATCTCGCCGCGCTCGGCGGGGCCCTGCGTTGGCACGGGGCGTTGTCGGCTGATGCGATTCTCACCAATGCCGGGCCGGTCTACATCGACATCAATCCTCGACTTGTCGAACCCGGAAACGGGTGGCGGGCAGGCGTCGATCTTGTCACCCCTTTGCTCGACCTTGCCCTCACGAAGACTCCGTTCACCCAGCCGTCGGGAAAAGCGGGTACCGCCACCCATCAGATGCTCCTCGCGGTCGGTCGAGCCGCTCAGACCGGTCATCCTCGTCGGGCTACGTTCTCTGAGTTCGTCCTTGCCGCTCGCCATCGCAAGAGTTATCGCGACAGCGCTGAGGAACTGACCCCGGTCCACCGCGATCTTCCCTGCGCCGTCTTTCTCGGCGCGGCGGCTCTGGTAACAGCGATACGCCCAACCATGTGGCGTACCTTGTCTTCCCGTAGCGTTACCAACTATGCGCTCACTCCGGCAGCCTGGCGTAGCATCGTCAGCGGTAGCGCCCTGGATACCGTCGGTGCCCTAGCCGACTCGCATGTAGGCCAGCCGAAAGAATGAGTGCTCCAGGCCCGGGCGTCGGAGGTGGCGTCATCCTCTCAAGCAAAAGGACCAATTAGGGTACCCGGGCGGTTCATAGGCTCCACAGCGGTCCAACTGCCCGTCCTACGACTGGTCTTTGTCGATGACCCGCCGAGCGACTGAGCGAACCTTTTGCTCGACCTCCCCGCCACTTGCGGCGCGCTTGTCTGCAGCGTCCTTGTGGGCCTGGACGAGGAAGGGCGGCGACTGCGTCGCGCGGGCCAGGCCCTTCTCCTCACGTAGCTCCGCTAGATCCTTGTAGTGCTTGTTCGCCCAGTACAGATTGATGCGACAGGAGACGCAGTTCCACCCATCGTCAGGCGTCTCTTCGCCGCAGTGCGGGCATCGCATCTGACCCCCCTTTGCCACCGACCCTCAATCCCCTGGCCATGTTCGCCGTGGCCACGTTCGAATCCATTGTGCCGAATTCGCTTGTCGAATGACAATCGAATCGCACCGACATAGCCTGTCACAACCCACATCGGTCTGTCGCGGTCAAGGTCCGGCAGCTCGCCCGCCGCAGATGCCCTGCCCTCAGATTGGGGACCCAGGGGGCAGGACATGGGTTCGAGGGCCCCCCTCCCGGTAGTTCGCATCGGTATCGATCTCTCCTCGATGCCTATGACGTGCCTGCGAGAGAATGTCCGTCCGTTCCCTCTCCTTCCCGAGGGATGTCGTGGCCCTCTCGATTTGAAACCCGTCCTATCCCCGCAAGGCCTGGGCTTTTGCCTCTCTACCTCTCTGAGTGGTTGCTCGCCCACAAAGAGAGAGAAAAGGAAGACGACTGGAATCGGGGCGCCGTTCAATGGGGTGTCGTTGTCCGTGCCGGACCATGGGAGACGGGTACCAGTGGGCGTTGGTCTTGAGACCCGTAAGGAAGAGCTGCCGGCCGGCCCCTCGCTTCTCGACGTCCCAGCAGCCGAAGGAACTGCATCCTCGCTTTCTGGCTGCAGCGTCGGGATCATGGCCTTCAATGAGGAGGCCAACATCGCCAACGCCATCAGCACGGTCCTCGAGCAGAAGCCGGCATCGGGAAGCATCGCCGAGCTGATCGTGGTGGCGAGTGGGTGCACCGACCGAACATCTGAGATCGTCGCTTGCTTCGCTCGAAACGATCCACGCGTACGCCTGATCGTCGAGGACCGCCGAGCCGGCAAGGCGTCCGCGGTCAATGTCTTCATCGACGCAGCAAAATCTCCCATCCTCATGTTGGTCAGTGCGGACATCCTCGTGAAGGCCGGAACGATCGACGCCCTTTTGCAGCACTTTTTTGATCCCACCATTGGAATGGTTGGTGGCCGCCCAATCCCAGTTAACGACGAGGGGACATTTCTCGGACACACAGTCCATCTTCTCTGGCGCCTGCACGATCAGATTGCCCGGGAATCACCCAAGCTCGGCGAGATTGTCGCGTTTCGTAACATCGTGCCGAGCATTCCTCCTGACACATCGGTCGATGAGATTTCCCTCCAGGCCCTCATCACCGAGTCCGGCTATCGCCTCGTCTACGAGCCGCAGGCCATCGTCTATAACCGTGGCCCCACAACTCTGGGCGACTTCCTTCGTCAGCGCCGCCGCATCTATGCCGGCCATCTTGAAATCGCCAAAGCGCACGGTTACGCGGCCTCCACGATGAGCGCCCGCCGCGTCGTCAGCGCCCTTGTCAGGTCAGAATCCGTACGTGCGCCGCGCGCGTCACTCTGGATAATTGGTGCGGCCGCCCTCGAATGGACGGCCCGTGTCCTCGGGCACTATGACTTCGTTCGGCGGAAGCAACATCACATCTGGGCCACTGTGGGAACGACGAAGCGCGACCTCACTCAAGGAACGGATGCCACTGGCGAGCAACACGTGCTTGTATTCCACCATGTCGACTTCGCTCTTGAAAACCTCGAACTCGGCCTACGTGTCACCCGCTCGTCCCTTCAGCAAATGGCGCGCCGCATTCAAACGACGCTCGGACCGAACGCAGTTGTCTCGGAACACAAGAAGGGAACCGTCATCGCCGTCGTTTCAGGTGATCGGAGCGAGGCTGAGAGCGCAGCCCGCCTCCTCGTCCAAGATCTGACCGCGGACCAACGGGACCAGCGCAACGGCAATGAATCGCTCAAGATCGCGTGTGGCATCATCACGTTCCCGCCATCAGGAGGGCCGGTGGTGCGAACGATCCCGGCCCTCGCCGGCTAGGAGGTTGAATCCCACGTGGGTATGACAAAAGTTTTCGTTCAGATTCCCGGTCTGAAAGCGACGTATTCAACCGGTCGCGTGATGGCATTACCGGCGAACATAACCGTAAGCGTCAGTTATCGATGCAACTCACGCTGCAAGACATGCAACGTGTGGCTGCTTCCGAATGACGATCTCACCCTCGATGAGTGGGATCATGTCTTTGAGTCGCTCGGCAATGCACCCTATTGGTTCACCTTTAGCGGGGGCGAACCGACGTGGCGCGAAGATCTCCCCGAGATGGTCGAGAGCTCATACCGTCACTGTCGACCAGGCATCATCAATATACCCACCAACGGCATTCTGGACAGGGTCATACCACCGCGCATCGAGCGCGTTCTTCAATTGGCACCAGAGTCGGAGGTGATCATCAATCTCTCGCTCGATGGTGTCGGGGAAAAGCACGATGTGATACGTGGTGTCAAGAACAACTGGAAACGAGCGATGAGTACCTACGGACAGCTCAAGGATCTCAAGAAGCAATATAAGAATCTAACGCTCGGAATCCACACCGTCATATCCAACTACAACGTCGACTCCTTCGCAGAACTGTGCGAGTTCGTACAAAAGGAACTAAAACCCGACTCCTATATTACCGAAATTGCCGAAGAGCGCGTCGAAATCGATACTGTCGGCTTAGGAATTACGCCGACGGCTGAGACGTACTCCGTCGCCATCGATGCGTTGCTCGACAGTTTGCGTGACAGCCGACCGAGTGGTGTCGCCGCGGTGACACAGGCCTTTCGTCGGCAATACTACGAGATCGTCAAACGGACGCTGCGTGAACACCGGCAGGTTATCCCTTGCATGGCGGGCGTCGCTTCGGCGCAGATTGCTCCTAACGGCGATGTATGGACGTGCTGCGTCCGGGCTGAGTCCATGGGGAATCTTCGTGAGCACAACTACGACTTCGGCACAGTCTGGAGGACCGATAGGGCGGACGAGCTGCGTCGCAGTATCAAGGCTCGCGAGTGCTATTGCCCCTTGGCCAACGCCGCGTACACGAACATGCTGATGCATGGGCCCACGGTGGCAAAGGTGGCCCACGATGTCGCCCGCTCACGCGTGATCTCTCTCCGAGAGAAGCAGCCGGTTCCGGAGGAGCCTCTGCCAGTAGCAACGTGAGCAAGCTCGGCTTCCAAGATCCCGCGACGGCTCTTGCTGGCGACAGAGTCCTGGTAACAGGGGCGACCGGCTTCCTGGGTAGCTCCCTGGTGCGTCGACTTCTCGCCGGTGGCGTTCAGGTGCGTGCCCTGGTTCGTTCCCCGGCCAAGGGGGAGCAACTGGCACATCAAGGCGTTGAACCCGTTGTTGGAGACATCGACAACGGCGATGCGTTGACCGCCGCACTCGATGACGTCGCGGTCGTGTATCACCTGGCCGGCAAGTTGCTCGAACCGGGCGAGCCCGATGAGCTCTACCGCAGGACCCATGTAGACGGCACGAAACTGCTGATCGAAGCTTGCCAGAACCATCCCAAGGTCGCCCGACTCGTGCACTGCAGTACGACGGGGGTCCTCGGCAGCACTGGGGAGGAGCCCCTCGACGAAACCGCGCCGTTCCGTCCGACCAACATATACGAGTCGACAAAGACCGAGGCGGAGACCTTGGTGCGTGGCGAATGGCAAGATCGCGTTCCGGCGGTGATAGTGCGACCAGGCCTCGTTTATGGGCCCGGCGACCTCCATCTGGTCAGTCTCTTTCGCTCGATACTGCATCGCCAATTCAGGCCGATCGGTCGCCGCACCGTATGGCTTCACCCGATCTACATCGACGACATGACCGAGGCGCTCCTCTATTGCGGCGTTAGTTTTGCGGCGCTCGGCGAATGCTTTCATATCGCTGGTCCGGAACCTGTGCCCTTGGAGGGACTGGCGGAAGCAATTGCCAGGGCACTCGGCACAGCTCTTCCCCGCGGTCGCATCCCGCTTGCGGCGGCATGGGCGCTCGCCATGGTGGGCGAATCTCTACCGGCGCAGCTCAAAGCCTCGGCTCCACTGACCAGGAGCCGCCTTGAGTTCTTGACCCACAATCGCATGTATTCCGTCGAGAAGGCCAAGCGGTTGCTGGATTTCGTCGCGCCCACTGATTTGTCTACGGGAATCACCCGCACCGTGGCGTGGTACCGAAAGCACGGCTATCTTCCGGCAAGCGTCCAGGCCACACCATGACGAGTTCTGCAGCACAGCGTTGTGCTCCTACTCGCCGGAGGCAAACGGGGGATCCCTCTCATGATTGCGCGCAACCGGCCGCGACGCTCCGGATGCCCTGCAAGACATTCCCGCGGACATCATGACCGTGGTAACTCTCGATTCAAACGCAGCGTCCACTGCTGTTCGGCGTCCGAGCGCACACTCCCTCGTGCTGCGAATGGCGATCGGGCTCGCCATCGGAGCCGCCTTCGTGGCGCTCTTCCTGCGCCTGATCAACGTTTCCTCGGCGTCGAGACGCTTAGAGCATCTCAACGTTGGTCTGGCGGTCCTTTGCGGCGTGGTGTTTCTCAGCGCATACTGCGTCCGAGCCATGCGGTGGAGAACATTCCTCGCTCCCGACAAGGTCACGATCCGACGCGCCATCCGGATCTACTTCATTGCTGTCTTCCTCAACTGGGGGCTGCCCGTTCAGGGCGGTGAATTGGCCAAGAGCCTCGTGCTGCGCCGCACGAACGGCATCCCGGTCAACCGATCATTTGCCGCGGTGACCATGGACAAGGCGATGGATCTGCTCCCGGCAATCGTTCTCGTGGCCCTGCTTCCACTCGCACATCAACATCTGAGCCAGCCATTGTGGATTGTGCTGATATTCGTCTTGATCGTTCTCGGAGTGGGTGCGCTCTCACTCTGCCTCGCCAGCTGGCGGCAAGCTCGCACATCGGCATTCCTCTCTCGGCTCTTAGCGGTAATCCTGCCGCGGCGCATCCGCGAACGCGCGGAGCCGTTCGTGGTGGGTTTCATCGATGCCTTGCTCGCACTCGCCCGGAGGCCGCGCCTGCTACTCATTGGCGCCGCCTACACGGCGCTAGCAGTCACCTTGGACGCTCTCTTTTGCTTTCTGGCATTTCGCGCCGTAGGAGTGTCGGTGGGCTTCTTGGTCGTCCTCTACGGATATACCTTCTACAATCTCGCCTATATCCTGCCCACGCCGCCAGGGCATCTCGGCAGTAACGAACTCGTCGGCCTGCTGATATTCGCCGGTGTCCTCCATATGAATCGCTCAGCGGTCGGTGCGATGTTTCTCTTCTCACATCCTTTGACAGGCGTTTTGCTGACCGTCTGCGGTCTTGCCTGCCTCAAGGGAATCGGCCTGAAGCTCCACACGACGTTGGCCATGCGGTCGGACGCTGAGCCGATAGGTGACAGATGACGGTCTTGGTCACGGGCGCAACCGGTCTGCTCGGCAGCCATTTGATCGACCTGCTCGTCGAACGTGGCCAGCGACCACGGGCACTTGTCCAACCTGGGGAGCTCGCAACTGGATTGGCGAGATCCCAGGTAGACGTGCGTTTCGGAGACCTGAGAGACAGCGAGGTTCCCAAATCGGTCATGGAGGACGTCGAGATCGTGTTGCATTGTGCAGCTCGTACGGGCCCATGGGGGCCAGCCGACGAGTACCAGAGCACGAATGTCGACGGACTCGAGACCCTGGTACAAGCGGCGCGGTCAGCCGCTGTCCGGCGCTTTGTCCACATCAGCTCGATCACGGTTCACGGTAATGACGTCCGAGGCGTAGCTGACGAGAGCTCCCCCCTGCGCGCAGAGCCGAATTCGTACAGTCGATCGAAGGTCGAGGGCGAACGGCTCCTGCAAAGGTTGATCGAGGATGAAGGGGTGCCCGTGACGATCGTGCGTCCCGGCTGGATCTACGGTCCCCGCGACGTGGCCAGCTTCGCCCGCTTTGCGACCATGGTGCGAGACGGCAAGATGGTCATCATCGGTTCGGGAGAGAATCACGTCCCTCTGATTTACGTTGCCGACGTCGCGCGTGGTGTGCTGCAGGCAGCCGAGGCGGACGACGCTCTCGGCAGGTCCTATCTTCTCGCCAGCGATGAGTCGGTGACTCAGCGCGATTACCTTTTCGCCATTGCCGGCGAAATTGGCGTACCTCCACCTACGCGGCGAATCCCATATCCTGTCGCTTTGATGCTGGGGGCCGGGTTCGAGTTTGGAGCACGGCTGGTTCGCAGACGACAGCCGCCGCCGGTAACCCGATACGGCATCAAGCTCCTTGGCGGGGAGAACCGGTTCAGCATCGCGCGGGCTCGCCGCGAGCTAGGGTTCCGACCTCAGGTCCACCTTTCCGAGGGTGTGAAGCGGAGTATGGAGTGGTATCGCAGCGCCGTAGCCGAGTAACGCAGACGAGGAACGGTTGAAATGGAGATATTGGTCACCGGCGGCAATGGATTCGTCGGACACCACGTGGTGCGGGCACTCCTTGACCGTGGTGATCGGGTGCGGATTCTGGCGCTGCCCGACGAAGACGTGCACGAACTCCATGAACGCGGGGTCACGGTCCACCGAGGAGACATCTGTCGGCAAGAGACATTGCGGAAGCCGATGGAAGGGGCGGAGGCGGTACTGCACCTTGCCGCAATGATGCACGTATGGAGACCGCTGGGCGACTACCTCGCCGTCAATGTCACTGGGACAAAGAACGTCTGCGAAGCTGCCTTGGCCACGGGCATTCGTCGCTTCGTGCATATGAGCTCGTCGAGCGTCTACGGCATGGCCTGGGGCCTTCCCGTCGACGAGGGCTTCGAGTTGTCACCGTTCCGAGATCCCTACCCCGTTTCGAAGGCGATGAGTGACAAGATGGTGCAGCGGATGATCGCAGAAGAGGGGCTGCCGGCCGTGATCATCCGACCGGATCAGATCTTCGGACCGAGCGATCGACTGCATTTTGGCGAAACCGCTGATCGTCTCCACGCCGGCAGGGGCATCATCGTCGGACGTGGGGACAACCTGCTTCCTCTCATCTACGTGGACGATGCCGTACAGGGCTTGTTGCTAGCGCTCGATCACAGGCGGGCAGTAGGCCAGGCTTTCAACATCACAAACGATCAGCCGCTCACTCAACTGGAATTCCTGCAAGCCATTGCGCACGAGATCGATGCCAGACCGCATTGGCTCCACATCCCCTACCGCGGCCTCTACCTCGCGGCTTACGCGGCTGAGCGCCTCGCCTCCGCGAAGGGGGGCTGGCGACGCCCACCCATCACCCGGCTCGGCGTCGCTTTTTTGGGCTCTGACGTCCGGTATTCCAACGGCAAAGCACGGCGGCAGCTCGGGTATGCCCCGCAGGTGCCGTTGCGCGACGGTGTCCGCCTTGCAGCCTCCTGGTACCGGCAGGATCTCCCGAATAATCGACAATCACGGCGCGACCATTTGGCGGCGCAGTGACGCAGGAACGATGACAACCGTGGGAGAACTAACGCAAGAGGTTGCCATCGTCACGGGGGCCAGTTCAGGAATTGGGGCCGCAACAGCTCTCGAGCTCGCTCGACGCGGGGCAAGAGTTGCTCTCGCGGCTCGTCGTGTCGACCAATTGCGAGCACAGGAAAAGGCGATTGAGGCCGTGGGTGGACGAGCTATATCGATCCCGACAGACGTATCGGAGCCGAAGCAACTTTCGCGACTCGTGGAATGCGTGGAAGCAGCCTTCGGCCGAGTTGATGTGGTAGTGAACAATGCAGGTCAGTTTTGGCGGCGTCCCCTGGCTGTCAGTGATCCCGGGGAGCTTGTCGGATTGCTGGAAGTCAACCTCCAGAGCGCAATCCTACTGAGTCAGGCTGTGCTTCCAGGAATGCTCAAGCGACGCCACGGGGCGATTATCTCGGTCGGCTCGCTCTCCGGACGAGTGGCGATGGAGCCCATCTACTCCGCGACGAAATATGGGCTTCGAGGTTTTTCACTCAGCTTGCGTCGCCAGTTGGCTGGAAGCGGCGTTTCCGTCTCTCTTGTCTCACCAGGAAATATTCGCACCGACATGACGCGTGACGTACAAGGACGCTTGCCTGAGCCCGGCCTGGTAGCGGACGCAATTTGTGGACTTGTTGCCCGTCCTCGGAGGGAGGTCATCGTTCCCCGCAAACATTATGCGCTTGTGGGGTTGGAGCAGATCTTGCCTTCGTTGGCAGATGTGGCTTATCGCTGGCGACACTGGTCGCCGGTAGAGGAGGAGCAAGCGTGGAGATACTGATCACGGGCGGCGGTGGTCTGCTCGGACGCCATCTCGTCCCGGCGCTCCTTGATCGTGGTGATCGGGTGCGGGTCCTCGCGCTACCGGACGAGAACGTGTCCTGGCTCGAGGAGTACGGGGTGACCGTCTACCGAGGAGACATCTGCCAGCAAGAGACCCTCGCGCAGCCTATGGAGGGAGCCGAGGGGGTCCTCCATCTTGCCGCCATGATGGGCGCCTGGCGGCCGCTGCAGGACTACCGCTCCGTCAACGTCATCGGAACCGAAAATGTCTGTCGTGTCGCTCTCGAACGTGGGATCCACCGCTTCGTCCATATCAGCTCGTGGACCGTGTACGGGATGGGCTTGCCCATGCCTTGTCATGAGGACTTCCGATTGGAGCCGTTTTCTGAACCGTATGCGATCACAAAAGCTGAAGGTGACAAACTGGTACAACGGATGATCGCCGAAGAGGGGCTGCCGGCCGTCATCATCCGACCCGGCACATTCTTTGGCCCCGGCGATCGGTTGCATTTTGGCAGGATTGCTGACCGTGTCCGCTCCCGAAGGGCCATCATCGTTGGCCGCGGTGACAACGCGCTCCCTTTCGTCTATGTGACCGACGTCGTGCAGGGCTTGCTGCTAGCGCTCGTTCACGAGCGCGCCGTGGGCCAAGCCTTCAACATCACGAACGACATGCCGCTCACACAGCAAGAACTGCTGCAGGCGATCGCCCAAGAAATCGACGTCAAGCCACCTCGGCTCCATATTCCCTACGGCGCGCTCTATGCCCCTGCGTACGCGGCCGAGTACCTAGCAACGACAATGCGCTCACGACGTCAGCCCCCTCTCACCCGACTTGGCGTGAAGCTCTTTGGCACCAACAATCGACACGCAATAGACAAGGCACGCCGGGAACTCGGATACTCCCCTCGGGTGGCGCTCCACGAGGGTGTGCGCCTTGCAGCCTCTTGGTACCTGAAGGAGAATCCGCAGACCGGTGCCCGGGTGGAATGACCCGGGATCCGCGCCGACACCTTGATTCCACCATGGCGTCGAGCCCGCCCTAGGCGTGGGCGGGCCGCGAGGGGCCGGATGCCTTAGGCCTCGACCTCGTTGTCCAGGTCGGTGGCCATGGGGTCTGACTTGGGCTTGGACACCCTTCCGAATCGAGCGCCAACACCCGGCCCTTCGACCCGGCGGCGGACACGCCCCTCACGTGGCACACCGCCACCACCTGGGCGAGGGCCCGCTCGGCCCGGCGTCGGGGCTCGAGCAGCCAATCCGGGAACCAGATGCCCTGGCTGAGTCCGGGCAGGGCGAGCTCGGTCGATCCCGCTCGAGCGTCGAAGTCCCGGGGCCGCCGGCCGTTACGGCGTTGACCCGGTCCATCGAGACCTCGCATGGGAGCGCGTCGCATAGAGCATCGACCTCGGCCGCCATCAATTGCTCGGCGAAGGTGCTCACCATCTCTCCCAGCAGGCCGGACCCGTCGTCGTCGAGGTGCTTGCGCAACCAGTCCTCAGGGTCCATGTTGCGTGTGACGTCCACCTGCGTTCTCCTCCTCATAGTCTTCTTTTGCGGGACTTCAGGAGCTCGACGCGGTCGTCGTCTGCGAGTGGGGGATTTCGCGAATCTCCTGTTCGCCGCGGGCCCTACACCGCGGACTGCTCGCGATTGCGCCTCGTCGGGGCACCGAGCGGGTCAATCCGATACACCACTAACTCGGACTCAAACCATCAAACGTTTCGGGGGGTGTGGCCACTTCAAACCATGAAACCGGTCCCAGGGTGGCGCCACTTCATGGTGTCACTCCCTCTCCTCGGGTCGCGATGACTGACGCTGGCGATTCGAGCCTCTGCGGACCGCCCGCGAGTGAACAATGAACCCACCCCAGATCCCCCAAATAGTGGTTGACCTAACATTTGAGGAGAGGGCACTGCGGGGCAGGACCATGAGCGCCCTCTGTGTGGAACACGCCACTTATTGTGGCGTTCTGGTCCGTTTCGTCGGTCTGTTTTGAATGGCTCTCGTGCTGCTCCGCGTAGTCCGTTGTTCACTTGCTCAGAACAAGGAGTCGAGTGCTACATTGCGCTCGGAACCTCAGCATGAACTCACTTGACGTAGTGGTCGACTGACGGGGGCCTCTGGCATCGCTTCCCTTCACAGGCGCTTCACTACCTACAGCGGGGGGTCAGCGATGCAACGACAAAGGGCGGAGCCAAGCGAAATGAACAACGTCGTCACGTTGCGGGTGAGGTTGCTCGGCGGATTTCGGGTCGAGCGAAGAGGCGTCCCGATATCTGACTTGGACTGGCAGAGGCGCACGGCGAGACAACTCACAAAGCTCCTGGCAACTCGTCCCAGCCACGCCTTGCACAAGGAACAGGTCCTCGACACGTTCTGGCCGAATCTCGACGTCGAAGTGGCTCGCAGCAGCCTCGCAAAGGCGCTACACGCTGCTCGTCGTGCGCTCGAGCCTGAGCGCCTCCCAAGGCGGGACTCCCCCTATCTCCACGTGAGGGACGACATGATCACGCTGGATACCGATCACGTCGTAATCGATGCCGACGAGTTCGAGCGGCACGCCAAGAGAGCCCTACGGATGGCGACGGCGTCCGCGTATGAGACAGCGCTCGCAACCTACAAAGGTGAGTTGCTTCCGGAAGATATCTATGAGGATTGGCCTTCGCAGCGTCGACACTTTCTTGCTGAGCTGAACGTCCGCTTGCTTGTCGGATTGGCGCAGGCGCTCGAGAACCGTGGTGCCCACATCGAGGCTGTCAACCACCTTTGCAGTGCACTCGAGCAGGATCCGACGCGTGAGGACGTGCATCGGGGCCTCATGCGGCTGTACGAGAGGATGGGTGCCCGCGGTCTCGCTCTTCGGCAGTACGAGATCTGCCGGGCTGTTCTACGACGAGAATTCAACAGAGCACCTGACTGGGAGACCGCTGCGTTGTACGACCACCTTCTCGGTGAACGTGCGCAGCCCACCGTGACGTCGGCGTAGTCCCGAGCGGGTACCAGGTGACGCGTCCAGAGTTGTCCTCCCCCTCGCCGCGCGACGGTCGGTCGCCTCCGCTCGAACAGCCACGGCTCCGGTCACGACTCGTCGGGATCCTCACCGCGGTCGCCATCGTCGCGTTGGTGCGGGTCCTGCACCGTGTCCCCCCCAAAAGACTCCGCCAGCTCGCACCAAGGGGCCAACCTAAATGCGACCCGACGAACGAGTGCTGGCTGGTCGCTTCCAACGGCGGCATCTTGTCCTTTGATGACGCCTCGTTCTTCGGCTCGACCGGGGCCGTCCACCTCAACCCGCCCATCGTGGACAAGGCCTCGAGGCCCCACGGCGGCGGCTACTGGCAGGTGGCCTCCGATGGCGACATTGTCTCCTTCGATGACGCCTCGTTCTTCGGCTCGACCGGGGCCGTCCACCTCGACCAGCACATCGTGGCCACGGCCTCGCACCCCAACGGCAACGGGAGTGATCGGGCCGAGCTCTTGGAAACTCAAACCGAAGGGCTCGAGGCCGCGCGATCGCAGTCGCGGCCAGATCTTTCGGCCCCTCACCTCCCCACGAACGTCGAACGACACTGGTTTCGGCCACGACCTGTCGTCTTCCTGCTCTTTGGGATTGCGGGGTTCGTGGCATGGCGTGTGTACACCACCCCGTTCCTTCTCTACCTCCTTTACGTCGGAGTCTCGCTTTTGTTCGGGGCCATCGCCGCGACCACTCTGATCTGGATGGTGCATGCTTGGCGTACTCCTAACAGCTTGGCGGAGAGCCGATTCCGTGATGATGGCCTCGAGCCGATCCACTCCTTCTCGCTGATCGTCCCCGCTCGCCACGAAGAGGCGGTCCTCGAACGAACGCTCGCGCGCATCGTCGCGGGCGATCATCCAGACTTCGAGGTGATCGTCGTCGTCGGAGACGACGATCCGGCGACTCGCCAAGTGGCAGAACACATGGCCGACCTCCACCCCGAGCTGATCAACGTCATCGTGGACGACAGCTCGCCGAAGAACAAGCCGAAGGCACTCAACGCGGCCCTCCCTCATTGCCGAGGCACGGTCACTGGCGTGTTCGATGCCGAGGACGATGTTCATCCCTTGCTCCTTCGGCGTGTCGACCAATGCTTGCAAAAGACCCATGCCGACATCGTGCAGGCCGGGGTCCAGCTGATGAACTTCCAGTCGAGCTGGTTTACCGTCCACAGCGTCCTGGAGTACTACTTCTGGTTCCGCAGCCGGCTGCATCTTCATGCTCGACAGCGCTTCGTTCCGCTGGGAGGCAACACCGTCTTCATCCGAACAGAGATACTCCGCGCGGTGGGCGGATGGGACCCGGACTGCCTGGCCGAGGACTGTGAGCTCGGCGTACGGCTGAGCTCTCTCGGTGCTCGCACGGTCGTCTTCTACGAGCCCGAGCTCGTGACGCGCGAAGAGTGCCCGCCGACAATCGATGCATTCGTCCGACAGCGTACCCGTTGGAACCAGGGGTATATCCAGACCCTGTCGAAGCGCTACTGGACTCGACTACCCCTTCGGCAACGTGCCCTTGGCGCCTACATCCTTGCCATTCCCTACGCGCTGGCCGTCGCGTGGCTGCTTGTCCCGATTGCCATCGGCACCGCTGTGGTCGAGAAGGTCCCGGTACCGATCACGCTCATATCCATCCTGCCTGTGCTGCCCATACTGTCCATACTGGTTGTCGAAGCAGCCGGGCTCGGGGAGTTCTGCCGAGAGTACGGAGAACGGGCCTCGTTCCGTGACTACGTACGACTGGTGGTCGGGCTTCCCCTGTTCCAGGTCATCTTGGCCTTTGCCGCGGCGCGCGCCGTGACGCGAGAAGCAACAGGCGCGCAAGGCTGGGAGAAGACCACCCATCTGGGCCTGCATCTCGGGCCATCACCCAGCGAGGAGGTCGCGCAGTCAAACGGATCATCCCGACTGGCAGCGGTGCAATCGGACCGACAAGAAGTCGTGGCAGCCCGCCGCGCCTGGCCTCGAGTCGACGAGGCCTTGGTCCCGAGGTCGGCCAGCCTGGACCCGGTCGTCGAGCAGACTGCCGCCGCAATCAGTTCCAGCGCGACCGATCATACGAGCGTCTCTCGGCATCTCGAGGCCGACCCGGGGCCGGAGCCCAAGGTGTCAGGCAACGGCCACAGCGACTGGCCACCCTTCACCGCTCCCCACTTCCTTCGGGGCGAGGATGCCGAGCCTCTGTGGATCCGGCTGAACGGCTCGTCCGCACCCGCACCGGCATCGATCTCGGTGCCGAGCCCTTCGCCCGCCGATACCCAGGATTCCGGACAAAGGCCCCGAGGGCGCCTGCGCCGCATGATCGTGGGAAGGATGGCGAAGTCGGTCGACGTCGTCGTTCAGATTCCTCTCCTCATTGGGGTCGGGCTGGTTCAGATGACGAACGCAATCCATTGGCCCGGGGTCCTATTCGACGAGGGCACCTACGTCGGCAATGCCTGGGCGGTCGGTCATCGAGGAGAGCTGGCGTTCTACACGTACACGTACGGCCACCCCCCGCTCGGCTGGCTCTTCATCACCCTCTGGACATCGGTAGGCGGGCTGTTTGGGCACGGGGCATATTCGTTGGACGGAGCCCGCGAGCTCATGGGCGTGGTCACCATCGTGAGCTGTTCGCTCCTCTATACGCTGGCCCGGCGACTCCACCTGAACCCGCTCTTCGCGGCTGGGGCTGTCCTACTGTTCGCGCTGTCCCCGCTCGCTCTCTTCTTCCACCGTGGCGTGCTCCTCGACAACTTCGCCACTGCCTGGGCGATCGCCGCTTTCATGCTGGCCCGATCGCCGAAGCGCCACTTGTGGGCTTTCGCCGGGAGCGGCGCCTGCTTCGCGGCCAGTGTGCTGTCGAAGGAGACGACGCTGGTCATCCTCCCGGCGCTGTTGTTGGCTGCATTCCAAAACACGGACTCGCGAACGCGCCGCTACTGCATGACACTCCTCATCTCCTCCTTCCTGCTGGTCGCCTTGGGCTACCCGCTCTACGCGACGCTCAAGGGCGAACTCGTGCCGGGAGCCGGCCACGTCAGCCTCTTCGGTGCCTGGATCACCATGTTGTTCACTCGTGGGGGGACTGGGAACGTCTTAAACCCACACAGCCTGGCGCACGGGACCGTCACATTCTGGCTAAGCCAAGACTTTTGGCTTGTCGGGGCGGGGCTGATCTTCTCTCCGATTGCGCTGGTGTTTCGTAACAGCCGCGCCATCGCGCTGGCGTTCCTGATCCAGATCGCGATCATCCTGCGGCCGGGCTACCTGCCCGCCATGTACGTGATCGCGATCTTGCCCTTTGCCGCGCTCATCGTGGCAAGCAGCCTCCAATCGCTGTGGCGCTTCACCATTGGTAAACATCCCCGGCCTCTCCGCGTACCAGGGGCGGCCACCTGGCGGAGGGTCGTTTCCCGGTTGGCTGCGCTCTTGACCCCGGTGGCGGTCGTCGCGTCGGCCGTAGCAATTGTCCTCTCAGCGGTCGTGGCAACTCTCTACGTCGCCCCCCGCTGGGCTCGCGCTGATCACGCCGCGGTGACACTCCCTCTGGACGGGCCGGAGCTTGCGACGGAGCAGTGGCTTCTTGCCCATGTCGGTCACCAACAGCGGGTCATCGTCACCGATGACATCTGGGTCTACCTGATTCAGCACGGCTTCGACTCGCAGCCTGTGCGAGGGGGGTTCAACTCGCCGACAGTTGTCTCGTATTGGCCTCTCGACAAGGACCCCGCTGTCACACGGTACTTTCCCGACGGCTGGCGGGAATTCGACTACATCGTGTCGAACGCGGCCATGCGCGACACTGCGACATTCGTTCCCAACACGGAGCAGGCGCTCGCGCACTCGCGCCTGGTGGCCGGCTTCGGACAGGGAGGTCAGCGGATGGAGATCCGCGCCATCACTCCGACTCCTCAGAGCGGTGGTGCATTGCCAGGGGCGCTCGAGTACGCAGTCCCCGCCTCGGGAGTTCCGCCGAGCTTGAACGACGTCGCACTCACCCTCGGGGTGAACGTCAACGACCTGATCTCGGCAACGAACCGGTATCCAGACGCCCCGACCTGGTGGTACTACGAGGGAAGAAAGCACTTCGGTTCTCCGCTTCCGACAGGAACCATCCTCCATTACACGAGGAACTAGCCATGCTGTCTGGACGCCTCGGTGACCGACGGCGAGACGCGTGTGGCCCCGCTCCCTCGGGCTGGCGTCACGGCGCGGGGTGGCGGCGTCTAGCCCTCCTGTTCTGCCTGACGGCTATGGCGGCGAACGCGGGCTGCTCCGCCCCAGCCAGTACGGCCCTTCCGGCGTTGCATGTGTCCGGCCACGTGCTCATCGATGCGGCCGGAAAGCCCTTTCGGTTGTTGGGGGTGGACCGCTCCGGCACCGAGTACCCGTGCATCCAGGGATGGGGGCTCATCGACGGGCCGACGAGTCCCCAGGAGATCACCCTCATGGCGGCTTGGGGAATCAACGCGGTGCGCATTCCATTGAATGAGGACTGTTGGCTTGCCATCAACGGCGTCCCTGGCGCGTTCAGCGGAGCGAGATACCGGGCCGCGATCCGGGGGTATGTAGCCCGGTTGCACAAGGCAGGTCTGTACGTGATCCTCGATCTTCACTGGAACGCACCGGGGAATTCGCCGGCAACGGGCCAGGAGCCGATGGCTGACCTCGACCACGCCCCCGCCTTTTGGTCGTCGGTGGCTGGAGCCTTCAAGGGCGAATCGTTTGTGCTGTTCGACCTCTACAACGAGCCTCGCGACATCGACTGGCAGTGTTGGCTCGACGGTTGCACGCTGCCCGAAGGGTGGAGAACCGCCGGCATGCAGACGCTCGTGGACGCGGTACGCGCCACCGGTGCCCGCCAGCCGATCATCGCGACCGGGATCAATTCGGGAGCCGACCTCTCATCGTGGCTACGCTACCGACCTCACGATCCGACCAATCAGCTCGTCGCTGGTCTCCATGTCTACAACTTCACCTCCTGCGCCACCCTGGCCTGCTGGACGGGGTCCGTAGCACCGGTTGCGCGTAAGGTGCCCGTGGTCACCAGCGAGCTCGGCCAGGGTGGCTGCTCGCACTCGTTCATCGACCAGTTCATGCTGTGGGCCGACAAGACGGGGGTGTCGTACCTCGGCTGGACCTGGAGCCCCTTCGGCTGCGGCGCGCCGGCGCTCATCCAATCGTGGGATGGACAGCCCACGCCGTACGGTGAGGGCCTACGCACGCACCTCCTCCAGCTTCAACTCGAGGCCAGAATTGCCTTGACGAAGCCACGTGGTGCCTGACCGTTCCGACGGCGACCTCGGGAACGGTAGTTGGGGGTGTGTGGCCTGAGACCATATCCATACGCGATCTGGGTCGAGGCGAGCCCCATACCCCCCAGGACGACGATGGTCGCGGCAGGGCGGCCCGACCGGATTATCGATATTGATGCTCCGGAGGCCGGTTCACTGCTCGCAGTGTTCTGGGTGCGAAGGACCCCGGTCGGGATCCGCGCTTCCCATGAACACGTGGCTGCCGCTCAGGTTCTTCCGAACGTTTCGATCTAAGGTGGGGCTGCGGGACCAAGCCACCTACGAAGCGTGGAACCTGGCTCTGTGAGAGGAGCTGTTCAGGGTCCGTCGGCACGGCCAGGTCAGGCAGCCGGAGGCCACGCCCCGTGTAGGCGCGGAGCGGTCGCCGGCGGCGACAGAAAGGGAGACTCATGGCTGGACTTTCCAAGAAGAACATCAGTCGTCCCGACGAGGTTCGGGAGATGAAGGACGGCAAAGGTCGATTGGAATTGGTCGACCTTGGTTCGGGACTCATCGCTCGGGCCACGTTCGAGCCTGGTTGGAAGTGGTCGGAGCACGTCAAGCCCATGGCGGGCACCGACAGTTGTCAAGCCGCCCATGTGGGCTACGTCATCTCAGGACGGATGAAGATCGTCATGGACGACGGCGAAGAGGTTGAAATCGGTCCTGGCGACTTCATGACAGCCGCACCTGGTCACGATGCCTGGATCATCGGCGACGAGCCCTGTGTGGTCATCGACTGGCAAGGAATGGCCGACTACGCCAAGGGCTGATCGTCGGAGGATTTGCGGGAGATGTAGACCTCCAACGGACTGCCCGGATTGCCGTCGAGTCCCAGTCTGCGGTCGTACAGTGGAACGACCTCCGTCGCGAGGCCACTGTTGTCCGAGACGAAATCCACGAAGTCGTCACCCCACTCCCGGATGACCAGCGATCGCTCGGGGCTATTCGGGCCGCCGTGATAGTCGGGGGGAACCAGGTACTCGATTCCTGAAGCCGAGGGAGTGGCACGGACGAGCGTTCGGTGGCCGTGATAGATGGGCACCGTGAATACATGTGCGCCGGCGGGACGAAGTACACGAGCTATTTCAGCCACCGCCCGGTCGGGCCGCAGCACATGTTCGAGTACGTCCTGGGTGATGAGCAAATCGAATGACTCGTCAGCAAAGGTGAGGTCCTCGATGTCCTGGCATGAGACATTCCCGACGACCTCGCCAGGTGGCACTTCGGGAAGCAGGTAGCGGGAGCCGGAGTATCCCGCCGACTCTTGCCTGAACTTCCTGGTGGCTGCGCCACCCGCACCGCACTCGTGCATCGTGACATTTCGCCAGTCGGGGAACCGGCTGTTGAGGACGTGAAGGATCCCCCTCCACCTCGGAAGCGAGTGGCAGCGCGCGCACAGGTAGTCATTGGCCAGCCAAGGGCCGGTCTCGACAAAAAGGGTCCGATGATCACAGATCAGGCAGTGCCCGAGATTGGCCTTCCCGGCCAGAGCGAATCGACCGTATCTGCGCAGGCTTTCGAGAGGTGCTGCCGCACCGTGCCACAACGTCACGGACAGAAGCTAACGCGTGGCCGGAGAGACGCTCCGGCCAGCCGGCCGACCTGGGCCCTGTCACCCATCCGACGGGCTCCGGGCAGATTGGTATGGCTTCCGACCCGGTCGCGGCCGGGTGGCCGGCTTGCTCCCGGCAGGTGCCTGCCTCGGCCCGGACGCGGCAGGCGTGGGAGCCGACTCGGCCGGCGCACCTCCGTCGTGAAGACGTCATTGACCGAATCAAATGGTCAGGGACCCGCAATGACCCTGCCGCACTGCCCCAGACGAAATGATGCAGCGCGGCCCCGTCGACCGAGCCGCGAACGACGCTGTCTGCGTCAGGTCCTCGTATTCACGTCCCGGCGACATCCCGTCGACCCCGACGCGAAACCGCCTGACCTGCGGGAAAACAGGCCAGGCGATCGTGGAGGTGGCGGGAATCGAACCCGCGTCCTCCGGCTTCTCATTGGGCCTTCTCCGAGCGCAGCCGGCTAGAGATTGTCGGGAGCAACCCCCTCACCGGCACGAGGGCCGCTCCGTATCCGACTGAGATTTCCCTGACGACCGGTCGGCGCAACCTGTCAGGTGAGTCCTGCTTGATGTCGCCCGGTTCCGACCCGCAGGACTGAGGCCGGTCGGACGTCACTGCTGCTTAGGCAGCGAGCGCGAGCTGAGGCTCGGCGTTTGTTTTTGGTTCCGGCTCTTTAACGTGGCTCCGGAGACCACGGCTCGCTTCTCCCAAATCAACGACCGGAGTCGAAGCCTGTCACCCCCAGGGGTTTCTTCCATCGCCCGAGCAGTTTGCCCGGCCGGGGGGCCAGTCTACCGTCCGTCGTCCCAGCTGGCGCCGGAAACGGACCCACGTGACGCTTCCCGGGGGCTGGGAGGGGCGCCGGGTCCGGAGCGGGGCGGCGGATCCCCGCTCGACGGACTCGACGTCCTACAAACCGTACCCGTGCGGCATGGGCGCGAAACCCAAGTCTGGGGCTGACAGATACGGCTCCTGCTCTTCTCCTACCCCGGCTGACTCGGTCCTAATCATGGATATCGTGAAAATTTCGGTTTCGCCGCGGGCTGGCCGAGGGCGTCGCACCGGCCTGGGCGAAGAGCGTCACCCCGGCTCGGACACAGGGACTCCGGGCGAAGATGCTGGCTATTGGACTTCTGGACATAACCCCAGGTCATCGGCCCCTTACATCGTGAATGCACGGCGGCGGGGACGGCTGATCGGGCTTTGATCCGGTCGCCGGGCCACGATTCACTCCGCTCGGCCGGCGTTCGGTGCCGGTCGGAGGTTCCGAGGTACGGACCAGGAATGGTGATTGCTTCGGCGGGGCCCCGGATGCGACACTCCCTGGGTGATCAGGAGGGGGCGGAGCCGCCCACCGGCCGGACGGCGCCGGGGCAGGGTCACCGCCGCGGTGCTGGGCCTCGTGGCGGTGTCGGTGACCGCCTGTTCGAGCGCCCCGGCGGCAACCTCGTCCTCGACGAGCCAGAGCGGATCGGCCCTTTCCCGAGGTCAATGCCACCAGCCTGGGGCCACCCAGCCGGTGGCGGCCACCCCCGTGCCGGGGGTGGCGAGCGGCTGGACGGTCACCTCCTTCGACGGCACGCCGATCCGAGCCCACTGGTTCCCCGTCGACCTGCCCGGGGGGCAACCAGCACCCACCGTTCTCATGGGACCCGGCTGGAGCCTTCCCGGGGACACCGACACCACCGGCGCCGGCATCCTCGGCGCCATCTCCATCAAGAGCCTGCGCGACGACGGGTACAACGTGCTCACCTGGGACCCCCGCGGCTTCGGGAGCTCCGGCGGCAGTGCCGAGGTCGACAGCCCTAACTTCGAGGCCCGGGATGTGAGCACCCTGATCACCTGGGTCGCCACCCAGCCCGGGGTGATGCTCGATGCCCCGGGCGATCCCCGGGTGGGCATGGTCGGTGGTTCCTACGGGGGCGGCATCCAATTCGTCACCGCCGCCACCGACTGCCGGGTCGACGCCATCGTGCCGCTCATCGCCTGGCATTCGCTCGTATCGAGCCTCAACAAGGCCGACACGGTCAAGTCCGGCTGGTCGGGCATCCTGAGCAACCTCACCACCGCAGACCACGTCGACCCGGTCGTCCGCGAGGCCAAGCAGTCCAGCGACGAGACCGGGACGATCACCCCAGATCAGCGGGCCTGGTTCGCGGCCCGCGGGCCAGCTCAACTGATGAATCGGGTGCACGTGCCGACGCTGATCATCCAGGGGACCGTCGACACGCTGTTCACGCTCCAAGAAGGCGTGGAGAACTACCAGATACTCAGGCAAGATCATGTTCCGACGTCGATGCTCTGGTTCTGTGGCGGGCACGGAGCATGTCTGACACCCACCGGTGACCTGCAACTCCAGGTGACCGCCACGCTGGCCTGGCTCGATCGGTATGTGAAGCAGAACGGGTCCGTCAACGTCGGCGCCGGCTTTCGTTTCGTCGACCAGAACGGGGCGAGCTACTCGGCCAACAGCTATCCGGTGTCCCAGGGACCCTCCGTCACCGCGGCCGGCCACGGGACGCTGCAGTTGGTCGGCACCGGGGGAGCCGGTCCGCTCCCCACCCTCCCCCCGAGCTCGCAGCAACTCGGCGGCATCGTCGCACCCATCACCCCGGCCCGCGCCGCCAACGCCGTCGATGTCGGTTTCGGCACGGGTAGCCGCTCAGCCTTGCTGATAGGCGCGCCCCGCCTGCGGCTGACCTACCGAGGCACATCCCCGCCCGGCCCACGACCGACGAGGGTCTTCGCCCAGCTGGTCGACCAGTCCACCGGGCTCGTCCTCGGCAATCAGATCACGCCCATCCAAGTGACCCTGGACGGCCGTTCCCACACCACGACCGTCCCGCTCGAGATGGTTGTCTTCGCCGGGCGGCCGGGTGCCCAACTCGAGCTTCAACTGGTGGCCACCACGGTGGCCTACGCCCAACCACGGCTCGGCGGATCGGTGGATTTCAGCGCCATCCACCTCTCGTTGCCCACGGCGGCGACCCTCGAGCCCGACTGAGCCCGGACGTCACGCTCGCCCGTCGAGCTACTGCCGGTAGCCCTCGACGGTGCCCTCGCTGCGCAGCGTGGCCTCGTCCGGACTGCGACCCGCGCCCCGCAGGGCTCGACGCTGCCGCAACAGATCCCACAGTTGGTCGAGGGTGACCTCGATGGCTCTCATCCGCTCCTCTTCCTCCGAGGACAAGCCCTGGCCGACATGCTGCTCTTCGAGGCGCATCTCCTCGTCGGCCAGATTTCCGATCCGTGTGATGATCTCGTGGTCGTCCATGGTCCGCTCCCGGCGTCAATGAGCCCTCGTCCGAGCTTGTACCCAGACTACGGGCTTCCCGGCCGGGTGGGGTCCCCGCGACCATCGAACCGCCGGATCCGGCGGTCAGCGGTCTCCCCGGGGCAGGCCCAGGCCGACCATGGCGATGATGTCACGTTGGATCTCGTTGGTCCCCCCGCCGAAGGTGAAGATGGTCTGAGCCCGGGAGCTCCGTTCGAGCCTGCCTTGCAGTACGCAACCCGGTGAGCCCTCGGGCAGGTAGCCGGTCTGGCCGACGATCTCGAGCAGGGCCCGGTACGCCTCCAACGCGAACTCGCTGCCGAACACCTTGGTGGCCGAGGCATCCGCAGGGTCGAGCCCCTTGTCCGCGCCCCACGCCACCTTCCAGTTGATGAGCTTGAGATACTCGGCCCGGGCCTGCACCCGAGCCAGACTCATCTGCACCCATTGCTGGTCGATGACCCGGCGGCCATCCCGGAGCATCGTCTGCATGGCCCACGCCCGCACATCGCTCAGGTCGCGGAGGATCCCCGAGACCGGACAGATCGCCACCCGCTCGTGGTTGAGCTGGTTGGTCATGATCCTCCAACCCTGGTTCTCCTCGCCGATCAGGTTGGTGGCAGGCACCCGGACGTCCTCGTAGTAGGTCGAACTGGTGAATTCACCCGCCGTCGTTCGCAGAGGAGTCCAGTGGAACCCGGGCGCATCGGTGGGCACGACCAGGACGGACAGCCCCTTGTGCTTCGGTGCCTCCCGATCGGTCCTCACCGCCAACCAGACGTAGTCGGCGTACTGGATGGCGCTGGTGTAGAGCTTCTCACCCCTGACCACGTACTCGTCGCCATCCCTTACCGCACTGGTCTGCAATGAGGCCAGGTCGGTACCAGCATCCGGTTCCGTGTAGCCGATCGAGAAGTGGATGTGGCCCCGAAGGATGCCGGGAAGCCACCGCGACCGCTGCTCCTCCGTCCCGAGCCGCATCAGGGTCGGCCCGACGCTGTTCAGCGTGAGGAGTGGGAGCGGGACACCGGCCCAGTGCGACTCCTCCACGAAGATCATCTGGTCGACGGGACTCCGACCCTGCCCGCCATACTCCGGCGGCCACCCGATCCCCAACCACCCGTCCTCGCCCATCCGACGGATGTAGCGGGTGTAGGTCGGCTCCTCCGAGCCCGACTCGCTGATCTCGGTGACCAGCCCGGCGAAGTACCGCCGCAGCTCGTCCCGCAGGGCGCTCTGCTCCTCGGTCAGCGCCAGTCGCATCCCACGCTCCGCTCTTCCGCCGGCTGCCCGGCCGGTTTCCTCCGCCCGGCCGGCCGGGGTGGGGTACCGTCGCCTCCCATGAGCGACAGCATTGTAGCGACCCGCCCCGACGAGCTCTTTTCGGTTTCCGGCAAGATCGTCGTGGTCACGGGCGGCACCCGGGGCATCGGGCGCATGATCGCGGCGGGCTTCGCCGTCGCCGGCGCGGATGTCATCGTCGCCTCGAGGAAGGCCGATGCGGTCGCCGCCGCCGTTGCTTCGCTCTCCGAGCTGGGGACATGTTCGGGATACCCAGCTGACCTCTCTACCGAAGACGGGGCACGGCAACTGGCCGAAGCCGTCGCCGAGGGCCATCAGCGGGTGGACGTACTGGTCAACAACGCCGGCGCCACGTGGGGAGCGCCCCTGATCGAGCACGACACGGCCTCGTGGGACCGGGTGCTCAACCTCAACGTGCAGGGGATCTTCCACACCACCAAGTTCTTCCTCCCCCTCCTCGAGGCCGCGTCGGCCCCGGACGAGCCTGCTCGGGTCATCAACATCGGCTCGATAGACGGGATCCACGTTCCGGTGCTCGAGTCATACTCCTACTCGGCGTCAAAGGCAGCCGTCCACCAGCTCACGCGACACCTGGCTAAGCGGCTGGCACCCCGGATCACCGTCAACGCAGTTGCGCCCGGGCCGTTCGAATCGAAGATGATGGCCGCCACCCTGGAAGCCTTCGGTGACCAGATCGCCGCCAGCGCCCCGATGAAGCGCATCGGCCGACCCGAGGACATGGCGGGCGTCGCCATCTTTTTGGCCTCCCGCGCCGGCGCCTATGTGACGGGGGCGGTCGTGCCGGTCGACGGGGGCATCGCCACCACCGCGTGACCTCGGCCCGGGTCGAGCCGACGGTCAGCGGCGGCCGTCGGGAACGCGCCTGCCGCGAACGCGACATCTGGCCGCCCGTCGGTCAGACCTCAGGCGAACTGGGCGATCTCCGGAAGTCGGCCGGCCGCCAAGGCCTCGGCCCGGGCTACGAGCTCCTCGCGATAGGAGGCGTGGGTGAGGATGAGGAACTCCTCGGCCCGGATGGCCGCCAGCACGATGTCGGCCACGTCCGCAGGCGCCAACCCCTTGGCCACCGCCTGGCCCAGGTAGTCGGAGACGAACTTCTGGTCTTCGGTGAATTCGGTTCGGAGGTGCTCGGGGCGGTGCCGGTCCGAGTCGACGATGTTGGTGGCGACGATGCCCGGGCACAGGACCGAGGCCCTTATGTCGGAGCCGACCGCCTGCAGGTCATGGGCCAGGGACTCGGTGGCGGCGAAGGCGGCGAATTTCGACACGGCGTACGGGGCCTCGAACGGCGCGCCCAGCAGTCCGGCCACCGATGATGTGTTCACGATGTGGCCCTCGGTCCCCTGAGCGAGCATCCGGGGCACGAAGGCCCGGATGCCGTGCAGTATCCCCCAGAGGTTGGCACCGAGCACGAACTCGAAATCGGCCGACGGCCGATCCCAGATGAACCCGCCGACGAACACCCCGGCGTTGTTGCAGAGCACGTGAACCTGTCCGAAGCGGTCGAACACCGCGTCGGCAAACGCGGTGACCTCGTCGACCCGGCTCACATCGCAGACCTCGGCCATCGTTTCGGTGGACGGATGTTCCGAGCGGACGATGCCAACTGTCTCCGCGAGGCCGGTGCCGTCCAGATCGGCCACCGCCACCCGCATCCCCTCGCGGGCAAAGGCGCATGCCAGGCCACGTCCGATCCCGCTGCCGGCACCCGTCACCACCGCGGTCTTTCCTGCCAAGTCCTGCATGAACAGCCCTTTCAGTCGTCGTTGTGGTCGTCGCCCTCGGCGGGCTCAGAGAGATCGAGCCCGGAGAGATGGTGGGAGAGAAACGAGCCGACCGCGTCGATGCTCTGGTCCGCTTCGGGGACCACCGAACCGGGGAAGGCCTGGAAGACGTGGATGAGCTCCGGCCATATGGTCAGCGAGACGCTCACGCCCGCCGCTCGCAAACGGTCGGCCAAGCGGGTGGCGTCGTCGACCAGCGCTTCGCGCTCCCCGACCTCGACGAGTACCGGCGGGAGGCCGCTCAGGTCGGCGAACAAGGGAGAGGCCAGCGCTGATGAGGCCGCCGTCCCCGCCAGGTAGGAGCGGGCAAAGAGGTCGAGCCCCGACTTGGTGATCATCGGATCGCGGGGGCCCACGCGGTCATATGACCCCGCCGTCTGAGTGAGGTCCACCCACGGTGAGAGGCACACCGCTGCGGCAGGCAGGGGCGATCCCCCGTCGCGCAAGGCCACCAGCGTGGCCACGGTCAGCCCTCCCCCGGCGGAGTCTCCGGCGATAGCGATGCGATCCGGCCGGCTGCCGCCGGCCAGGAGGTCGTGGTAGGCGGCCAGGGCGTCGTCGAGCGCAGCCGGGTGGGGGTGTTCGGGAGCGAGCCGGTAGTCGAGGGTGACGACCGGGCACCCGGCCGCCAGTGCGATCCGGCCGGCCAACCCCCGGTGGCTGTCCAGCGATCCGGTGCAGTAGCCGCCGCCGTGCAGATACAGGACCGTTGCGTCCTCGCGGGCGGCAGGCGGGACCAAGCGTTCGCCGCGGCGTCCGCCGAGCGCCACCGGCTCCAGGGCAATCCCCTCGGGCGGGGGCACCGACCCGACCGCCGCGGCCATGGCCTCCCGCTGTTCGGCGATCGAGCCCGAGACGAGATGCGACTCGGACAGGAACGCGGTGATCATCTCTATCCCTGGATGGCTCACTGGGCCTCGGCTTCCTGTTGCGGCTACCCCATCATGCCCTAGGGTCATGCGATGGTTCAGGGGCCGGCCGGGCACCTCGGTCGCTCCCCCATCACCGAGGACGACGACACGATCGCCGCCTACCTCCAGGACGTGAGCGTCCCCGCCCTGATGATGTCCGTGGTCCACATGACCGGCGATCCGTCAATCATCCGCAGACCGCACCGGCCGGTGGGCATCTACCTCAACGAAGTCCAGGGCTTCATGAGCGAGCAGGACCAAGCGGCGGTGAGGGCCGAGGCCTTGCGCGCGATCATCGCCTACCGCGACTCGGGCTGCGTGCTGCCGCCGCCACCCGGCCCGGAGCTCATCCACGAGATGATGAACGTCCTCGTAGCCCAAGTGGTCCCCGATGAGTACGTGCCGATGCTCCTCGAAGAGCTCGAGCTGGACGGAGCCGACCATCGGGACCTGCACTGGGTGGACGGTCTGGCCCGGCAGGACCGGGAGGATTTCCGTGTGCTGGTTATCGGCGCCGGGATGTCAGGCCTCCTGGCGGCCATCCGGCTGCAAGGCGCAGGCGTCCGGTTCACCGTGGTGGAGAAGAACCTGGGTCCCGGCGGGACCTGGTGGGAGAACCGCTACCCCGGCTGTCGGGTGGACGTGGGCAACCATTTCTACTGCTACTCGTTCGCGCCCAACAACCAGTGGTCGGAGTTCTTCGCCCGGCAGCCTGAGCTCCAGGCCTACTTCGAACGGTGCATGCATGAGTACTGCATCTCGGACCACGTCGAGTTCGGCACCGAGGTGGTCGGGGCCCGCTGGCACGACCCCACTGCCACCTGGTCCGTGCAATTGCGGAGAGCCGACGGCACGACGGCCGAGGTCGAGGCCAACGCCCTGATCAGTGCCGTCGGACAGCTCAACCGCCCCAAGCTCCCCGATATCCCGGGGCGCGAGGTATTCGCCGGAACCGCCATGCACTCGGCCGAGTGGATCGATGGCACCGAGCTGGCCGGCAAGCGGGTGGCCGTCATCGGTACCGGGGCCAGTGCCTTCCAGATCGTGCCGACCATCGCCGACCAGGTGGCCCACCTCACCGTGTTCCAGCGGACGGCGCCCTGGATGTTCCCCAACCCGCACTACCACGACCGGGTGGGCCTGGGGGCGCTGTGGGCGTTCGAGCATCTGCCCTACTACGGCCGTTGGTACCGGTTCCTGCTCTTCTGGCCGGCGTGCGACGGCGGCCTGCCGGCCATGCGCGTCGACCCGGACTGGCCGGACCAGAGCCGCTCGATCAGTGCCCTCAACGATGCCGCGAGACAGCTGTTCACCCAGTGGATGGCCGATCAGATCGGGGACGACCACCAGTTGCTGGACAAGGTCGTGCCCGACTACGTATGCCTCGGAAAGCGGACCCTCCAGGACAACGGGAGCTGGTTGTCCGCGCTCATCCGCGACGACGTCGAGCTGGTCACCGAACCGATCGCCGAGATCACCCCCCATGGGGTGGCCTGCCGTGACGGGTCCGAGTATCCGGCCGACGTCATCGTCTACGCAACGGGGTTCCATGCCAACCGCTACCTGTGGCCCATGGAGATCGTGGGACGAGGCGGGACAACCCTGGCCGAGCAGTGGGGTGACGAGCCCACGGCGTACCTGGGCATCACGGTTCCGAACTTCCCCAATCTGTTCTGCCTCTACGGCCCCGCGACCAACCTGGCTCACGGCGGAAGCCTGGTGTTCCACGCCGAGTGCCAGATCCGCTACATCATGGGATGCATCAGCGCGGTGATCGCCGGTCCGGGGTCTATCGAGTGCCGGCAGGACGTCCACGACGATTACAACCGGCGGCTGCAGGCCGAGCTCGACACCATGGTGTGGTCCCATCCGTCGATCCGCCACAGCTGGTACCGGAACGCCGAGGGACGGATCTACATCCTGTCGCCGTGGCGCCTGGTCGACTACTGGCGGTGGACCCGTGCCCCGGACATCGACGACTTCGTGGTGCGGCCGACCCGGTCCGGCCGGGCGCCGGCCGACCGCCCCAACTGAGTCCGGGCGGGCTCGCTTCGGGCCGATCTTGCCATTTGTCACTCGGAGTGGCAGCATTGTCACTTGACGTGCGGGTCGAGAACGGCACGCCGGTAGAAGACGGAGCGTGCGGGGATGGGGCAGGGCCACAAATGGATGACAGTCCGGTCGGTAGCGCTCGCCTGCCTGGCCTTCGGCGCCGCCTGGGCCTTCTCTTTCGGCCCGTCGGCCGGCGCCTCCCCACCCCGGGGGCACACCACCGGCCAGGCGCAGAGCAACTTCTGGCTGGCCACGCCGTCGGGGTCCGTCTATGCCTTCGGCGCCCCCGACTACGGGTCGCCGGCCGGCCCGCTCAACCAGCCGATCGTAAGCGTGGTGCCCTCGGCTGATCAGCGGGGCTACTGGATGGTGGCCTCCGACGGCGGGGTGTTCACCTACGGGGACACCCGGTTCTACGGGTCGACCGGCGCCATCCGGCTCAACCAGCCCATCGTGGGCATGGCCCCCACCCCCGACGGTGAGGGCTACTGGCTGGTGGCCTCCGACGGCGGGGTGTTCACCTTCGGGGACGCCGCCTTCTACGGGTCGGGGGCCAACACCCCGGGCGATCCGGTGCAGCAGCTCATCCCCACCCGCTCGGGGCGCGGCTACTGGATCGTGCAGCAGAGCGGAAGCGAAGTCGCACTGGGCGATGCCGGCGGCAGCGCCCCGACCACCGCGGTACTCCTCGCCCCCGCCACCCCGGGAGACCGCGCCGTGCTGTACGCCCTCCAGCAACTGGGGAAGCCCTACATCTGGGGTGGCAACGGTCCGCTCGGTTACGACTGCTCAGGGCTCGTCCTCGCCTCGTGGAGCCACGCCGACGGCATCACGTTCGCCCGGGTGGCCGATGACCAGTACCACACGGCCGGGGTTTCGGTGCCGTTGACCGGTCTGCGCGCCGGCGACCTGGTCTTCTGGGGCTACAACCAGACCGACTGGACGACCGTCTACCACACCGCTATGTACATCGGCGGGAATCGCGTCGTGGAGGCGACGGGCGACCATGTCCAGCTCAACTCCCTCGACCAGTGGGGAACCGACGATCTCATGCCGAACGGGCGCCGGCCATGAGACAAGCGTCGTCGTCCGACTGATCAGACGGGAGTCAGGTGGACGCCGGCCAACCAGCCGGTCAGGTCGTCGGTAGGGCACTCGCCGATGGATGAAGGCGGGAGGGGTCGACCGTAGAGAAATCCCTGGGCAACGTTGCACCCGAGGGAACTCAGCTCGGCCGCCTGGCTCGACCGCTCCACCCCTTCGGCGATGACGGCGAGCCCGAGGGAGTCCCCCAGAGCCATGATGGCCCGAACGATGGCGCGGTCGTCGGGATCCTGGTCGAGCTGATCGATGAAACTCCGGTCGATCTTGAGGATCTCGACAGGCAGGCGCTTCAGATAGCTCAGGGACGAGTAGCCCGTGCCGAAATCGTCGATGGCGATATGCACCCCGAGGTTTCGCAGCTCGCGCATGGCCGCGGCCGCGGCATCAGGATCATGCAGGATGATCCCTTCGGTGACCTCCAGCCACAGCTGATCGGAGCCGAAGCCCGACTCCTCCAGTGCCTCCGACAGCGAGGGCTGGAAGAGCGGGTCGGCGAGCTGTTTCGCCGAGACGTTGACCGCAACATTGAGTCGGTGGCCGTCCTGGTGGACGAGCTCGCGCTCCCTGGCCCACTTTGCCGCTTGGCGGCAGGCCTCGCGAATGACCCAACGACCGATGGGCACGATGAGGCCCGAGTCCTCGGCGGCGGGGATGAAGTCGCCGGGCAGCAACATGCCGCGAACCGGATGCCTCCATCGAATCAGAGCCTCGAGCCCAACCAGGGTCAACGTATGCAAGTCGACGAAGGGCTGGTAGTGCATCTCGAACTCGAGGCGTTCCAAAGCGTGATGAAGGTCGTTCGACATCTGCAGACTGTTCACGGTCAACAGCTGATCGCCGGCGCTGTAGACGGCGATGTGCTCCGAGACCCGCTCCTTGGCCCGGTACATGGCCACGTCCGCCTGCCGAAGGAGTGTCGAGGCATCGGTCGTGCCTGAGCGCGCCAGCGCGATCCCGATGCTGACATCGACGAATTGCTCACCGTCGGGCCCGACAAGGGGAGGATCCATGGCGGCCTTCAGCCGCCGGGCGATCCGCAGGGCTTCCTCCGAGTTGTCGACCTGGCAAAGCACGGTGAATTCGTCACCGCCGAAGCGCGCCAGCAGGTCGCCGGTGCGCAATCCGTCCTGGAGCCGCTCCCCCACCCGTTGCAGCAGACGGTCTCCGGCGTCGTGGCCCAGCCCGTCGTTGATCAGCTTGAACCGGTCGAGATCGAGGAACATGAGGGCGACCGGACGACCACCCCGCGAGAAGTCGAGAAGGGAGCGCTCGAGGCGGTCCATGAACATCACCCGGTTAGGCAGGCCGGTGAGCTGATCGTGGACCGCCTCATGGGCCAGCTGTTCACGGAGGGCGCGGCGCTCGGTGATGTCCTCGACTTGCGCGATCAGGTAGAGCGGCCGCCCGGCCCGGTCGCGAGCACAAGATGCACTTACCGACACCCAGACCTCGCGGCCGCCGGGCGGCCAGTAGCGCTTCTCCAAGGTGCAGCGATCGACGTCACCCGCCAGCAGCGCGTCGAGATGAGCTTGGGTGGCCTCCCGGTCGTCGGGATGGGTGAGATCGAGCACCCGTCTGCCCTTCATCTCATCGGGGACCGCCCCGAAGATGGCGGCATAGGAGCGGTTGACCCCGAGAAGGGTTCCGTCGACCGAGCAGAGGGCGATGCCGATCGGCGCCTCTTCGAACGACGCCATGTAGCGCTCGCGGGACTCCTCCAGGGCCGATTCCGATCGTCGAAGCAGGGTCATGCCCCAGGCCACCGCTTCGCCCACCAGGACACAGCACGGCACCACGTAGAGGGCCGACGCCAGGCCCAGGGCCGACTGGCGGAAGTCGAGGCCCAACACCGGGACCACGTACGCCACGATGAGCAGGGGGGTGAAGGCCAAGCCGGTGCCACTGGGCTGGGCCAGGCCGATCCAGACGAAGACGATGAGGAAGGTGATGGCATAGAGGTACGCATTGCCGTTGGCCACCCTCAGGTTGAGCCCGATGAAGGCAAACGCCAGGGGAACCAAGCAGAGCAAGGCGCGGCGGGGCCACCGCCCCCAGGGCACGAACCAGATGGCGGTCCCTCCGACGATGGACACCCCGCCGACGACGACGGTGCTCAGGTGTGAGGTGCCCGGGCCCGCCGGCACCGCGAGCTCGGCGACCATGCCGAGGAACGCCGAGAACAGCCAGAGGCCGGCGGCGACCGGCCCAGCTGTCGGGTCTCCAATCCCTCCGCCCTGGTGCCGCCACCGAGGTGCCGCCTCATGCCCTTCTATCGGCGCGTTCCCACCCGGCATTGACGGATCCGACCCGGGGCCGGCACCCGCGGCTCACCGCGGCCGGTTGGGTTCCTCCCCAGCCCAGGCCTACCGGTAGCGACCGCGGCGCACCCGATGTGGGACGGTGTCGGGGTGCCCACGGTGCCCCCGACGGCCGAACCCGGCCGGCTCCCCGCCCTCCGCTACCGTTCCGCGGCAGGCCGTTACGTGATCCTGGCGACCGTGCTCGGATCCGGGATGGCCGCCATCGACGCCACGGTCATCGGCATCGCCCTCCCCACGATCGGCCGGGACTTCCATGCCTCGGTCGGCACCCTGCAGTGGGTGGTGACCGGCTACACCCTGACCTTGTCCTCCCTGCTTCTGCTGGGTGGTTCGCTCGGCGACCGCTACGGGCGAAAGCGGATCTTCATGGTGGGGATCGCCTGGTTCACGGTGGCTTCGTTGGCCTGCGCCGTATCGTCCGGGTCGGGCCAGCTGGTGGTGACCCGGATGTTGCAGGGCGTCGGCGGCGCACTCCTCACGCCCGGGAGCCTGGCCATCATCGAGGGGTCATTCGCGTCAGAGGACCGGAGCGAGGCCATCGGCGCCTGGTCCGGTCTGGGTGGGGTGGCGACGGCGGCCGGACCGCTGCTCGGCGGCTATCTCATCGCCGCCGCTTCGTGGCGCTGGATCTTCGTGATCAATCTCCCGGTCGGGGTGGTCGTGCTCATCTTGTCCGCCCGGCACGTGCCTGAGACCCGTGACCCGACGTCGACTGGCCGTATCGACCTCGTCGGCGCCGCTCTGGCCACCGCCGTTCTGGCCGCGCTGGCGTACGGGCTCATCGAAGGCCCCGCCCGCGGCTGGAGCTCGGCCGCGGTGCTCGGTGCGCTCATTACGGGGGTGGTCGGCGCGGTGGTGTTCGGGTGGGTGGAACATCGGTCGAGAACACCCATGTTGCCGTTGGGGATCTTCTCCAACCGGCAGTTCACGGTGACCAATGCGGTGACCTTCGTGGTGTACGCCGGGCTGGGCGGGGTCCTCTTCCTCCTCCCGGCCATGCTGCAGGTGGTCAATGGCTACTCACCCCTGGAGTCGGGGATCGCTCTCTTGCCCCTGACGGCGGTGATGCTGGCCTTCTCCGCCCGCTCCGGGCGCCTCGCCGCCTCCATCGGGCCCCGTCTGCAGATGGGGGTCGGCCCGGTCGTCGTGGGCCTCGGGCTCGCCCTGTTGACGCAGGCGCCCGACCACTCGTACGTGACCGGCGCGCTCCCGGCGCTGATGGTCATGGCCGCCGGGCTGACGACGACGGTGGCGCCCCTCACCGCCACCGCCCTCAACTCCATGCCCGAGGGCCGGGCCGGGCTGGCTTCGGCGGTGAACAACGATGTGGCGCGCATCGGGAGTCTCATCGCAGTGGCCGTGCTACCGGCACTGGGCGGGATCACCGGCCTCAGCTACCTCCATCCACAACAGCTTGCCCACGGGTTCCAACGGGCGGTGCTGATCGCCGGCGCCTGGTGCATCTGCGGGGGCGTGGTGGCCGTGATCGGGATCCGGAACCCGGTGGAAGGGGCTGGTCTCCGGCGTGTCCGTCACGCGACTGCGCTCAGTCACTGCGCGCTCGAAGCCACCCCACTCCAGGAGACCCGCGAGGCGCCGGCACGCGGGTAGTCGCCGCGCTCTACCGGACCACGCTGGCCCCGAAGGCGTCATAGCGGTGTCCGAGCTTGGCGGCGAGCGCCTGGCCGGCTTCCCACTGGAACCGGCTGATCCCGCCCGGCTCCCAGGGCCCGACCGATCCGTGCTCCACGGCTCCGGGAGCTTTGTCAACGACACCGAGGCGCTCGCGCACATCTTCCACCGGTAGGTCGGCGACGCCGAACCAGTCGAGACGGAGGAAGTCGATGCTGCCGGTACATCGAGCGCCCCGCCGCATGGCATCGGCCAGCCGAGTGGCCACACCGGCTCGGGACAGGTGTCCGGTATCGGACTCGAACAGCCCGGCCCCGGTACGGAGGTACCCGGTCTCGAACAGCGAGACGACCATGGCCAGCAGGGAGAACGCACGCATGTCGTCATTGGCCCGGGCGATGAAGGCGAACACCTCGAGCTCGCATTCGACCGTCGTGCCGTAGTCGGCCAGCACGTGCACCCAGTCGTGCTGAGCCAAAAGGGGCGGAGCCGAGCCGGGCGTGCCCGGGTAGTCGAAGCCCCGGGCCCGGTAGAAGTCCGCCACGCGCCGTCCCATCCTCCCCGGCGGCAGGTCCTCGAGCTGCTGCCAGCGCCGGGCGAGGGCCGGGTCGTCGACCACCGGGTCCCAGGCGGTGGCGAGGGGCGACGAGACGTGCAGGGGCGCTTCGTCGCCCTCGGCCCAGCCTGCGGTATACCCGTTGCGGTCGAAGTCGAAGGCCGCCAGCCCGAGGCTGCCGGCCGCGAACTCCTGGGCGACGGTGAGCATGCCCTCATCGATCCCCAGCTCTCTGGCCAGTCGTTGGGCCCGGTCGACGACGCCGGCCGGGACAGGTCGGAGCACCAGGAGCAAGAGGATCACGAGCTGGAGGATCCTGGTGCGGAACGCCTCGTCTCGGCGCGCCAGCGCGGACGCGAATTCGACCGGAGTCATCGGTTCCTCGGTAGCCGCAAACGGGAAGCCGGTCATGGCCGGTACGAGCGCTTCCACCAGGACGCCCTGCAACTGGCTGGGTGGACCGTCGGCGGCGATGACGCCGAGGATCCCCCGGCTCAACCGCACGACCTCCTCGGCGTCGGGAGGCTCGAGGTTCAGTGTTTCGGCAGTGGGAGGGGGCACCGGCACTCGTTCCGACGTTATCCTTCAGCCGCGCCGATCCGGTCATCGATCGGCTCGAACTCGAAGAAGAGGCCGAGCGCCGGACCAACTCGGCCAACGGCTGCGTCGGTAGCAGGGAGGGGCGACAGGAGGTCGGTCGGCATGGCGACCACGCCAGTCAGATTCGGAGTGCTCGGCGCAGCTCGGATCGCACCCGCGGCCTTGGTGCGTCCAGCCCGCACCAACCCCGAGGTGACCCTCGAGGCGGTGGCGGCACGCGACCCGGCCCGGGGCCAGGCCTTCGCCCGCCGTCACCAGGTCCGGCGGGTCCTCGAGACCTACGAGGCCGTAGTGTCCGACCCTGAGGTGGACGCGGTCTACGTTCCGCTTCCCAACAGCCTCCACGCCGAATGGACCCTGGCTGCCCTGGAGGCCGGCAAGCACGTCCTGTGCGAGAAACCCTTCACCTCCAACGCCGGGCAGGCTCGGGCGGTGGCGGCCGCCGCGCCGGGTTCCGGGCTGGTGGTCATGGAGGCCTTCCACTACCGGCACCATCCTCTGGCCCACCGCATGCACGAAATCGTGGACCGAGGCGAGCTCGGCCGGTTGCGGCACATCGAGACCTGGCTCTGCGCCCCGATCCTCAACAAATCGGACATCCGCTACCAGTACGGTCTGTCCGGCGGGGCCATGATGGACATGGGCTCCTATGTCGTGCACATGGCCCGCATGCTCGGAGGCGAAGAGCCCACGGTGGTCTCAGCCCAGGCCAAGCTCCAGAGTCCCGACGTCGACCGGGCCATGAGCGCATGTCTGCAATTCCCGGCTGGGCACACCGCTTCGGTCCACTGTTCGATGTGGTCCTCGTCGGTTCTGCACCTGGCGGCGCGGGTGGTCGGCGAGCAGGGGGAGATGCGGGTCTTCAACCCCATCTCCCCTCAGTACGCCAGCTGGCTCAGGGTGCGGTCCAGCGGCACCCGGAGGACCGAGATCCCGTCGCGGCGGCCGACCTACTCCTTCCAGCTGGATGCGTTCTGCGAGGCAGTGCTGCGGGATGGGCCGGTTCTCACCGGCCGGGAGGACGCCGTGGCCAACATGGAGGTGATCGACGCCGTGTACCGTGCTGCGAACATGGCCCCGCGCGCCACCTGACCCCGCCCCGACAAGGAGTCGCTCCATGAGCTCATTTCCCTACGAAGACCGGTTCGACGTGCACCGCCGGCTCCCAGAGTCTGGGACCCCCCGTTCTGAGATCCTGGCCGCGCTGAAGACCATGGCCACCGAGGAGGACGCCACCTGGGAGTCCGGCAAGTGCTCGGGCACCATGTACTGCGGTGACCACGACCACTACCGCTTCATGAACGAGGCGTTCGGCCTCTTCGCCCACGTCAATGTGCTGCAGCGGGACATGTGCCCGAGCGCCACCAAATTCGAGGCCGAGATCATTGCCATGACCCTCGACCTCCTCCGGGCCGATGCCGTGACCGACGGGGACCCGGTGGGCCTGGTGGCTACGGGCGGGACGGGCAGCATCTGCCACGCCATGCTGGCCTACCGCGAGCATGGGGCGAAGACCCGGGGAATCGACCGGCCGAACGTGATCAAGCCGGAGACGGGCCACCCCGCCTTCGACAAGGCATGTCACCTGTTCGGCATCGACTTGCGCGTCGCGCCGGTCGACCCGGCCAGCACCCTGGTCGACGTGGACTGGGTGGACCGACACATCGACGACAGCACCGTGGCGATCATCGGCTCGGCCTGCAACTACGGCTACGGCACCATCGACCCGATAGAGGCCCTCTCCGAACTGGCGTTGCGGCGCGGCGTCGGACTGCATGTGGACAGCTGTCTCGGGGGCTTCATCCTCCCCTTCGGCCAGGAGCTCGGCTATGACATCCCGGTGTTCGACTATCGGCTCCCGGGGGTCACCTCGATGTCGGCTGACACCCACAAGTACGGCTATGCCTTCAAGGGGACCTCGGTCCTGACGTTCCGCGACAAGGCACTCCGCAACGATCAGTACTTCTTCCGCACCGACTGGAGCGGCGGCAAGTACTGCTCACCGGGCATGGAGGGGTCGCGCTCGGGTGGCCTCATCGCGGCCACCTGGGCGGCCATGGTCCAGCTGGGCCGGGAAGGGTATCGCCGGTACGCCGAGGACATCTTCACCACATCGGCGGCCATGCAAGCAGCAGTCCGCTCCCATCCCGAGCTGTCGATCCTCGGTGACCCCACCTTCCTCTTCAGCTTCACGTCGGACCAGTTCGACATCTACCACGTGAACGACTTCATGCGGGACCGGGGCTGGCGGTTCAACGGGCAGCAGTACCCGAACGCCCTCCACATGGCGGTGACGCGGCCCCAGACCCAGGCGGGCGTGGCTGACGTGTTCGCGGCCGATCTCCGCGACGCCGTGGCCTACGCCGCCGCCCACGCCGACGAGCCCGCCAAGACCGGCGCCATCTACGGCGGCGTCGCCGGTGGGATGACCGACGAGGCGGAGGAGTTCATCAAGGCGGTGATGGCGGACATGATGGACGGCCAGCAGGCCGTTCCCGCGGACAGCTGACGCCCCCGGCGCGCAGCCCGGATGTGAGCCCGCCCTCCGACCGGGACGCCGGAGACCTCTACGCGCTGGCCGTCGACCTCGGCACCGGCGGCCCGAAGGTCGGCCTGGTCTCGCTCACCGGCACAGTCGCCTATCGGGAGCACCTTCCGGTCGTCACCCGACGTACCGACGACGGGGGCGCCACTCAGGACGCCGACCAGTGGTGGCAGCTCGTGGGTCAGGCCACGCGGCGGGCGGTGGACTCCGGGGTGGTGGGAGGCGGGGAGATCGTGGCGGTGTCGTGCACCGGGCAGTGGGCCAGCACCGTCCCGGTCGACGGGAGCGGGCATCCGGTCGGCGACTGCCTCATGTGGCTTGACTCCCGCGGTGGCCCCCTCGTTCGCCGGGCGGTCGGAGGACCGGTGGGCGGGTATGCCCCGCGGGCTCTGGCCCGATGGATCCGCCGGAGCGGCGGGGCACCGTCGACGTCGGGCGCCGATCCCGTCGGCCACATCCTCTTCGTCGAGCAGGAGTTGCCCGGTGTGGCCCGGGCCACCCGGTGGTACCTCGAGCCGGTCGACTACCTCTCGATGCGCCTCACCGGCGTCGCCGCGGCCACGCCGGCCTCGATGGCCGGGGCGTGGCTCACCGACAACCGCCGTCCGGGCCACGAAGCCTACGATCCCGGGCTCATCGCCCTGTCCGGCGTTCCAGCGGGAAAGCTCCCCCCGCTCATCCGGACGGGCAGCGTGGTCGGCGGGGTGCTCCCCGAGATCGCCGGCGAGCTCGGGTTGCGCCCCGGCATCCCCGTGGTGGCGGGCACCCCCGACCTCCATTCGGCCGCGGCCGGCGCCGGGGCGGTGCTGGCCCACCAGGTCCACCTGGCCGTCTCCACCACGAGCTGGATCAGCTGTCCCCATCCGGCCAAGAAGACCGACCCGATCCGGCAGATGGCGACGGTGCCGGGCTTTCTCGACGGGCTCAACCTGGTGGCCAACAACCAGGATTCGGGAGGGGCGGCCCTCGAGTGGCTCAGGGGGTGGCTACCCGGCCGCGGCGGGGGACACTCCTACGACCAGCTGACCGCCCTGGCCGCCGAGGCCCAACCGGGCAGCGGGGGTCTCATCTTCACCCCCTGGCTGGCCGGGGAACGGTCCCCGGTCGACAACCGTTCGGCCCGAGGCGGCTTCCACAACCTGTCCCTCCGGACGACCCGGGCGGACCTGGCCCGGGCCGTCCTCGAGGGGGTGGCCCTCAACGCCCGCTGGCTGGCCGAAGCGCTCGAGCGGTTCGTGGGCCGGCCGCTCGGCCCCATCCGGGCGGTGGGCGGGGGCGCCACCTCCCGGTTCTGGTGCTCGATCTATGCCAGCGTTCTCGACCGGCCCATCGAACAAGTGGCCGATGCCCGACACGCCAACCTGCGTGGCGCCGCCCTGCTTGCCGGCCTGGCCCTCGGCCGCGTCCGGGCGGGCGAGCTGGCCGCCCTCGTCCCGCTGGAGGCCACCCACCTGCCCGACCCGGCGCAACGCGACACCTACGACCGGTTGTTCGCCGAATTCCCGTCCCTGTACTCAGCCCAGAAGGGGTTGTTCGCCCGACTCAACCGGGGACGATGACGGGGCGAGCAGCCGGCCGTCCCGCTCGGGACCGACGTTAGGGTGGACCGACCAACCGGCCGGGAGGCGTCATGAAAGCAGCGGTGTACTACACGACGGGGGGGCCTGAGGTGCTCCGTTACGAGGACGTTCCCGACCCCTCCCCCGGGCCCGGCGAGGTCCTGGTGCGCGTCGAGGCCATCAGCATCGAGGGGGGCGACACCCTCAACCGGCTGGGCGGGGACATCGCGCAGGCGCCCCACATCGTGGGTTACCAATGCGCCGGCACCGTCATCGGGGCCGGTGAAGGCGTTGCCGGCCTGGCCGAGGGCGACCGCGTGGTCACGGTGGGCCTCGACGGATCGCACGCCGAGCTGCGGGCCGTCGGAGAACCGTTCTGCTGGCGCATCCCCGCCGGGCTCACCACCGAGGAGGCCGCTTGCGTACCGGTGCCGTTCGGCACGGCCGATGACTGCCTCTTCGAGTTCGGGCGGCTCCAGACCGGGGAGACGGCGCTGATCCAGGCCGGGGCGAGCGGGGTGGGCATCGCGGCCATCCAGCTGGCCAAGCGAGCCGGCGCTACCGTGCTCGCTACCGCCTCGAGCCGCGACCGGCTCGAACGGCTCGTCCCACTCGGTCTCGACCACGGCATCGACTACACGACGGAGGATTTCGTCGAGGCCGTCCGCCGGCTGACCGGAGGAAGTGGAGCTGACGTCATCGTCGATTCCGTCGGGGGGTCCACGCTGCAGAAGAGCTTGCACTGCCTGGCCTACCGGGGCCGGTGCATCTCCTTCGGTGACGCCGGCCGGGAGCAACCCGACAAGTTGGACATCTCGACCCTCCGCGCCAACAACCAGACCCTGGTCGGCTACTTCCTGGGTGCCGAGCTCTTCTTGGGCCCGCGGGCCCATGGCATGATCGCCGCCCACCTGAACGACATCGCCGCCGGGCTCCTCCAGGTGGTCATCGACCGCCGCTACCCGCTGGAACAGGCGGCAGACGCCCATGCCTACATCGAGAGCCGTCAGGCCTTCGGGCGGGTCGTCCTCGTCCCATGAGCCCGCGCCCGTCCGGCCAGCCGGACGTGGCGATCCGCCCGGCCACCCCCGAGGATGTCGACGACCTCGTCCAGATGATCCACGACCTGGCCGAGTACGAACGATCGCCCGGCGCGGTCGAGGTGGACCGGCACCAACTGCACGACGCCCTCTTCGCCGAGACGCCGAGCGTCTTCTCCCACGTGGCGGAAGCGGGCGGGCGGGTCGTCGGGATGGCGATCTGGTTCCTCACCTTCTCCACCTGGACCGGTCGGAGCGGCATCTACCTCGAGGACCTCTACGTCCGGCCCGACGCCCGCGGCCGGGGTGTCGGTGGCGCCCTCGTGTCGGAGCTGGCCGCCACGGCCCGCCGCTGCGGCTACCGCCGCGTCGAGTGGGCGGTGCTCGACTGGAACGAACCTGCTCTGCGTTTCTACCGATCGCTCGGGGCCGTCCCGATGACCGGGTGGACGTCGTACCGGTTGTCCGGTGCCGAGCTCAGCACCCTGGGGGCCCCGCCATCGAGCCACCGCCCGGCGGGCCGCCGGTGATCCGGTCAGATCGTGAAGGCGAGGTTGGCGACCAACTGCTCGAGGAGGGCCCGGTCCCCCGAGAGGGTGATCGCGTCGCCGGTGGTCGGGTGGTCGGCCCGCCCTCCCGCCAGCCGCAGAAACAGCGTCGCCGGCAGTGCGATGCCGACCGAAGCCGGCTGATCGAGCGAATCGACAATGGCGGCCCGGCCCTCCACCTTGACCAGGTAGGTCGACCTCACCGGGCCGGTGAGGTCGATGCGGACGGTCGATCCCTCCGGCAGGGCGGCGCGCCTGCCCACGATGTAACCGATCCCGGTGGCGACCTCGTCGAGGGCTGAACGTACGTCATCGGCGTCATCCCGGGGCGCTCCTCCCACCGCGACGCGGATGTCGTTCTCGTGCATGAAGCAGTCGAAGTGCCTGATCCGCATGAACCTTCCGTAGGTCTCGTCGCGGCCGGCCGGCGTCCATGACGGGGCGTCGAAGTCGGCCTGGGTCATGGCATCGAGGGCGGCCAGGCGCCGGCCGGTGACGTCATCGAACCGGGTCAGCATCTCAGAGCCGCTCAGGTGGCGCATGGACTCGACCCACACCTCGTTGGCCTCGGCGATCGGGTTGCGCATGTGGTCGAGATGCGAGGTGTCCGCATCGGGCGCCGGGTCCCCGCACAGGGACGCCTCGGTCCCGATCACGTGGCTCAGGACGTCGCGAACCGTCCAGCCCGGCAGGCAGGTGACCCGGTCCCAGTCACCCTCGGACAGGGACGAGCCCAACCCGGCGATGGCCGCGTACTCCCCGCGGAGGAGCTCCACCATCTGGGTCCTGTCCACGGAGGTCGGCACGGTGCACCACCGTAGCGGCCGGTCCCCCACGCGAACCTGTCCGCGCCGGCGCGGCGGGTCGCGAGGCCACCCGCGGAGAACGCAGGCCCAGGTGCCCGCGGTCCGGAGCGCTCAACTGCAACGGCCAATCGGCCGATACACCAAGTCGAAAGGGCCAAGGGAGCGATGGGACTGACGACGAAGACGTGGAAGTGCGTCCTGGTGGTCGGTCTGTGTCTGGTGACCGCTTACCTCCTCGTTCCGGGGGGCACGGCCAGGGACGTCCTCTACCAGGTGGTGGGGATGGGTTCGGCCGTCTGCATCCTGGTCGGCGTGCGCGTCCGGCGACCTGGCGACCCCATGGGCTGGTACCTGCTGGCCCTCGGCGTGGCCGCCGCATCCGTCGGTGATCTCGTCGCCCTGACCCAAGGTCTTCCTCGACACGCGGCGAGTCCCGAACCCTCGGCGGGCTTTGGGTTGTACCTGGCCGCGTACGTGTGCGTCATCGCGGCGGTCGTGCGGCTCGGTCGTGACCCCAACCAGGAGCGGCGGCGCGAGGACAACACCGATGCCGCCATCATCGCCCTCGGCGCGCTGGCCATCTCGTGGCACTTGGTCATGGCCTCGTATGCGGGCGACAGCTCGATGACCCCCGAGGCCCGTTTCGCCCTGCTGTCCTACCCGATCCTCGACATCGTGCTCGTCTTCGTCGTCCTGCGATCCCTCGTCTTCGGCCTGGGGGAAAGGCCGTATCGCCGGATCCTCGCCGCCGGCCTCATCATCACATCCGCGTCGGACTTCATCTGCAGCCTGCCGGCCCTGCACAACAGCTCTCTTACCGCGCGCCCGCTCGATGCCGGATTCCTCGTGGCCTATGTGCTCGTCGGCGCAGCCGCACTCCACCCGTCGGTCGCCGAGGCCACACCCGTGGCGCCGAAGCCGGTCCCGAACGTCTACCGGCGCGAGACGAACGGTCGGAGCCGGATTCCCGCTGTTGCATTCGCCGGCTTCATCCCTCCGAGCATCCTGCTCATCGCCAGCTCCCTGGGCCACCCGACCGATGTGCCCGCCATGTCCGCGCTGTGCGTGACCATGTTCGCCCTCATCTACCTCCGGATGATGTGGCTCATCGGCCAGATAACGGGGCAGACCAACGAGATCGAAGTGCATGCCCGCGCCCTCGAGGCTTCACACCGCCAACGCGACGCCCTCGAGACGGATCTGCGGCACCTGGCCTTCCACGACGAGCTCACCGGGCTGGCCAACCGGGCCCTGCTCCACGACCGCGTCGAGCACGCCCTGGCCGCCGCACCCCGCAGCGGGCGTTCGGTGGCACTGTGCTTCGGAGACCTCGATGGGTTCAAGACGGTGAACGACACCCTCGGGCACCACGTCGGCGACAGTGTCCTGGTCAGAGCCAGCCGGCTCCTCACCTCCATCGTACGACCGGGCGACACCGTTGCCCGGCTCGGCGGGGACGAGTTCGCCGTGCTCATGGTCGGCATCGAGCACCCCGATGCGGCGGTCGACTTCGCCCGTCGCATCGTGAGCGTCCTCCGGGATGCCCCCGACTTCGAGGGGAGCCAGGTCGGGCTCTCGATCAGCGTCGGGGTGGCCTATGGCGAGACAGGCAAGACCACCGAACAGCTCCTGAGCGAGGCCGACTCGGCCATGTACGAGGCGAAGGAGCATGGGAAGAACTGCGTCGAGGTCTTCCAGCCGTCGATGCGTTCCCGCATGCTCGAACGGCTCGACCTTACCAACGGCTTCCGGTGGGCGCTCGGGCGCTCGGAGTTCTTCCTGCAGTACCAGCCGATCGTCTCGTTGTCGGACAACCGACTCCGCGGCTTCGAGGCGCTCGTCCGCTGGGGACATCCGACCCTCGGCGAAGTCGCCCCCCTCCGGTTCATCCCCATCGCCGAGGAGACCGGGTTCATCGTCCCCCTGGGGCGGTGGGTGCTGGTCGAAGCGTGTGAACAGCTGGCGGCCTGGGCGCCCCGCTCAAGCGAGGAGTTGAGCCTCTCGGTCAACCTGTCGCGGCGCCAGCTGATGTCGCCCCAGCTCGGGGACGAGGTCCGGACCGCTCTGGCCCTGAGCGGGATCGACCCGCACCGGCTCATCCTCGAGGTGACCGAGAGCGTGCTCATGAAAGAGCCCGAGCGGGCCATGCGCGCCCTCTCGGAGTTGCGGTCGATGGGAACCCGGATCGCCGTGGACGACTTTGGCACGGGCTACTCGTCGCTCAGCCACCTCCAGCGATTCCCCGTCGACGTCCTCAAGATCGACAAATCGTTCATCGACCCGCTGAGGGGAACCGACACGGCCAGCTCGGCCCTGGTGACCGCCATCATCGGCCTGGCCGGAAGCCTCGGGTTGGAGGTGATCGCCGAAGGCATCGAGCACGAGAGCCAGCTGCATCGGCTGGTCGACATGGGATGCGGCCAGGGCCAGGGGTTCCTCATGTCACGGCCGCTCCACGGGCCCGAGGCCGAGCTTCTCATCGCCGACTACGCCGGCAGCGCCGTGGTCGGCTGACCGGTGCGTCGGGCGGAGGGGCCGGCCGACCGGGCCCCGCCGGCCGCGCCCACCTACACTCGGCACTGTCCGGCCGGAGCCGGTCCGCCCGAGGAGGACGCGATGGCCAGCGTAGCGGCCCACCTCACCGACGACGAATGACGACCCGCCCGGACACCGAACGCACCTTCGACTGCGGGGAGCAACCGTGAAGTTCGGCATCTTCTACGAGCACCAGCTCCCCCGTCCGTGGAGCGACACCAGCGAGCAGCAACTCATCACCGACGCCCTCGAGCAGATCGAACTGGCCGACCGGCTCGGGGTGCAGTACCTATGGGAAGTCGAGCACCACTTCCTGGAGGAGTACTCCCATTCGAGTGCCCCCGAGGTGTTCCTCGCCGCGGCCAGTCAGCGGACCAAGCACATGCGATTGGGCCACGGTGTGGTCCAGACGGCCCCCGGCTACAACCATCCGGCCCGCATCGCCGAGCGCATCGCCATGTTGGACCTGGTCTCGGGCGGCCGGGTCGAGTTCGGGACCGGAGAGTCGTCATCCGAGGCTGAGTTGGCCGGGTTCGGTGTCGACCGGGAGACCAAGCGGGACGCCTGGCTGGAGGGCCTCGAGGTGGCCATCCGCTGCATGACCGAGACCCCGTTCGGCGGGGTGGAGGGGACCTTCGTGTCCATGCCGCCCCGGAATGTCGTGCCCAAGCCCGTGCAGCGGCCCCATCCACCCCTGTGGGTGGCGTGCAGTCGACGCGACACGATCCTGCTCGCGGCCGACAAGGGCATCGGTGCGCTGAGCTTCGCCTTCGTGGAGCCCGAGGACGCCAAGCAGTGGGTGCAGGACTACGAGGCAGTGCTCGCCGAGCGGTGCGTCCCGGTCGGATTGTCGGTGAACCCCCAGGTCGCCTGTGTCACTCCGATGATGTGCACCCGGAACGAACAAGAGGCACTGGCCCGCGGGCTCGAAGGGGCCAACTTCTTCGGGTACTCCCTGGCCCACTTCTACGTCTTCGGTGACCATGTCCCGGCCAAGACGGATGTGTGGCAGGAGTTCCTGCAGCGCCGCGGGAAGATGGGCTACTCACCGGAAGCGGCGCTGGCCGCCCGGCACGGGACGCTCGGCGCGAAGGCCGCCGCCGGGGACCAGACCGGCCTTCGGGGTGCCATCGGGACACCGGACCAGCTCCGCGAGTTCCTGCGCCGATACGAGGCCGCCGGCATCGACCAGCTCATCTTCGTCATGCAAGCCGGGCACAACCGGCACGAGCACATCATGGAGTCGATCGAGCTCTTCGGGAACGAGGTCCTGCCCGAGTTCGCCGAACGAGACGAGGCGAATAGCCAGGCCAGAACGGCCAGGTGGCAACCGCTCATCGAGCAGGCGATGGCGCGACGGGACCGCCACGACCCAGAGATGCCCGCCGACTACGTCATGCGCGCCATACCCAAGCAGATGGTGACCGCCATGCACAGCGATCCCGCCGAACAGTGGCTGGAATCGCTGGCCGACAAGCAGGCCGCCGGCGTCCATGACGAGGAATTCCAGCGTCTGGTCGACGGCTGACCGCGATGCGCCAGGCCCTTACGGCGGCAATTACGCTGGTGCGGTGAGCATCTCCTCCGACTCCCGACCTCGGGGCCCCTCCTCGGTGGCAGGGACGACCCATCGGGCCATCGCAGAGCTGGCCGTGGGCGGGATGCACTGCGAGTCCTGCGCCGCACTCATCGAGGAGGTCCTCGTCGAGCAGGACGGGGTGCAGGTGGCCTCGGTCGACCTCGGCGAGGCCCGCGCCTGTGTCGAGTACGACCCGTCGCGGCTGGGTGTCGAGGAGCTGGCCGGAGTCATCGTCCGGGCCGGCTACTCGGCCGCCCCGGTGGGCTAGGCCCGGATCGCCCCGGTGCTCACCGCCCCGACGGAGCCCACTGATGTTGCCGGACAGGAGCAGTCCTTCACCACCGCCGAGCTCGAACTGGGGGGCATGCACTGCAGCGCCTGTGCCACCCGGATCCAGCGGTCCCTGATCCGTCTGCCCGCCGTGGCCAGCGCGGCGGTCAACCTGGCTACCACCCGGGCCTTCGTCGCCTACGACCCCGCGCAGTTGGACACCGAGGAATTGTGCCGGGCCGTCTCGGAGGCGGGCTACACGGCCGCACCGGTGGAGGACCACCCGCCCGAGGCTCGCGGTGGCGACGATCCCGACCGTTGGGCACTGCGAGCGGCCATCTCATGGCCACTGGCCATCCTCGCCCTGTTGGTGGCGCTCATTGGCCCCGAGACGGCCAGCTCGGGTTGGACGGTGCTCACCCTGGCGGTGGTCGTCGAATTCGCCGGCGGGTGGCCTTTCCTGCGAGACAGTGCGCGGCTCTTGCGGCGCGGCGCCACCAGCATGGACACGCTCATCGCGCTGGGCACCCTCTCCGCGCTGGCGGTGAGCGCCGTCGAGGCCGTCGCCCTCGGCGGTCGTCACCTCCACCTCGGCGGAAGCGGTGCGTTCGCGGCCCGGCTCCACGGCGTGATGGCCCCGCTCATCGTGGCCGTGCTGGTCACGGGGCGGGCGGTCGAGGCGCGGGCCCGGGCGCGGGCCTCTGCGGCCATGCACTCCCTGCTGGCCCTGCGCCCGCCAGTGGCCCGGGTGGTGGCGACGGTCGAGGACGAAGAGGGGGAGTTGGTCTCACCCGAGAGCGTCCCGGTCCAGGCCCTGGTGCGGGTGCGCCCGGGCGAAGCGCTGCCGCTCGACGGCACCGTGATGGCTGGGTGGTCGGCTGTCGACGAGTCGATGCTCACCGGTGAGCCACTTCCGGTCGACCGGGGACCGGGAAGCCGGGTGACCGGGGGCACCCGCAACGGGAGCGGCGCTCTCGTCGTCCGGGTGGAGGCGGTGGCGGCCGAGTCGGTGCTCTCCCGGCTGCAGCGACTGGTCGACGAAGCTCAGCGCGACAAGGCGCCGCTGCAGAGGATCGCCGACCGGATCAGCGCCATCTTCGTGCCCGCGGTCCTGCTCGGAGCAGGCCTCTCGTTCATCGGCTGGTGGCTGGTGGTGGGCAACCTCGGCCAAGCGGTGTTGAGCGGGCTGGCCGTCCTGTTGGTCGCCTGTCCGTGCGCCATGGGCCTGGCCGCGCCGGTGGCCATGATGGTGGGGACGGGGCGGGCGGCCGCACTCGGCATCTTCGTCCGAGGCGGCGACGTGCTGGAGCGCCTGGCCAAAGTGGACCGGGTGGTGTTCGACAAGACGGGGACGCTCACCGAGCGCCGGGCCGAGGTGACATTCGTGGCGGCCGTGCCCGGGGTCGCGCCCGACGACCTTCTGTCCCTGGCGGCGGCGGTGGAGGCTGAGAACGAGCACCCGATCGCCGCGGCCATCCTGGCCCGGGCCCGGCCGACGACGAGCGCCCGGGAGGTCCACTCGGTCCTCGGTACCGGTGTGGTCGGGATGGTCGGTGACCACAAGGTGGAGGTGGGGCGGATGGTGGCCTCCGACCTACCCGACTGCCTCCTCACCGCGGGAGAGCGTGCCAGTCAGGGGGAGACGGTGGTGGTGGTGAGGCGCGACGACGAAGTGGTGGGGGCGATCTCGCTCTCGACGCCGCTGCGTCAGGAGGCAGGCGACTCCATCGACCGCCTGCGGTCGATGGGACTTCCATCCACCATCCTGAGCGGCGACATGGATCGGGCGGTCAGCACCGTGGCCGGCCGGCTCGGAGTCGACGCCTACCGGGGTGGTCTCTCCCCGTCCGGCAAGGTCGAGGCGATTTCGGGGATGCGCCGCGACGCCGCCCGGGTACTGATGGTGGGCGACGGGGTCAACGACGCCCCCGCCCTGGCGGCGGCCGACGTTGGCTGTGCCATCGGCAGCGGGTCAGAGGCCGCCCTGGCCAACAGCGATGTTGCCCTGCTCGGGAACGATCTGGAAGGCGTGCCCCAGGCGGTCGGCGTGGCGCGGTCCACCTATGCCGTCATCGTCCAGAACTTCGCCTGGGCCATGGGGTACAACGTGTCGGCCCTGCCCCTCGCCGCGTTCGGGCTCCTCGACCCCTTGGTGGCCGCGGTGGCGATGGGGCTGTCGAGCGTCATCGTGGTGCTGAACAGCCTGCGCCTGGCTCGCCTCGGCCGCAACGGTGCTCACGTCGAAACGTCGCGATTCGTGCGTGGGCGCCGGGCTGTCATCGCGTCGGTTCTGCTCCCGGTGGTTCTGTTCGCCGCGCTGACCGGGGTCAGCCAGGCCCTGTCCCCCGCTCGCGGCCAGCCCCTGCTTCCGAACCTCCCCTCGGTGACCACGGTGTCCCTTCCGGCCGGCGGTTCGGTGGAGACCTACCTCTCGCCGGGATCGGCCGGCGTGAACCAGTTCCACATGATCTTCGAGGGCCCGGCCGCCGACCTCCGTGCCGTGAGGCCGGTGGTCACCGCCGACCGGGGTAGCGGCCCGATGGAGACCCTCCCCCAGCTGCGGCTCAGCCCCGGGCACTACAGCGCGGTCGTCGTGCTGACCGCCGGCACCTGGCGGTTCCATGTGCGTGCCGTCTTCGCCCACCAGCCCGTCTCGTTCACCGTGACCAGGGCCCTGTCCTGATCGACGGCGAGCGTCGATCCCTCCCACCAGCCCCGACCCGGCAATCGCGGCCCGTCGCAGATAGGCTTCGGCCATGCTCTCTCGTTTGACGCGCCTCATCCTCGTCGGAATCCTCGTCGGGACGGGAATCGCCACCGGAGTCCTCGCCTCCGCGGCCGGCGCTTCACCGCCCATGACGACCATCAGCATGCAGGCCAGTCACTCGTACACGCCGCAGGCACCCAAAGGTGCCACCGACGACTACCACTGCACGCTGGTCAACCCCCATGTGACGGCCAACTCGTTCATCGTCTCCAGCCAATTCTTCCCGAACAGCAACGAGGTGCACCACGCCATTCTCTTCCTCGTGCCGCCCAGCGTGGTCGACGCAGCCAAGGCGGCCGACAGTGGGGGCAAGGGCTGGACCTGCTTCGGTGAAACCGCCCTCCCGGGGACGGGTCTGGCCTCGCTCGGTGAGACGCCTTGGTTGACCGCCTGGGCACCGGGCCACGGCAAGGACGTGTTGCCCACCGGGACAGGGGTGAAGCTCCCGGCCGGGAGCATGGTGATCATGCAGATCCATTACAACCTGCTGAAGGGCGACAAGCCGGTTCGGGCCAAGCTCACGCTCAACACGGTGCCCGCTTCCACTGCCTTGAAGCCGCTCTCGCTCGAGCTCATGCCCGCGCCGCCCGACATCCCCTGCCCGGCGGGCGTCACCGGACCGATGTGCGATCGCACCGCCTCGCTCGCCGACCTGAGCCAGCGGTTCGGCGCCGACGCCGCCGGATTCGTCAACGTCCTGGAGAACATCTGTGGGCGCAACCCGAGCGATCCGCCGGCGGGTGACACCACCAGCTGCAGCTGGAGTGTTCGGGGTGGCCAGGAGATCGTCCGGCTCGGTGTTCACATGCACTTGCTCGGTCGGGGCATGAAGATCGTCCTGGACCCGGGAACGCCGCAGGCCCAGACGCTGCTGAATGTCACCAACTACGACTTCAACTATCAGCGGTCGTACACCCTGAAGACACCGGTGCTCACCCACCGGGGCGACACCATCGGTGTCACCTGCACCTACGACCCGACCCTCCGCCAGGAGCTGCCACAGCTGCGCAAGCTGCCGCCCCGCTTCGTGACCTGGGGAGACGGATCCTCCGACGAGATGTGCCTCGGGCTGGTGCAGACGGTGTCCGCCACCGGTCCGGCCTCGTACTCGACCCCCGTGCACTCGACCCTCTGATCCGGCCTGACCTCGCCGTCCGAGCCAGGCGGAGCCCCGGTTTGGCCGACATCACCCGGACCGACCCGCCGAGCTGAGCCAGCCCGTTCCACCAGCAAGGTCGGTTCCACCCGCGAGGTCCGTTCCACCACCGAGGGAGGCAGACGTGGACGTCCACGAAGTGCTCTACACCACCAGAGCCATGCGACGGGTACGGCCCGATCCGATACCCATGGAGGTCCAGGCCCGTATCCTCGATGCCGCCATCCGCGCTCCCACCGGGGGCAACGCGCAGAACTGGCGATTCCTGCTGGTCGACGACCGCGATGTCATCAAGCAGATCGGGCCGCTCTACCGAGACTCGATCGGGCAGCTGTGGCAGACCATCTACGCCGATCGGCTGGCCGCCGCCCGGGCTGAACCCGAGGCCGAGTCGAGCGCGGAGATCCTCATGATCCAGCGTTCCGCTCAGTGGCTGGCTGATCACTTCGAAGAGGTCCCGCTCTATCTGTTCGCATTCGTGCAGGCCGACCCGACCGGGGGGTCGATCTTCCCGGCGGTGTGGAGCGCGCAGTTGGCGGCACGGGCCGAGGGCGTCGGAAGCTCACTCACTGTCGTGCTCGGGTTCTTCCACCCCGACGAATCCTTTGACATCCTCGGCGTCCCGCGCCATGAGCAGTGGGTGATGGCCTGCTGCGTGAGCTTCGGCTATCCGACGGGACGCTGGGGCGTCGCCCCGCGGCGACCGGTGCAGGAAGTCTCATTCCGGAACCGGTGGGCCAGCCCGGTGGGCTTCTCCGTCGATCATCCGCTCTGGCCGGGCGGTTAGGTCCGCGGTCGCCACTTGCGGCGCGGTCGCGCCCACCTCGAACACGACCAGGTAGGGCTCAATTTCCGCCGACTGCTATTCTGCTTCGTCGGTTGACCCGGCTCGGGCGGCTGTCGATCAATGGTGGTTCACCCGCCTCTGGCGGCTGTAGCTCAATGGTAGAGCCTCAGTTTTCCAAACTGATGACGAGGGTTCGATTCCCTTCAGCCGCTCCACGAGCTCACACCGTGCACGTCAATCGGTGCCGGTTCGGGTCTAGCCGAGCGCCGCGCAGACCCCCAGACCCTCGGCCTCACGCAGCATGGTAAAGGCCGCGGTCGCCGGACTGCTGTTGAGCTGGGTGTTGACGACGACGACCACCGATCGCGCACCGTTGGCGCTGGCCGCGGCGAAGACGGTGTAGCCGGGAATGTTGCCAGTGTGACCGAACATGGTGCCGCAATCCGTCTGGTATCTGAAGATGCCCAGCCCGGCCGAATTGTCCCCCGGCCCGGGCGGTCCCGAGTTCCCGGGGACGAACCTGAGCTGATCATTCCGGGTCGACTGGTCGAAGAAGCGCCCCTGCACGTAGGCCCGCATGAACTGGTCGAGCTCTGCCGGCGTCGAGAGCATCCCTCCCGACGCCCAGGCCAGGCCGGGGTTGATCACCATACTCACGTCCTCGGGCGGCTGGCCGGGGGTGACCCCGTAGCCGCGCACGTACGGCTCCGGCATGGCGGCGTTGGAGGGCAGGGTCGTGTGGCTCAGTTGCAACGGCGTCGCGACCTGTTCGGTGAGCTCGGCCGCATAGTCCCGGCCGGTTGCCGCTTGCACCATCAGCCCGACGACGATGTTGTCAGAGTCCGAATAGTCGTAGCGCGATCCCGGCGTGAACAGGAGGGGCTCCTTCGACACGTAGCCGAGAAGCTGCTCGGGGGTGAGTGCCATGTGGGGATGGGCTTGGAGGGCGGCCAGGAAAGCCTGGTTGCTGATGTAGTCGGGCAGTCCGCTGGTGTGCTGGAGCGCCTCGGCCAGCGTGACCGAGGCCCACGCCGGCGGCAGGCCAGGGAGACGGGAGCCGATCGTGTCGGTGAGAGCGACTACGTGCTGGCTCACCAGGGCCAGGGCCACCGCACCGCTGTAGGCTTTGGACACACTGGCCAAGCGAAACGTGTCGCCGGTGGCGATAGCGCGATGGGTGGAGAGGTCACCGGACCCAGCCGTCTCGACCTGCACCCGGGATCCGGAGTGCACGATGGCGATGGCGCCAGGAGGCCCGTCCGACGTGGTCACCAACGTTTGGAGCGCGGTCCTCAGCGCAACCGTCTTCGAGGAGTCGCCAGCCGTGCTCGCGGACGAGCCGCACGACATGAGCAGCGTGGCACCGACGGCCAGAGCCGCGGCGGCACGCGTCACCCCGGCTCGTCTGTGCATCCCCGGCAATATAACGAACCGGCGACGGGGGCACAGGACCGGCGAGATCAGCCCGTGGCGACCTCCAGCCGTGATGCGGCTAGCCCGCGGCGAGGCTGGATGATGTCGTCGATGATCCCGTAGTCCATCGCCTCCGCCGGGGTCATGAAATAGTCGCGGTCGATGTCCCGGGAGACCTGTTCGAGGCTCCTCCCGCTGTGGTGGGCGATGATCTCCGCCATCCGCTTGGTGGTGGCCAGCACTTCCCGCAGTTGTATCTCCATGTCGCTTGGCGCGCCCCTGGCGTCCGCGCTCCCCTGGTGGATCATGATGCGCGCGCTGGGCAGCGCCAGTCGCTTCCCCGAGCCTCCACCGCACAGCACCATGGCGGCGGCGGACATACCCATCCCGACGCAAATAGTGGTCACGTCGGGCCGTACGTGCGGACCACGTCATAGATGGCCATGCCGGCATAGGCCGCGCCGCCGGGTGAGTTGATGTACAGGGAGATGTCCTTTTCGGGGTCCTGGGCCTCGAGACAGAGCATCTGCGAGATGATCAGGTTGGCCACCTGGTGATCGACCTCCTGGCCCAGGAACACGATGCGCTCCCGGAGCAGCAGTGAGTAGATGTCGAAGGCCCGTTCACTGCGGCTCGATTCCTCGAGCACGGTCGGGATCAGTGATTGGTGCAGCTCCATCGGTACCTCCCTGGTGCGCTCCGGCCGGCCTCGCGGCGGATATATCGTTGATGATATCTCGTCGATGAGGTAGCCTGTCGCCGATGGGGCGTCCGAGTCCCGTCAGACCTTCGACCCGGTCGGGGTGGCCGGGTGCCAGAGGCAGAGGCAGAGGAGGCTGCGTGACGGGAGAGCGACGTCACCAACCCGTGTTCCCCGGGTTCCGCGAGATGTCCAAACGGCGCCGGGCCCTGGCCGACGAGCTGGTCGATCGCCGCCGCGCTCTCGGCCTGACCCAGACCCAAGTGGCCGCCCGCATGGGCACCTCACAGTCGGCGGTGGCCAGGCTCGAGACCGGCACGTCCGACGTGCTGATGTCGACCCTGGACCGCTACGCGTCGGCGATCGGTCGGAAACTCGAGTGGACGCTGGAGGAGTAACCGTGACCTCGAACGCCCGACGGCCGACCGCCGGAAGCCGTCGCGAGTGTTCGTCCTCGATCGAGCCACCGGGGAGGTTCCCCGCCGAACCACCACCATCCACCGGACCCGAATCTTCCGACTTCCCGGAATGGATGGGCCGGCAACTCCTCGAGCGCAGATTCGTGCTCTTGTCGGGGACTCTCGACGACCAGGCGGCGAACGAGGTCGGCGCGGCGATCATGACGCTCGATGCGATCGGTGACGACCCGGTGCACTTGCAGGTGGACAGCGCCGACGGCACGGTCGGGGCCGCGCTCGCCCTCATGGACATCATCGACCTCTGCGGCGTGCCCGTCCGTGGCATGGGCATCGGCCATGTGGCCGGGCCGGCGGTGGGTGTGTTGGCCGTGTGCACGTACCGCACGCTGTCGCCCCACACCCAGCTCCGGCTGTTCGAACCACGGGCCGACCTGGCCGGCCCCGCCGGTCAGCTACAACAGCTGGCCCAGGCCCACCTCGACCGCTGGGCTGCATTCTGTGCCCGGCTGGCGGAGGCCAGCGGACACCCCGAAGACCGCCTCCACCAGGATGCCGCCTCGGGACGGTCCTTCTCCGCCCCCGAGGCAGTGGCCTACGGGCTGGCCGACGAGGTGGCCCGGCCAGACGCCCGGATGCTCCGGCTGCCCGGCCGTCCCATCGGATTCGGGTCGCGCTAGGCCGTCGGTCCGCCAACCGGTGTGGCCATCTACAGTGCCGCTATGCCTTCCCGATCTCAAGTGGCGCCGGCCGACGCGGACGTGCGAATCCTGCCCGACCGCGCCACCCTGGCCCGGGCGGCGGCCGACGAGGCGGTGGCCACCCTCCGCCGCGCCGTGGCGAGCCACGGGGTGGCCCACGCCATGTTCGCCACGGGGAATTCCCAGCTCGACTTCATCGAGACGCTGGTGTCGGGGACCGATGCCGTCCCGTGGGGAGACGTCGTCGTCTTCCACATGGACGAGTACGTCGGCATCGGGCCCGAGCACCCGGCCAGCTTTCAACGTTGGATCCGCCGACGGATCGTCGAGCCCGCCTCGCCGCGCGCCGCCCACTACATCGACGGGCAGGCTGCTCCCCAGGAAGAGTGCCGGCGTTATGCCGAATTGTTGCGCCGATACCCCCTCGATCTGTGCTGCCTCGGGATCGGTGAGAACGGCCACCTGGCCTTCAACGACCCCCCGGTAGCCGACTTCGACGACCGAGAGGACGTGAAGGTGGTCGCCTTGGACGACGGGTGTCGCCGCCAGCAGGTCAACGAGGGCCACTTCGCCACCGAGCGCGACGTCCCCGAGCGCGCCGTCACCGTCACCGTGCCCGCCCTGCTCCGGGCGGGCCGTGTGCTGGCTGTCGTGCCCGAGGCCCGGAAGGCCGAGCCGGTGCGGGCCGCACTCGAGGGCCCGGTGACCACCAGGTGTCCGGCCTCGGCGCTCCGCCAGGCCCCACAGGCGACGATCTTCCTCGATCCGGACTCGGCCAGCCTGCTGTCAACGTCCACGTGACGGCGCGGCCCGTTGAAACGACCCGTCCTCAATCCGGCACGACCGGCCCGACCCCGAGCCGCTGCCCGATGAAGGGGTAGGCGCGGGCGCCGTCCCACTGATGTTCACCGTCGAAGACGTGATGCTCGAGGCAATCTCCCGCGCCCAGATGCTCATAGACCCGGTGCAGCCGGGCCACCGAGTCCTCGAAGGCCGTCACCGGGAACAACAGGTCCTCACGACCGGTCTGGACCAACAGCGGCCGGGGGGCGATCAGGGCGCCCACGTCGGCGTGCTCCATGTGGCCGAGCATGGCGAAGAGCACCTGGGACCCGCACATGTTCCACGGGACCTTGTGCGCTTCGGCCCAGGACGAGAAGTACCCGCTGACGACGGTGGCGGCCACCCTGGTGTCGCAGGCCGCCACGAAGAGGGCCATCGTCCCCCCGTACGAGAAACCCACCACACCGATCCGGGCCGGGTCCACCAGCGGATGGGCGACGAGGACGTCGAGCGCCCGCTGCAGGTCCCAGACATTCTGGGTGAGGGGGCTCCACCCTCCCATCACCTGGTGGACGAAGTTGGTGTCGCAGCCGTAGTGGTCCGGTGGGTTCCAGTCCGCTCGCTCCCCGAAGCAGCGGAGGTCAGGAGCCAGCACGACATGGCCCCGGCGGGCGAGCTCGGCCGCGTAGTCTCCCCCGGCCTCGCCGTCAGCTTCGGTGCCGCAGATCCTGGACTTGCCTGGACCATGGCCGTGCACGGCCAGCACCCCGGACCCCGGCCCCGTCCGGCCATCGGGGACCAGCAGATAGGCCGGGACCGACATGGTGTCCTCGGAGTCGAACACCATCCGGTATCGGCGGTATCCATCGCACGCTGCCTCCTCCTCCATCTCTGACCGCAAGGGGACCGACTCCGGCCACGGCGCCATCATGGCGGCCAACCGTTGGCGGAACCGGTCCCGCCACGAATCGAACGCGGCCAGATCCCCGTCGGGCAGCGGGTCGATCTGCTCGGTGGCCATCAGGCGACTCACGGCCTGGAACCAGGGGGAGAAATTTCGGGTCGGCAACTGGATCGTCATGGGATCTTCCTCGGGTCAGATCGCCGTCTCGGCGGGTGCAACGATCAGGTTGCCACAGGCGCCCGTGCTCCGGTCAGGCCGGTCCGGTTGAGCCCGAGGCGGAGCTGGGGCACTATGGAACCATGACGAGGTCCCCATGTCGGTAGCCACTGAGCTGGTTGTCAACCCGCTTTCGCCGTTGATCGGGGCCGAGCTCCACGGTGTCGACCTGTCTGCGCCACTGAGCGAACGGGTCGTGGCCGAAATCCGATCGGCGCTCAACACGCACCACGTGATCTTCTTCCGCGACCAGGACCTCTCCCCCACCCAGCAGGCGGACTTCGCCCGGCAGTTCGGCGAGGTGACCGAGGGGCATCCGGTCATCCCGGCCCGCGAGGACAATTCCAAGGTGCTCGTCATTGACGGCCGCGAGGACCGGGCCAGCTGGTGGCACACCGACGTCACGTTTCTCCAGGAACCGGTGTTCGGCTCGGTCCTCTACATGCTCGAGTCGCCGGATGTCGGGGGCGACACGACCTGGGCCAGCCTGCAGGACGCCTACGACCGGCTCGCCGAGCCGGTCCGAGCCCTCTGCGACCAGTTGATCGCCATCCACTTCGACCCGTGGTTTGCGGCCGAGGTGGATGACCGCGGCGGATACGAATGGCATGGCCAGTGGCACGACAAGTTGCTTCCGGCCCTGCATCCCGTGGTGCGCACCCACCCCGAAAACGGCCGTAGGGGTCTGTTCGTCAACCCCCAATTCACCCAGTCCATCCTCGGCCTGTCGAAGAACGAGAGCAATGCCATCCTGGACATGCTCTACCGCCATTGCCAGCAACCGGAGTTGACGTGCCGGTTCCGCTGGCGCCCGGGGTCGGTGGCCTTCTGGGACAACCGTGCCACCCTCCACTACGCCCTCGACGACTACGGCGATGCCCTCCGCGTGGCGAACCGGGTCACATTGAAGGGTGACGTTCCCTACGGCCCGGCCATGCCGAAGCGCTGATCGCGCGGCGTCCCGGCGTCAGCGCTTGTCCGACGCAGGGCGTTCGGTGGCCGGGGCCGGCCCCGCCGTCGGCATCGCGCCCGACACCGAGAGGGCCTCGTCGCTGGCGCCCAGATAAGCAGCCAGGGCGCGGGGGTCGTTGCTCACCTCATCGGGGGTGCCGGCCGACACCACCTGTCCGGTCTCCATCATCACCACGTGGGTGCACAACTCGAACACCAGGGGCACATCGTGCTCGACCAGCACGATGGTGGTGTCGACCACCTCGTGCAGCCGGCGGAGCAGCGGGACGAATGCCTCCGCCTCCCGTTGAGCGATGCCGGCGGTCGGCTCGTCCAGCAGCAACAGCCGCGGATGAGCCAACACGATCGAGGCGAGGTCGACCACCCGCCTGGTCCCGGTGGAGAGGTGGGCGATGCGGTGGTGGCGGAAACGCCCGATCCCGAAGGCCTCGATCACCTGGTCCAAGGCCTGGCGCTTGGCCCGTTCGGTACGGGTGGCCCACGGCAGGTGCAGGGTGGACGACAGGACGCCGACCGGACGCTCGGCGTCCTGGGTGAGGAGCAGCACGTCCTCCACCGACAGCTCGGGGAAGAGCCGGCAGTCCTGGAACGAGCGCACCAGTCCGAGCGCGCCGCGTTCCTCGGGGAGGTACTCGACGAGGCTCTCACCGTCGAGCAGCACCGATCCTTCGTCGGGGGTGACCAGACCCGAGATCACGTCGAGGAGGGTGGTCTTGCCCGAGCCGTTGGGCCCGATCAGGCCGACGATGGACCCGGGTTCGGCCGACAGGTCGGCCCCGTCGACCGCCCGCAACCCGCCGTAGCTCACCACCACCCCTTCGGCCTCGAGGCGCGCCGGGCCGGAATGGGGGCCCCGGCGGCTCATCCGATCACCTCGTCGACCAGCGCGGCGGACTCGGGTGCGGCCTCACCGGTCGGGGGTGGGGGCCTGGCGCCGGGTCGGAGTCGTTCGAGGCCCAGGGTGACCACGTCTCCGAGCTGATGCAGGAGCTCGGCCAGACCACCCGGAAGGTAGAGCACGAAGGCCAGGAGGCCGAGCCCGCTGGTGAGGAACTGGATGGTCGGTGTGGTTCCGAACAGGGCGGGGAGACCGACCAGGTAGAGGGCCCCGAGGAGCGCGCCGGTGATCGAGTCGAGACCACCGATGACCACCATGGACACCACGAGGATGGAGAAGGTGGGATCGAAGGTGGCGGTCGAGATGCGTTCGGTGGCGAAGGCCAGGCAGACCCCGGCGTACCCGGCCATGAAGCCCGACAGGGCGAACGCCAGCAGCTTGCTCCGGGCTAGGGGGATCCCCATGGCCCCCGCCCCGACCTCGTTGTCCCGTACCGAGATGAGCCGGCGGGCGACGCCGCGGTCGCGCCACAGCCTGACCATCAGCACCGACAGCACCAGCACGCCGAGTGAGAACCAGGCGAAGGCGCGCTCCGAGCCCAGGCCGATGCCGAGCAACGTCGGCCGCTCGAGCAGGGTGGACTGGGGATTGGGCAGCCCGGTGCACAGCTGGCGGTTGACCAGCGGGAGGGTCCAGCACGGCGTGGCCAGCACCGCACCCATGAACCAGACGCTGAAGGCCAGGGTGCTGACGGCCAGGTACAAGCCCCGCACCCGCAGGGCGGGCAAGCCGACGGCGACCGCGATCACCGCGGTCACCGCACCGGCAAACGGCATGAGCAGGATGAGCGGCACGCTCGTCCCGAGATGCGCGGCCATCAGCGCGCCGCAGGCCACCAACCCGAACTGCCCGAGGGACACCTGTCCGGCCCATCCGGTGAGCACGGTCAGCGACAGGGCGATCACCGCGTAGATGCAGATCTGGGAGAGCAGGAAGGTGCGGCCGGTGCTCAGCACCAGCGGCAAGAGCACCGCGCCCACCAGGGCCAGTCCCACCCCGCTGTTCCCCACCCGCCGGCGCAGGACGGTGGCCTGCCCGACCTGACGCCGAGCGCTTTCGAACCAGGTGCTGCGCTCGCCGCCGCGCGGCCCGGTCTTGAGCCCGGCGATCCGGAACAGCAGCACGGCCAGCACGATGGCGAACAGCACCAGGTCGACCTGGGTCGTGCCGGAGAGGTTCCACACCAGGATCTCCTGGACGACGCCGACACCGATGGCGGCGACGAAGGCGGCCGTCAGGTTGACCATGGCCCCGACCATGGCGGCCGTGAGGGCCAGCAGCAACAGCTCGGGGCTCAGCACTTCGGTGAGGGTGGAGGTCTGGCCCGGTGAGGCCAGAATGGCGGTGAACGCCGACAGTACGCCGGCCAGCGTCCAGGCGACCGTCGAGGTCCGGCGGACCCAGACGCCCGACAACCGGGCCGAGTCGGCGTTCTCGGCCATAGCCCGCATGGCGAGCCCCCAGGGCGACCATTTGACGAACGCGGCCAGACCGATGGCGACCACGGGTGCGACCACCAAGGTGATCACCTGGCCCGAGGTGAACAGATAGGTCCCGATCCGGAACGAGACGTCGATCGGGACCGGAAAGGGGCGGAAGAGGCTCTTCGGGCGGATGAACGGCAAAGCGGTGAAGACGAAGAGCACCTGGCTGAGCCCGATGGTGGCCACCATCACCAGCATGCGGGGTCGGTTGAAGAGGCGGCGGAGAACCAGCTCGCAGAGGGCCCCGACCGCCGCGGCGAGACCCAGCGCCAGCAGCAGGGCGAACCAGTAGTTGAAGCCGAAGTCGTAGTAGCACTTGACCAGAAAGACGGCCGCCACCACCCCCAGCTGGCCCTGGGCGAAATTGAGGACCCGGTTGGTTCGGTAGATGAGCACCAGGCCGAGCGCCAGCAGCCCGTAGTTGAGCCCGATGATGATCCCGTTGACCAGTACGAAGCTCGGTACGGACACGGAGCTCCGCTAACTCAGTCCGGTGGCGGCCGCCCCGAGGAAGACCGGGCGGAGCAGGTCGTCGCGCCGGAGCAGGTCGGTGGTGAGCCCGTCGAAACGGACCTCGCCGCGCTCGAGGAAGAAGGCCCGCTCCGCCAAGCTCATGGCCCGGTTGACACTCTGCTCCACGAGGACGACCGTCGTCCCCTCCCGGTTCACCTGGCGCACGATCCCCATCAGCCGGTCGACCAACAGCGGCGCCAGGCCGAGGGCCAGCTCGTCGATGAGCAGCAGCTTCGGCGCCGTCATCATCACCCGGGCCAGAGCCAGCATCTGCTGCTCACCCCCGGACAGGGTGCCGGCCGGTTGATCGAGACGACCGGCCAGCTCCGGGAAGCGGTCGAGCGCCTGGTCCCGGGCCGAACGGGCCCGGCTGCCGTGTCGACGCATCGAGAAGGTGCCGATGCGCAGGTTGTCGCGGACGGTGAGGCCGGGGAAGGTCATCTTCCCCCCGACCAGCAGGGCCACGTCCTGGTCGATGATCTGCTCGGGCTCGAGGTAGGTGCAGTTGGTGCCGTAGATGCGGATCACGCCGCGGTGGGGATGGTCCAGCCCGGACACCGCCCGCAGCAGGGTCGACTTGCCGGCCCCATTGGTGCCCAGCAGGGCCACGATCTCACCTTGGCCGACCTCGAGGTTGACATCGAACAGCACCTGGTTCTGCCCGTAGAAGAAATCGAGGTTGTGCACCTGCAGTGCCGGGATGGCCGCCCCGGCCTGGCGGCGCTTGCCCTCGGCATACCGCTCGAGGACGTCCTCGATGACCAGGGTGATGTCGCGCTTCACCCATCGTGAGCCGATGAAGAGCAGGACGCCGCCCAGAGCGCAGACCGGCCCGATGAGGGTGAGCGCCACCGTCGGCCCGTTGAGGAAGCCCACCGCATCACTGATCGCGCCGAGGAGCACCGCGCCCGCGAAGCCGCCGAAGACCAACGAGTACACGCCGAACATGGCGAAGCAGATGGTGCGCATCTCGGGCGGGGCGGTGGCCGCCAGCGTGAGGAAGATGCAGATGGCGAGCGGCGAGATCGCCGCGGTGGCCAGGAATTGCAGGAGCACCACCATCCACAGCTGCGGCATGTAGAGAGAGCCGACGAACAGTCCGCCGTAAGCGGTGATGCAGAGCCCGGCGATGGCCAGCGGGCGTTCCGGCGCCCGGCGGAAGAACCGGTCACCCAGCACATAGGCGACCGGGAGCCCGAGGAAGCCGGCCAGTTGGATGATCGAGTAGATCTCACTGCGCTGCGCGGTGTCGAGCCCCCAGTGCCGGACGAAGTAGAGATTGCCGAACAGTGGCGCCCCGGTGCCGGCGAAGCCGAGGATGGCCACCGCCACCAGCTCGTAGTAGATGGAGCGGATCCGCAACAGGCGGGTGACGGCCGAGCCCAGCAGGACGCGGGGTGCCTCACTCTGCTGGGTCTGGAGGTCCATGCCCGCCGACTTGAGGATGTGACTGGACTCGTTGGCCCCCTTGGGCGGCTCGCGCAGGGTGAAGAGGGCGAGGGCGATCGGGATCCCGGCCAGGGCGGTGAGGGTGCCGAAGCGCCAGTTGTGGCCCACCGTCACGATGTAGCCGAAGATGAGGATGCCGACCGTGTTGGAGAGTGGGTCGGAGAGGTTGTGCCAGCTGAACACCCGCCCCCGTCCCTCGGTCGGATACGCATCGGCCAGGTACGAGTTGTGCACCGTGTTGTTGACCCCGTAGCCCACCGCCGCGATCAGATAGATGAAGGTGAAGGCCCACACGTTGGGTGCTAGGCCCATCAGCGGCGAGAAGACCGAGAAGATCAGGAGGGCCACGGCGGCCACGACCTTTCGGCTCCCCCGGTCGGCCCAGAGGGCGAGTGGCACCGCCCACAACAGCTGCGCCACCTGGGCGACGAAGGTCACGGCCCCGAGCGCGGCGTCGTGGATGTGGAAGGAATGCTCCAGGTTGTTGCCGATCAGGGTTATCCCGCTGTTGAAGCTGCCGGGGACGAGGGCCGCCGCGGTCAGGAGCACCAGGGGAACAAACCCGCTCTTGCGCAGGATCCCGATCAGCGGCGGGGGCTTGCCCTCGCCGGTCCCGGGCATCACGTCGATGTCGGCGATCGCCTCCGAGTCCCGGCTCTTGGCCACGACCTCTTCGAGGAGCTCGTCGGGAACCGCGAAGTCGAAGAGCGCCTGATCGGCCATGGAAGCCACACACTATCTATGACTCACCCGTCAGACACGACCCGACGGCCCTACCCGTTGAGCACCTCTCCGGCGGGCGTCGGCACGACGAGCGGACCCTGCGGCAGCACGCAGAGTCGGGCCCCGGGCCCCTGGTGGTCCAGGGCTTCGCGCACCGCGACGGCGAGGTCACGGACCGGGCGCAGCATCGCCGAGCGGATGTCGCGCTCGGAGAGCCCGTCCGAGTACATCCAGACCTCGGCCCGGCGGAGCACCCGACCGAGCACCTGGGCCTGCCACCCGTCCTGGCGGGAGGGTCCATCGGGTCGGGCCAGCTCGTCGGGGGACGAGCCGGCCCGCAGGATGTGGGCGAAGGCGCCCTCGGGCACGCCGTCGCCGCACGCAGCCGCCAACACGATGACCCCGCCGGCCCGCACGACACGTTCGGCGGCGGCCATCCCTTTGACCGCCTGATACAGGTTGCGATCGAGCGGATGGCCCCCGTTGGTGGTGAGCACCACATCGAAGCGACCCTCGATCGGGTGGATGACACTGGCCGCCGCCCAGGCACAGGCCTCACGGTGCCCATCGGGAAGGGGCCCGGCGAACGCACCGGTCAGGCGGCGTCGACTGTCGATGGTCACATCCAGCGAGAGGGCGGGAGGGCACAGCTCGGTCGCCGCCGTCACGAACTCGTGCACCGGATTGCCCTCGGTCACCGTCCAGGTGGCACCGGCATCGGCGATGCGTTCGGGGCTGTGGGCCTCGAGGATGGTCGAGGTGGCCGCCAGGCCCGGGCAGGTGCCTTTCGGCCCACCGCTCCACCCGGCAAAGAAGTGGGGCTCGACGAACCCGGTGAGGATGCGCAGGTCGGCCTCGACATAGTGGCGGTCGAGCAGGATCGGGGTACCGTCCACCTCACCCACGGCAATATGGTCACCGTCGTCCGCCCGGTGGTCGCGCACCCGGTAGCGCGCCAGCAGATCACCACCGATCAAGGTGCCCATCTCCGACGGCGTGGCCTGACGGTGGGTCCCGGTGGCGCAGAGCAGCTCCACCCGATCGGGACCGGCCCCGGCGGCCTCGAGCTCGGCCAGCAGCGGCGGCAGGACGGTCGTGTTGGGCATGGGCCGGGTGATGTCGGGGAAGACCACGACGATCCGGCCGGTCGCCGGCACCAGCCGGGCCAGGGGCGGTCCGGAGACCGGCGCGCGCCAGGCCTGGCGCACGGCCGCCGCTTCGTCCGCCACCGAAGCCGCCTCGGTCCCCGACACCACCGTGGCGTCGTCGGGCACCTCGAGCTCGAGACCCTCGGCGCCGTAGGCCAGTGTCACCCGCACGGCATTTCCCCGATGGGGCCGAGGTCCAGGTCGACCAGGGATGCGGCCACCGTGTCGGCCCGCGCCCGCAGGCGACGGTATCGGCCGACGCGCTCCGGGTCCGGCTCGGTGCGTCCCACGACGGGATCCAGGAGGTCGAGGTCCCAGTCGACGCCGATGGCGCCCGCGGCCAGCCGGGCCGCGCCCGCAGAGGCGGCCTGGCCTGAGCGTCGGTGAGAGACGGCCACACCGGTGACGCCGGTGACCACGTCCTGCCACACCGGCGTGGCCACCCCCGATCCGGCCAGGGCCAGCGCGACCACCAGCGGCCCCTTCGGGCGGCGCGACGCCATGGCCTCGAGGGAGCGGGCGACATCCCAGGCCACGGACTCGAACAGGGCGCGGGCCAGATCGGCTGCACCGTGGGCCGGGCCCATTCCGACCCAAGCGGCCGCGGCAGCCGGTCTCCACCACGGCGCGCGAGCACCGTCGAGCCACGGGGTGGCCACCACCCCACCCGCTCCGGCCGGGCTGCCGCGGGCGGCATCGGCCAGGTCCTCGGATGTGCGGCCGGTGAGGCGCCCCAGCCAATCGAGCAGCGAGCCCGCCGCCGACAGGCCGGCCTCCAGCAACCATCCTCCACCGGCAGCCCGGGAGGCGACGATGCCCGGTGGGGGAATCGGGCGGGTCGCCACCGGCATCGAGACATTGGCCGTCGTGCCCCAGCTGACCATGGGCCGCGACTCGGACGCGCCGGTACCCAGCACCTCACAGGCCCGGTCCCCGGCTCCGATCACCACCGGGATCCCCGACGACAGGTGGGTGGCCGCCGCGGCATCCGGGCACAGGCCCCCGGTCACCGCGTCGCTCGGAACGACCGGTGGCAACTTGGACGCGACTGGGCCGGCGAGACTCTCGATCAGCGCGCCGTCCCCGTCGTACAGCCCGGAGCGCGAGGCCATGGTGGGGTCGGTGGCCACCGTACCGGTCAGGTGCCACACCACGAGATCACGAGGAGTCATGACCCAGGCGGCCGCTTCGAGACTGTCCTCCTGGTGAACCGCCATCCACGCCAGCTTGGCCGCCACCGAGGCGCCGTCGAGCACGATCCCGGCGGGAGACGGTGCGCCCGGCTCGGCGCCGGTCCGGGAGGCCAGCCCGTCGGCCTCCCGATCCGCCCGCCGGTCGGACCAGACGATCCCGGGCCCGGTCGCGGCGCCGGTGGCGTCGAACGGGGCGAAGGTCTGCCGGGCACCGGTGCAGCCCACCGCCTCGACCGACCGGAACGCCGTCGGAGCCCGGTCACGGAGACCGTCGCAGGCGGTCAGCACCGACGCCCACCAGGCCGAGGGCTCCTGCTCGGCCCGTCCTGGGGCCGGGTGCCGGGTCTCGACCGGGGTCACCGACAGGGCCACCAGCCCGTCCCGGTCCCAGATCGCCACCTTGGTGACGCTGGTGCCCGAGTCCACGGTCAGGATCACGTGCTGTGCACGATCCGGGCCAGCTGCGAGGCCATCACCGCCGGCGACGGCTCCTGGAGGACGGTCCGGCCGATGGCCAAGCCCGCGCCGCCACCGGCCATCACATCCCGGACCTCGTCGAGTACACGGTCGCCCGACCCGTCCGCGTGCGGCCCGCCGAGGAACAGCACGGGGACGCCGACTGCCTCCACCACCCGGTTGACCGCCTCCACGCGGCGCCCGCCGGGCGGGGCCTCGGGCACCGGGACCTTCAGGAGCGGGGCACCCAGGTCATGGGCGATCACCGCGGCCAGCACGATGTCGGTGGTCTCCTTGGACATCGCGGCACTCCGCCACAGGATGGGCTCGATCAAGGCCTCCAGTCCCGCAGAACGCGCCTCCTCGAGCACCCGGCCCAGAAGTTCGAGCGGGACCGCGCCGCCCGGGTCGTCGAGCGCGATGCGAGTCATCAGCTTGACACCCGTCCACCCTTCGTCCCGGGCCCGGCCCACGCTAGCCACCAGGCGGTCGTCGAGCTCGAACGCCGAACCGGCCAGACCGGTGCGGTTGAGGGACAGGTAGGTGCAGTGGTCGGGACGGATCGCGCCTGCCTCCGCCAGGTCGGTGAGGGGTTGCGCGCTGGCCAGGAGGCCGTCGCAGTGGGGCAGGGCCGCAGTGAGGGCCCCCAGGTAGTCGGCATAGTGCTCGATGGTCATGACACCGCGGGCACGATGGTCGGCCGCCAGCACCAGGGCCGGAACGCCGAGCGACCGGCCCCCTTGCGGGCCTTCGGTCACGACAGACCGGCAAGCGCCATGATCACCTTGGCCACCGACGAGAAGTCCTCGCGCCCGTAGCCAGCGGTGGTGGCGGCGGTCAGAGCCTGACGGACGGTGGCCGTCCCCGTCAGCGGAACGCCGACGCGGGCGCCATACCCCAGGGCCAGGTCGAGATCCTTCGCCATCAGGTCGGTCATGAACCCCGGGCGCCATCCGTTGGACGCGGGGCTCTCGGCCACCACTCCGGGGACCGGAAGGCGGGTGCGCACGGCCACGCAGTCCCCGGTCGAGTGCACCAGTACTTCGAGGAGCTTGTCGAGGTCGACGCCGGACTTGACCGCCAGCGCGGTGGCCTCCGATGTGGCCAGCATCTGCGCGGCATAGATCAAATTGTTGCAGAGCTTGACCACCTGACCCATGCCGGTGGCTCCGACGTGGACGATGCGGGCGGCAAAGGCATCGAGGGCGGGACGAGCGACCTCGAGCGTGGACGCCTCCCCTCCCACCATGACCGTGAGCGTTCCGGCTTGGGCGCCGGCGGTGCCTCCGGACAGTGGAGCGTCGAGAAATCCGGCGCCGGCCGCCGTGACCCGCTGGTGCTGAGCCCGGGTCACCTCGGGGTCGATGGTGGAGCAGTCCACTACCACCTGGCCGGCCCGCAATTCCGGGAGCATGGCATCGATGACGTCGACCACCTGGGGCGAGCTCGGGACGCACAGGATCACCGTCTCGGCCGAGGCCGCCACGCCGGCCGGAGAGCCGCCGGATCGCGCACCGAGTGCGACCGCCTGGTCCACCGGGCCCTGACTGCGCGACGCCACCGTCACCTCGTGTCCGGCCTCGAGCAGATGGCGGGTCATGGGCAGCCCCATGGCCCCGAGGCCGATGAAGCCGACTTGCATGGAATCCTCCTCGTGGCAGAGCGGAGTGTCCGGCGCTGACGACCGGACAGTCGGGCGGATCAGACCTTGAACTGGGGGAGCCACGGCGCGGTGCCGGCCAGGAGCTCGGTGACCATCTCCTCGGTCCGATGCAGGTCACCGCGTCCGGCCAGCGGGTCCAGGAAGAACGCCGCGTCGGCCAGAGACCGGTCGCCGTCGACGGCGGCGGCCACGGTTAGCTCAGCCACGGCCACATGTCGCCGGACCAGCTCGGCGTAGAGAGGTGGCAACGGGGCGATGTCGCGCCCGTGGACGCCCGCGGCGTCGATGGTACCGATCGACTCGACCACCACGTCGGCGGGGACATCGGGCACCTGGCCCGCGTTCGGGATGTTCACCGGCAGTTCCCGCCGGGCCCCGGTGACCAGCGAGTCGATGACCAGGGCGGGGAGTTCGCCGGACGGCCATGTCTGGAGATCCTTCTGGCCGGCCAGCCAGTTGTCCACGTCAGCGATGTACCCCTGCTGGTGCTCCTCCCGTCGGGCGATCGAGGTGAGCTCAATGTTGTACTTGGCTCCCCATCCGGACTCCTCGGTCAGGACCCAGGGAAGGAACTCGGCGATATGGCGGTCGCCGGCCGCCGGAAGCGCGCCCCACTTGTCGAGCAGGGTGAGCTTGAGTACATGGCGTTGGACGAAGTCGAGTCTCGAGAACTGCTCGGCCGGTGGCCGCCCGGGGGAGGGCACCAGCGCGGCGAGTCCCCCAGCCTCGTCAACCATGCCGGCCAGGATGGCGAACCCGTCCTCTCCGTCGACCTCCAGGGCAGTGACCACCGGCAGGTGGTTGACGCCGGCCACCGTCGGCCGGACCGACTCGGCCGGTCGGCCCAGGGCGATGGCCAGGTCCATCGACCAGTTCCCGACTTCGTGGCAGAGACCGACGGCCTTGATCCCCGTCTGCCGGCAGACGGCCCGGGTGAGGCAGGTCATGGGATTGGTGATGTTGAGCATCCACGCGTCAGGACACACATCCTCCATGTCCGCAGCCACGCTCACCAGCACCGGGATGTTGCGCAGCGAGCGGTTGACGCCGCCCGGACCGACGGTGTCGCCGACCGACTGACGGATGCCGAAACGAGCCGGCACGTCGAGGTCTACGGCCATCGAGTCGAAACCACCGGTCGAGATGGTGACGATCACGAAGTCGGATCCCTCGAGAGCGGCACGCTGGTCGGTGGTCGTGGCGAACGTGGCCTTGGCGTCGAGCGCGTCGCTCACCATGTGGCCGAGCGCCTCCATCTTGCCGAGTGGCTCGGGGTCGATGTCCTCCAGCACGATGTGCGCGCCTCGCAGCGACGACGTGCCGAGGAGGTCGGCCAACAGTTCGGGTGTCCATTGGTAGCTGCCGCCGCCGATGATGGTGATCTGCATGGGATGGCTCCTACGAGCGAAGGGTGACGGTTGCTGACATGGGAGTCACTCTAACCAGCCCCCACCTGGGGCCGCAGGGTCACGCCGGAGGGGGCGGGCCCACCGCGCCATCGCGGGCCCAGTTGATCAGCCGTCGGTAGGCACCGGCGGAATCGCGTCCCTCCGCGTCCGTCTCGAGCCAGCGGAACCCGCGGGGACCGCGTGAACGGTCGAGGCCGAAGATGCCGAACCGGGGCTCGTAACTCCCCCATTCGTAATTGTCCACCAGTGACCAGTGCAGATAGGAGGTGACCGGTATCCCTTCGGCGATGGCATCGACGACCGCGCCGACGTGCTCGCGCAGGTAGCGGGGCCGGTTCCAACCGTCGCGCCGAGGGTACGAGCGACCATGTCGGACTCGGTTGCAGAGGCCGTTTTCGACGACCCAGAGCGGGATGCCCGGCAACAGCTGGCGCTGGTCCCGACACCACCGGGTCATTGCCCCGGGATCAGGGACGACGTCCCAGATGGCCCGCGACGGCTCCCAGTGCCTTCCACCCGACGAGCGGTGGCCGGGGAGGCGGGAGGCGTGGCTGGCCACCGGGTCGTACCAGTCGAACCCGCTGGCGTCGAGGGGGCGCTCGTGCGGTCCTTCGTAGACCGCGTCGAGGACCCGACGCGGCGCGGCGCGTCCGAGACGCGCGCGCACCAGGCCGTCGAGCACCGACCGGCGCCGGTCCGGCTCGCCGTAGGGTGACGCCGCGGCGAACAGGCGGCGCAGGAGGGACTCGCCGGCCCCCCCAGGCGGGAAGAGGCCGTCGTGGGTGGCCCTCCGCTCGTCGACCCAGGCGTCGACGTCGGAGCGGCCAACCCCCGCGGACCGGACAGTCAGGATATCGGTGAGCATTCGGTCGTGCTCGTAGAGGGAGGACGAGCTGGTGTTGACCGTGACCATGGCCTCGGGTTGGGCCTCGTGGATGGCCCCGTACGCGAGGACATGGGCGGTGAGCAGGTTGTCGAGCACGCTGAAGGCGTCGCCGACCGCCATCTGCCGGCCCGGCGGGTACGCCCCCTCGATCCAGCCCATCAGGGCGACGATGTTCGGTTCGTTGATGGTGACCCATTTCCGACAACGAGGGGCCAGCCGCGGGACCACCCGGGCCACGTGGGCCGCGAACCGATCAGGGGCGTCGCGGTCGAGCCAGAACTCCTCGCCCAACCAGGCCGGGTGCGTGAAGTGGTGCAAGCTCACCACTGGCTGCATGCCCCGCTGGTGACACCCGTCGAGAATCCGCAGGTACCCGTCGAGCGCAGCCTCGTCGAAATGCCCTTCTTCTGGCTCGAGCCGCGTCCATTCGACCGAAAGCCGGAAGGCGTCGCACCCGAGTGACGCCGCCCGGTCGAGGGCCTCCTCGGGCTGGAGCCAGAATCCGCAGGCGTTCCCCGAGACCTCGATCCGCCCGCCCGCCTCGAAGCGGGCCCAGTTGTTGGCCGGTTCGCCGGGGCCGTTGTAGCCCCCCTCGACCTGGAACCCGGCCGTTGCCACACCGAAGGAAAACCCGTCGGGCAGGGCCACCGAACCCCGCTGCGAGGTCAACACCTCCCCCGAACCCCCGTCTGCCGCAGCATCGGGAGAGTATGGCATCGTCGGGCAGACCGCCCCGACGGCCCGCGCCGGGTCGCTCAGCCGGGCGGAACCTGCCAGTCGACGAGGTTCGGGCTGCGGGCCACACCGATTTCGGCGTGCCCCCAACCCCCGAACCGGGTGAGCTCCGGGCTGCCCGCGTAGAACAGGTAATAGAAATGGCCGGGCCGGGAGCTGGCGTCGCAGATGAACGCCGAATTGGCGTGCTCGAACCCGAGACTCGAGATGCCCGGACCGCTGTCGAAGGGTTGTGACGGCACGCTCAGCTGGTAGCCGCCGCTCCAGTCCAGCCATCCGGTCGCGGTGCTCGGGTCACCGGCCAGGCTGAACAGCCAGGGTTGGTCCAGGGTGTTGGAAGTGGCCACCAGGTGCCAGCGACCGGCCAGCGTGAGGAACTCGTAGTTCTCGACGGTGTCCCCGTTCACGCTGATGTCCGGGCGGCCGACCAGTGTCCAGGGCCCCTGCGGCGACCCGTTCGTCGACCGGGCGATCTCGAAGACGGCCGGCTGGGCCGGCGATGAGTACTTGAAGCCCAGCAGCAGCTGATGGCCCGAGGACACCAGGGCGCCGTCGATCATCCGGTCGGCCGGCGCCGGCGCCAGCGACGCGGCCAAGGGCTGGGGGCCCGACCAGGTCCGAAGGTCCTTCGACGTGCGGTAGAAGAGCCGGTCCTGGGCGCCCGCGGCCGTCGAAGGCTGATCGGTCTGTACCGAGGACCCGGTATCGGATTGATACGTGACGACGTAGCTGCCGTCCGGAGCACGCACTACGTCGGGCGAAGCCACACCCAGCACGCCGGGTTGGCGCGGCCAGACCGTCGGCCGCGACCAGTGCACGAGGTTCTGGCTGGTGGCGGTCGCGATGTCCCATCGCACCCCGCCCGGTAGCGAGCGATCGTCGGTGACGTAGCTGAACAGGAGATGCCAGGAACCGCCGGCCCACACGATGGCCTCGTCCTTCACCCCGGCGCGGGGATCCGAAAAGACCGGATTCGAGAGATGGGGCCAGTCGACGTTAGCCGAGCCGGCTGCGCCTGCCAGGCAGGCGTGCCCGGCTCCTGCGGCCAGCTGGGCTGGGGAGAGCGCCCCGGTACTGCCGGAGAGCGTCGACGCGGACGGGCCCGCACCGCAGGCGCCGAACGCCACCGCCGTCACCGTCATGGCCAACAGGGGCCGGCCGCAACGAAACCGGCGCCGGCGGGAACACCCGCCCGCGGCGCGCCCGGTCACTGGGCCGCGGTGCTGAGGATACGGTACGTGCCGGCCCGGACCTCGAGGTGGGCGGACCCTGCCGACGTTCCGAGCAGCCGGATCCCCTCCACCTCGCGCAGCGGCTGGCCCCCTTCGGTCACGTCAGCGGCTTGGACGGCGGGCACGCTGACGTGCGCCACCGCGTTCGCCGGCACGGTCAGGGCGAGGGAGAAGCCGGCCTCGGCGGACTCCGGTCGGGCCCAGGCCACTGTGATGGTGCCGCGCGGGGTCGGAACCGTGCCGCTCGCCGTGTTCAGCCCACCCGTGGGCGGCGTCACCTCGAACGTGGCGAACCCAGGCTCGAGGGGGCTCACCCCGAGCAGTGTGCGCTGGATCTCGAGTGCGACCGGGGAGCCCCAGCCGTGGGACATGCTGTCCCCGTTGGCATCGGACGGGTTCCACACCTCCCAGGTGAAGGTCGCACCGCGGGCGAGAATGTTGGCCCAGCCGTCCGTGGTGGCATCCACCAGTCGGGACACCAGGTCGTCGTACCGGCCGGCCATGGCCATCGTTCGCAGGACCTCCGCGGCCGTCTGCGGCGGGGCCTGCATGCCGAGGCTGCTGACGTAAGCGGCCACCGTGCCGAGCCGGTCAGCCGGCACCACCCCGTAGCTGACTGCGCAGGCGTTGGCCGTCTGCGAGGCCGACGGGATCTGGGACCCGTCGGCGGCCAGCCCGTCCACGTAGGTCCCGTCCGGCCTGGTCAGTCGCCGGTTGATGGCCGCGGCCAGCCCCCGGGCCCGACGTCGGGGCTGGGCGACCTCAGCCGATGGCCGCCCGAGCTCCTGGGCCACGTCCGCGGTCCGGCCGAAGACATTGACCCCGAGGACGTTCAGGCGGGTCACCACCGGAAAGGTGTAGTAGATGTTCGTGGCGGGCAGGGCGGAGACGAGCCCGGTCCGCTCCGAGACGGACCCCTGGACATAGTCGGCGATCCGGGTCATGACGCCGTAGACCATCGACAGCAGCGCCCGGTCGCCGGTGTACATCCAGTACTGCCACACCCATTCCGGATAGACCTCGGTGAACTCGTTGATGTCGAGGGCGCCGAGACCGGTCGGGTAGATCTTGTTCACCGCCCCGTTCGGCCAGTAGCGGGCCTGGGACTGGGCGAACTCGAGCAACGACTTGCGGCTGAGGTTCTGCTCCCCGAACACGGCCATGGCCGTCCGGGACTCGTTGAACCCGTCGAACAACCATGGTCCCTTCTCCCGGGTCGGGGTGTCGATGTACTGCTCTTGGGCGGTGAACAGGGCCGAATGCGCGCCGAGGTCGAATTCGGCGTCGACGATGGGCTGGTCGGAGGAGAAGGTGGCGGGGGTCACCGAGGGCAGGGCGGTGTGTCGGGTGAGAGCGACGACGTCGGCCGGGGCAAGCGTCTCGCCCGGATTGTCGATCTGGAAATAACGGAAACCCAGGTAGTCGAAGGGGTGGAACTCCTCCTCGCCACCGCGCTGCACGTAGCTGTAGCTCATGTCGGTGTGCTGGGTCCCGTGCTGGATCGATACCTGTCCCGGCACGCCGGTGAAGGGTTGTCCCGGGGTCGGCTCGTCGAGGAGGTAGCCCGCGCGCATGGTGACGGTCCGGCCGGCCACCCCCCGGTGGAAGGCCACGGTCGGGACCGCGGCGTAGACCTTGCCGAAGTCGGCCACCACTGCGCCCGACGACAGCGTCTGGAGGGAGACCGGGGAGACCGGCTGCTCGACGGTCCTCGTCCGGACCGGCACCAGACGGGTCCACGGCGGCGTCGGCGCCCGGCCGATCACAGTCGCCTTCGACCAGCTCCGGTCGTCGAAGCCGGGGAGCAGCCAACCGACGGGCATGGCCGGGCCGTCGATGTTCTCGGTGAAATCGACGAGGTCACCCTCGAGGTCACGCTGGGTACCGGGGAGCCACGGTCCCTTGAGCACCCGCCACCGTCGATCGGTCACCTGCGTCTGGACCTGCCCGTCGGCGTAGTGCACGTTGATCTGGGCGATGACCCCGGGCTGCCCGGCTGGATGTCCCTTGGTCGGTCCCTGCCAGCTGGTCACCAGCCCCACCGCGTTGGCTGCCCCCGGCACCAGCAGACCGGTCACGTCGAGCGTCTCGTAGTACATCGAGTCGGGAAAGCTGTAGGCCTGACCCTTGCCGGCGCGCCGGCCGTTCACGTAGAGCTCGTATTGCTGGTCACCCGAGACGAACGCCCGAGCTCGGACGATCGGTCCCTGACGGAGGAGGAACTGGCGGCGGGCATAGGTGTACTGGTCCGGCGCCTCCGCGGCCGAGACCCCCCTCCCGATCCAGGAGGCACGCCAGTGATCGTTGCCGAGCCCGGTCTCGAAGTCGGCCGGGGCCGACTGCGGTCCCGGCCGGCCGGCGGCATCCCAGGTCTGCACGGTCCACTGGTACGCGGTGTCGGGCGCCAGTCGAGGACCTCGGTAGGGCACGAAGGCCTGCTCCGAGGAGGTCACTCGGCCGGTGTCCCAGACCGCGGCCGGCGCGCCGGGCCCACCAGCCGGACCGATCACCCGGACGCGGTAAGCGCTCTGGCGCGCCCCTCGCCGGGAGTCACCGGACAGCCAGGCGAAGTAGACATCATCCGGGTCGAGCCCGATCGGAAGGTCCAGCCCGTCGACGGTGAGGGTCAGTGGCGTGCCCGCGCCGTCGGGGTCGACGGCTCCGGTCGGATCCGGCGCCTGGCCCGGGTTGGCTTCCGCATTCGGGTGGGTCGCCCCCGCTCCGTCCGGTGACACCACCGCGCCGACGGCCAGGCCGGCCGCACCCATGAGCCCGCCGCCGAGAAGCTGGCGCCGACTCATGGTCCACGTACGCGGCGGTCGGCCGCGAGGCTCGTCGACCATCCTCGAACATTAACGGCGGGAGCAGGGCGGGCCCGGTCCCAGCCGGTTCGTCACTCGGGACCGGGGCCGCGGCTGCGGGTCGTTTAAGCTCCGGCCGTGGCGAGGTCCGCTCTGCTCTATGTGACCCAGGTCGCGCCCTACCGTCATGGCCCGGCCGGCGTGCACGGAGTGCTCGACCAGTCGGCTACGGCCTGGTCCCAGTTGGCGGAATCGGCCGGGCTCGAGTTCCAGCGGGTCCATGACGTGCGCTCCCTCGATGATTCGTCACTGCGCGGCGCACGCGTCGTGGTCCTGTTCACCATCGGCGAGACCCCCTGGTCCGAGCATCAGCGGGCGGCGTTCCTCGAGTCGGTGCGAACGGGCGCGACCTCACTGGTGGCCGTGCATTCGGCCACCGACGCCTGCTACGGGTGGGAGGAGTACGGCGACCTGGTCGGGGCCCGGTTCGACGGCCACCCCTGGACCCAGTGGTGCACGCTGGAGGTGAGCGATCCGGGCCACCCCGCCGTGGCCCATCTCGGCCCCACGTGGCGCTGGCGCGACGAGGTGTACCGGTTCAGGGACCTCCGCCCCGACGCCCGCGTATTGCTCCGGGCCGAGGAGGACGAGCTGGATCCCGAGGCGGCCGGCCGTCCGCCTCCGGATTTCGGCTTCCCGCTGTCATGGTGCTTCACCGAGGGCGAAGGGCGGGTCTTCTCGACCTCCCTCGGTCATTTCCCCCATGCCTGGGAGAACCCGGACTACCTCCGTCACCTGGCCGGCGGTCTCGACTGGTCGATGGGCGGTCCCGGCTAGCCGAGCTCGACGACCGCTGCGTGCCAACCCGGCAACCGCAGGCTGCTGCTCACCCGCTGTCCGTCGAGTCCCCGGTCCGAGGCGATACGCACCGTCCCGTCAATCCCGGTGACCACGGACTCGCCGTCGCTCATGTTGGCCACGACCACGATGCGCCCACCGCGCGCCCAGGCCCAGGTCGCCGGTGGGCTGTCCAGGGTCCGGTACGGCCCGTCCACGAGATCGGGGCATCCTGCCCGCAGGGCGATGAGGTCCCGGGTCAGGGTGAGCATGGATCGCGGGTCGTCGCGCTGGTCCTCGACGTTGCACTCGGTCGGGTCCCCGAGCGGCAGCCAAGGCTCGACCTCGGCGTCGGTGAACCCGCCACCCGGAACGGGCCGCCACGGCATGGGGGTGCGCATGGGGTCGCGGCCGCCGTAGGCGGGCCAGTAGGCCGTGCCGAGCGGGTCCCGGAGGCTTTCTTGCGGCACGGGGACGTCGCGAAGCCCGATCTCGTCTCCCTGGTAGAGCACGGGCGTACCCCTGAGGCAGAGCAGGATGAACAGCGCGACGCGGGCACGGGCGGGGTTGCCGTCCGCCCACCGGGTGGCGAAGCGCGACATGTCGTGGTTGGACCCGGTCCAGGCCGGCCATGATCCCTCCGGCAGGGCCCCTTCGGTGGCCTCGACGACGTCCCGCATCGCCCCGGCCTCGAGCGGCGCGTTGATGAACGGGAAGTTGAAGGCCAAGTGGAGCTCGTCGTGGCCCGTCCCGTAGTACTGGGCCAGGGTGTCGATCTCCGGCACCGGCGTCTCGCCGAGCAACAGCCGGTCCGGGTAGGCGTCGGTGATACGTCTCCAGCGGCGGATCACGTCGTGCGCCTCGGGTCGGTTGCTGTTGTAGACGGGACGCTGCCCGAAGATGCGGACGTCCCAGGGATCGGTGTCGAGCGCGGGCGGGTTGTCCCGGAGCTCTGCGTCCTTCACCATCCCGTTGCAGACGTCGATCCGGAAGCCGGCCACGCCCCGGTCGAGCCAGAAGGTGATGATCCGGTCGAATGCTTGACGCACCTCCTCGTTCCACCAGTTGAGGTCCGGTTGCTGGCTGAGGTGGTTGTGCAGGTAGTACTGCCCGGTCCCCTCGTTGAGGCTCCAGGCCGGGCCGCCGAAGCTGGACACCCAATTGTTGGGTCGCGAGCCGTCGGGCTTCGGGTCGGCCCAGACGTAGTAGTCCCGGTACTGGGCCTGCCGGCCAGACCGGCCGTTCACGAACCAGGGATGCTGCTCGCTGGTGTGGCTCGGAACCAGGTCGAGGACCACCTGGATCCCCCGGCGGTGAGCCTCGGCGATGAGCCGGTCGAGGTCGTCCAGCGTGCCGAAGTCGGGATCGACGGCGAGGTAGTCGGCCACGTCGTAGCCCCAGTCGGCGTCGGGCGACACGGTGACGGGGCTGAGCCAGATCCCGCCGATCCCCAACCAGGCCAGATGGTCGAGGCGCTGGACGATGCCGGGTAGGTCGCCGATGCCGTCCCCGTTGGAGTCCTGGAAGGAGCGCGGGTAGATCTGATAGAGGACCGATTCCTTCCACCACTGCCTTTCTGGTCCCTCCGCCGATGCCCTCTCGGGTGCCACCTCTGGTGCCTTCCCGGGTGCCTCCTTCGGTGCCTCCTTCGATGCCTCCCCCGGCGTCCCCCCGACCACTGCCCTTACCTCCCGGAGACGCCGGCCGCAGCCTCGCGCCAAGGTGTCATGTCAAGGCTTGGATACCCGGCCTCCACGCCCCGGAGCATCTCCTCTGTCCCATCGTGATGCCCGGGCTCGGGGAACCCGAGCGCAACCAGCTGGCGCAGGGTGGCGCGGCGAACGGACCCGTGCCACGGCGCGCCTTCGGCGTGGTCTTGCCGGGCGGTGGCAACTTCGTCAGCGGGGAGGAGGCCTTCCAGCAGGCACCCGTCGCGGCGCCACGGTTCGCGCTGGTCGGCTTCGATGACGGGCGGTTCCATCTCCGTTGGTATATCAGCGCCGGCTCGGCGAAGCCGAACCCGATGTCTCAACCGCTCGGCAGGGGCACGAAAGGCCGGACGTTGACCCAACAGGCGAACTGGGGGACGCCGTTCTTCGGCAGCTTGCACTGGGTAGACGGGGGCGAGTTGACGTGCAACCGCACGACTTGGTACTCGGTCGGCCCGTAGTGTTTGTCGGCACCGAAGCTGAGGACCGGGGCCCAGGTGCCGGGGTAGCCGGTGATCTGCGACATGGCGGTCACGAAGGTACGGCGGTTGAGATCCGGTCCGGCGGCGCGCGCCGCCGTGGCGAAGAGCCGCACCGCCTGGCACCAGGCCGCCACCGGGCCCTGCTCCTCGATGTAGAAGTTCATGTTGCCGGGAGGGATCTCGGGATAGGCCTTGTGCCAGGTGGTGAAGCAGCTCCGCACGCCGGGGTCGTAGCCGCCCAGGCTCTGGGGCCGGTCGTCGTCGATCCCGCTGAGCGTCTCGGTGGTCACCCCCTCCTGGCCGTCGAGGGCCTGGGCATAGGGCACCGGCAGGAGGCCGAGGGAGACCTGGATGCTTGATTCGTAGTCGCTCAGCAAGAGCCGGGGGAAGTACTGCTGCGCTGTCTCGGCGTGGAGGAGCGGGAAGAACACGTTGAAGGGTATGAGCGGGATCACCGAGTCGACTCCGTCGCTGCGGAGCTCCTGCACCACCAGCGGTGCCTCGGCGTTGGTCGTGGCGGTCTGGGCGGGGTCTGAGGCGATGGTCTTGACGACCACCGGGGTAACTCCTGCCCGTTGGAGGTCAGGCAGCAGATAGTCGTTCAGGGCCAGCTGGTCGGAGGCCCGGTCCCCCACCACGATGCCTACCTTGCGGGTTCCACCGAGGAGCTGGGCGCTGAGCCCCCAACTCACCACCGCTCGCAACACGGCCGCCTGGTCGGGCCCGGTCCACCACAGGTAGGGCGAACCGAGGCTCGTCCAGTTGGTCACCGTGGTCCACTGCCCGATGAAGGGAGTGTGGCCCTCCTGTGTGACGCACAGCTGATTGTCCCCGGTCCATGCCCCTTCGCCGTCCACCACCGCGAATGCGGCGGGCGAGCCCTCGGTCCACGTCTTGCACAACGAGCGCATCCCGGATTCGCTGGCCGGGTCGAAGTTGGTGATGATGGGGTTGATCCGGCGGCCGTTGATTCCCCCTTCGTCGTTGACCTGCTTGACGTAGAGCAGGATGGCCTTCTGCTGCTCGCCGAACTCGGTGTCCTGGGCGAAGCCCTGCTGGCCGGCAAGTGAGGTGAGAGACACCACTGGGAAGACCACGTTGATCGAGCTGCGGCTCACGCCCCTGGTCGAGGTGCTGGCCGTCTGCAGGCCGGCCCCCCCCGAGCCGTTCCCGGACGAGAAGCCCCCGCCCGGGGTGGCCGCCGGCGACGATCCCGACGGGGCCGTCGCCACCCAGACCGCCGCGCCGGCGATCACCGCGCCAACCACCGCGAGGGTGCGGAGTTGGGTCGCTCGCGGGCGACGGACGAAATGACCCCACGACCGTGCCAATCCGGCCAGTGGGTTCCAGCGGCTCCGGCCCGTCATGAGCCCGGCGGAACAAAGACCTCGGCGTCGGGCGCCTTACGCCTGCTCATTACCGGTGGTCTCCTTCCCCTCGGGCCGGACCCCCTCGGGCCTGGCCACACGGTCGCCTCGGGCCTGGCCACACAGTCGCCCCGACCACGGTCGGGCGGAGCCGGTGCGCTGAGTACCGTACTGCTGCCGGCCCGGCCGGGCCGGGCGGGCCGGCTGCAGACACCGGACAGGTACCGGGTCGGGCGAAGGGGTGGGCGTCACGATCCGGAAAGAGGACGTGAGGAGAGCGACATGGGGATGGGACTGCTCGAGGGCCATCGGGCCGTGATCACCGGAGGCGGGTCCGGTATCGGGCGGGCCACGGCTCAACGCATGGCGGAAGAAGGGAGCCGGGTGGCGGTCATCGACATCGACGCGGCCGCGGCCGGCCGATGCGCCGACGACGTCGGGGGCTCGGCCCATCCGGCCGACGTCACCGATGCCGAAGGGCTGGCCCGGGCCATGGACGAAGCGTCGGGCGCCATGGGGGGCATCACCATCCTGTTCAACAATGCCGGCATCGGCGACCAGGCCCCGCTGCATGGATGGGACCCCGGTACCTGGAACCACCTGTTGGCGGTGAACCTGACCGGGGTGTACCTGGGCTTCCGGGCCGCCATCCCCCACATCCGCGCCTCGGGCGGAGGAAGCGTCGTGTCCACCGCCTCGATCAGCGGTGTCCGGCCGGCCGCCGGTGAGGCGCCCTATGCCGCGGCCAAGGCGGGCGTGGCCGCCATCACGGCCAGCGCCGCCCTCGAGTACGGCCCGGAGATCCGGGTCAACTCGGTGTCACCCGGCATGATCCGCACCGCCCTGACCGAGCCACTGCTGCAATTCCTTCCCCACGAGCAGGAGCGCTACGAGCGGACCACACCGCTCGGGCGCATCGGGGAGCCCGTCGACATCGCCGACGTCGTGGTCTTCCTCTGTTCCGACCTGGCCCGCTTCATCACCGGGCAGAACATCGTGGTCGACGGGGGGATGATCCTGCACGGCTCGGGCGTCGACGGGATCTTCGAGCAGATCTTCCCCAACCAACGCCGCTGAGCCCGCGGCGCCACGATGCCGGGACTGGGCGCCAGGTGGCACGGCACCCTCGTGTCGAATTCCCGCTAGCTAGTCGGCCCTCGATGGGTCAGAGTGTCCGTGTGATCGAGGACTTCGAACGCTGCTACCGGGCCGTCCAGTCCCGCGATCCGCGCTTCGACGGCTGGTTCTTCACCGCGGTCACCTCGACCCGGATCTACTGCCGCCCGAGTTGCCCGGCGAGGACGCCGATGCGTGAGAACGTCCGCTTCTACCCCACTGCCGCCGCCGCCCAACTGGCCGGTTTTCGCGCCTGCAAACGGTGCCGACCGAACGCCACACCGGGCTCACCCGAATGGGACACCCGGGCCGATGTCGTGGGCCGGGCCATGCGCCTCATCGCCGACGGCGTCGTGGACCGGGTCGGGGTCCCCGCCCTGGCCGCCCAGCTCGGTTACAGCGTGCGCCAGCTCGAGCGGCTCCTCACCGCCGAGGTCGGCGCGGGCCCCATCGCCATCGCCCGGGCCCAGCGCGCCCAGGCCGCTCGGGTGCTCATAGAGACCACGACGCTGCCCATGGCCCAGGTGGCGTTCGCGGCCGGGTTCTCGAGCATCCGCCAATTCAACGACACCGTTCGGGGGGTGTTCTGCTCATCGCCCTCCGGGCTGCGCTCCCGGGTGGCGGAACGGGGGCGCCTCGCCACCAACGGTCCCACCTCCTTGCAGCTCCGGCTCCCGTTCCGAAAGCCGCTCACGCCCGACAACCTCTTCGGCCATCTGGCCGCGACGGCGATCCCGGGCGTGGAGGAGGTCCGCGACGGCACCTACCGGCGGACACTCCAGCTGGCGCACGGGCCCGGGATCGTGGAACTAGCCCCGACACCCGACTACATCCGCTGCCGGGCTGTGCTGTCCGACCTCCGCGACCTCACTACGACGATTGCCCGCTGCCGGTGGCTCCTCGACCTCGATGCGGACCCGGTCGCGGTCGACGGCCAACTAGGGAAGGACCCCGCCCTCGGCCCGCTGATCACCAAGGCCCCCGGGCGCCGGGTGCCGAGATGTGTCGACGGCGCCGAACTCGCGGTCAGAGCCGTCCTCGGGCAGCAGGTTTCGACCGCCACGGCACGGTCCCACGCGGGTCGGTTGGTTCGAGCCCTGGGCCAGCCGGTGGTCGATCCCGACGGGGCGCTCACCCACCTGTTCCCGGATCCGGAGACGCTCGGACAAGCGGATGTCGCGCTGCCGGCCAACCGTCGACGGACGCTCATCGCCCTGTCGGAGGCACTCGGCCATGGCCTCGACCTGGGTCCGGGCTGTGACCGCACCGAGGCGCAGTATGCGCTGGGCCGACTGCCCGGCATCGGCGATTGGACGGTGGAGACGGTGGCTATGCGGGCCTTGGGCGATCCGGACGCGTTCCCCGTCACCGACCTGGGTGTGCGCCGCGGGGCGACGGCCACCGGACTCCCCGCCAGCCCGGTCGCCCTCACCCGCCGGGCTTCCCGATGGCGGCCATGGCGGGCCTATGCCGTGCAGCACCTCTGGGCGACGGGCGACCATCCGATCAACCGCTGGCCGCCGTCTTGAGCCCTCGGTCGTCGCCTGCCCGCCCGAGCATTGAACCTTCGACCACAACTTCAAGGAGACCCATGACCCCCACGACCGCAACCGCCACCATCACCACGACCGCCGCCAGTCCGGTCGGTCCGTTGACCTTGACCGCATCCGACGGGTACCTGACCGGCATGGCGATGGACGGTCAACGGCACGCACCCGCACCGGCGCCCGGCCAACGGCGCGATGACCGCTGGTTCGTCGGCATCGTCGACCAGCTCGAGGCGTACTTCGCCGGCGAGCTCACCACCTTCGACATGCCGCTCAAGCTCTCCGGCACCCATTTTCAGCTTCGGGTGTGGTCGGAGCTGCAGCGGATCCCCTACGGCGAGACCATCAGCTACGGCGAGCTCGCCCGGCGTCTCGGCAACCCGGCCGCGGTGCGGGCGGTCGGACTGGCCAACGGGCGCAACCCGATCACCATCGTGGTCCCGTGCCACCGGGTCATCGGCGCCGACGGCTCGCTGACCGGGTACGGCGGCGGGCTCGAGCGCAAGGCCTGGCTCCTCGACCATGAGGCCATACATCAGGGTCGGGAGACCTGAGCCCGAACCGCTCCCGCCCGGCAGTCGAGCGCCGCGTCGCGCGCCGGCGACCGGAACGCCTCGTCCGCCCCTACTCGGCGGCGATGGCCGCCAGGACGTCCAGCTTGGCCGCCCGTCGGGCGGGCCACGCGGCCGCCCCGAGCCCGAGCAGGGCGGACAGCACCAGGAACACCACCAGGCTGGCCACCGGGATGACGATGTCGGTGATGCCCTGCTGCTTCAACGAGGCGGCGAAGGCGGTGCCGAGAGCCGAGCCGACGACGATGCCGATGATGGCGCCGAACACGGCGATGATGACCGACTCGGAGCGGATCATGGCCCGGATCTGCCGTCGCCTCATGCCGACCGCCCGGAGCAGGCCGATCTCGTGGGTGCGTTCGAACACCGAGAGCATGAGGGTGTTCACGATGCCGATGAGGGCGATGAGCACGGCCAGCGCGAGCAGGGCGTAGACCAGGCCGAGGAGCTGGTTGATCTGGGCCTCCTGTGACTTCTGGAACTCAGCACGCGTCTGGATCTTGAGGTTGGGATAAGCACTGAGTCCCTTGTCGACCGCGCTCGAGATGGTCGGCCCGCTGGAGCTCCGCAACAGAACGGCGATGGGGAGCGGGTTGTTGAAGTGGGACAGAAAGAAGCTGTCTCCGACCAGGTAGGCGCCGAGCAGGGCGTTGGGCTTGAAGATGCCACCGATCTGCATGGTGGTGTTGCCGGTCTGAGCGAACTTGACCGGCACCACCTTGCCGACCGACAGGTGCTTGCTATTGGCTGTCGTGGTATCGATGAGCAGTTTCCCGGCGGCGAGAGCCGTTGCACCGGTCCCCGAGTCCATCCGCAGCTTGACCGTTTGGGCCAGGTTGTCGGTGGAGACGGCGGTCAGGCTCGATACCGAGTTCTGGACCTCGAACTGGTCGTTGTAAACGGTCGAGACGGCGGTGACCCCGGGCACATGGGACGCGGCCGCCGCCACCGAGTTGCTGAAGCCACCCTGGCCACCATTCCCCGAATTGGTGATGATGTAGTCGGCGCTGATGGCGTTGTCGACGCTGCTGGTGGCCGACTTGGACAACGAGGCGCCGAACACGGCGATGGTCGAGACCAGGGCCAGGCCCACCATCAGAGCGGACGAGGTTTGCGCCGTACGCCGTGGGCTGCGCATCGAGTTCTCGCGCCCGAGCCGGCCCGAGATGCCGAGCAAGCCGGCCAGGGGCCGGCCGAGCGCACTGGCCATCGGTCGGGCCACCACCGGGGCCAGCATCCCGATCCCGACGAAGGCGGCGATCGCGCCCAAGCCGACCAGCTGGATGGCGGGCTTGGTCAGCCCCACCGCCAACAAGGCGATGCCCACCAAGGCGAAGACGCTCCCGATGGTGAGCCGGCGCCGGGAGGACTCGGTCGCGTCACTCTGGTGGTCGGTTATGGCCGCCACCGGCGCGATCCGGACGGCGCGCCGGGCCGGGCTGATGGCCGAGATCATGGTCACGCCGACTCCGACGATGAGGGCGGCGATGACCGTCCGGGACTGGAAGACCAGCGGTCCGGAGGGGAGGGTGATGCCGAATCCCTTGAGCAGGGCCACGAGCCCCAGTGCGGCCAGCACCCCGAGCCCTAGCCCCACCAGTGACGCCACCAGCCCGAGGATGCCCGCCTCCACCAACACCGAGCGGAAGACCTGCCGCCGGCTGGCGCCGACGATCCGCAACAGGGCCAGCTCGCGGGTCCGTTGGCCGACGAGGATCGAGAAGGTGTTGAAGATGGTGAACCCGCCGACGAACAACGAGATGAAGGCGAACACCAGCAGGGCCGTGGAGAAGAACCCCAGCGCCTGGTTCACGTTGTTGGTCTGCTCGTTGGCCACCGTCTGGCCGGTGACAACCTCGACCCCCGCGGGGAGGATCCGGGCGATGGAATGCTGCACGGTCGCCTTGTCCGCCCCGGGCTGGGTGAGGACGTCGATGGCGTTGAACTGCCCGGCCAGGTTGAAGAGGTTCTGGGCGGTGGGCAGGTCGAAGGCGGCAATGGTGGCCCCGGCCAGGTTGTTGGCCGTGCCGAACTTCACGAACCCAGAGATGGTGAAGGTCTGGGGAGGCCCGATCAGCAGGATCCGGACGTGGTTGCCCACGGCGAAGTGGTACTTCTGGGCCGTGCCCTCGTCCATCAGCACCTGGTTGGGGGTGGTCGGGGCCCGGCCCTGGGCCAACTGGAGCGACGACAGCTTCGGGTTCGGGTCGAAGGAGAGCCCGAGGGTGGGCGCACCCCCCGTGCTGATGGCCTTCCCGTCCGGGGCGACGAACTGGGCGAGCCCACCCACGGTCCCCTGGGCGAAGGCCACGCCGGGCACTTGACGGACCGAGGTGATGATCGATTCGGGAATGGGTTTGCGGCCGGTGCCCCCGCCTGCTGCGTTGTTGTTGAACGCGGCCTCGGCCCGGACCTCGAAGTCGACGTTCTGGTAGATGTGGCCGAAGAGGGTGCTGAAGGTGTTGTGCAGGGTGTCGGTGAGTACGAGCGTGCCCGAGATGAAGGTCACGCCGAGCACGATGGCCAGCCCGGTCAGGGCCAACCGGAGCTTGTGGGCGAGCAGACCCTTGACGGTGACCTTCCACATCTCAGGTCCCCAGCAACTTCATGTGCTCCAGCACCGAATCGGCCGTCGGCGAGGCCAGCTCCCCCACCACCTTGCCGTCCGCCAGGAACACCACCCGGTCGGCGAAGGCCGCGCCCCTCGGGTCATGGGTCACCATCACGATCGACTGGCCGAATTCGGTCACCGACCGGCGGAGGAACGCCAGCATCTCAGCGGACGAGTTCGAGTCGAGGTTGCCGGTGGGCTCATCGGCGAAGATGAGGTCCGGCCGGCCGATGAGCGCCCGGGCGCAGGCGGCCCGCTGCTGTTGCCCACCGGACAGCTCGTTCGGCCGATGGGAGAGCCGGTCGGCGATCCCCAGCTGTGCCACCAGGTAATCGAACCAGGATTGGTCCACCTTCTGGCCGGCCAGGTCGGCGGGCAAGGTGATGTTCTCGCCGGCCGTGAGCGTCGGGACCAGATTGAAGGACTGGAAGACGAAACCGATCCGGTCGCGCCGCATCCGAGTGAGGTCGCTGTCGTCGAGCAGCCCGATCTCGTATTCCCCGACGAACGTGCGGCCGGACGTGGGGCGGTCGAGACCGGCCATGCAGTGCATCAGGGTTGATTTGCCGGAGCCCGACGGGCCCATCACCGCGGTGAACTGGCCCCGTTCGAATTCGACGTTGATTCCGGCCAGGGCGTAGACCGCGGCATCGGCCTTGCCGTACACCTTGACGAGGTCGATGGCCCGCGCCGCCGGGGCGGCGTGGGCTCTGGTTCCGGGTGGTGTCTGGTCGGTGATGGTCATCGTGTTCCGTTCGTCGGGGCCGGTGGTAGCGCACTCTCATCGAGGCGCGGTCCCAGCGGTCGTTCCTCCATATGGGAGTAGCCTCGTGTACCCGGTTTGATGGCCTCCGCCGGCGATGGCCGGAGGCTTCGGCTCACCGCGGCTTCCCGAAGCGGTCGTCCATCGGGTTTTGGGCTGTCTGCCTGGTTGGTTGCCTGGGGGTGGGCAACCATAGCGGCCCGGGGATCGTGGGCCTGAATTTCAGTCCCTGCGATCGTATCGCCACTCGGGCAGAGACTCCTGCCGTCGGTGGCGACGTCCGACGCCACGCCAGAGGAGCAGGGCCAACACCACCAGCAGCACCCAGGGGATCCGGATCATGGGCACGGTCGAGCCGGCGATGACGGCGGCCAGAACGATGAACACCAGCACCGGCAGGATACGCCGGTGCTGCCGGGGCGGCGGGGCCTGGTCGGGGAGAGACGGGAGGTCGTCGAACAGGCCCCCCAGGTCGCCGCGTGTCGTCGCACCCATGGCGCGGTCCAGTCGGGCCTTGAACTCGGTCTGATCGAGCCGACCGTCGGCGAAGTGGTGGGACAGTCGGTCGGCCACCTCGGTGCGCTCGGCGTCGGAGGCGCGGAGGTTGGCGTCGGGGGCGGGCGCAGCCCGGCGGTGGTCTGGGTAGATGGGGTCCCAGCGGTAGCGCATACGAGTCCTCTCGGATCGGTGGGTGGTGAGCGCGGTCAGACGGCAGGATGGTGCCCGAGGAAGTCCTCGGCCACCGAGCAGTCGGACCCCTCCTCGGGGATCAGCAGCCAGCCGGCCAGGTAGAGCGGGACGGCGAGGCCCCCGAACAGGGTCAAGGCCACGAAGCCCACCCGGACCAGGGTGGTGTCGATGTCGAAGTACTCGGCCAGCCCATCGGCCACGCCCGCCACCATCCGGTGGTTACGACTGCGGTGGAGGCGTTCCGGTCGACGGCTGGCTGGGACGCTCGAGCCGGAGGCCGCGCCGGCCGGCTCGGAGGGTGCGGTTTCGGAGGCAATGTTCATACCGACCAGCCTGACCGGCCAGGCGTCGGACGGGTATCGGGAATGACCCCGGTCCGACCCTCAGACCGGCAGTGGTCGGTCAGGGTCATCCCCGATGGTGCGGCCCTCCTGTGCTGCGCGATCATCGGACATCGCCGAATTCACCGATCCGCGCACCGTTGCGCCCGGCGCGTCCGGGGACGAGCCTCGGGCCGGCCGGGACCAACCCTCGACCCAACCGGGAGGCCCGGACCCCGCTCGCGCGGAACCGCCCGCACCGCCGGACTACTGGGGCCGGCAGGCCGACTACTGGGGCCGGCAGGCCGACTACTGGGGACGGTACGGGCGGCACGGCCGCCGGGGACGCCGGCGCCTGCGTGGGCCGATCAGGCGCAGTACCGGCAGCCGGGTCGTGGCGGGGGTGTGCGGCGGTCTCTCGGTCGCCACGGGCATCGACGTCACCCTGATCCGGATCGGGTTCGTGCTGCTCTCCCTCGGGAGTGGCGTGGGCATCCTCATCTACGCCCTGGCCTGGCTCCTCGTTCCGTTGGACGGTGAGACGTCGAGCATCTTCTCCCGAGCGATCTCCGATCGTGGGGGCATCCGCTTGGTCATCGCCCTCATTCCCGTGCTGGTGGTGGTGCAGGTGTTGGTGGCCGTCGTGCACGTCGGCTACCTCGGATCCATCAGCGTGCCGCTCTTCCTCGCCGCCGCGGCCGCCATCCTCATCCGGCGCAACGCCAGCGAGGAGGAGCGCGTCTGGATCAACCACGACCTGGCCCCGATGTTCACGACCGACGGCGGCCGGCGGTCCCGCTGGACGTTCCTCTTTCGGATCCTGGCCGGCGCAGTGCTCGGTCTCGGCGGGCTGATGGTCCTCATCCTCGGGCACCCGAGCAGCGCGGCCCTCCGCCCCGTGGCCGGCGCTCTGCTGGTCATCGCGGCCATCGTCGTGGTGTTCGGCCCGTGGTGGCTGAGCCTGGTACGTGACCTCATGGCGGAGCGCCAGGCCCGGGCCCTGGCCGAGGAGCGCACCCAGATCGCCGCCCACGTCCACGACTCCGTGCTCCAGACCCTCGCCCTCATCCAGCGGTCCGCTGACGACCCGACGCACGTGGTGCGCCTCGCCCGGGCCCAGGAGCGCGAGCTCCGCTCGTGGCTCTTCGAGGGGCGGCCTCCCGGCATCGCGGCCGGCGAGGCGACGACCCTGGCCGAAGGCATCGGCGCCGTCCAGCGACAGGTGGAGACCGATCATGGCGTCACTGTCCAAACGGTGGTGGTCGGTGACTGCGACCTGACTGACCGGCTCCGGGCGCTGCTCGATGCGGCCCGAGAAGCCACGGTGAACTCGGCCAAGTGGTCCGGCGCCTCCCAGGTCTCGCTCTATGCCGAAGTCGAGCTGGGGGCGATCACCTGTTTCGTCCGCGACCGCGGTCGTGGATTCGACCCCGACGGTGTCCCCGGTGACCGCCAGGGGATCGCCCAGTCGATACGGGGCCGGATGTCACGGTTCGGGGGGAAGGCGGAGATCCACTCCTCGCCCGGCGAGGGCACTGAGGTCGAGCTGTCGATGCCCCGCGACGAGGCGGCCAAGGGAGCGCGTTCCCATGAGCGATGAGCGGCTCCGATGAGCCACGAGGACCGCCTGCGCCTGTTTCTGGTGGACGACCATGCCGTCTTCCGATCCGGGGTGCGAGCCGAGCTGGGCGACGCGGTCCAGCTCGTGGGCGAGGCCGACGAGGTCGATGCCGCCGTCGACCTGATCAACGAGCGCGTCCCTGACGTGGTGCTCCTCGACGTCCACCTGCCGGGCGGCGGGGGCCAGGCCGTACTGCGCGGGGTTCATGCCCGACACCCCGACATCCGCTTCCTCGCCCTGTCCGTGTCCGATGCCCCCGAGGACGTGATCGCGGTCATCCGGGCCGGGGCCCGCGGGTACATCACCAAGACCATCTCCGGTCCCGAGTTGCTCCAGGCCGTCTCACGGGTGGGTGCTGGTGATGCGGTCTTCTCACCGCGGTTGGCCGGATTCGTCCTCGACGCCTTCGCCACCGGAGGCGACAGCGGCGCAGGGGTCGAGGGTCTCGATCCCGGGCTGGACCAGCTCTCACCCCGCGAGCGCGAGGTGCTACGCCACATCGCCCGCGGCTACACGTACAAGGAGGTGGCCCGGGACCTGACCATCTCGGTCAAGACCGTCGAGTCACACGTCTCATCGGTGCTGCGCAAGCTGCAGCTGTCGACCCGGCACGAGCTCACCAAGTGGGCGACCGACCGGCGCCTGGTCTGATCGGGCAAGGTCGGCCACCAGGCACATCCACACGCGGCCCCAACCGGGCGTCCCAAGCGCGGCATGACCGGACGGTCCCAAGCGCGGTCCCGACGGAGCAGATAGGTTCGCAGGGTGGCCCGCGGACCATCGCCCCCGTGGAGCGCGCCCCTGGTCCCCCATCATCGGAACTGGCGCAACTCATCGCCGGACGCGACGACCTGTTCGCGGTCGGTCGGTCCGTTGAGCGGTGGACGGTCCATTGAGCGGTAACCCGACCGCACCGTCGGAGGCGACAGCCGACGGAGCTACCTCCCGGGCCGGGTCGTTCGTCCTCCTAGTCCTGGCCTCCGGTCAGTTCCTCATGACCCTCGACACTTCGGTCATGAACGTCTCGATCAAGTCGGTGGCCAACGACCTCGGGACGACGGTGTCCGGCATACAGACCGCCATCACGCTCTACACCTTGGTCATGGCGGCCTTCATGATCACCGGGGGAAAGGTGGGCGCCCTGATCGGCCGGCGGCGGGCGTTCGGCATCGGGCTCGCCGTGTACGGGGTCGGGACCCTCATCACCGCGGCCGCACCCAACCTGACCGTGCTCATCATCGGTTGGTCGGTTTTCGAGGGGCTCGGAGCGGCGCTCATCATGCCGGCCATCGTGGCCCTCGTCGCCGGCAACTTCCCGGCGGAGCGACGGTCGGCCGCCTACGGGCTGATCGCCGCAGCGGGAGCCATCGCCGTGGCCGCCGGGCCCCTCATCGGCGGGGCGGTGACCACCTTCGCTTCGTGGCGCTGGGTGTTCGTCGGCGAAGCGGTCATCGTGGTGGGCATCCTCTTTTCGCTGCGCAAGGTGGCCGACCTCGCGCCCGAGAAGCGTGTCTCCTTCGACTTCCTGGGAGCGGCGCTGTCGGTGGCCGGCCTCTCCCTGACGGTCCTCGGCGTCCTCAACTCGGGGGTGTGGGGATGGGTCAAGCCCAAGCCGAACGGGCCGGCGTGGCTCGGAGTCTCTCCTGTGGTCTGGCTCGTGCTCGCCGGGCTGCTGCTCATCGGAGCCTTGCTGCTGTGGGAGAGCCGGCTCGAGCGCCTGGACCGCGAGCCGTTGTTCCGGCCGTCGATGTTCCGGAGCGTGCGGCTCTCCGGCGGCCTCATCGCCTTCTTCTTCCAGTTCCTGATCCAGGCCGGGATCTTCTTCACCATTCCCCTGTTCCTGTCCGTGGTCCTGGCCCTGAGCGCCCTCCAGACCGGCGTCCGGCTCCTGCCCCTGTCGATCACCCTGCTCATCGCGGCCGTGGCCATCCCGAAGGTGTTCCCGAGAGCGTCACCCCGACTGGTGGTGCGGATCGGGATGCTGTGCATGCTCGCCGGGGTGCTGGTCCTCGTCGGCGGACTGGACCCGGCGGCCAACGCCGGCATCGTTCTCATCCCGATGGCCCTGGTGGGCCTCGGGATCGGGGCCCTGGCCTCCCAGCTCGGTGCCATCACCGTCTCGGCCGTGCCGGACAGCCAGAGCGCGGAGGTCGGCGGCCTCCAGAACACATTCACCAACTTCGGCGCCTCGCTCGGGACCGCCCTGGTCGGTGCCGTACTCATCGGCAGCCTCACCACCAGCTTCATCCAGGGCGTCACCAACAACCCTGCCGTGCCTCCCGACGTGACGGCCAAGGCGACGGTCGAGATGAGCAGCGGTATCCCGTTCATCTCCGACGGCGACCTGCGCGCCGCCCTGGGCAAGACCGACCTGTCCGGCGCCACCCAGGACGCCATCGTGGCGGAGAACGCGTCCGCCCGTCTGGACGGCCTCCGCAGCGCCCTGTGGCTGGTCGCCCTCCTCACCGTGGTCGGGCTGTTCTTCACCGGCATGCTCCCCCGGCGGGCGACGGGGGCGTTGCGGGATACCGAAGGCAACCCGGCCTGGGCGGGATCACCGTGACCCGAGTGATCCAACGGGACCCATCCATATCCGCCTGGAGGGACGGACACCGATATCCGCCCTTGAGGCGCGGCTGACCAGGGAGGTGAGTCGGGCAAAGTAAAGGACCGGCGCACCAGGGCCGATAACCCCCTGCGTGAGGTTCGAACCCGGCCGTCCCACCCAGCATGTCCGCGAGGGCCTGGTGTCCGGCCAGATCGCCGAGATGGTCGCCCTGCCGGTCCTCGTCGCGGTGGTCCTCCTCTACCATCAACAGCTCCGGTGGAGCTACCTGTCCGGCGCCATTGCCTGCGTCTTCGTCGCGCTGCTGTACTTCGCCCTGTTCATGGCGGTGACCCGCGGGAGATCCGCTGTCAGGTCGCAGGTGATGACCGGGCTCATCGTCTCCTGTCTCACCATCGCCACCCTCGGCCTCCTCGAGCTCGGGACCTCCGACCCGTTCGGCACGTTCATGCCGGGGTGCCTGGTCAGCGTGGTGTTCATGACCATCGTCGGCGACCGGTCGATGCGGGTCGCCATCGACTGCTTCGCCATCGCCGCCGTCGTGGCGGTGGGCTGGGCGGAAGGGCTGGGAGGGAACCGCCTGATTGCCGTGTCCGTGGTCTACGCCTCGACCATCGTCCTGGTCACCTGGCTCACCTCCCGAGCCATCGGGTCGTTGACCCAGCGGGTGAGCTTCCGGCGCTCCGTCGGGTCGTTGAACGACATCCTCAACGACGTCGGATCCGGATCCGGGGGCACCCAGAGCAACGCCGACCTGATCCAGGAGATCTTCCGCCGCGGTCTCCCGCTCGTCCCGGACGTCATGCCGGCCGATCGCATCACGGTCTATGCCCGCCACGGCCTCGGCCGACTCGTGTCCCTGGCCACCTGGCCCGCGGGTGAGCCGGAGGTGTGCGCCGACGCCGCAGAACTACCGGAGATCGAGGCGGCGCTGCACACCGACTCGGTGGTCCTCGGACCTGAGATCTGTGTCGTCCCCATCGGCTATTGCTCCGAGGGCGAGCTGGTCATGGTGGTGCGCCGGACCACCGACGATCAGATCGACCACAGGACAACTGACGCGGCCGAGGCGCTGGCCGCCGCCTTCCTGCGGGTGACGAGTCGGGCGAACTTCGTCTGCGGCCTCCAGTCCGAGAGCCGGACAGACCCTCTCACCGGACTGGCCAACCGCAGGACCCTCTACGAGCGGATCCAGATCGAGATGGAGCACGCCCTCCGGTCCGAGACGCCCCTGAGCTTGGCCATGATCGACCTCGACCACTTCAAGGACTACAACGACCGCCACGGACACGTGGCGGGGGACACGCTCCTCCGGTCGATTGCCGCGCTGATGGTGTCGAACATCAGGGGACAGGACCTCGTCGTGCGCTATGGAGGCGAGGAATTCTGTCTGGTCATGCCCGACACCGACATCCTGGGTGGCCACCATCTGTTGGACAAGCTGCGCGCCGGAGGGAGGGACGCGACCTCGGAGTTCGGCATCACCCTGTCAGCCGGCCTCACCAGCTGGGACGGGATCGAGGACACCACGTCGATGATCGAGCGCGCCGACCAAGCCCTGTACCGGGCGAAGCAGTCGGGCCGAGACCGGGTCGTGTCGATCCAATCGGTCACTGAGTTCTGAGCGATCGCTCGCCGATGAACAGTTGTGGGTCAGTGGGTGGCCCGACGGAGGACCAGGTAGACGTTGTCGTCGACCGTGAACGAGTTGACGAGATCGAACCCATCCGCCGCGGCGGTGTCGAGCTCCTGCTCCAATTCGAGTCGGCGCTCCGCCACCACCAGGCGTCCGCCATGCACCCGCAGCACCCGGTGCGTCGTCACGATGATGTCGCGCCGTCTGGTGCCCGGATCGCCCTCGCCGTGTTTTCCGCGGTGGTGCTCGTTCCCGTCTCTTCCATCTCGACCATGAGATCCGTCTCTCGCTGACCCGGAGCACGAGCGCCGGGCCGCACACGGATGAACCACTCGCGTCCCCAGACCATCGAGAAGATCTCGTCCGGCATGGACAGGAAGAAACTGGTTTCGGGGATCTGGCTGGCATGGGCCCGCATGGCTTCGCGCTTCATACCGATCCGCGGGGTGACGTCGACTTCAGTGGTGATCCGGCTCGACGGTTCCCCCATGGTGTCCATCCCCTCGGCCGTCTCGGCGGGGAGCTGCCAACCGAGGCGTTCCGCCTGGGCGGCCAACTCGGCCATGAAGTCGCGGTTCATGGTGGCCATGTAGACGATCGGCGTCCCAGCCAGATCGGCGGCGCGCCTACCCACCCGGTGCACCTGCACGTGGTCAGGGTGACCGTAACCCCCGTGTTCGTCGTAGATGACCAGGACGTCGGACGCCTCCTCGGTCAGCACCCGCGCCAACGCCTCGGCTGCTTCGTCGACGTCGGCCGAGGCGAAGCTGCCGGGACGGTCGTTTTCGGGCGTTCCCGCCATGCCGGAGTCGAGGTAGTCGAGGAACTCCTGGCGGTCCACGCCGAGGATGCGACAGGCCTCGGACAACTCGGCCCGGCGACGGTCCACCAACGACTCACCCGGGTCGAGCAGACCCTCGGGCCTCTCACCGAGCTCACCCCTGGTCGCCGTGACCAGGACGACCCGGTGACCGGCGGCGGCGAGGCCGATCATGGTCCCACCCGTGGCGATGGCCTCGTCGTCGGGATGGGCGTGGAAGAAGGTCAGGGTCGCCATGACGGGCACCCTATCGGCGTGGGGTCTTGGACGGTCCCGCTGCCGGCGCACCCGGACCCGTGGGCAGGGCGCCCGGACCCGTGGGCAGGGCGCCCGGATCCGAGGGCTCGCCCTCCGCTAGTGGGAACCGGAGGTCTACGCGGCCGCTTGGAGTTCAGCCGTCGATAGCGAGCCCTCGACATCCGTACCCGAGAGGGGCAGGGGCGTATCCGAACGGAGACGCCGGCCTAGTCGAGGGGAAGCTGTGGGGCCTCCTCCAACGAGGGCCGACCCGAGATCGAGCCGTCCGAGCCGTGCCGACCACCGCGACCACCGGTGACCGGGAAGATCCGGTGAGGCTCGAACGACCGCACCAAACGGTCACCGACGCGGCCCCCGACCACTTCGATCGACTCGGTCCCGTTGCGCCGGTTGACGATATGGGCCCGGAACTCCCAGTCGGCCCCCCGGATGCGCAGTCCCGAGACGATCACCGGGTCTCCAGCTCGCAAGCCATGCCACGTGTCAGATCGCTCGAGGTGGTCGGAGGCCCGGGAGGCGGCACGTCCCGACTGGCGCGACGAGTTGCGAGCCCGTGGGCTCATGGCTGCGTGCCGCGGCGGTGACAGAGGGTCGCCGGGATCACCGCGGTTCCACGAAACCGGTGCCGTGTGCGACCTGGCAGATTTGGCAGCAAAACAGCGGACCCACCCTGGTCGCTCGGGACTGCTCCATCAAGTACCACTGTCTAGCCGGTCGGTTCCCGTGGGCGCATCTATTCTCTCGCCCGCACCGGCCGAGGGCCACGACGTCGACGTGGTCAGCCCGGAGTGGTGTGAATCCCATGTGACTGGACGACAGGCTGACCTCGGAGGATCGAGCCCTCCGTGTCAGCTGCGCCCCCCAACTCAGCTCGTCCCGGCAGCAAACCCGCTGAGAGGGGTGCCGAGATACGGGAAACTGGGTAGGTAGGTCTCGTCGCCCGAGGCCGTGGTGTCCGTCGGTCCAGACGTGAGGCCATCGGTTATCGCCGTGGCCGCGGCATCAGGGGTGAAGCTCTTGTCCACCAAAGGGATCGTGGCTCCGGCCAGAGCACGGAGCTCGATGGTGACCACGTCATCGAATACCCGTCGGCCGTTGGGGTACCCCGCAGCATCCATACCGATGAGACCGAGGTTGTTCATGCCTGTGGTGGTCGGTGGGATCGCTGTGTTCAAGCGCAGCATGTCAGCTTGTGTGGTACCCATGCTGTTCTGAAACCCAGAGACAACGCCGGTTGGAATACCGGTGAGAAAAATCGCCAAGAGATCAGCCCGGTGTGGCGATTTGGCGTTGTACGCGGCCAGGTTCGGAAAGACACCGGGGTAGAGCGTGGGCAACAGTTGAGCCAGTTCGGGATGGGCAACCGCCGGTGCGAACTGCTGGTCATGGCTGGGCGGCTGAGCATTCCAGTAGTCCTTCTTGGACATCGGGACAATCACTTCGTTGACCAACGGATTGCCGAGGCGAGAGACCTGTACCCATGGACCCGACTCGACATCTGTGCCTTCAGACGCCTGCAGGACTCGTGCCTTTTGCCGGGCCGCGGTGGTCCAGACCCCGATGACCGAGGAAGTCGAAGAGGCGCTGGTCGATGCCGACCCGTTTTTGGTCAAGTCCGACTTGGGCACTTGGAGCGCAATCGAGTGAACATTCACGCCCTTGGTCGAGTTCACTCCGGCTGCCATGCTCCCGAGCCCCGTATTGGCGAGACCGAATGTGGCGTGATCCTGCTCGAATGGCCGGAGGATGGCCAGATCGAATATTGCGCCCAAGTCGACGAAGAAGCCTTCAGCCCGCTGCCCGGCAAAGACCTGCCCGCCACCCGGGAGCTGGTGGATCGCGGCTGCCGCCAGAGCGGCGTAGTCCGGCGTCGAGAGGGGTCCGATGTTGCACGGTGGGCAAGCGAGGTGGCTGCCTAGAGTCTTCGAGCTCCCGTTGGCAACGCGGGTCAGCGTGAAGTACTGCCGCCGATTCCAGGTGCTATGGGTCAGGGTCGTAATGGGGCCGGTGTTGTAGAGAAACGTGTCGGGGTTGGTGATCTTGTTCGTAAACCGGAACTGGTAACTGATGTCGGGGTGACCGTCGCCGGTGTTGTCGATATTGATGGAATACAGCACATCGCCCCCGAACTCATAGAAGTTCGGTCCTCCGTCGGGCGCCTCCAATGGGACGTAGTTGGCGATTATCGTCACGGTGTCCGGTTTGTCCGGGCTGACGAACGCATAGAGATCCGTACTGTCTGCGACGGCATCCTTTGCGATTTCTGGAGCTTCACGGTGGGAGGACATGGCATCACCTCAGAGATAGTGGCTGGCTGTTGTGGGTTGGTCAGGAATGTCCTTCAGCTCGGACATGGACCATCTGCTCGGCGCTCGGGACGACAGCAGAACTGGTCGTCAGGAACAATGGTCGGCTCACTTGCGTATGAGATCCTCCTGGAGTGGGACGCCGTCCGCGACTGCGGCGCACTACTGAGTCATTCGGAGTCGAAGCACCGGAGAGATGACGGATTGAGGATTTACCCGGCTCCGGCCTGCCGGCTGAAGAGTCTGGGGGCGATGCCGGGCTTGGATCGCTCGTGCAACCCTCCCTGTCGTCCATCCATCCAATGGAGAGCTGGCGCGGGGATTTGCGATGGCAGGAGAGGGCAGCCGGCCCGCGGATCGGGGTCATGCACGGTCGGTTCATGCTTCCGGCGCACCGTCCGCGCGCACGGTGAGTTACGACAGAGTGAACAATTTTCTGCCGCGTGGTCAGGCCCGAATGATGAAGCCGAATGGCAGGTCCAACGGTTGTCCACTCCGGACCCGGAGCGTCGCCGTCCCGGACCGACCCTTCGGTGTACCGTCGCCACCGTGAGCACGTTCGACGCCACCGATCGGCCGAGGCCGTCCTGGTGCCGGACACCAGACGGCCTCGAGGTCGCCGCCTACGACTTCGGGGGCGAGGGAGAGGACCTCCTCCTCGTCCACGCCACCGGGTTCTGCGCCGAAGTGTTCACTCCCTTGGCCCGGGACCTCGGTGAGATCTTCCATTGCTGGGGGCTCGACTTGCGGGCCCACGGGCGGTCGGATCGCCCTCCGGACGGCAATTTCGCCTGGTCCGGGTTCGCCACTGACGTACTGGCGGTCATCGACCATCTCGGACTTTCCTGGCCCCTCGGCTTCGGTCACTCAGCTGGAGGAGCGTCCCTGCTGTTGGCAGAGCAGGCCCGACCGGGCACGTTCCGGTCGCTGTACTGCTTCGAGCCGGTGGTCCTGCCGATCGAGGTCGGCGATGAACCCACCTCGTTCGAGGACAACCCCCTGACCCTCGGAGCGCGACGACGTCGCGACTCCTTCCCGACCGCGGAAGACGCATTCGTGAACTTCTCTTCGAAGCCACCTTTCTCGGAACTCGACCCCGAGGTGCTCTGCTGCTACGTCGAAGGGGGCTTTGAGCCGATACCAGCCGCGGAGGGAGGCGACGGAGACGCCATCCGGCTCAGGTGCCGGCGAGAGGACGAGGCCATGATCTACGCCTGCGGTCCCCTGCACGGCGCCTTCGGGCGCCTCAGCGAGATCGAGTGCCCCGTCGCGTTGGCCTGTGGCGAACGGACCGATGCCTTCGGCCCGTCGTTCCTGGAGGCCGACGCGGCTCGGCTCCCCCGGGCGACGATCGAGGTCCTCCCGAACCTCGGTCACTTCGGCCCGCTGCAACGACCCCCGCTGGTCTCCGCCTCGGTCGTCCGGGCCTTGAACCCCGTTTCCGACACACCCTCGCCGTAGTCTGTACCTGTGCCCCTCGAACTGCCCCGATCGCTCTCGCCCTCCAAGGTGACCTCATTCCGCGACTGCGCGCTGGCGTTCCGGTTCAGCGCCATCGACCGCCTTCCCGAGGAACCGACGGTCTGGACGGTCCGAGGCACCCTGGTCCACCAGGTGCTCGAGCGGCTGTTCTGGCATCACGGACAGGGAGGTCGCACCCTCCAGGTGGCCGCCACCGAGTTCGACGCGGTGTGGATGACCATGCAGGCGGACCCGGACTTCGCGGCGCTGGCCCTCACCGGCGATGAGGCTGACGAGTTCCGCGCCCTGGCCTGGGGCCTGGTGCGGAACTACTTCGACCTGGAGGACCCGAACGAGGTCACCCCGGTCGGCATCGAGCTCCTCCTCGAGGCACGGATCGCCGACCTGCGTCTTCGTGGGATCATCGACCGACTCGACCTCACACCTGATGGAGAGCTGGTGGTCGTCGACTACAAGACGGGCCGAGCCCCGTCTCCCGCTTATGAGCAGTCGAAGCTGATCGGCGTGCACATCTATGCCCTCCTGTGTGAGGAGGTCTTCGGGCGCCGGCCGATCGAGGTGCGGTTGCTCCACCTCAAGGAGCCGATCACCATCTCGACCGCTCCCTCGGACCAGTCCCTGCGGGGACAGCGGCAGCGGGCAATGGCGGTGTGGGCTGCCATCGAACGGGCCTGCCGCGAGGAGGACTTCCGGCCGCACCCGTCCGCCCTCTGCAACTTCTGCAACTTCCGTGCCTTCTGCCCCGCATACGGGGGAAGTCCCGAGGAGGCGGCGCTCGCCATCGGTGTCGGCGCCAGCGGGGCGGCCTGATATTGCCGGGAACGCCGTGACCGAGTTGCACGACATCCCTCCCACCGCGCCGCCACAACCGGCTCGCCGGCCCGGGGCCGACGGGGTCCGCCAACCCCGCACCCAGCCACCGACCGATGACGATCGGTGGCAAGGCCTTCGAGCCGCGGTCCACTCCATCGATCAACGCGTCGACTGCTGGTTCGAGCCCCACCGGGGCCGCCGTGCACTCGACGGGACGGCCAAGCTCATCACCGGTCTCGGTGACCACGGTCTCGTGTGGGCGGTCATCACCGCCTGGCGAGCTCGTCAGTCGGGTCCGGAACGGGTCAGCGCCATACGCTCCCTGGCCGTCGCCGGCATTGAGTCCAGGCTGGTCAACTCAGTCCTCAAACGGTCGATCGGCCGCTCGAGGCCCGATCGAACGGGCCTCAAGGTGACCGAAGGGGGTCTCCCGGTGCGGGAACCCACGACGAGCAGCTTCCCGAGCGGCCATACCCTGGCGGGGTTCTGTGCGGCGACCGTGATGTGCCGGAAGGGCGACCGGTCCGGCAACGTGTTGCTGCTCTCGAGTGCCACGCTGGTCGGGCTGAGCCGGCTGCACCTCCGGGCCCATCACGCCTCGGACGTGGTGGGGGGGGCGGTGATCGGCGTCACCCTCGGTCTGTTCGGCCGGGGTCTGATCCGACTGTCGGTCCCGGCCCGTCGCTGATCTGCCTGCTGGCCCGGCGCCCCGACCGCCGGCGCTGCCCCCGCGGCCCCGTGAACCCAGCCCCGGCCGCGGTGCGGCGCCGCGAACTCCCTGGCCGGTGCGCGGGCCCGCACACCGGGCTTCGGCAGATGTCCCGGAGCGGTGGCCGACGAGACTACCGCATTCGGCGTGGAATGGAACTGGAACCGGAGGGGTTCCACAACCGTGAGCAACAGGTTGCAATTCGCGGTTACCTGGGACTATCGCTGTCCATTCGCTCGGAATGGCCATGAGCACGTCCTCGACGGGCTGGGTGGCGGCGCACCGTGGGACGTCACATTTGTCCCGTTCTTCCTCAATCAGGCCCACGTCCCCGACGGCGGAGCCCCGGCCTGGGATGACCCGACCCAACAGCCGGATCTCTTGGCGCTGGCCGCGGGCGTGGTCGTCAGAGATCGCTTTCCCGATATCTTCCACCCCGTTCACCGCTCGCTGTTCTCCGCCCGACACGACGACGGCGGGGACCTCCGAGACCGGGCCGTGGTCGCCAAGGCACTCGAGCGCGGCGGCGCCGACGCCGGAGTCGTTCTGGCCGAGGTGGACGACGGCTGGCCGGCGAAGACGGTGCGGGACGAGCATGAGCGCGCGGTCGGAGACCTGGCGGTGTTCGGAGTCCCCACCTTCATCGTCGGGGATCGAGCAGTCTTCGTCCGCATCATGACCAGGCCCAAGGGCGACCTCCCAGTGGCAGAGGGCACCATCGACCGGGTCATCGGGCTCATCACCGACCAGCCCGAGCTCAACGAGTTCAAGTACACCCGCATCGGCTCCTGACCCCGGTCCCGATCTGGCCACCGTGGTCGGAGGTATCCGGCACCCGGCCGGATGACTTCTCCACCTGGGACGATGGTTGCTCAGGCGGGACACGCCGATGTCTAGACCGTAAAGTATGACCCTCTACTTCACGGTTAGACCAGGGAGGCGAGCAGCGCCACTGAAGCTTTGATCTCATCGGGTGTGCCGAAGGGTGCCCCGCAGAAGTCCGTGGCGCCGACGTCGGCCAGACGGCGGACTTGAGCCTTCACTTCCGCCTCGGTCCCGATGATGCCGACATCGGCCGGACCCTCGGCGCCCTCTCGATCGAGCATGGCCCGATACGACGGCAACTGCCCGTAGATCACGAAGGTCTCCGAGGCCTTGGCCCGGGCGGTGGCGGCGTCGTGCGTCACACATACGGGCAGGCCGACCGCGACCCGCGGCTCGGGCCGGCCCGCATCGCTCGCGGCGGTCCGGATGGTGGGCACGATGTGGGACTCGATGGTGGCCGGCCCGGTCATCCAGGTCACCGTCCCTGCGGCCATCCGTCCGGCGATCCCGAGCATGGTGCTGCCCAAGGCTGCCACCAGTACCGGCGGGGCGGGAGCACGGATCTGTAGCGGACCGAAGGTCGAGGCCTTCAGCGTCTCCCCGGTGAAACTGGCCTGCTCGCCTTCGAGCAGGGGCATCAGGATCGACAGGTACTCACGCATGTGACGGGCCGGGCGATCGAACGACATCCCGAACACGTTCTCGATCACCACCTGGTGCGAGAGCCCGATGCCGAGGGTCAAGCGCCCGCTGGTGGCGGCCTGGACCGTCAGGGCCTGCGCGGCCAGCATCACCGGATGGCGGGGAAATGAGGGCACGACCGCCGTCCCGAATTCGATGTCACTGACTTCCCGGCCGATTGCCGCCAGAGCGGTCAGCGCGTCATAAGCGAAGATCTGAGAGGCCCACGCACTCTCGATCCCGGCGTCGCGGAGTGATGCGACCTGATCGACCATCCGATCGAAAGACTGCTCGGTGTCGAACAACACGCCGATCTTCACGATCTGTCCCCTTCTGCCGGGCCGGTGAACGCACGCCCAGGGTCGGGCGCCGAAGCCGGCTCAACCGTACCGGCCGCCAGCGTGGTCGGGGCGGGTCGCGCTCCGCACCAAGCTTGGCCGATCCCGCAGCGGGCCCGGCTGGAGGTGCCCAGGTCTTCGGGTTCAGGCAGAATGCGGGCATGTCAGTCGCCATCATCATGGGAAGCTCATCCGACGCCTCGATCATGGACGATGCCGTCCAGACCCTCCGTTCCTTCGGCGTCGGAGTCACCGTGCGGGTCCTCTCCGCGCACCGGACGCCCGATGACACGATCGCCTTCGCCCGGGGGGCAGCGGATGAGGGCATTCAGGTGATCATTGCCGCCGCCGGAGGCGCTGCTCACCTGGCAGGCGTCGTAGCCGCCGCCACACCGTTGCCGGTCGTGGGTGTGCCCATCGCCCTGGCCAACCTGGGTGGACTCGACTCCCTCCTCGCCATGGTCCAGATGCCCAAGGGCATCCCCGTCGCCACCGTGGCCGTCAACGGTGCCCGCAACGCCGCCCTGCTGGCAGTGAGGATGATGGCCCTCTCCGATGCCCGCCTGGCTGCGGAGCTGACCCGCTTCGGCCGGGATCTCGCCGACCAGGTGAGGGACCAGGACGCCGAGCTCGTGGCCCGCTACCGGGTCGACTGACCGGCCGTCGGTGATGCCGGGGTGCGATCTGCGTCCCACGGAGGAGCCAGCCCGGCCACGGCATCCTCGAGCGGCACACCGAGCGGGATGACCGCCATCACCGGTATGTCGATCCCGTTGGCCATGTAGCGGCCGACGTGGGCTCGGCACTCGTCGTAGGAACCGTGCACGACGAGGGCGTCCACCACCTCGTCCGGGATGGCCGCCACCGCTCCCTTCCGGTCGCCGGCCGCCCATGCGGACCACATCGGCTCGAGATCCGGTCCCCGCCCGAGCCACCGGTGGAACGCGGCGTACACACCCACGTTGAGGTAGGCAGCAATCATGCGCCGGCCGATGGCCCGAACGGCCTCGATGTCTTCCGATGGGCACACGAAGATACGGGCCGCCGCCGGGATGTCAGCGCCCAGCTCCGGCCGCACCGTGGCCACGTCCTCGGCCGACAGCCAGTTGAGGATCACCCCGTCGGCCTCGCGGCCGGCGAGCCGCAGCATGCCCGGCCGCAAGGCGGCCAGGAAGATCGGTGGTGGGTGCTCGACCGGTCGGGCCAGCCGGAACCCCCGGACATTGAACGTCTCGTAGGCGCAGTCGACCTTCTCTCCGGCCAGTGCCGATTTGAGGAAGCGAATGGTGTCCCGGGCTCGCCGGTACGGTTCGTCGAACTCGATACCGTTCCAGCGGCTCACGATGACATCGGAGGAAGTCCCCAATCCCACCGTGAAGTGCCCCGGCGCGGCCTCAGCCAGGGCAGCGACGCTCTGGGCCAGCAGGGCGGGCCCGCGGGTGTAGACGGGAATGATCGCCACCCCCAGCTGCAGGCCAGGGGTCCAGGCAGCCGCCAGGGCGAGCGGCGTGAACCCGTCGGAGCCGTCGGTCTCGGCCGACCAGGCGTCCGTATAGCCGAGACGGAGCAATTCCTCGTACCACCTGCGGTGATCGGCCAGTGCCACCCCGTCGAAGGGGACGGTGATCCCGAATCGGGCCCGTGACGGCACCCCTGGTGTTCGATCAGGCATGCCTCCGTAATACACCCTCCCGGCATCATGTACCCATGGCACCGGCCCCCAGGTATCGACGTCGAGCCTCCCAACCCGAGCTGCCGCTGCCAGTTGACGATGCTGATCCCGTCCGCGACTCGAACGTGGTGGCACCGCCGACGGACTGGCGGCTCGACGAGCACACCCGCCGGGTCGGGCAGCAGGGCATCGCCGCGGCCCGGGCACAGCTGGCGGCGAGCGCCAGGGTGCGCCACGGTGACCTGCCCACGGGGGGCGCCCACCAGCGGAGCGAGCGCGCCGCCTGATCTCGGCGGACGCTACGGTCGGGTGCGTGCCGACTGTTGCCGAGCGCCTGGGATACGGACCCGACGCCAAGCTGCTCATCGTCAATTGTGCCGACCTGGGCTTCTGCCACGCCGCCACGGTTGGTGTCTACGAGGCCCTTCGTGAAGGCATCGGCACTAGTGCATCGCTGATCGTGCCGGCACCGTGGGCGCGCGAGTCGGCCTCCCGGTTCCGCGGAGACGACGTCGGGGTCCGGCTCACCCTGAACGCCGAGCACGACCTCTACCGCTGGGGGCCGATCACCCAAGCCCCGTCGTTACTCGACGGAGACGGTGGATTTCCCCGCACGCTGTCGGACGTCTGGGACCACGCGGACATCGACGAAGTCCGGCGTGAGTGCCGCGCCCAGATCGAGCGGGCCGTGCTGTGGGGCTTTGACATCAGTCACCTCGATGCCCATCTGGACGCGCTCCTCCTCCGCCCCGAATTCTTCGACGTCTACCTCGAGCTGGCCGTCGACTTCGCGCTGCCCCTCCGTCTCCTCGGCGTGGAGGCCGAGCCCAACGTGGGGTTTCCGGTTCGTCGCCTGGCCGCCGAGGAGGGAGTCCTGTTCGCCGACCGGTTCGCGACGCTGCCCACCCTCGGGATCCGCGAGGCCTTCCTCCAGCTGCTGGCCGGTCTCGAGCCGGGGATCACCGAGGTGACCCTCCGGCCGGCCATCGACACGCCCGAGCTCCGGGCCATCGACACGGGGTGGCGGCAGCGGGTGGCCGACCACGTCCTGCTGGTGGCCGATCGCGGGCTGGACCATGCCATCGCCGAAGCCGGCGTCACGGCCATCGGTTACCGCCCGCTGCGCGAGGCCATGCGGCGCGAGGCCGTCCGGCAGGTCTGAAACAGGGCGGTAGGTCTGACCGAGGAACCCGGGCCAGCGAACCCTTGCCGGGGTTCTGGGCGAGCAAGACAGGTGCGTTGCGCGGGCTTGGCCGCCAACCCGCGGCGCATGGGCCTTCGGTTGAGGCCACCGGTCGGTGTCGTCGCGGGCCCGGCAATGAGCGGGAACGGGTGGAAACACCTGCCGTGCGTCGCGACCCCAGTAGCCTGAGCCCCGGATGGGAGACGCCGTGGCCAACGGACGCCAGTCGAGATCGAGGAGCGTGGGCGATCTGATCTCGGCGCTTGGGGCCCCCGCACCATCCGGTCCCGAACTGCGCCTCGACGACCTCATCCTTTTCGACTCGGCCGGCAACGACCCGGTTGCGATTCGGGGCATCGTCTTCACCGACGAGGGCATCGGCGTGGAGAGGACGCCGGGAAGTGGGGCCCGGATCCTGCCTTGGTCGGCGGTGTCGGCGCACGTCGTCGAGCGCTGGCCGGGCGGAGCCGTCCCAGCATGGTGGGTGGCGCCGCAGCCCCGCCCGGACGGCACGCCTCCCCGAGCAGACCTGCCCGGGTCCACGAGCCGCCCACTCCCCTGGGCCGATCCGGGCGCGGTCATTGCCATCCAGACGCCCTTTGGGACTTACCGCTTCCTCCGCCCCGGCGGCGACGCCACCGACCTGTCCAACCGGATCACCGACTTCGCCGTCCGGCACCAAGGGCTGTCCGGTGTGCCGTCAGTGACGCTGGTGGCGAGGCCGCGCCGCGGGAACGACCGACGGCAGGGCAGCCGATCACGTCCCACCGCGTCGCGTTGGATGAAGGCCCGGCCCTACCTGGCGGTGGCACTCGTCGTGTTCATCGTGATCGCGGTCGCCCTCATCCTGTTGCAGAGCGCCGGCGCCATCCACCTTCCCTACCTCGGCGGAACCGGACCGGGTGGGATCACACCGGTCACCATCCGCTGAGCCCGGCCATCCGCCCCATCAGCTCCCGGCACCCGGGGGAACGAGCCCGAGACAACAGGTCGATCATCACACCCATCGAACCGGTCACTTTCATCCGCCCCTGCATGAAGGCCACGTTCGGATCGAGATCTCCCCGCTGCACCGCGACGGCGTCATCCCAGCTCACGGTCAGAACCGCGTCGGCGTCCCCGAGCCGGCCCACTGAGCCCGATTCGAGCCGGCCGTCCTCGAAGACCCAGTAGCACGAGACATCGCCCTCGGGGCCACCGGTGATCTCGCACTGCACCCGCCCCGACAACCCGCCCGGACCGGACGTGTCGGGCCATAGTTCGCGGGCCCGGTCGAACCACTCCTCCGACAGCCATCTCGTCACCGGCTCACCCAGCCACCGTGGCCCCGTCCCGTAGGCCGGCGAACAGGTCGGTCTCGATGTCCTCCCCCGACGCCAGACCTTCGGGGACGGAGGAGGCGAACTCGATCCCACCGGGCCCCGCCACCGCGGCCAGTCGGTAGTCGTCGACCGGATGGATGGAGCGCATCACCTCAGGAGGCAGGCCGAACCAGAAGCGCGAGTTGGGGTCGACTTGCGTGGCGTGGGCCAGCAAGGCCTCTCGCCGCACGTCGGCGAAGTCCGAGATGTCGATGGACGTGGTGATGGGGTCGGGCGGGACGTCTTCCCACCGCTTGCGCCACTCCTCGTCGAACGGCGACTCCAACCCCAACTCTTCGAACTTCTGGTGGATCTCCCGGAACCTGGCGGCCGAGAACACCGTGTAATAGAGCTTGGCGGGCTGCCAGGGCCGGCCGGCGTCGGGGTAGCGGTCCGGGTCGCCAGTGGCTCTGAATGCGGCCACACCCACCTCGTGGACCCGGAGGTGGTCAGGATGGGGGTACCCGGACTGCTCGTCGCCGTAGATCACCATGACCTGGGGTCGCGTGCGACGAACGACGGCCACCAGCCGGCCGACCGCCTCGTCGAGGGGGGCCTGGGCGAAGGAGCCCGGAAGGGCATTGGACTCTGAACCGGGCATGCCCGAATCGCGATAGCCCAGCATGACGACTTCGTCGTAGCCGATGATCTCCGTGGCTTTGGCCAGCTCCTCCAGGCGCAGCTCGGGTAGGCGAGCACGCACCTCGGGGGTGTCGAGGGCGGGATTGAGGATGTCCCCCTCCTCCCCACCGGTGCAGCAGACCAGGACGGTGTGGATGCCCTCGGCGTGGCACCGGGCCACGGTTCCGGCTCCCTTCGACGACTCGTCGTCGGGGTGGGCATGAACGGTCAGCAGGCAGAGAGGCTCCGGCACGCCGATCACGCTACCGGGCAGGAAAGCCCTAAGCTTCACGGCGAAAGCGAGGAAGGGCTACCAGCATGAGCGTGATGAAGCGTCTGTCGGGGATCGTCCAGGCCAAGACCAACAAGCTGCTCGACAAGGCCGAAGACCCGAGAGAGTCGCTCGACCTCTCCTACCAGAAGCAACTCGAGAGTCTGCAGAAGGTCCGCCGCAGCGTGGCCGACGTGACCACCGCCAAGAAGCGGATCGAACTCCAGGCCACTGGCCTCCAGACCCAGGCCGACAAGCTCCAGCAGCAAGCCAAGGCCGCCCTGACCCAGGGCAACGAGGACCTGGCCCGGGAGGCCCTCGGACGCCGCACCGCCCTGGCCGAGCAGCTCACGGACCTGCAGACCCAGCACCAACAGGTGTCCGCCCAGGAGCAGAAGCTGATCGCCACGGCCCAGAAGCTCCAGTCCCAGGTCGACTCCTTCCGGACCAAGAAGGAGACCATGAAGGCCTCCTACACCGCCGCCGAGGCCCAGACGAAGATCGGTGAGGCGGTGTCGGGAATCTCGGAGTCCATGAGCGACGCCGGCATGTCGATGCAGCGGGCCCAGGACAAGATCGACGGCATGCAGGCCCGGGCCGGGGCCATGGACGAGTTGCTCGCCTCGGGGGCGTTGACCGATCTCACCAACCCGGTCGATGACATCCAGGCCCAGCTCAATCAGGCGTCGACGACCTCGGAGGTTGACGCCCAGCTGGCAGCCCTCAAGGCCGAGGTCGGCGCAGGTGCCCCGCCCGCACCCGAGCTCGGTGCGGCAGAGTCCGCCGACGCGGCCGAGCCCGCCCACGCCGAGCCTGCGCCGAGCGCAGAGCACGGAGAATTGTCATCGTGATCGTCCGCATCCTCGGCGAAGGCCAGTACTCGGTTCCCGAGGGCGAGCGGGGGGCGCTCGAAAAGCTGGACGCGTCTCTGGCCGAGGCGGTGGAAAGCAACGACGAGGAGTCCTTCGGCCGGAGCCTTTCGGCACTCACCGCCGCCGTCCGAAGGGTCGGAGAGCCCGTGGCTGATGACGCGTTCGCCCCCTCCGACCTGGTGGTGCCGTTCCCGGACGCCACCTTGGAGGAGACCAAGGACCTCCTAGCCGAGGCGGAAGACAGCGCCGGAACAGACGACCATCGGGACTGATGTCATGAGCACCGCACGAAACATTCCCTCCGACCGCGGACTGACCCTCCGCATGTTCACCACCGGCCTCCTGCTGGTTCTGCTGTACGGGGCGGTCATCGGGCTCCTCATCGCGGTGGGCATCTCGTACACGGTGGTACTCGTCTTCGCCGCCATCCTTCTGTTCGCCCAGTACTGGTTCTCCGACAAGATCGCCCTGTTCGGCATGGGCGGCCACATAGTCACCCCGGAACAGGCACCGCAACTGCACGGCGCGATCGACCGGCTGTGCGCACTGGCCGACATGAAGAAGCCCCGGCTGGCCATCGCCGACACCGACGTGCCCAACGCCTTCGCCACCGGGCGAAGCCCCAACAACGCGGTGGTGTGCGCCACTGCCGGGTTGATGCGGCGGCTGGACGAGCCCGAGCTCGAGGCGGTGCTGGCCCACGAGCTCTCCCACGTGGCCCACCGTGACGTAGCGGTCATGACCATCGCCAGCTTCCTCGGCGTGGTGGCCGGTCTCATCACGCGCATGATGTTCTGGACGGGGATGCTGGGCGGGTTCGGCGGGAACAACAGCAACAACAACAGCAACGACAACGCCGCGCTGGTGGAGCTGGCCGTGCTGGTCGTATCGGTCCTGGTCTACGTCATCAGCTTTCTCCTCACCCGGGCCCTGTCGCGCTACCGCGAGCTCGCCGCGGACCGGTCGGGGGCACTCCTGACCGGTCAGCCCTCGGTGCTGGCCTCGGCGCTGGTCAAGGTCACCGGGGAGATGTCCCGCATCCCGACGCGCGACCTGCGGGCCGCCGAGGGCTTCAACGCCTTCTACTTCACCCCGGCCATCGCCAAGAACGGCGTAAGTCTCTCGACGCTCTTCTCGACCCACCCCTCGCTCGATCAGCGCCTGGCCCAGTTGTCCAAGCTCGAGGCCGAGTTGGGCCGTCCGTCGTGAGCGGGATCGGTTCGGCGTGCGGTTCCCGCTGATGGGTTGAGGCGATGGGCCTGTTGAACACCATTCTCGGGCGGACCAAACCCGTACAGTCGAACCTGGACTCCCTGTTCGCCCTGCCCTCGGCCTCGATCAGCCTGCAGAGCGCGGCCGGCATGTCGTGCTCGGGTCATGCCGGCGTGTGCTTCAAGCCCCCGACCGGCCAGGGGTTCGAGGACATGCAGGCCGAGGTGGTGAAGCTCCTGGCCATGGACGGGACCGGCGGGTTCCGCAAAGCCGAGGACAACTACGGCTATCACTGGCTGGTGGTCGATAACGCCGATATCGAGGAGCTGGTCACCCAGATCCATATGGTCAACTCCTCGCTCGCCGACTCGGGATGGGGCCCGCAGCTGCTGTGCTCCGTCTTCGGGCTGGCCTCGTTACCCGACCCGGCAGCCACTCCCGCTCTCGAGCCAGGCGGTGCCGATTCCGGGCCCGGGCTGGGTGATCCGGCGTCCGTGCTGGGTGATCCGGCGTCCGGGCTCGATCTCCAGCCCGACGCCATGCCCGAGGCCACTGCCGGTCCGGGTCGGGTGCTCCCGTCCAGCGCCTACCTCGTCTACCTGTTCAAGCGCGGCACCTTCTACCCGTTCGTGCCGGAGGGCAAGGAACGCCGGAACCTCGAGGAGGAGCTCAAGCTCAAGAGCCTCGTGGCCGGCGACCTCACCGTCGAAGCGGACCTCGACCGCTGGTTCCCGCTGTGGGACCTTCCGGTCGGCTGACCTGAACGCCACCGACCAACCGGGACACCCAGGCGCGATCCACCGGCCGGGGCCCGGGTGCGGCCGCTTTCCTCTGGGTGATCGGCGCGGAAGCCGGCCAGCGGGTCCATGGGCAGGGCCCGGTTACTCGTCGCCGGTGAGGCCGGCCCTTACCCCGTCGATGGCCCGAGCCAGATCGATGTCGCGGCGGGTGATGCCCCCGGAATCGTGGGTGACCAGAGCCAGGGTCACCGTCCGGTAGCGGATGTCGATGTCGGGATGGTGGTTCGCCGCCTCGGCGAGCCGACCGACCTCCCCCACGAATTCGAGCGCTCCGGGAAAGCTCGCACACTGGACCACCTTGACCAGCTTCCCGCCCATGAGCTCCCACCGAGGCCCGTCGGAGGCCTGCAAGGTCGCTTCGACCTCGCCCGAGTCGAGGACGGGCTCCTTCATCGAGCGCTCCGCGTCGGACCCATGGCTAGGCCGACGCCCCGACCGGAGCCGACGGTGTGAACACAACGTCCATCATCTCATAGCCGGACACGAAGTTGGCGGCCCGTTTGGGCGGTTCGTCCCCGTCGGCGAGAGCCAAATCGGGAAGCCGGTCGAGGATCCGATCGAACATCACGCTCAGCTCCATGCGGGCCAGACGGTTGCCCAGGCAGAAATGAGCGCCGAACCCGAACGCCATGTGGTCGTTGGGGGTCCTGGTGATGTCGAAGCGCTCGGGGTCGTCGAACGTCCGCTCGTCGCGGTTGGCCGAGGGGTAGAGCAGCAACAGCTTCTGACCCCGGCGGAGCGACTCGCCGTGCAGCTCGGTGTCCGTGGTCACCTGGCGGGCCATATTCTTGATCGGTGAGACCCAGCGCAGCATCTCCTCCACCGCCGATGGCATGAGCGTGCGGTCGTCCCCGAGCGATCGGAGTTGGTCGGGGTGCCGGAGGAGCTCGAACATGCCGCCGCTGATCACGTGCCTGGTTGTCTCGTCCCCACCGATGAGGATGAGCAGGGATTCGTAGATGATGGAGGACTCGTCGAGACGATCGCCCTCGATTTCGGCGTGCACCAGCGTGCCGACGAGGTCGTCGCTCTGGGCGTCCCGGCGGCGCTGCTCGGCGACGGCGGTGATGTAGTCGGCGTACTCCATGGCGGCCAACGACGCCCGGTCCATGGCTCCGGGGTCCGGTGAGCCGAGGGCTTTCAGCATGTCGTCCGACCAGCGCAGCAGGTCGGACCGGTCCTCGGGGGCCACGCCCAGCATGTTCCCGATCACGATCATCGGGAGCGGAGCGGCGATCTCCGAAACGAAGTCGGCTCTACCTCGCTCGCAGACCCGGTCGATGATGGTGTCGCAGATGGAGCGGATCTCCTCCTCCCGCTGGCGGATCCGCACCGGGGTGAATCCCTCGCTCACCAGCCGCCGCCGGCGCACGTGCTCGGGAGCATCCATGTCGATCATCATCGGAAGAGCGTCGCTGTCGGGTCGAATGCCGCCTGCATTCGAGAAGGTGTCAGGATCCTTGGAGATCTCCTTGATGTCCGCGTAACGGGTGACCCCCCATACGCCGGCTGCCTCGTCGAAGTAGGCAGGGGCGTTTTCTCGCATCCAGGCGAACGCGGGAAAGGGGTCGCCGCCGTAGAACGTGCCGTCGGTCAACCCGATAGCGAGGTCGGTGGGCGGAGTGGTCATGAGGCTCCCTCGGTCGATCTCCCGTGACCCGTCTCCGGGCTCCTGGCCGGCGGGCGGCCGCTCCGGAGTATACGGCCGGTGTTGGCCGGTATGGCCGGCGCTGGCTGGCGTGCACCGGAGTTTCGTGGTGGCGCCGGTGTTGGGCGGTGTGGCCGGCGTGGCCGGTGCAGTGCCGTGGGGGCGGGTCATCTGCCCGTTCTCGGTGATGAGGGCAGGCCAGTTCGGCCGGTCACGCGTCCTGGCGCGGCCTGAAGGTCATCGGCATGTGCCAGACGCCGGCGTGCTTGTTGGTGCGTACTCGCTCGACCGGCCCGCAGAGCTCGAATCCCTCCACGCGGTCGAGGAGCTCGTCGAGGATGACCCGGATCTCGAGGCGAGCCAGGTTGGCCCCCATGCAGTAGTGGGACCGGTAGCCGAAGGTCAGATGGGGGTTCGGCGTCCGGCGGATGTCGAAACGGAACGGGTCGTCGAACACCGACTCGTCCCGATTGGCCGAGGGCCACCAGAGGGTGACCTTGTCCCCGGCTTTGACGGCATGGCCGTGCAGGTCGGTATCCCGGGTAGCAGTCCGCCTGTTGTAGAGGGTGGCGCTGGTCCAACGCAGGATCTCCTCCACTGCGGTGGGCATCAGCGTGCGGTCCCGTCGGAGGGCATCGAGCTGGTCGGGATGCTCGATGAGCGCAGCCACGCCCAGGGCGATGGAGTTGCGGGTCGTCTCGCTGCCGGCCACCACCAATAGGTTGAAGAACATCAGCAGCTCGAGATCACTGAGCGGTCGATCCTTGCCGTCTGCCCCGTCCACCCGGGCCCGGGTGACCACCGAGATGATGTCGTCACCTGGACACTTCCGCTTCTGTTCGATGAGCGACGACCCGTATGCGGCCATCGAGGCGGCCGCCTCGGCCGCCTTCTCGTTGGTCTCCCCCAGCTCCCGACCCTCAAAGTCGAGCGTGGTGTTCGACCAGCTCATCAGGTCGTGGCGGTCGTCATCAGGGACACCCATCAGGGCGGCAACCGCTTGGAGCGGCAGCTCGACGGCCACGTCGATCAGGAAGTCACACCTTCCCCGCTCGGCAATCGCATCGACGATGCCGCGTGCACGCCGACGCAGCTCCACCTCCATCAGGGCCAACGCTTTCGGCGATACCGAAGGTGTGACCAGGCGACGGATCCGGTGATGAAGCGGGTCGTCCATCATGTTGAGGAGGACGCCGGAGGCGAACCCGTAGGGAAGGTCCTGGAGGATCGTCCCACCTCCCTCGGCCGCCGGAGCCCGCTCGGACGAGAACAGCTCGGCATCCGCCGCAACAGCCAGCACATCGGCGTGGGTGCTCAGCACCCAGAAACCGACGCCGTCTGGCGTGTGCTCGGTCGGAGCGTGCCACCACACCGGCGCAACCTGACGGAGCCGGGTGAAGACATCGTCGGGGAAGCCGCCAGCGAATCGGTCGAGGTCGGTGAGGTCGATAGTCGCGAGGTCGATCTCGTCGACGTCGGGACGGCTCATCTGCTCGGGATGTCGACCGAGGCGACTGGTTCAGGGGTGGGTCATCGACTCGGGCTGGACGGCTTCGTCGAACTGTTCGCCCGTCAGGTAGCCCAGGTCGACCACTGCTTCGCGGAGGGTGCTCCCCTCCCGGTAGGCCCGCTTGGCCACCTCGGCGGCCTTGTCATAACCGATCAACGGGTTGAGTGCCGTGACCAACATGAGGGAATTCTCGAGGTGGCGACGGATCCGCTCCTCATCCGGCGTCAGGCCCTCGACGCAATAGCGGGTGAAGGACACCGACGCCTCGGCCAACAGCCTGATCGAATGCAGGAGGTTGTGGATCATGACGGGCTTCGCCACGTTGAGCTCGAGGTTGCCGCGGGTATCGGCCATCGCGATGGCGGCATCGTTCCCGAATACCTGGATGCAGACCATGATCATGGCCTCGCACTGGGTCGGGTTGACCTTGCCCGGCATGATGGACGAGCCGGGCTCGTTGGCCGGGAGGATGAGCTCGCCGAGGCCGCTCCGTGGCCCGGAGCCGAGCCACCGGATGTCGTCTGCCACCTTGATGAGGGATGCGGCCAGCGTCCGGAGCGCGCCACTCGTCATCACCAGCGCATCATGGGCGGCCAGAGCGGCGAACTTGTTGGGGGCGGTTACGAAGGGCAGTCCGGTGAGCTCGGCGACGGCCGACGCCAGCCTGGTGCCGAACTCCGGATGCGTGTTGAGCCCGGTGCCCACTGCCGTGCCCCCGGCAGCCAGTTCGTACAGGTCGTCCATAGTGAGCTCAATCCGGTGTAGGTCGGCGTCGAGCTGCGCGACGTAGCCGGAGAACTCCTGCCCCAGTGTGAGCGGGACGGCATCCATGAGATGGGTGCGGCCGATCTTGGTGATGCCCGAAAATTCATCCGCCTTGACCTGTAGGGCGTTGCGCAGCTGGCGGACGGCGGGCAGGAGGTTGTGGGTGATCTCTTCGACCGCGGCGATGTGCATGGCGGTCGGGAACGTGTCGTTCGACGACTGCGACATGTTGACGTCGTCGTTGGGATGTACCGGCTCCTTCGAGCCGAGTACCCCGCCGGCGAGCTCGATCGCCCGGTTGGCGATGACCTCGTTGGCGTTCATGTTGGTCTGGGTACCGCTTCCAGTCTGCCAAACACTGAGCGGGAAGTGGTCGAAGAGCTTTCCTTCCGAAACCTCGCGGGCCGCTGCCGCGATGAGTGCCGACTTCTCAGGATCCATCTTGCCCAGGTCGGCGTTCACCTGGGCCGCCGCCTCCTTCATGATCCCGATGGCCCTGATCACCGGTTCGGGCATCCGGTCGTCACCGATGGAGAAGTGCTCGAGGGACCGCGCCGTTTGGGCACCCCAGTACCGGTCAGCGGGAACATCGACGGAACCCATGCTGTCAGATTCGGCTCGGGTCTCCTGGGTCATGATCTCGTCCTTTCGCTCGGAGGCTCGATCGGATCCCCCGGCGCGACGCGACCCTAGCGTGAGAGTGGCCTGCCGACGGCCCGCCGATGACACGAGGGAATAGCCGTCGATGCCGCCGGATGAGCGGGCGTTTGAGCCAGACGGATGAGCAGGATTTCACCAATCCACCCGAGGGGGCCTCTAGGCTCGTGAGGTGCCCACCGCGACAGACGACGAGCGGTCGATTGCTGCGCTGGTCGAGACACACGAGGCCGATGTGTGGGCCCGCTGCATCGAGTTCGCTGCGGCCATGCCTGGCGACCCACTCGGTGCGGTCATCGACCGGAGCGGACCCATACCCCTGCCCGCCCTCACCGCGGTGGATTCTGGCTCGTTCAACCGGGTCGTCGCGCTCGGAATCCGATCTCCCGCAACGCCAGACTGCATCAGTGGCATCATCGACTTCTACCGCGACCTCGGACAACGGAGCTTCCGCGTCGAGTTGGCTCCGGTGGCGACTCCTCCGGACGTCGCCGTATGGCTCGAGCGTGCCGGCCTCCGCCCGGTCTCGGAGGGCGCCACCAAGGTATGGCGTCGCCTCGCGCACCCGGACTGGGACAATGATCTCGAGCCCGACCTCGACGTCGTCCCGACCGAGTGCGAGGTGCGCCGCTTGACCGAGGCCGACGCCGACCGGGTGGCGGCTCTCAACGTGCGGGCCTGGGGTGCCTGGCAGGCCCCGGTCTCGCTCAGTCCCTGGTTTGCGGCCACGGTAGGGCAGGAGGGATTCACCCATTACGGCGTTTTCATGGACGACCACCTGGTCTGCACGGGGGCGCTCTCCATCGACGACAAGCTGGCCTGGATCGGCTTCGATGCCACCCATCCGCGTCATCAATCCCGCCAGCTCCGCCGTTCCCTGACCCGGCGCCGCCTAGCCGACGCTCAAGCGGAAGGTTGCACCATTATCCATGCCGAGGGACGCAGCGATCGCCTCAGCGGCCGGTCACGGGTGCTCGATACGCTCTACGTGCGACGGTTCTTTGCCCACGGCGACGAGCTCGGCCAACGGTCGTGAGGGTACGTAGGACCGGAGAGCACCCACGAGATGGGCGGGGCGGCGGCGGCTGTGCCGGAGCCAAAACGGACATCGACACGGTCCAGTCGCGGGACGGGGTCGGGTCGCGGGACGGGGTCGGGTCGGGAGGCGAGGTCGGGTCGGGAGGCGAGGTCGGGTCGGGCGGTGCCGCTCGCTCGGCTAGCGGAGATTCACAGGATGGAGTGCTCCGATGAGCACGGCGCCAGACCGCGCGTCTCGCCTCGAGCAACACCGAGGGGCGGTGGCCGAGGGCATCCTGTCCCATGCCCGCCGTCTGCGATGGTCGGTGTCGCGACTGGAGGCCGAGCGCCAGCGGGCTCTGCGCGCACTGCTGTCGTTCGCTACGGAGCATTCCCCGTTCCATGCAGATCGGCTCGCCGGCATTGATCTGGCCGAGTTCACCGAGGAGCAACTGCCCTCGCTTCCCGTCATGACCAAGAGGGACATGATGGCCGGGTTCTCCGAGGTGGTGACCGATCCCCGGCTCACGAGCGATCTCGTCGACCACTACCTGTTGGCCGTGGATCAGGGAGCGGATGACTATCTCCTGGATCGCTACCGGGTCATAACCTCGTCAGGCTCGAGTGGTTTGCGGGGTTCGTACGTCTACGGCTGGGACGATTGGACGACGCTCGGACTGATGGCCAGCAGATCCCGGCTGTCGATGGTCGACGGCCACCCACGCCCACCCGGCTCCGCAACCGTGAACCTGTTCGGCAGCGGCCCGACCACCCTCTCGAGCGCCATGAGCTCCTTCCTCGCACCAGAGGATGACCCGTTCATGCACGTTCCGATGATCACGCCGGTGCCCGAGCTGGTGGCGATACTGGAGGCGGCCCGCCCGGTGGTCCTGCAGGCGTACCCCTCGGCTCTCGACCTCTTGATCCACGAAGCACGGTGCAACCGACTACACATCCACCCGCGCTATGTCGAATCGGGCGGCGAGCTGCTCACTGAGCGCACCCGAGGCGACGTCCGTGAGATTTGGGGTGCGGAGATCGACGACTGTTGGGGGCTGTCCGAGGGCATCTACGCCTTCTCCTGTCCGGCGGCAGGGGGCATGCACCTGCCCGACGACCTGATAATCGTGGAGCCCGTCGATCTCGAGGGGAATCCGGTGCCACCGGGCAAGGCGGCGGCCAAGGTCTACGTCACCAATCTCTACAACTACACCCAGCCACTCATCCGGTTCGAGGTGGCCGATGGTCTCACCGTCTTCGAGGGCCAGTGTGACTGCGGATCCGCCCATCGCCGAATCGACAGGCTCACCGGGCGGAACGACATGGTCTTCGAGTACGGCGAGGGTGTCCGCATCTACCCGATGGTGCTCGGCTTCGCCGTCGAGCTTGAGCGGGGGCTCATCGAGTACCAGGTTCGCCAAACCCGGCGGGGTGTCATCATCCGGGCGGTGATGGAACCGTCGGTCCGGACCGAAAGCCTCCACCGCAGGGCCCGGGCCGTCCTGGACGAGGCCGGCCTCGTGAATCCGGACGTGACGGTCGAGCTGGTCGACCACATCGACCGCCTTCCGTCGGGCAAGCTCCGCCAATTCATCGCCACAGGCGTGGCCTAGTCGCCCCGAGCGAGGACCCGGTTGTCTCCACGACCGCGGACGAGCGAACCCGGCGTCGGTTGTCCGGCGCGATCAGCGACAAAGTCCGATAGAGCCCGGTCGTCACACGGGTTGGCAGCGGGGCGGAGCCCAACGAGATCGAACCGGTGTCCGGTCACGTCATAACCCGCCCAGGGCCAGGCACGTCCAGGCGACGAAAGCCGGACGAAGGACCCCACTGGGTAGGTCGAGTAGTGGGCCACGCCGAGCGAGACCATGTGATCGTCAGAGCCAGGACGACCGACAGCACCAAGCTCGGTTCAGGATCGAAGGACCAGACCCTCGCGCCATACCTGGCGAGCTCGGTCAACGTCCTCTGTTCGAGGACCGTGGCCCGCTCCAGGCACCTCCAGGACCGCGGGAAGACCCTGCAACCCTGGGTGGCCCAATAGGGCTGCGAACCCATCTCTACCGATGTCGCCCTCGCCGATGTTGGCGTGCCGATCCCGGTTGGCTCCGAGCGGGACCTTGGAATCGTTGATGTGCAGGCATCGCAGCCGATCGAGACCGACCGTGTCGGAGACCAGGTCGATCAGCGCGTCGGCTCCCTCGATGGTCGCGAACGAGACGCCGGAGGCCCAGAGGTGTTGAGTGTCGAGACACACTCCCAACCGTTCGTCGCTCTCCGCGGCATCGATGACCGCGGCCAGCTCGTCGAAGGAGCGACCGACGGTGTTGCCGGCGCCTGCGGTGTTCTCGAGGAGAAGGATCGGGGAGCCGCCATTGACCGGTCCGGCGGCATCGAGGGCCTCAATCAGCCCGTCCACCACGCGGGACAGTGACCCCTCGAATCCAGTGCCTCGATGGCTGCCGATATGGAGAACGAGCCCGGCCGAACCCATGCCGACCGCGGTGGTCAAATTGGCCGTCAGGCATGAGCGCGACTTGGCCGCGAGCTCCGGATCGGGGGTGGCCAGGTTGATCAGGTAGGTGGCATGACAGAACGTCGCATCCACCGACGCGTGCTCCGATTGCGCCTGTCGGTAGGCGGCCAAGACTTCGGGCCCGTACTGCGATGGTCTCCACATCCGCGGGCTCTGAGCGTGGATCTGGATGACCTCGGCCCCGATCTCAGCTCCATGCTCAAGTGACGAGACCAGACCTTTCCCCGCTCTCACATGAGCACCGATGCGCACCAGGGCACCGTAGCAATGGCCTCCTGGTGGTTCCCGTCTCATGTCCTGTCGCACCCTCCTGTGATTATTCATCCATGACACGGACGAGGACGAAGGGCTCAGGCTCGGCGGGCACCGGGTCGGCGGGCTCCCGCTCGGCGGGCACCGGGTCGGCGGGGCTGCTGGCCCGGCTGGACCCGGCCGTCTCGGTGCTGGCCGCCTGGGTGTCCGAGCTCGACCCCGACCGCCTCATCGGGGCCGACGCCGCCTCGCTGTATGGGTCCCTGGCCGGGGCGGAGCGGTTGGTCCTGGCCGGCAAGGCCCTCCTGGCCCCGAGGATCGAGGCCTCGGGGGTGTGGCGGGCGGCCCCGGGCCACCGGGACGCCGCCACCCTGCTGGCCGCGGTGGAGGGGGTCTCACCCGGCCAGGCGAGGGCCACCCTGGCCGTCGACCAGCGCTTCGGGGAGCGGCCCGGCACCGAGGGCGGCGGTGCGCCGGGGGGAGCTCTCGGGCCCGAAGGTCGGGGCCCTGACCGGGGCGGCCATCGCCGACCCCACCCGGGAGGGCGACCTCCTCGCCGGGGCGGCCCCCGAGCCCCTGGCCCGGGTGCGGGACCGCGGCGTGAAGGCCCGGGCCGACGCGGCCGGGGCCGACCCGGCCGCCACCATCCGGGCCATCCATGCCGGGCGCCGGTTCTCGCCGTGGACCGACGCCGAGGGGGCCTCCTGCGACCAGGGCCGGGACACCGCCGACCGGGGGGCGAGGCTGCTCGCCCACCTCGGCCCGATGGCCACCGAAGGCCAGCGGGATTGGCACCGGCGGCAGGAGTGAGGAATGAGCGGCCGAGGCACATCTTTTCTCAAGTTTCGCCCCTTGATCTGCCGATCCTCCCCTCACGAGGGAGGCGGGAATGGATCAGAACCGAGACAATCGTCGAGGTCGTCAACACCGTCGGCGTGCCCAGGAGTGTCTGAATCCAGCGGACGAAGCCGGATTCTCGATGATCGCCACGGTGCTGGCTCTGGTGGTCGTCGCACTGGGCGCCGCCTTACTGCTCGGTACCACTCTTCACTCCGGCGGTGCTTCGTCAACCGGCGTTGCGAACTCTCCGGGTGTCGCACTCGCGGATCGTGTCCAGGCCCAGCAGTCCCTTTCCACGGGACTCACCGCCGCGGAGAATGCGGCTGCGGCAGCCGGTGGATTGGCGACGGTGACCGCCTCGGCTCTCGAGGCCTCCAATCCATCCATCACGTTCGTTGCTGGCCCGTCTTCCGGACCTACGACGGTCAGCGTTGCTGTCAGCGCCGATGGAAGCGGCGGCGCGACAGGTGGCGGTAGCCAACCAACAGGTGTCGCTGGGATCCCTGATATTCCCGGAGTGACCGGTGGCGGCGACACCGCCAACGGCGGTGGGAGCAGCGGTGCCACGTCGGGCGGCAGCATCACCCTGGCCGATCGATCATCCGACGGCGTGTGCTGGCTGGTCTGGAAATCAGGTGGGACGGCCGCGTGGTACGGCGCTCAGACCGGCCTCGCGAGCTGCACGGCGCCATCCCTGTCGACGACACCGACCCCGGGGTCGGTGTCGTCGAATGCCATCGGATGGCAGCAGGGGAGCTTCCCCACTCCCTAGGTTCGACGGTCACCGGGCTACCGCCGCGTGCCCCGACATCGGGCGCCGCGCCTGGCGCGCCTGTCCCTACGCAGTCGACCACCATCCGGCGCCCGCACGGAGGATCCCTTGCTCCACCAGCTGATCGCAAGCCTCGGCGGCTGCCGCGATGCTGAGATCGGTCCGGATCAGGATGGTCTCGAATGCGGTCGGCGTGTCGTCGACTGCATCCAGGAGGGCCCGCTGGGGGGCCGTCAATGGACTGGCCGCGGCGTAGACCGGTTCCGAATCACCGTCGTTGGCCCCGGCCCCAGCCGGGGGGGCGGGATCATCCGACCGATCCGCCGATCCAGCCTGGGACTGGGCCCACCCGGGTCGGGCCGCCGTTCTCCGCGTTGTTCGGATCCGACAAAGGTTCTTTCCGGCCCGGACCAAGGACAACGCCACCATCACGTCCTCAGCGTCACGAACGGGAATGCAGCCGTCGACCAATAGGGCGTTGGTGCCCTCCGAGGCCCGGCTGTGCACCGAGCCGGGGACCACGCACACCGGGACCGAGCGTCGGGCGGCGGCTTCGGCCGTGTACAGAGCTCCACCGTGTCGATGGCTTTCGACCACGACGACCACATCCGACAGGGCAGCAATGATGCGGTTGCGGGCAGGGAACACTCCTGGATGCGGTTTGGTGCCGAGTGCCGATTCCGACAAGATCACGCCCCGGGCAGCAACCTGTGCCCACAGCTCGCGGTTCGACGGCGGATAGACGAAATCCAATCCGGTGCCGACCACAGCCGCTGGTGGCGCCCACGCGGACTGAGCCGACCGCAGGCACCCGGCATGGGCCGCGGCGTCGATGCCGGCAGCCAGTCCGGACACGACCGTCACGCCCTCGGCGGCGATGGCCCCAGCCAGCTCTGATGCCACTTGCCTGCCATAGGGGGTGGCGGAACGAGTGCCGACGATCGCCACCCTGGGGCCACCCTCCAGGACCGTCGGATCTCCCAGTGCGAACAGCACGGCGGGGGCTCCAGGGTCGCCGACCAGAGACGAAGGGTAATCGCGCTCATCCGGCACCAGCACCTGGACTCCGAGTCGCTCATGGCGCTCACCCACCTCGTGCACGTCGGTTCGGCGAGCGGCCGCCGAGAACTGACGGTCTGGGTCGCCCGGGTGGGTACCGGCCTCGACGGCGCGCCATGCCATCACCGGCGGGAAGCCGTCGAGCAGTTTGGCGAGGCGCCTCGGATTCATTCCGGGCAGTCCGGCCAGAGCTGCCGCATGGGCTTCACGTGTTCGGTGTCCGCTCATTGGGCGCTTCCCAGCAGGTATTCGCGTTGACAACGCAGCAGGAGCGCTTGCTGTAGTTGCTCCACATCGATCACGACGCGGCCCGGTTGCGAGGAAGATCCGTCGTCACCGATGCCGCCTGAGCCAATCGAGGCGAGGTCGGCGATCGTCAGGGCCATCCGTCGGATCCGGTCGAGTCCCCGGGCACTGAGCGAGCCGGATCGCACCCACCTTTCGAGCAGCGCGCCCGCCTCGGCACACATCGGTGCCAGCCGTTGCACCTCGGCGCCCGGAAGCTGGGCATTGATGCAATCGCTGCGTTCGAGGGCCCGGCGGCGGGCGGCGGCCACCCGGGCTGACACCGTCGACGTGGTTTCCGGAGGGCGCGTCCCCAGGAGATCGTCAGCGTTGGGCCGGTCGGTGCGGACCGCGATGTCGAAGCGATCGAGGAAAGGCGCCGAGAGGCGTCGGGCGTAGCGCTCGCGGGCCGCGCTGGAGCACCGGCAAGAACCGGGAGCACCGCCTTCGCCGCACGGGCACGGGTTCATGGCCCCCACCAGGATGAACCGGGCGGGAAAGGTCGTCGTGCCCCTGGCCCGACTGACCCGGACCACACCCTCTTCGAGAGGCTGGCGCAACGCGTCGAGCACTGCAGCCGGAAACTCTCCCATCTCGTCGAGGAACAGGACCCCGCCATGGGCAAGACTGATCTCGCCCGGTCGCATCCAGGTCGTCCCGCCTCCGATCATGGCGACGGGTGACACACCGTGGTGCGGAGCGCGCAACGGGGGTCGTTCGATGAGACCGGATGGCGGCATCGGCTCACCCGCCACCGAATGAACCCTGGTGGCCTCGAGGGCCACTGGCCGAGACAGCCTTGGCAACAGCCCTGGCAACCGGGTAGCAAGCATGGTTTTGCCCGAGCCGGGCGGGCCGACCAGCAGCGCGTGATGTCCGCCGGCGGCGGCGACCTCGAGTGCCAGTCGGGCCAGGCGCTGACCCTTGACGTCTGAGAAGTCGCCATAGGACGACTCGAGCGACGGGTTCGCTTCGACCTGCCGACATGGGCGAGCGGGCACCCATGTCGGCCAGGGCTGACGGGTACGGCGGAGGCGGTCGACCAACTCCCTCAAGGTGGCGGCCGCCCCGATCCTCTCCGCTCCGCCCAGACTTGCCTCCGGGGCGCTATCCGAGGGGACAACCAGTCGATGGTGAGCAACCGCATCCGCGAGCACCATCACGCCCGGTACTCCCCGCAGCGATCCGTCAAGGCCCAACTCGCCGACGAAGGCCATGCCGTCGACCGCGCGGGGCTCCAACTCGCCTGATGCCACCAGGACGCCGACGGCGATGGGCAGGTCTAGACCAGATCCACCCTTCCGCATACCGGAAGGGGCCAGGTTGACCGTGACTCGACGAAGCGGCCATGGGAGTCCGCTCGAGAGCAACGCCGCTCGAACCCGGTCCCGGGCCTCGCGGACGGCGGCGTCGGGAAGGCCGACCACCGTGAATCCGGGCAGACCATTGGAGACGTGGACTTCGACTGACACCTGCTTTCCGTCGACCCCGACGAGGACGGCGGACGGAATGGCGGCGATCATGGTGGCTCCGATCGGAATCACCCTGGGGCCGGATGTGGCCCGGAGGGTCCTCAGTACAGGGGCCGATAGCCCCGAATCTGGAGGCTCTTCAACAAACCGGGGGCTCAGCCAATCCAGAGACTCAGCCGATCCAACAGTTCAGCCAATCCAGAGGCTCAGCCCGCTCAACACCCCAGAAGGGAAGACGATCGCAGCGATCAGAGATCCCCGGCACGGTGACGAGAATCCTCCACAAGTTGGAGAGCCGCAGTCAGCCGGTGCGAACGGACTCTCGAGGCACCCAGGGGACACCTTGAGGTGCCGGTGTCACACCCAAGGATGGCTGTCCGTCGGATCGACTGCCTGCCGAGGATTCACTGCCCGTCGAGGCCGTTCCCGGGAACGCGGTGACGGGCGGTGCGGCGCCCGGGACATCAGCGACCCTCGAACTTGGGCTCTCGCTTCTGGGTGAACGCGGCGATGGCCTCCGCGGTGTCAGCCGTACCGAAGTTGACCGATTGGGAGCGGGTCTCCTCCTCGAGTGCCTGGTCCATCGAGATGTTGACCGAGTTGTTGAGCATGGTCTTGGTCATCGACAAGGCCAGCGGAGGACCGGCCGCCAGGCGATCTGCCCACTCTGCGACGAACGCGTCGAGGTGGTCATCGGGTACGACCTTGTTGACCACGCCGAACTCCGCCGCCTGCTGTGCGCTGATGATGTCGGCGAAGAATGCCAGCTCCTTGGCTCGATGGAGCCCGACGAGGCGAGGCAGCAGCCAGGAAGCACCGAAGTCAACCGACAGCCCGCGCCGGGAGAAGATCTGCGAGAACCGTGCCGAGTCTGACGCCACCACCAGGTCACAGCCGAGCGCCATGCTCATCCCCGCGCCGGCCGCCACACCACCCACCTTGGCGATGGTCGGCTTGGGGATGCGGTGTAGCCGGAGGGCCACGTCCCCAAGAGCGCGCATCTGGACGAGATAGGGGTCCCCGGGCCGGCCGGCCACGTCCCCGGCGTCGCCCAGATCGGCGCCCGAGCAGAAGGCGCCGCCGGCCCCGGTGAGCACCATGACCCGCACGTTGCGATCGGTAGCCACGTCGTCGAAGGTGGCCAGCAGCTCACGCCACATCGTGCCGTTGGCGGCGTTCTTACGTTCCGGGCGGTTCATGATGACGGTGACCACTCCGTCCTTCCGCTCCACGATCAGGGTCTCGAGCTGGTTCGTCATTCCGGCAGCCTACGAGAAAGCGGATCGGCACGGCCCTGGGCCCAGGAGCGAGGACACTCCCACCGGGTTCGGCTTCCCAGTTCAGAAGGCGCCCTCGATGACATCGATCCGGCCGGCGGTGATCGAGACGACGTCGAAGCGGAGCTCCACCCGATCTCGGCCGGCCGCCGGAACCAGCTCGGAGAGCCATCGGGTGGCGAGCCGTCGGATGCGGCGCTGCTTGGCGCCGAGTACTGCCTCGGCACCCGTTCCGAAGCGGTGGCTGGACCGAACCTTCACCTCGCAGAAGGCGACCGTTCGCCCCTGACGCACGATGAGGTCAACCTCGCCTTCCCGGCGGCGCCAGTTCCGCTCGAGTACTTCGTAGCCGTGCTCTTCGTACCAGCGGACGGCGAGGGACTCCCCGTGGGATCCGAGTGCCCGACGCGGGTCGGCCCGGGTTGGGTCCTCGTTGGCAGGGTCCCGGGGAGGGCGCGGCGAGGCGCCCGCGGTCACAGGTCCTTCTCGGGCAGCCGCTCGATGTTCACGTCGCGGAAGGTGAGGATCCGTACCGACGGCACGAACCGGGCCGGCCGGTACATGTCCCACACCCAAGCGTCATCCAGCTGGACCTCCACGCAGGCCGGGGTGGAGTCGGAGCGGACAGTCACCTTGACGCTGTTGGCCAGGTAGAAGCGGCGCTCGGTCTCGACCACGTAGGAGAACAGGGGCAGGACGGTCCGGTACTCCTGGATGAGCGCCAGTTCGATCTCAGACTCGTATCGCTCGAGATCCTCTTCACTCATGGCACGCGGCCCACGTCGACCGAGGGTACCGCCCGCACCTCGGTGTCGAACCGCCCGAACCGGGGCGGCTGAGTGCCGCGCTCCCCTCAGCGGGCAGTCCGGCGCTCCTTGATCTTCGCCGCCTTGCCGTGGCGCTGACGGAGGTAGTACAGCTTGGCACGTCGGACGTCACCCATCGCCACGATCTCGGTCTTGGCGATGACCGGGGAGTGCACCGGGAAGGTCCGCTCAACCCCCACGCCGAAGCTGACCTTCCGCACCGTGAATGTCTCGCGCACCCCGGTACCCTGCCGGCGCACGACTGCGCCTTGGAAGACCTGGATCCGCTCGCGGGTCCCCTCGACCACGCGCACATGGACCTTGACCGTGTCCCCGGGGCGGAACTCGGGAATATCGTCACGCAGGCTGTCACGATCGATGGTGTCGGTCGGATTCATGGGGCGCGTCCTTCCAGGGATCGGTCGATCTCTCCTCCGTCGGCCGCCACCGCTCGAACCCGAACGCGTCTGACCGGCTCATTCGCTCGAGCCCTTCGAACCGTCGAGCCCCCGAGCCCGGCCACGAGGCCGTCTCGGAGAAACGCCTGCGGCCCAGGACCGGTCCTCACCGGCGCCAACGAAGCTCACCAATGGTAGCCCTGTTCACGCAGCAGTCGCACCTCGCCCTGGTCGGCAAGCAACCTGACCTCCTCCTTGCTCAACCCGCCACGGGCCGCGATGAGATCGGGCCGGCGCTCGAGGGTGCGGGCGAGGGCCCGGGCCCGGCGCCACTGCTCGATGCTCCGATGGTCCCCCGAGCGGAGCACCTCGGGGACCGCCCAGCCTCTGAACGTGGCCGGCCGGGTGAACTGGGGATACTCGAGCAGGCCGCCGGTGAAGCTCTCGTCGGCCGCCGAGAGCTCGTTCCCGAGCACGCCGGGCAGCAGCCGGGTTACCGACTCCACCACCACCAACGCGGCGAGCTCCCCGCCGGCCAGCACGAAATCCCCCACCGACAGCTCCTCATCGGCCAAATGGTCGGCCACGCGTTGGTCGACACCCTCGTAGCGGCCGCACAGCAACGAGAAGCCTTCGGGGAGCCGGCTGAGATCGCGAGCCACCTGCTGATCGAACTGCCGCCCGGAGGGTGAGAGGAGGATCAGCGGCCGCGGCAACCCCTCGGCGGCCGAGACGGTCTCCACCGAGCCGAAGACGGGCTCGGGGGCGAGGACCATGCCGGCCCCACCTCCAAACGGGGAATCGTCGACCGAGCGGTGAGGGTCGGTGGCCGCCTCTCGCAGGTCGTGCGGTCGGAGGTCGAGAATGCCCTCCGACCGGGCCCGCCCGAGGATCGAGGCCTCGGCGTAGTGTTCGATGACGTCGGGAAAGATGGTGAACACATCCATCCTCATCGCTCGGGCCACCCATGAAGTACCTCGGTCGCGGTGCGCAGGGCGAGGGCCAACTTCAGACCAGGTCCACGAGCCCGTCGGGTACGTCGACGGTGATCAGCGCCCCGGGCTCGGAGCTCACGACGAAGCGCAGCGGAATCAGCACCCCGCTCTCGAGCACCAGCAGGTCACTGGCCGGATTGGCCTCGATCGCCTCCACCGTGCCGAGCGAACGGCCGCTCACGTCCTCGACCCGGCAGCCGATCAGCTCGTGCACCCACAGCACATCGGGATCGTCGAGCGGAGGTGCCGACAGCTCAGCGCCCCGGAGCTCCTCGGCGGCGTCGATGCCTGTGACACCCCCGAAGCTCACGATGAAGCGCCCCCGGTGCGGTGCGGCCCGCTCCACCCGGAGCTCCCGTCGTCCGGCACGGAGCACCGCGCCCGGCTCCAGCCGCTCGTCCCGGTTGGTGGTCAGGGCGACGATCACCTCGCCGCGGAGCCCGTGCGGCTTCACGACGTGCCCGACCTCGAGCAATCCCGGCTCCTCGGGACGGCCCGGAAGCGGGGCGTCGCCCCCCGATAGCTCGTCGCCTGGTGTCGCACTCGCCGCGCCACCGGGCCCCGGGTCAGAGGGAATGCCGGCTGGACGGCCGCGGCCGCCGCGACGGTGGGCGGGTTCGTGCGGCAGGGGGTGTGGTTCAGTCGTCTTCGATGTCCACGTTGGTCCGGACGCCGTCACGAGCCCCGGCCGCGGCCACCACGGCCCGAATGGCCTGCGCGACGCGGCCACGCCGGCCGATGACCCGGCCCATGTCGTCGGGAGCCACGTGGACCCGGAACCGTACGGAGTTCCCGCGCTCTTCGGTGTTGATGACCACCGACTCGGGATCCGAAGTGATGGCGTTCACCAGATAGGTCACCACGGCCAGCGGCGTTCCACCCGACACGCGGTTACCAGCGTCGTCGTCGTCCTCGTGGCCGTCGATTTCGTCGATCGTGTTCACGTCATCTGCGGAGTCCAGCGCCATCTCGTCGGTCACTTGGCCCCCTTGGCCGAGGCGAACTCGTCGAGCGCGCCCGATTGCTGCAGGAGCTTCTCCACCCGCTCGGTGGGCTTAGCCCCCTCCGAGAGCCACTTGACCGCCTTGGCATTGTCGATCTGGACGACCGCATCAGGCTCGGCTGACGACCTGCCTCGGGGAGCGTAGGTGCCCACGATCTCGATGAACCGGCCGTTCCTGGGCGAGCGGCTGTCCGCCGCCACCAGCCGGTAGGTGGGCTGCTTCTTCTTCCCGATCCGCACCAGGCGGAGCTTTACTGCCACGGTCACTCCTCTTGCGTTCTTTGCTCGCGTTCTTGCCGTGCGACGGCGCCCATCCTCTCGATGGGGCCCATCCGTTCGACGGCGCCAGACAGTCTCCCACCAAAGCCGGGGTCAGCGGCAATCAGCCACTCCGGTCAGCGGCGGGCCGTTCCTGAGGCCGCGGTCGGGATCGGGTCGCCCGTCGATCAGCGAGCTTTCGGCGTGACCCGCCCGCCGCCCTTGCCCTTCTTCTTCCCTTTGCCCCGCGACTTGGACGATCCCCTGGTGGCGCCCCCGTTGCGGACTCCCGGTCCGGCCATCGCCCCCCCGCCCATGGGTCCGGAGACACCCGCCATCCCCGCCGCCCCAGGGAACCCGGCCATGTCACCGGCCGCGCCAACCTCCGCCAATTCGTCGAGAGCGCCCGGCGGCAGCTTGGGCCCACGTCCCAACAGGCCACCGAGGCCTCCGAGCGCCCCTGCCATGCCGCCCTTCCCGCTGCTCCGGCCGAGGCCCTTCATCATCTTGCGCATCTCCTTGAACTGCTTGAGAAGAGCGTTCACGTCCGAGGTGGCGGTCCCGCTGCCGTTGGCGATGCGCACCCGCCTGGACCCGTCGATGATGGCCGGGTCGACCCGCTCGGCCGGCGTCATGGAGTGGATGATGGCTTCGACCTGGTCGATCTGACTGTCGTCGACCGAGGCGGAGGCCTCCTTGAGGTCCTTCGGCATGCCCGGCAGCATCGAGAAGATCCCCGAGACCGATCCCATCTTCCTCACCTGCTGCAGCTGCTCGAGGAAGTCCTCGAGGGTGAACCGGCCCTCGAGCATGGCGGCCGCGCCCTTGGTGGCGACGTCCTGATCCATGGAGCGCTCGGCCTGCTCGATGAGGCTGAGCATGTCCCCCATCCCGAGGATCCGGTCAGCCATCCGGTCGGGGTGGAACTGGTCGAAGTCGTCGAGCTTCTCCCCGGTCGAGGCGAAGGCGATAGGCCGGCCCACCACCTCCTTCACCGAGAGGGCGGCACCGCCGCGGGCGTCACCGTCGAGCTTGGTGAGGATGACCCCGTCGAGAGCCAGGGCCTGGTGGAAGGCGGCCGCGGTGGACACCGCGTCCTGACCGGTCATGGCATCGATGACCAAGAAGGTGTAGTGCGGGTCCACCGCATCAGAGATCCGGCGGATCTCGTCCATCAGGTCCTCGTCGATGGCCAATCGCCCGGCGGTGTCGACCACCACGACGTCGCGCCCCAGGCGACGAGCCTCTTCGACGCCGGCCGTGGCCACCGCGACCGGGTCGCTCGGCTCGCTGAACACGCTGATCCCGGCTTGGCTACCCAGGACCTGGAGCTGGTCCACGGCCGCCGGCCGCTGCAGGTCGGCGCCGACGAGCAATGGATTGCGCCCTTGCTGCTTGAACCAGCGGGCCAGCTTGGCCGAGGTGGTGGTCTTGCCCGAACCCTGGAGGCCGGCCAGCAGCACCACGGTCGGCGGGCGGCCGGCGTAGGTGATCCGCAACGTCTCCCCGCCGAGGATGGCGACAAGCTCCTCGTTGACGATCTTCACCACCTGCTGCCCGGGGCTCAGGGCCTGGGAGAGTTCGAGCCCTATGCAGCGGCGGCGTACCGCCTCGGTGAAGCCCCGGACCACGCTGATCTCGACATCCGCCTCGAGCAGGGCGGTCCGGATCTCGCGGAGGACCTCGTCGACGTCGGCCTCGGTCAGCCGGCCGCGGTTCCGGAGACGGGTGAGGATCCCCTCGAATCTGTCGGTCAGACTCTCGAACATGAGTGCCTCAGGCTACAGGACGGCCGCCGGCCCTCGTCAGCCGCCGCGCCACTCTGGTGGCCGCTCGGCCTGCCAGACGCCGGGCAGTCGGCGCGTCTGACACGGGGCAGTCGGCGCGTCGGACACGGGGCAGCTCAGCGCGTCAGAACAAGGCATCGACGAAGGCGACCGGATCGAAATCGACCAAGTCGCCCAGCGCCTCGCCGAGGCCGACCAACTTGACCGGCAAGCCCAGCTCGCTCTGGATGGCGATCACGATCCCGCCCTTGGCGGTGCCGTCGAGCTTGGTCAGGACCACGCCGGACACCTCGACCGCCTCGAGGAACACCTTGGCCTGGGCTAGGCCGTTTTGGCCCGTGGTGGCGTCGAGGACGAGGAGCACCTCCCGCACCCGCCCGGGAGGCCGGTCAGCCACGCGCCGGATCTTCTTCAACTCCTCGATGAGGTTCACCTTGTTGTGCAGCCGGCCGGCCGTGTCGGCGAGGACGACACCGTGACCCTTCGACGCGGCCCGCTGGACCGCGTCGAACACCACCGAGCTCGGGTCACCTCCCTCGGCGCCGCGCACGATGTCGGCATCGGCCCGCGAGGCCCACATGGACAACTGCTCGCCGGCGGCGGCGCGAAAAGTGTCGCCTGCGGCCAGTAGCACCCTGGCCCCCGAGGCCGCCATCCGGCTGGCCACCTTCCCGACCGTGGTGGTCTTCCCCACCCCGTTCACGCCGACGAACAGCCAGACGTCGACCGGGCGGTCGTCACCAGCGTCACCAGGGCTCTCCGATCCGCCCGATCCACCCGGACCGCCCGGGCCGCTCATTTCGTCGGCATTGCTGGGCATGGCCAAGGTGGCATCCGCCGCCGACAGCAGGGTGACCAGGTCCGACTTCAGGGCATCGACCAAGGCGTCGGGACCGACGATCCCCCCGCTCTTGACGCGGGCCCGCAGGTCGTCGAGGAGACCGTCGGTGGCGCCCACACCGACATCGGCTCGGATGAGCGCCTCTTCGAGGTCATCCCAAGTGGAAGCGTCGATCTTCCCTTTCGAGCGAACCGAACCGAGGTAGCCCGAGAGCAGGCCCCTGGCTTTGCCCAGCCGGCTCCGGAACGATGCGGGCTCGGCCGGCACGGCGGGCTCGGGGGGTGCGATGGGTGCAGCCGCCTCCGGAGGAGCCACGGGGGCCTCCGGTGCGGCCGTCGCGGTGGATGCCTCGGGAGGGGCCGGAGCCGGCTCCGCTCGTCGGGTCGCCTCGGCGCCGCGGGCCAGCTCGATGTCGGTGGGGGCGTCGCTCGCCACCTCTCCGGTGGGGACCCGGTCCTTGACCCCCTTCCCCCGGAGTCGCAGCCCCACGGCAACCCCGCCCGCGACGATGAGCACCGGTATGGCGACGACCAGGCCGGTGACCACGTCCGAAGAGCCCACCAGGGAGGCGGACACCGAACCGAACGAGGAGGTCAACAGGATGGCGCTCACGCGTCGACCCGGCCGACCGATCCGACCTCGAGCCCATCGGGGACCGCGTGTGGCTCGGGGCCGGCGCCGTTCTCGCTGTCCGGGCCCACGACGTCCGTGTCCGGGCTCCTGTTGTCCGGGCCCACGACGTCCGTGTCGGGACGAACGGTGTCGGGGCGCGGTACGCGCTGGCTGACGACCTTGGAGGAACCGCCGGGCGCCATGGTGACGCCGTAGAGGGCGTCAGCAGCTTCCATCGTCCGCTTCTGGTGGCTCACGATGATGAGCTGTGCCTCGCCCCGGAACTCGTGCACCAGGCCCAGGAACCGTTGCAGGTTGACGTCATCGAGGGCCGCCTCGACCTCGTCCATCATGTAGAAGGGCGAGGGGCGGCTCCGGAAGACGGCGAAGAGGTAGGCCAGGGCCACCAGCGATCGTTCACCCCCGGACAACAGCGACAGCCGCCGTACGTTGCGACCGGCCGGGCGTACCTCGACCTCCACCCCGGTGTCGAGGAGGTTCTCGGGGTCGGTGAGGGAGAGCCGGCCGGTGCCTCCGGGGAAGAGCGAGGTCACGAGATTGGAGAAATGCTCGTTGACGTCGGCGAACGCCGCGTCGAACACGTGCATGATCTCCTCGTCGAGCGTCCGGATCACATGGTGGAGCTCGCGGCGGGCGACGCGCACGTCTTCGACCTGGGACTCGAGGAACTGGTGGCGTTCGTGAAGTTCCGAGAGCTCTTCGAGCGCGAGCGGATTGACCGGGCCGATGGCGGCCAGCTCCCGTTCGAGCTGCTCGACACGGGCCATCGGGTCCGTGCCCTCAGGGATGTCGGGGGTGGGGGCGTCCAGTGCCTCCTCGGGCGTGGAGGCCAGCTCCCGTCGGAGCGACTCGACCACCGATTCGCGGCGGATGTCTGCCTCGACCAGGTCGACCTCCACCTTCTGCAGCCGGCCGCGCACCGCGGCCAGCTCGTGTTCCAAAGCCGACCGCTGCCGGCGCAGCTCTTCGAGCCGGGCCCCACCGGCCCGCACCGCCTCGAGCTGGAGGCGGTGTCGTTCGCGCAGCTCGGCGAGGGCCGTCTGGAGACGGGCTTCGGCCGAGCCCACCACCGATTGCAGCCGTCCGACCGCGGTCGCGCCCGCCTCCAGTCGTTGGCGGCGCTCGGCGGCCTGGCGGCGCTCGTCGGCATGCCCGGTGAGCCGGCGCTCGACCTCTTGCCACCGCTGGTCCAGGACACGGCGGCGCTCGACCAACCCGGCCGAGCGCACCTCCCATTCGCTGCGTAGTCGGGCCGCCTCGGCGATGCGCTCGTCGATACGACGGCGCTCCTGCCGGGCCGCCACCGCTCGTTCCGCCGCGTCCACCCGGTTCGCTTCGAGACCGGGCAGCTCGTCACGGAGGGCGGCCGCCCGCCCCGCGTCGCGGGCGATCCGCTCATCGAGCTCTTGCCGCTGACGGTCGATCTCCTCGAGCTCCGCGGCCATCACGGCCAGGTCGTCCGCCACCCGCTGGCGGGCGGCGCGTGCGGTCTGGTGGGCCGCCTCGTTGCGGTCGTCGGAGCGGACGGCCTCGCCCGCCGCCAGCCTTGTGGCCTCCACCGCGGCGCGGGCCTCGGCGCGTTCGGCCGCCACCTCGGTCGAGGTGACCGCGGCCTGCTCGGCCCGGGCTCGGGCCTCCTCGACCACCGCGGCGGTCACCACCCCGCCGGCGGCCCGTACCCGCCAGCCCGCCGACGAGAACCGGTCGCCGTCCCGGGTGACGATCACGAGGTCCGGTCGGGCCAGGGCCACGTCGATGGCCTCCGACCAACCGCCGGGGGCACAGCTCGAACGGGCCAGCAGCCTGTCGAGCAGCACGTCGAGACCGGGGAGGTCCCGGGCCTGGTGGTGAGGGCGGACGTGGTTACGGATCGACTCGGTTCCGGGAGGAGCCTCCGGCTCCTCGCCCGTGAGCCCGGCATCGGTCAGGGCGAGCACGGCCCCGGTGGCGCCACCCTGGCGAAGCCGTGACAGGGCGGCCCGGGCCGGCTCACGACCGGAGACCACCACCGCGGCCACCGAGGCGCCGGCCGCGGCCTCGAAGGCGTGTTCCCACCCGGGGTCCACCTCGACCACGTCGAGCAGGGTGCCGACGACTCCGTCGACCCCGGCCAACAATTCGGCACCGGCGGCACCGCGTGCCTCGTCGAACGCCCGCTCGAGGGCATCGGCCCGGGCCGTCGAGCGATGGAGCTCCTGTTCCGCCTGGCGGAGCGCCTCCTCGGCCACCTCCAGGCGGCTGACCGCCTCGGCGTGGACCGCTTCGGTCTCTGCCACCGTGGTCTGTAACCGTCGCCGGGCGTCCTCCAGCTCGGCCAGCCGCTGACCCAGTTCGCCCTCTTCCCCCGCCAGAAGGGTGGCTCGCCGCTCCGACGTGGCCAGGCGGGCCGCCAGCTGGTCGAGGGCGCGCCGATCCCGCTCGAGGGCGTGCTCCAGCGAGCCGAGTTGACCCCGGGCCACGGTCACCGCCTCGTCGGCCAGGCGCAGCTCGGTGCCGTCCCCCCAAGCTTCGAGATGGCGCTCGAGCTCCGCGGCCGCGGTGGCCCCGCTCATGGCCACCTCGTCGTGCTCAGGCGCCAAGGTGGCCGCTTCGGCCTCAGTCGTCTCCAGCTCCTCGGTCAGGCGGGCGCTTTCCGCCTCGAGGGTGGACACCACATCAGCGTCGGCGGCGGCATCGAGGGCGAGCGCCAGCGATCGCTGCCGCTCCCGCAGCACCCCGGCGAGGCCGCGGGCCCGCTCGACCATCCCCTCGGCGCGCCCGAGCCCGGCGGCCAGGTCGGACTCCCGCTGGGCCGACATCTCGTCGGCGGTCCGCTCGGTGTCGGCGTCGAGCTCGGAGAGCGACGCTTGGAGCTGGGCTTCGGTGACGAGCAGCTCCGCCTGAGCCCCGGTGGCCCGGCGGTGGCGGTCGTCGAGGGCAGCGAGCTCCGTCCCCGCCACATGCAGCCGGACCGCCTTCAGCTCATCGGCCAGCCCGGTGTACGACCGGGCCGCGGCGGCCTGGCGCTCGAGCGGGCGGATCTGCCGCTTGACTTCCCGCACCAGGTCGAAGAGACGCTCGAGGTTCTCCTCGGTGGCCGCCAGCCGGCGTTCGGACCGCTCGCGGCGCCGGCGGTACTTGAGCACCCCGGCCGCTTCCTCGATGACCGCCCGACGGTCCTCGGGCCGGGCCTCGAGAATGGCGTCCAGATGCCCCTGGCTGATGATGACGTGCTGCTGGCGTCCGACCCCGGTGTCGGACAGGAGCTCTTGGATGTCGAGAAGCCGGCACGGTGCCCCGTTGATGGCGTACTCGCTGTCCCCCGAGCGGAACAGCGTGCGGGTGATAGTGATCTCGGCCAGGTCCGTGGCCAGCTTGCCGGCCGAGTTGTCGATGGTGAGTGCCACCTCGGCCCGCCCGAGCGAGGGGCGGTTGGCCGTGCCCATGAAGATGACGTCTTCCATCTTGGCCGATCGCAGGCTCCGGGGGCCCTGGGCCCCGAGCACCCAGGCCACCGCATCCACCACATTCGACTTCCCACTCCCGTTGGGGCCCACGACCACGGTGATCCCCGGCTCGAATTCGAGGACGGCGGGATCGGCGAAGGACTTGAACCCTTTGAGGGAGAGAGACTTCAGGAACACCGGAGGCTCACCCTACCGGCCGTTACCGGGTGTCGCGGAGGATGGCCGAGGGAATTTTCAGACCTGGCAGTGCTCGCAGAAGTAGGTCGAGCGACCGCCGGACTTCACCTTGACGATGGTGGCGCGGCACCGCCGGCAGGCCTGACCCTCGCGGTCGTAGGCCTGGTGCTGGTCCTGGTAGTCACCGATCTCCCCGAACAGGTCGCGGTACTGCTCGTCGGCCAGCGACGAGCCCCGTCGCTTGACCGCCTCGGCGAGCGTCTCGACCATGGCCCGGTACAGACGGCGAACCTCCTGGGAGGAGAGCGAGTTGGACATGCGGTCGTAGCGCAGCCCGGCGGCGAAGAGGATCTCGTCGGCGTACATGTTGCCGATGCCGGCCACGAACTCCTGATCCATGAGCAGTGCCTTGAGACCGCTCTTGTGCTGGGCCAACAGCACCCAGAACTTCTCCCAACTCATCACGTCTTCCAGGGGGTCGAAGCCAAGGTGGGCGAGCTCGGGCAGGGACGGTTCGCCCTCGGCCGGGGCGGCCGACACGAACAGCTCCCCGAAGGTGCGGGGGTCGACGAAGCGCAACTGCCCTCCCTGGGTGAAGGTGAGTACGGCGTGGGTGTGGGGGGTCTTCGCCTCCTTGGCACTCTTGGCCCGCTGCAGCTGCCCGCTCATGCCCAGATGGACGACGAGGGTCTGCCCGTCCTCGAGCCCCATGAGCAGGTACTTCCCCGCTCGGTCGATGGACTTGATGGTGTGGCCCTCCAGCCGGGCGCGGAAGTGCTTAGCGCTCGGGTGGCGCCGGACGGTACGGCCGTTCCGGACCTCGACCGTCTTGATCTTCCGGCCGACGACCTCGGTCTGAAGGTCGCGCCGGATGGTCTCAACCTCGGGAAGCTCAGGCATCCCCCCCGCCTCTCTCGACCTCCAACGAGCCGAAGGCCGCTTGGGCGGCAGCCTGCTCGGCGTCCTTCTTCGACCGGCCCTCCCCCGCTCCGAGACGCTGGCCAGCAACGTACACCGTGGCCTGGTACCGCCGGGCGTGGTCAGGCCCGAATCCGTCGACCTCGTAGCGAGGCACACCGAGGCCCACGCTCACCGTCCGCTCCTGGAGCCGGCTCTTGTGGTCGGACTCCCCCGGTTCGCCCACGGCCGCGGCGATCCGGCCTGCGAGCAGGGAAAAGATGAGCCGTTCGGCCTCAGCGAGCCCACCATCGAGGTAGACCGCCCCGATGACCGCCTCGGTGGCGTCGGCCAGGATCGACTCCTTGGCCCGGCCGCCAGACAGGTCCTCACCTCGGCCCAGCCTCAAGTCCTCGTCCACCCCGAGCTCGAGGGCCACCTCGGCCAGCACTCGGGTGTTGACCACCGACGCCCGGACCTTGGACATCATGCCGTCCGACAACTCAGGATGGTTCCGGAAGGTGTATTCCGCCACCACCAGGCCCAGCACCGCGTCGCCGAGGAACTCGAGCCGCTCGTTCGAGGTCAGACCGCCCTGTTCGGCGCACCAGGACCGGTGGGCCATGGCCTCGTCCAACAGGCTCGGGTCGTCGAACTGGTAGTCGATGCTGCCGGCGAGCCGGTGGTTCCCCCCGGGCGTTCCCGAGACGGTGGAGGGCGCCATCGGGCGCCTCAGCTCCCTCCGAGCTTGGCGCAGACGTAGTCCACCGCGTCGCGCACGGTGCGGAGCTCCTCGAGGTCCTCGTCGTCGATGCGGAACCCCACCGACCGCTCCCCGAGCTCCTCTTCTAGGCCCTCGACCAGCTCGATCAGGGCCAACGAGTCCGCATCGAGGTCCTCGGCGAACGACGAGGACTCGGCGATGGCGGACGGCTCGATCTCCAGGATGTCGGCGAGCAGGTCGCGGATCAATTCGAGGACCTGACTCCGGTCGAGCGGTCCCTGTTCCACGTGGGTCTCTGCGGGCACGGCATCTCCTGTCGTCTGTCTCGGGGGGTCTGGGGTTGTGATCTCGGGTCTGCGGTCCTGTGTCAAGTCGGCGAGGCGCCCGGCCATCCGGCCTTCGGCCGGCCCGGCCCGGACAAAATCCCTGGCTAGCCCGCTCTGAGCCGACGGCCGTGGCGGCGCAGCCGGACCCGGCCGACTCACAGGACAGCCGCGGTCACCACCGCGCCGGGTCATCGCATCCAGCCGGGCCGGCGCCCGTCACCTGCGCCGATGTTATCTGACCGGAGGATTCACCCGGCCCGCCACCCATGGCGGTCTCCGGGCCGGCCCCCTCCGCTCCGGGCCCGGCAGAGCCCCGGCCGGTCCCTGACGGCTGGGCGATCACCCCTGTTGGCCAGGGATTCTGTCAAACGGCCGTATTGATCAGGCTGTGGGCCGCCATGGTCAGATAGTCGAGCAGCTCGGTCTCGTCGGCCGGAGGGAGGCCGGCCTCGTGCACCGCGGCCGCCATGTGGCCGAGCCAGGCCTGGGCCTGGGCGGGGCCGATGGCGAAAGGGGCGTGACGCATCCGCAATCGCGGGTGGCCCCGCTGGTCGCTGTAGTGGCGGGGGCCGCCCCAGTACTGCATGAGGAACAGGGCCAGATGGGCCTTCGGACCGGTCAGGTCATCGGGATAGAGCGGCCGCAGGAGCGGGTCGGTGGCTACGCCGGCGTAGAACCGGTCCACCAGGGCCACGAAGAAGGGCGCTCCGCCCCACCGCTCGTAGGCGGTCTCCTCCGATTTTCGACCCAGCTGCACGTCCTGACTGTATGCGGGGCTCGGATAGCCTCCAACCAACCGAACGGGCCAGGCCCGCGGGCACAGGGGGTCCACCATGTTCGAATGGTCCGATGAGCAACTGATGGTACGGGACGCCGTCCGCCGCTTCATCGAGGCCGAGGTAGTGCCCAACATCGAGGCTCTCGAGCACGGGGACATGCCGCCCTACGACATCATCCGCAAGCTATATGCCACCTTCGGGATGGACCAGCTGGCCCGGGAGCGCTTCAAGAAGCAGGTGCAGCGCAAGGAAGCGGCTCGGGCCGGCGAGGCTCCTGGTCAGGACGCCGAGGAGAACGAGGTGGCCGAAGGGGCCGACGGGGCCGGGCCCACCAGGCGGGCGGGCGACGGCGGTGCGGCGGCCTTGACCCTCATCCCCATCATCGAGCTCTGCCACTACTGCCCGGGCATCGTGACAGCCATGGGCGTGAGTGTGGGGTTGGCCGGTGGCACCATCATGAAACAGGGCACACCGATGCAGATGGAGCGGTGGGGCCTCGACCTGCTCACCGGTGAGAAGGTCGGTGCGTGGGCCATTACCGAGCCCGACTCGGGCTCCGATGCGCTGGGCGGGATGAAGTCCACCGCCCGCCGTGATGGCGACGAATACGTCCTGAACGGCAACAAGACCTTCATCACCAACGGCCCCTACGCCGACACCATCGTCTTCTACGCCAAACTCGACGACGGGTCCGAGACCCCAATCCGCGACCGGCAGGTGCTGACCTTCGTGCTCGAGCGCGGTACGCCGGGGCTCGAGCAGTCCAAGCCGTTCCGCAAGATGGGCCTGCACTCGTCGCCGACGGGCGAGCTCTTCCTCTCCGACGTGCGGGTCGGAGGGGACAACCTCCTCGGCGAAGGAGAAGCGGGCGGGGCGAGCTCCGGCCGTGACTCGGCCAAGGGCAACTTCGTGACCGAGCGGGCCGGCCTCGCCGCCATGTCGCTCGGCGTCATCGAGGAGTGTCTCAAGCTCTCGGTGGAGTACGCCAACAATCGCACGCTCTGGGAGCAACCCATCGGCGAACGCCAGCTCATCCAGCTCAAGCTGGCCAACATGGAGGTCGCCCGCCTCAACGTGCAGAACCTGGTCTTCCGGCACATCGAGCTCTCCGCGGCCGGCAAGTCCCTCACGTTGGCCGAGGCCTCGGCCATGAAGCTCTATGCGGCCCGGGCCGCCACCGAGGTGGCCATGGAAGCGGTGCAGCTCTTCGGCGGGAACGGCTACATGGCCGAGTTCCGGGTGGAGCAGCTGGCCCGTGACGCCAAGGTCTTCCAGATCTACGCCGGCACGGACGAGATCCAAGTCACCCATATCGCCAAGGACCTGCTGCGGCGCTGATGTTGGCCCGCCCCGGAGCGGCTCGCTCGAGCCGCAATCCGGATCGGCGCCGGTAGGGTCGGCTCATGGCCACCCGTATCCCGTCCCGGCGGCATGCCCCATCGACTCCCGACGTCGCCCTCCCTCGGAGCTTCGAGGCCGGCTACGGCCAGAACGTCGACCTGGGCCTCTGCCTGGGCGGCGGTGGGCTGTTCTTCGTGGCCTGGCAGGTGAGCTACCTGCAGACACTGGCGACCCGCGGTATCCACTTCGATTCGGCGGACCGGGTGGTGGGAACGTCCGCCGGCTCGATGGTGGCCTCGGCCCTGACCGCCGGCCGACTCAACCGGCTGCACACCGAGATCTCACTGCTGGCCCGAGTACCCGCCCTCGTGTCGGCGCTGGCCCCGGCCTCGGAGCTCAGCCCGAGCCAGCAGCGGGCCCTCGACCTCTTCCTCAAGGCCGCCGACGGCGAGCCGACCACCGTCCAGGAGATCGGCTATGCCGCGTTGGCCGCCTCGACGCCTTCTCCGGCGGCGATGCGCCGCAACATCTCCCTCGTCCTCGGTCGGACGGCGTGGACGTCCGACGCTCTGCGGATCACCTGTGTGGACGCCTACACCGCTGAGCGGTGCGTGGTGACCCGTGACAGCCGCGTCACCATCCCGCGCGCCGTGGCGGCCAGCAGCGCGGTCCCGGGCATCTTCCCCCCGCAGCCCGTCGGGGACCGCCGTTGCATGGACGGCGGCGTGATCGGGACCGGGACCCACCTCGACCTGCTGGCCGGAGCCAATCGGGTGCTCATCCTGGCCCTGACCGACGGCAGCGACATGAACGAGGGGATGATGACCATCGGGCCCGGCGGCGGGGCCCAAGAACTCGTCGACCTCGAGGCGAGCGGGACCACGGTGTTGCTCCGCACACCCGCCGAGGTGGACATGCTGGAGCTCATGGAACCGGCCGCCGTGCCGAGGGCGTTGGCGATGGGTGCCCGCCAGGCGTCTGCCGACCTCGGAGAGCTCTCCGCCTTCTGGGACCGAGTCTCGACGGCTTGAATCCAGCCGGTTTGAGTCCGAGAGGCTGAAACCCGGCCCGTCGCGCCGGCCCGACCGCACAGGGATGCCCTCGGCCCTTAGAGGCCGGGCGGAGGGCTCAGTCCTGAGTGTCGGCTCCGGTGATCGAATCGGCCAAGGCCTCGACCAGGCCGGCGACGGCCAGGTCATGGGCCACGGTGATGGCGTTCACGACGGCCACCGCCGAGGAAGATCCGTGACTGATGACGCACACGCCGTCCACGCCGAGCAGCATGGCCCCGCCGATGTTGTCGGGATCGAGCTTGGCCGCCAGCGGGAGGAGATGCGGGTAGAAGGCCTCGGCTGCGTCGTGCAGCTCGGGTCGGCCGAGGATGCCCCCGAGGGCCCCGATGAGGAACCGGAGCGTCCCCTCCATGGTCTTGAGGGCCACGTTGCCGGTGAAGCCGTCGGTGACGACGACGTCGGTCGATTTGTCGAAGAAGTCCCGGCCCTCGACGTTACCGACGAAGTCGAACTCGGCCCCCGCGGCGCTCTCGACCAACAGGGCATTGGACTCCTTCACCAGCGGGGACCCCTTCGACTTCTCCTCCCCGATGGAGAGCAGGCCGACCCTCGGCCGCTCCACTCCGTAGCGCTTGCGGGCGAAGGCCGCACCCATCTGGGCGAACTGCAGGAGCATCGGAGCAGTGCACTCGGCGTTGGCCCCGGCATCGAGCAAGACCGTCGGCCAGGATCGTTCGAGGTTGGGGACGGGGGTGGCGATGGCCGGTCGTATGACCCGGGGGAGCCTCCCCATCCGCAACAGGGCGGATGCCATGGTGGCCCCGGTGTTGCCCGCCGACACCATGGCCATGGCCCGTCCGTCGCGCACCGCCTCGGCCGCCCGGACCAGCGAGGAGTCCTTCTTGCGGCGAACTCCTTGGCCGGGGTCCTCGTCCATCCCGATGACCTCGCTGGCCGCGATGCAGGGCAGGTCGCCCGTGTCGCCCATGTCCCCCGGCCGGCCCACCAGGGTCACCGCGATGCCGGACTCCTCGACCGCCTCGCGGGCTCCGGCGACGATCTCCCCGGGGGCCCGATCGCCACCCATGGCGTCCACCGCCACCGGCAGTGCGGCGAAGGTCGCACCGGTCGGCCGGGTGCTGGTCCGCCGCGTCATCAGTGGACTAGTCGACTTCGAGCGCCTGACGGCCCTTGTACCAACCGCAGTTCGAGCACACGACGTGGGGGAGCTTGGCGTTGCTGCATTGCGGGCACACCGAGCGTGCCGGTGCCTTCAGCACCCAATTGGAAGCGCGGCGACTACGGCTCTTCGCCTTGGAGGTCTTCTTCTTGGGGACGGCCATAGGCCTTGCATGCTAGGCCAATCCGCCGGCACCGGGTTCGCGCAGGGCGTCGAGCACCGACCAACGCGGATCGCCGACCGGAGCACAGTCGCAACTCATGAGGTTCCAGTTGGCACCGCACTGCGGGCAGAGACCCCGGCAGTCCGGTGAGCACAGCGGAGCGAGGGGTAGCTCGAGCAGCACGGCATCCCTCGCCATCGGCTCGAGGTCCACATCGTCCCCGCTCATTGGGTACGCGTCCTCGTCCTCGTCGGTGCCACCTTCGGGCGTGAAGCGCTCGCGCACCGTGACGGTGGCCTCCGAGGTGACCGGTCCCCCACAGCGCCGGCACTCCCCGACCCAGGGCGCGCTGACCGTCCCCTGAGCGGCGATCCCACCCGGGTAGGACGAAAGGGTGAGGTCGACCACCACCGGCTCACCCTCTGTCACCGAGACGCTGATCGCCGCCAACCCCTCGATCAGGCCGCGGCATACCTCGTGGCGGGACGCTCCGACCGTCCGGCGCAGCGCCGCCACCGGTACGACAAACGGACGGGACCGTGACGGGTTGCCGGCCGGGTCAGTCGAGGTCCTGGTCGAAGAAGCCTTCTGGCTCATCGGCGTTCGGGCCTCCTTCGAGCTGGGTCGGCGCCAGGCTGGTGCTGCCCTGGTCGCCGATCTCGACCTTCGGCACCGGGGTCACCTGCAGCTTCTGGCGTCCGGCCTGCACGGTCCTCAGGGTCCGGTCGAGCACGATCTCGAAGCTGGCCAGCTTCTGATCGGCGTAGTCCTCGGCCTCGTGACGGAGCCGGCGGGCCTCCTCGTTGGCGTCGTCCAGGATGCGCTGCGCCACGTGGTTGGCCTGCCGGACGACCTCGGTGCGCTGAACCATGCGCTCGGCCTGAACGCGCACCTCTTCGAGGAGCTCATCGGCCTCACGCTGCTTTTCGGCCAGGAACTCGTCGCGCTCTTTCAGCAGCCAGCGTGCCTCGCGAAGCTCGTCCGGCATGTGGTCCAGTGCCGCCTGGAGCAGCTCGGCCAGCTCCTCCCTCGAGACCAGTACCGAGGCCGACAGCGGCATCGCCTTGGCCGTTTGCACGACGTCGAGAGCCGCCCTGATCAGGGCCTCGGCGTCGTGCTCCTCGACGGCGGCCCGTTGCTGCTCGAGGTCCTCGAACAGGTCACTCATCCGCGAATTTCTCCTTCAGCCGGAGGGCGACCACCTCAGGCACGAAGGCGGTCACGTCGCCGCCGAATCGGGCGACCTCACGCAGCAGCCGAGAGGCGATGAAGGAATGGGCCGAGCTGGTCGGGATGAACAGTGTCTCCACTCCGGACAACTGCTTGTTCATCTGTGCCATCTGGAGCTCGTTCTCGAAGTCCGACACCGCCCGCAGACCCTTCACGATGGCGCTCGCGCCGACCTCCTGGGCCACATTGACCACCAAGGTGGCCACCGAGACGATGCGCACGTTGACCAGGTGGGAGAGGGACTCCTCCAGCATCTCCTGGCGCTCCCCGAGGTCGAACAGGGCCTCGGTCTTCTGCGGGTTGCGCAGCGTGGCCACCACCACCTCGTCGAAGAGGCGCGCGGCACGCTCGATGACCTCGAGGTGCCCGTTGTGGACCGGATCGAACGAACCCGGGATGAGCGCAATCCTCACGAGACACCTCTCTCAGTGACCAGCTCCGACGAGGCCTGTCGTACCGGTTCCGGCGAGGTCTGCCCCACCGGTTCCGGTCTGGCGACGATGACCGGTTCCGGCCTGGCCACGGTCACGATCGTACCCCCATACCGCTTGGACTTTACGATCCCCCATCCGGGTACCGAAGGGATCGGCGCACCGGATTCGAGGACGGCCAGGTCGGCCGGCAGCCGGGCCAACAGGGTGCTCCAGTCCTCGTAGTCATAGGGCGGATCACACAGCGCCAGGTCATAGCGAGATGCGGTGGTGGCCATCCACGCGCTGGCTTCGGCTCGGATCAGCGTGGCATCGCCATTCCCCTCGGCATCAGGGATGCCCACACCGACCAGGTTCGCTCGGACCGCATCGATCGCGCTCGCCGCGCGGTCGACGAACGTGACGGAGGCTGCGCCCCTCGACAACGCCTCGATACCCATCGCCCCCGATCCGGCGAACAGGTCGAGCACCTGCATCCCCTCGACGCCGCCCAAGCTGTAGAGGATGTCGAACACCGCCTCGCGGACCCGATCCAAGGTCGGTCGTACGGCGGGCCCCACCGGTGCAGTCAGTCGCCGTCCGCGCAGCTCGCCAGCGATCACACGCACCGTTGCAGCCTACCGGGCACGTTCTCGGCCCACGGTTCGGGCCGTGAACCCTAGGCATCAGCTTTTGAGCCATGGCATCAGCTCTTGAAGAGGAACTCGGCCTCGGTCTCGTCGATGAAGAGGCGCAGCTCGTCAGCCAACAACTCATGCTGCACCAGGCCCGGATCGCCGGCGACCATCTGTTCGGCAACCTCCCGGGCCATCACCACCAGGTCCCGATCTGAGACCAGCTTGGCCAACCGGAGATCGCTTCTGCCCTTCTGGCGGGAGCCGAGGATGGTGCCCTCGCCCCGCAGCTCGAGATCCACCTCGGCCAGCGCGAAGCCGTCGACGCTGCCCTCCAGGGCTGAGAGCCGGGCGGCCGCTTCGGGCGCGTCGTTGCTCGACAGCAGATAGCACCAGGCCCGGTCGCGCCCCCGCCCGACCCGCCCCCGCAGCTGGTGGAGCTGCGCGATGCCGAACCGGTCGGCGTCCTCGATGACCATGACCGTGGCCTCGGGGACGTCAACGCCGACCTCGATGACGGTCGTGGCTACCAGGACGTCGACCCCGCCTCTCCGGAACTCGGCCATGGACCGCTCCTTCTCAGCCGAGGACAATTGGCCGTGGAGGATGCCGATCCGGAGCCCCGCCAGCTCGGCGCCGGCCAACCGTTCGGCCTCGGCGACCACCGAAGTGGCCTCGACCCGCTCCGATCCCTCGACCAGGGGGCAGACCACGAAGGCCCGCCGTCCCGCCTCGGCTTCGGATCGCACCCGCTTCCAGGCCGCATCCACCTGCCGCGGTGTACGCGCCCATTGTGTGGTCACCGGGAGCCGCCCCGGTGGGAGCTCGTCGATGATGGTCATGTCGAGGTCCCCGAAGACAACCATGGCCGCGGTCCGGGGAATGGGCGTGGCTGTCATGACCAGGAGGTCGGGGTCCTGCCCGCGGCCATCGGCGCCCCGGCCCTTCTCCCGCAGCGCGGCCCGTTGCTCCACCCCGAAGCGGTGTTGCTCGTCGATGACGGCTACGCCGAGCGACCGGAAGGTGACCTGATCGGTCAGCAGGGCGTGGGTCCCGATGAGGACGTCCACCGAGCCGTCGGCGAGTCCGCTCAGGATGGTCGCCCGTTCACCGGCGGTCGTCCTCGACGTGAGCAGCGCCACCCGAAGCGGTCGTTCGCCGGCGAGAGTGGCCGGATCGGGCACCGACAGCCCGTCCACCAGGGACCGGACCGCGGTGCCGTGCTGCTCGGCGAGCACTTCGGTCGGCGCCATCAACGCGCCCTGATGGCCCCCCTCCACCGCGACCAGCAGCGCGGCCACGGCTACGACCGTCTTGCCCGATCCCACGTCGCCTTGCAAGAGCCGGTGCATGGGCAGGGGCCCGGCCAGATCCTCACCGATCACCGCCATGGCCTGGCGCTGGGCTCCGGTGAGCTCGAACCCCAGCCCGGCGATGAAGCGCTCGACCAGGGTGATCTGCCCGTCGCCACGGGCTGTCCGGTGGCGGATCCCGCGAGCGTCCTCCTGCAACCGCTCCCGGCGCAGGACCAGGTCCAGCTGGAGCCGGAAGAGCTCGTCGAAGGCCAGGCGGCGGCGGGCGGGCTCGGCCTCGTCGAGCGACGCCGGCCGGTGGATCTGGTTGAAAGCCGCCGTCCGGTCGATGAGCCCGTTGCCCGTCCGGACCGGATCGGGCAGCGGATCGGCGAACGTGCCGGCCCGGTCGAGGGATTCGGCGACGTACCGACTGATACGGGTCGAGGTGAGCTTGGCCCGCTCCGTGAGCGGATAGACGGGAAAGACGCGGCCGGCGCTCGGCACCGGTCCGTCGCCGATACCGTCGTCGGCGCCGGTGTCGCCCTCGCCGCTGTCGCCTTCACCGGTTCCGTCGCCCCCACCGGCTGGCTGCAAGACCTCGACCGTCGGACTGTTCAACTGCCGCGAGCCCCGGTAGGTGCCCACGGAGCCGAAGAACAGGGCCAGCGTGCCGACCGGCAGTTGCTTGGCCCTCCACACCTGGTTGAAGAAGACCACCTGGACGCAGCCGCTCGCGTCCGCCACCTCCAGTTCCACCCGGGCCGGAGACCGCCGCCGTCCCCGTCCGTAGCCCGAGCTCGGGCGACCGACCCGGGTCACGCGGCCGAGCACGGATGCCTTGTCCCCCGGGGTCAGGGAGGCGACGGGGACGAGTCGGGTGCCGTCGATGTACCGCCCTTGGCGCGGGTAGTGGGTGATCAGGTCGAGGACCGAGCCGATGCCGAGCTCGGCGAGCTCACGCTGTGCGGTGCTGCCCACCCCCCGGAGAACCGACACGGGCAACTCGGCCAGCTGGCGGAGCCGTCGACCATTTTTGCTTTCCGGCCGCGGTGGCGCCGTCGGTGTGCGTTCGGCCGGGGCGGGATCGCTCACGCGACTGCCGGGCCCGCCGCCGCGGCCGTGGGGCCGGTACCACGGGACGCCCGGACGCTCTGTCGATGGAGGCTCACTCGATAGAGAAGAGGTACGGGTAGTGCGGCTGGCCTCCGTGGTGAACCTCGGTCTCGACCTCCGGTCGGTGGTCGCGTAACCATTCGGTGATCCGTCGGGTGTCCGCCGCGCCGGATCCCTCGCCCTCGATGATGGTCACCAGGCCGTGGGTGTCCTGCACGAGCAGGTCGAGCAGGGAGCAGGCCGCATCCGACAGGGTGTCACGCACCACCTCGATCCCGGTGCGGGAGAGCCCCAGCCAGTCGCCGGCGGCAATCGGCCCCACCTTCGATTCCGCGTCGCGCACCGCCCGGGTGACCTCGCCGGGTACCACCTCGAGGGCCGAGTCCTCCATGGCCTGGGCGTTCACGTCGCCGTGCGCCTCGGGGTCGTAGGCCAGCAGCGCGGCGAACCCCTCCGCGATCGTGTCGGTCGGGACGACCCACACCCGCTTGTCGGTGAGCTCGTCGACCCGGGCGGCTACCGGTCGGATGTTGCCGTTGTTGGGCAGGATGACCACCTCGTCGGAACGGAGGGCGTCGACCGCTTCGACCAGCTCGGCCGTGGACGGGTTCATCGACTGCCCACCCGAGAGCAGGCCCTGGACCCCGAGCGAATGGAAGATCCGCCCGATGCCGTCGCCGGTGGCCACCGCCACCACCCCGGTGGTCGGAGCCGGCCCGGATGGCGTCTCGTCGGGTCCGGTCCCGGCCTTGGCCACCGCCTCGCGGACCCAGCGCTCTTCTTCCACCTGCTCGAGCAGGTCGGTGACCCGGATCGAGTAAGGGCGGCCGGCCTGGAGCGACACCTCGATGGCCGCCCCGATGTCATCGGTGTGGATGTGGCAGTTCCAGGTGCCGTCCCCCCCCACCACGACGATCGAGTCGCCGAGCCCGGCCCACACCTCCTTGAAGGACGGGATGGTCTCGTCGGCCGCGTCGAGGAGGTACATGACCTCATAGCGCAGTCCGGTCAGGTTGCTCTCGGCGTCGCCGTCGGCCGCCGATGCGAACGCCGTGCCGGGAGCCTCCGGATTCATCGGCCCGAAGCTGGTGGCCGGGAGATCGGGCGGCTTGGGCATCGAGCGCCCGTCGACCACCGAGAGCAGCGCATCGAAGAGCAGCACGAGGCCGGCCCCACCGGCATCGACCACGCCGGCTTGTTCCAGCACGGGCAGGAGCGTCGGCGTCAGTTCGAGTGCCTCGGCGGCCGCCGCCCGCGAGGCCTCGGCCACGTCCACCAGCGACTTTCCGGCCTCTGCCGCCGCATGCGCTCCTTCGGCGGCGCGCCGGGCCACGGTGAGGATGGTCCCCTCCACCGGGCGCATCACCGCCTCGCGGGCCAGCCGGTCGGCGATGGCCAGGGCGTTCGACCACTCGGTGGCCCCGGGCCTGGCTGACGGACAGTTGAGCCCCTCGGCGATGCCTCGAAGCAGTTGGGACAGGATGACCCCCGAGTTGCCCCGCGCCCCCATGAGCGACCCGTGGGCGATGGCCCGGCAGGTGGCGTCGAGGTCGGGGGACTCGAGTCCGGCGAGCTCGTCGGTCACCGACTCGAGCGTCAGGGCCATGTTGGTGCCGGTGTCGCCGTCGGGCACGGGGTAGACGTTGAGACGGTTGATCACGTCCTGGTGGGAGCGCAACCCGTCCCGGTAGGTGGTGACCAATTGGCACAGCTCCGCGGCTCCGAGCGCGTCGATGACCACCATCTCCAGGATGCTAATCTTTGACGCTTACCCCGGAATCGGAGAGGAAGCAACGACGTCATGGCAGCGGTGTGTGAGGTGTGCGGCAAGCGGCCGTCATTCGGAATGAGCATCAGCCACTCGCACCGGCGCACCAAGCGTCGCTGGAACCCCAACATCCAGCGGGTCAGGGCCATCGTGGACGGAGCTCCCAAGCGGGTGAATGCCTGCACGTCGTGCATCCGGGCCGGCAAGGTCGTCAAGCGACCCGTCCGGGACATCCCGGCGTAGCGGCTCGGCCACTCACGCCTGTCACTCAGGCCGGCCACTCAGAACCGGTGTTCCCAACCGCCCACCGGTAGCGGCCGCCCGTCGAGCGTGAGCACCGCCGGGTCGGTGGTGCAGGTGCCAATGGGCAGGGGTGCCCGCAAACCGACCCCGGCAAACGCCCGGATCAGGTCGTCGGGCTCGGCGATCGCGATGATCAGCTCGTAGTCCTCTCCCCCCCGCAGTGCCTCGTCGGCGGTCGCCCCATCCGCCACCGGGAGGCTCATCAGGTCCAGGCCCACGCCCGATGCCCGGGCCAGGTGCCGCGCGTCGGTGGCCAGACCGTCGGACACATCGATGGCTGCCCTGGCGCCGGCCAGCCGGGCGGTCTCCCCCTCGTCCAGTCGGGCGGCCGGGCGGCGGTGGGCCTGGACGAGCTGGTCGGCCGCTGCTCCGTCGGGTCGGCTCCCGCCGGAGAGGACACGCAATCCCGCGGCCGACGCCCCCAGGGGTCCGGTCACGAAGAGCCGGTCGCCGGGCCGCGCTCCCGAGCGCAGGAGCGGTCCTTCGGACCCATCCCGGCCGCCACTTCCGCGCCACCCCCCGCCCTCGACACCGCCCTGGCCCTGCCGCGGGCGCAACGAGCCGACGGCGGCGGTCGCCACGACCAGGGCCGGCGACTGCGAGAGATCGCCGCCGACCACCACGCACCCGCAGTCGATGGCCGCGGCGGCCAGGCCGGCCGACAGGCCGTCGAGATCGGTGCCGGCCGGCGCGGCCACCGAGACCAGGGCGTAGGTCGGCCGGGCTCCCATGGCAGCCAGGTCGGACACCGTGACCATGAGCGCCTTGAAGCCGGCGTCTTCGATGGTGCCGTGCGCCAGATCGATATGGATCCCCTCGACCACCAGGTCGGCGGCGAGCAGGATCCGATCTGGTCTTTGTGCTTGGCCTGGCGTGACGACAGCGGCGTCGTCACCGATCCAGACGTCGCCAGCAGGAGGTACGTCCTCACCGGGCGACAAAGAACGGGCCGCGGCCTCAAAGCGGGCCTTGAATCGCTCGATGGCTGCGAATTCGCCGGTCGGACCGGTCGGACCCGGAAGGAACCCTCCGGAGTTGGGACTTTGCACCCACCTTGCCTACCATTGACCAGAATCGCCGCCAGTAGAATCGGTGGAAAACCCGTGGACAGGCCGTTCACAACTGCGGCAGCGGGTTGGACCCGATCCGGATCCCCGAGGAGGATACGCCCGCCCATGCCCCCCACCGAGAACAAGAAGTTGGTCGCATGGGTAGACGAGATCGCCACTCTCACCCAGCCCGACCGGGTCGAGTGGTGTGACGGATCGGCCGAGGAGTACGACCGGCTCTGCCAGCTGCTCGTGGAGAGCGGCACGTTCGCAAAGCTGTCGGACGCCAAGCGACCCAACAGCTACTGGGCCCACTCGGACCCGGGCGATGTCGCCCGGGTCGAGGATCGGACGTTCATCTGTTCGACCCTCGAGTCCGACGCCGGGCCGACCAACAACTGGCGCGACCCGGTGGAGATGCGGGCGACTCTCACCGATCTGTTCCGCGGGTCGATGCAGGGCCGGACGATGTACGTGGTGCCCTTCTCCATGGGCCCTCTTGGCTCTTCGATCGCTCACATTGGGGTCGAGATCACCGACTCGCCCTACGTAGCGGTGTCCATGCGCATCATGACCCGCATGGGTCGCGGCGCCCTCGAGGTGCTCGGCGCGGACGCCGAGTTCGTGCCCTGCCTGCACTCGGTCGGCGCCCCGCTCATCGATGGAGCGAAGGACTCACCGTGGCCGTGCGACGCAGAGAACAAGTACATCGTCCACTTCCCCGAGACCCGCGAGATCTGGTCCTACGGCTCGGGCTACGGGGGCAACGCGTTGCTGGGAAAGAAGTGCTTCGCCCTCCGCATCGCCTCGGTCATGGCCCGCGACGACAACTGGCTGGCCGAGCACATGCTCATCCTGAAGCTCACCTCCCCGGCGGGCGAGACCCGCTACGTGACCGGCGCCTTCCCGTCGGCCTGCGGGAAGACCAATCTCGCCATGCTCATCCCCACCCTTCCCGATTGGAAGGTGGAGACGGTCGGCGACGACATCTGCTGGATGAAGTTCGGTGCCGATGGTCGCCTGTACGCCATCAACCCCGAGGCCGGTTTCTTCGGGGTCGCCCCCGGCACCAATCGACATACCAACCCGAACGCCATGCTGACGCTGGCGGGCAATGCCATCTTCACCAACACTGCGCTGACCGACGACGGCGACGTGTGGTGGGAGGGCATGACCGACGACGTGCCCGGCCATCTCACGTCCTGGAAGGGCGAGGAATGGACTTCTGGTTCCGGCACGACGGCTGCGCACCCCAACGCCCGCTTCACCGTGCCGGCCTCCCAGGATCCCGCCATTGCCTCCGAGTGGGAGGACCCGGCCGGCGTGCCCATCGACGCCATCCTCTTCGGCGGACGGCGTGCGTCGGTCGTTCCCCTGGTCTTCCAGTCCCGCAACTGGGAGCACGGGGTGTTCCTGGGATCGATCATGGCCTCAGAGACCACGGCGGCGGCAGCCGGTGCCGTCGGGAACCTGCGGCGTGACCCCTTCGCCATGCTGCCTTTCTGCGGATACAACATGGCCGACTACTTCGCCCACTGGCTCCGGATCGGCGCCTCCGCCGACCCGGGGTTGCTGCCGAAGATCTTCTACGTCAACTGGTTCCGCAAGGACGAGAACGGAAAGTGGCTGTGGCCGGGCTATGGCGAGAACTCCCGGGTGCTCGAATGGGTCTTCGAACGGGTCAGCGGGACCGGCCAGGCCACCGAGACCCCGATCGGTTACGTCCCGGCCCCGGGTGCCATCGACACCAAGGGCCTGGACGTCTCGGATGAGGACATGGACAAGCTGTTGCATGTGGATGCCGGCGAGTGGCGGGCCGAGCTGCCGGGCATCCGCGAGCATTTCGCCAGATTCGGGGACAAGCTGCCCCATCAGTTGCGCGACGAGGTGGAGCGGCTCGAACAACGGCTCGGCTGAGGCCGTCCGTCAGGCGCAGCCGAGCCCGGCAACCGACCCGAGGCTGAGCCGGCAACCGACCCGACGCTGAGCCGGCAACCCAGCCGAAGGCGAGACCCGGAAAAAACGGGCTACCGCGCGCCGCGGTCGGCGACGCGCACGGCACGGCGTGAGCTCATGTAGACCACCGCCCCGACCGAGGCGGCCACGGCCATGACCAGGTTGCCTCCCGCCACCGGTAGCGAGAGCACCACCGGAACGAACGAACCGATCACCCACATGAGCTGGAACCTCGTCTCGAAGCGGGCGAAAGCCCTCCCCTGGTTCGACTCGCGCACGTGGCGCTGGACCAGGGCGTCGAACGAGGGTTTGGCCACCGCCCCGGCCATCCCGATGGCAAAGGCCACCACCGCCTGATACCACCACGATGGGTAGAAGGCGCCGACGGTGGTGATGGCGACGACCAACCACAGGGATGCGGTCAGCATCTGCTGCTCTCGCAGCGCCCGTCTGATCCAGGCCACGAGGATGACGCCGACCAACGCACCGGCCGTAAGGCTCCCGAGGACGAGCCCGAACCACCAGGTGGCGGCGCCCGAGCGGCGCAGATCGAAGGCGAACAAGAAGGTGGTGAACCCGACCAACGCCTTCAGCACCGACATCGGCATGAGGGCCAGGATCACCTCGGTGTCGGCGATCGGCCGGAAGGCGGCCAGGTCCGTCTCGTCCTCGGCCCACGTCGGGTCCGTATCGGGTGCCGATGACACGGTGGGGGTCGTTGCCGGAGCTCTGATTCCGTGGCCCGCAACCCTGGCACCCCGGTGGCGGCGAGCGGCCGGGCGGCCGAGCCGGTAGGGCACGGGCAGGCGGGCCCCGGCCGCGGCCGCGGCCGCGAATACCGCCACGGCGAACCACAGCACGGCGGCGGAGTTCCCAAGCTTGAGGATGGCCACGGCCGGCAGGGCGAAGGCGAAGCCCGACAGCGACGCCAGGAGCCCGAGCCGGGCATTCAGAGTGGCCAGGTCCGCCTCCACACGGGGCGCGCCGGTGCTCGGATCGTCCACTTGGATCACCGGGGTCCCATACGGGGGCGTGCGATCCGGCGGGGATCGGCCCTGGCTCGGGGCCGGCTCCGGCAGGGATGCCGCCCCGCCCGCCCCCGGTGCGGCCGAGGTCTCGTCCAACAGGCCCAACGCGGCCATCTCGGGAACCAGCGCTCCTTTGGTGACCAGGTACACCTTGGACAAGACGAGCATGGCGAATGCCTCGGGAAACAGCAGCAACGAGTGGATGTCGCGGGCCAGGAACGGACAGAGCACCGCCCGCCCGACTGCCGAGGCCACCACCATCGCCCGGCGTGCCCCCCGGCTGCGGTCGATGACCGGGCCCAGGGCCGGTGCCACCACGGCGAAGGGTCCCATGGTCAGGAGGAGGTACAGCAGCACCTTGTCCTTGGCCGCGGTGGGTGAGATGGAAAAGAAGAGCGAGCCGGCGAGCGAGACCGCGAACATCGTGTCTCCCGCCGTCATGAGCACGTGAGTCAGGGCCAGCCGCCCGAACGGCCGGCGCTGGTCGAACAGGTCGGTGAGAGCCGACCGCACCAGACGGCGGACCCGGTCGATCCGATGGGATAAGCCCACACCGACAGGGTATTGGCGCGGCGACGGGTGGCGATAGCATGCCCGCCGTAGCCCGGACCTCGACTCGGGGAGGAATCCCATGCCGGTGAACGCGTATGTGCTGATCCAGACCGAGGTCGGCAGGGCGGCCACGGTGGCCCGCGCCGTCGTCTCCTTGGACGGAGTGGTGACGGCCGAGGGCGTGACCGGACCCTACGACGTGATCGTCCGAACCGAGGCGGAGACTGTCGACGAGCTAGGGCGGATGGTAGTCGGGCGCATCCAGCTCATCGAAGGCATCACCCGCACGGTGACCTGCCCCATCGTCAACCTCTGACCCCGGCGGCGGGGGCGTGAGTGCGGCGCGGGGGGCGCGGCCGACCGTAGCGCGCCCGCGCCCTGACTCAGCCGGCGGGCGAGTGCCCGGCGCTAGCGAATCAGCCGGCGGGCGAGTGCCCGGCGCAAGCGAATCAGCCGGCGGGCGAGTGCCCGGCGCTAGCGAATCGCCCCGGAGGACCGCAGGTCTTCGATCTCCTCCTTGGCCAGTCCCCAATCGGCCAGGGCCGCGTCGCCGTGCTGACCGGGGTTGGGCGGCGGCCACCGGACCGAGCCGGGGGTGCCGACGAAGTGCGGGGCGGGCGCAGGCTGATCCACGCCGGCCACGGTGGTGAAGGTGCCGCGTGCTCGATGGTGCGGGTGGTCGGGCGCCTCGCGCGGCGTGAGCACCGGGAAGGCACAGGCGTCGCTGCCCTTGAAGATCGCCTCCCATTCGTCCCGCGTCCTGGTGGCGAAGACCGCGGCGAAGCGCTCCTTCATGGCCGGCCAAGCTTCCCGGTCGTTCTGGTCGGGCAGATTCTCTCCGGCCAGCCCTATGAGCCGGATGAGCTCGGCATAGAACTGGGGCTCGATGGCACCGACGGCCATATAGCGCCCGTCGGCCGTCTCGTACACCTCGTAGAAATGGGCTCCGCTGTCCAACAGGTTGGTGCCCCGGTCCTCACGCCAGATGCCGGCGCTGATCAACGTGTACGTCATGGCCATCAGCGAGGCGGCCCCGTCGATCATGGCCGCGTCGATCACCTGGCCCCGGCCCGTGCGGGCCGCGCTGAGCATGCCGGCCACCATGCCGTAGGCCAGCAGCATGCCGCCGCCACCGAAGTCGCCTACCAAGTTGAGCGGGGCGTACGGCTTCTGGCCGGCCCGGCCCATCGGCTCGAGCGCCCCGGCCAACGCGATGTAGTTGATGTCGTGGCCGGCCGCCGTGGCCAGGGGCCCCTGCTGACCCCACCCGGTCATCCGCCCGTAGACCAGCCTCGGGTTCTGGGCCAGGCAGGCTTCCGGGCCGAGCCCGAGGCGGTCGGCGACGCCCGGGCGGAATCCCTCCATCATCCCGTCGGCTTGCTCGACCAGGCGCAACACCAGTGCCACACCCTCGGGGTGCTTGAGGTCGGCGGCCACCGACCGGCGTCCCCGGTTCATGATGTCGACATGGGGCTCTTCGCGAGGAGGGTAGGTCGCCTTGTCGGCGCGGTCGATGCGGATGATGTCGGCGCCGGCATCGGCGAGCATCATCCCGGTGAACGGCGACGGTCCGATGCCCGCCAGTTCGACGATGCGGATACCGGCGAGTGGGCCGCTCATCGGACCGCGACCGGTGACGGGGTCGTCCTGACCGAAGGCGGCGCGGGACGGCCGTCAGCGAAGATATTCATGGCGGGATGGTGGCCCGTCGGCTGCCGCGGGTCAAATGGGTGTGCCGTCCACGCCGGATAGCCTCCCCTCGACGGACCGAAAATCAGGCGGAACGTCGGGTGACGGGACGAGGCGTGCCGGACCCGACACGAATGAACCCTGACTCGGGAAGCCCAGAAAGGAGCCCTGAAGTGGCAGACCTCCGCCGGGCGACCGGTCCCGGCCGGGTCAACCTGATCGGGGACCACACCGATTACAACGACGGCCTCGCCCTGCCCATGGCCATCGATCTGGGCGTGTCCGTCGAGTGGCAGCCGGCCGACGGCGACGAGCAGACGCTGTCGGTAACCTCGGCGGCATTCGAGGGCCGGGTCGAGCTCCCGATCGGGCCCAGCGTCCCCGTCGACCCGGCCACCGTCGAGCCACCATGGGCCAGGCTCATCGCGGCGATGGTCACCGTGGTTCCGCCGGAGTCGGGCGGCACCCTCCGCATCGACGGCACCCTTCCGATCGGCGCCGGATTGTCGTCGAGTGCTGCGCTGTTGGTGACGCTGGCCGAGGTGTTCGGGGCGACCGGTTCGCCCTGGACGATCGCCTCGGTTTGCCGCGAGGCCGAGCACCGCTGCGGGGTCCCGGTGGGGGCGATGGACCCGCTGGTCTGTGCCGGTGGCCGGCGGGACCATGCGCTCCTCATCGACTTCGCCGCCATGACCGCTACGCCGGTGCCCCTGCCGGACGGGGCCGACATCGTGGTGGTCGATTCCGGCCGACGTCGGTCCCTCAGGGATGCGCCCTATGCCGAGCGGGTCGAGGAATGCCATGCGGCCGCCGCGGTCGTCGGCCCGTTGGGACTGGCCAGTCCCTCGGACCTGGCCGCGGTGCACGATCCCCGGCTGCGCCGGCGCTGCCGCCACGTCGTGACGGAGTGCGCGAGAGTCCGGGGCACGGCCGACGCCTTCCGGTCGGGCGACCTGGCCGCGGCTGGTGCGCTGATGACCGAGAGCCACCGCAGCCTGGCGCAGGACTTCGAGGTGTCGACACCGGACGTCGACGGCCTCGTGGATCGCCTGGTCTCCACCCCCGGGGTCCTCGGGGCCCGGCTGACCGGCGCCGGCTTCGGCGGCTGTGTAGTGGCCCTGTGCCACGCGGGAGCGCTCGACCCCGGCGGCATCGTCGGCCTCACCAGGCCGATCTGGCACGTCGTGGCCACTGACGGCACCGTGGCCCGGCGGTCGCGCTAGCGCTACGTCGCCGGTACCTCGTCCTTCAGGTTCTGCCGCAGCCAGCTGCGCACCTCTTCGGTGTCCTCGTGCCCGTGAGCCGAGACGGCATGCTGGGTGGCCGCCACGACCACTTCGTCTTCCTCGCCCGCGATGGTGAGCGTGCACCCACCCTGACTCGGGAAGTCCCGACAATCGGCAACTTTTCTGCCCATCGGCTGATCCTTTCTCCCGCTCCCTCGCGTAACCCGTCCCGGACGCCCAGCGCCTGAAGTTCAGGGCTTGGCTTCGAGCACCATGTTGAACGGGGTCTCGGCGACCCGGCGGAAGCTCTTGAAGCCGGCCGAGGTGACGATGTCGCGAAGCCGGGCCTCGCCCGCCTGGGCGCCCAAGGCCGCCCCGACATCCTGGGACAGCGAGCTCGGGGTGCAGAGCAGCGTCGAGAACGCGTAGTAGGCGGCACCGACTGGATTGATGTTGTCGCTCAGGTCCTCACCTGCAAACGGCTCGACGAGCAGGAGCGTGCCGTCGGGCTCGAGTCGCTCGCGGACGTGGGCGCAGGCTCCCGCCGGGTCACCCATGTCGTGCAGGCAGTCGAAGAAGCAGACGAGGTCGTAGGTACCACCGAACGTGGCTGCGGTGGCGACACCGAACTCGACCCGATCGGCCAGCCCGGCTTCGGCGGCCCGCTTGCGGGCGGCATCCACCGAACCGTCGTGTGCGTCGAAGCCGGTGACCGTCGACTCGGGATAGGCCTCGGCCAGCAGCAAGGCCGACGCTCCGTGTCCACACCCGACGTCGGCGATGCGAGCACCCGCGTTGAGCTTCGCCTCGACGCTGTCGAGTGCGGGTATCCACGTGCTCGTCAGGTTGTTGAGATAGCCCGGACGGAAGAATCGTTCGCAGCCTCCCAGCACGTGCTGGTCGTGGGCTCCCCACGCATAGCCCTCCCCCGTCTGGAAGCGCTCGGCAATCGTGTCGGTCGCGTACACCGAACCGAGCGCGGTCTCGAAGGCGCCGATGACGCAGGCGGGGCTGGTCTCATCGGTGAGGGGGATGGCGTGCTCCTCCGGGAGGCTGAATCGCCCTTCGCCGTCATAGGACACATAACCCCGGGCCGCCTGGGCGCTCAGCCACTCGCGGACGTAGCGCTCCGCCGTGCCGGTCGACTCGGCCAGCTCCCCAGGAGTGAGCCACCCCGAGCCCCGCATGGCTCGGTACAGCCCGAGCTTGTCGCCGATCACCACCATCGCGCCACCCAACATGGCGCCCACATCGCCGACCGCCTGGCCGACGAACTCCATCATCGCCTGCTCGTCCATCTGACCCTTCCCTCCCTTGAGCTGGTTGCCACTGCTCTCGGAGACCGGGCGTCCGCCGAAAAAGGCCATCCCCCTGCGTGGCCCGACCTCGTCCAATCGACTCGGTGGCATTGTTGAGTCGACCGACTTGGTTCAATGTATTATACGCTCGACTAACCGGTCAAGACCGAGTTGAGGAGGAACGTGGGGTCCCTGGCAGCCATGGCCACGGTCCGTACCATCGTCTGATGGCGCGGGCCTGGGAGGAACGGCAGGTCACCGAGGCGAGACAACTGGCCACCGTCGCCCTGATGGACGCGGCCGAGCGCCTCCTGTACGAGGCCGGGTACGCCGGGGTGACCACTCGGGCGGTGGCCGAGGCCGCCGGGGTGAACCACGGACTCGTGCACTACTACTTCGGATCGATGGAGGAGCTGCTCACCCAGACGCTCCAGCGTTTCGTCGACCAGTTGGCCGAGGCCCTCGAGGCGCTCTACGCCGATCCGACCTTGACCTTCGCCGAGAAGTGGAGGCTGGGCGCCCAGTTCTGGGTGGACGAGCCGACGTCACGATTTCCCAAGATCCTCCTCGAGCTGCTGGCCATGGGCTGGAACATGCCGGCGCTGCGGGCACGGCTCACCGAGGTGCATGCCCGGTTCCGCGGGATCTTCGAGCATCATTTCGGACAGGCCCTGCGGGACTACGGACTCGACCAGGACGAGTTCCCGCTCAAGGTCATCGTGGGGGCGGTCACCAGCTTCCAGCTCGGGCTCATCGTCGAAGGTCTGTCCAGCGTCCACGAGAACCACCAGGAGCTTCTCGACTGGATTCAACGGTGGATCGACGGTCTCGAGGCCCACCGCCAACCACGGGCCCCAGACGGCTGAGGCCGCGGGGCACTCCGTCAGCACCGGCCTGCGGCCAGTCAGCCGGTGGCCCGGCCCACCGGAGCGGGCGCCTGGACCTCACCGATCATCCCGGTCGGGGCTCAGGCGGCTGGAGCCGGCGGTTGATGACCCGGCGGAGGATGACCGGCTTGCGAACGTCGTCGATGACCCGGAGCTCGTCGAGCCCGCGGATCTCGAGCTCGAGCTGGCCGGTGCCGATGAGGCGGCGCCAGAGCGATTGGACGGCGCTCACCGACTCGATCTCGGCCAAGCGGGTCTCTGATTGCTGACCGGACAGCACCCCCCACTGTTCGATGATGCGGAACGAGGTGAGCACCAGGCTGGTCGTCCACCACCGCACCACGCGCCCGGCCAACCACAGGCACGGGACCGCGACGATCAGGCCCTCGACCCAGTGCAGCACCACCGAGGTGTGCGGTACGCCCACGTCCAGGGCGACCCCAATGCCGACCACGACCAGCGAGACGGCGAGCGGACCGGACAGGCACGACCAATGGGGCCTGATGTCGACCAGAACCTCCTCGCCGGGTTGGAGCTCGAGACGGTGGGCGGCCAACCGCCTCAGCCCAGCTTGCCGGCAATCGATCCGGCCGCCCGCAGGACCGTCCCGTCGGCTCCCTCGGCCGAATAAGCATGGGTGGGCCGCGCACGGGCCTCGGCCAGTAGGTCGTCGAGCAGGGTGGTGAAGGGAAGTGGCGGGTTCACCCACAGGTAACGGGCCAGCGAGCCTGGGATCGTGTTGATCTCGTTGACCAGCGCCTCACGGCCGTCGGAGAGGAAATCGATGCGAGCCACCCCACGCATGCCGGTGACGTCGGCGATGCGCTCAGAGGCCTGTCGGATCTCCTTCTCGAGCTCGGAGGGGATGTCGGCCGGAAGCTCGCGGGGGGCGCCGGCCATCCCCTCGCCTGGCACGTACTTGTCGCGGTAGTCAAGGATGTCGGACGAGGTGTCGGCCCGGATCGGACGTTCGATGGCGGACAGCTCCAGCTGAGGCCACGTACGCACTGCCACCTGTAGATCGGTGAGTTCGGGGCGGTAGGGCTCGAGCACCGCCCCGGAGCGGAGATGGCGGTTCACGGCCAGCCGGGCCCGAGCGGTGGCGAAGTCCTCCACCACCTCGATGCCGATCGACGAGCCGCCGAACCGCGGTTTGACGATGTAGGGCCCCGGGAAGTCGGGCGGGTCTCCTACCGGGCGCAGCAGCACCCGCGGCAAGGCGGGCAGGCCGGCTGTCGCCACCAGCGCCCCGGAGCCCAGCTTGTCCATGCCGATGGCCGCGCCCGCCACCGTCGGCCCCGCGTAGGGAACCGCGGCGAGGTCCAGCGCCGCCTGCAACGTGCCGTCCTCCCCGGGCCCGCCATGGCAACACACCAGGGCCGCGTCGAAAGCCAGCGGCTTCCCCCGGCCCCGGCGCCCTTGCTCGGCGAACCCACCGTCGGGGGCGGCGGTGAATTGCAGCCCGACCGCGCCCCGCGGCACACCTTCGAGGAACGAGTCCGCCTCGAGGCCGGGGTCGACCTCGTACCACTCGCCGGTCTTGGACCAGAACAGAGACCGCACCGACGGCGGCGGTCGGTCGGATCGCCCGGCCAGGGCCCTGGCCGCCTGCAGACCGGTGAGCACGCTGACGTCGTGCTCCGGCGACGGCCCTCCGAAGATGACGGCGACTTCGGGCACGGTGGGTCAATCCTCCGATCGGCGAGTGCGTGGGGACCTGTCCGCCCCACTTTGGGCGGTCCGGCGGCCCGACGGCTCAAGGGTAGTGGTCCGGCAGATCGTTCTCGTACAGCACCGCGTCTCCCGATCCGAGGCTCTGCCGCACCCAGGCCACAGCCTGGTCCCGGCGGCCGACCCGACGGACGCGCAGCGGTGAGCCCGGCACCGAGGCCGCCCCGGTCATGAGGGCACGGCGATTGGTGCGGCCCACCACCAGGAGGTCCGTTGCCACCCCGGCGCAGGCCGCGGCCAGACGCCGGTTCTCCTCGGCTTGCCGGCGACCGAGTTCGACCATTCCCGGGGTGACGACGACCCGGCGGCGTCCCGCCGGCCGCTCCGGCGAACCATCCGGCGCGCGGTCAGCCGGAGCTCGGTCGAGCATGGCGAGCGCCTCGGCCGCCCCGGCCGGATTGGCGTTGTAGGTGTCATCGAGGATGGTGACGCCCGTTGGAGCGCGCACCGCCTCCAGCCGGTGCTCGACCGCAGGGAGATGTCCCAGGCGGGCGACGAGTTCACCGCGCTCCACCCCGAGCGCCAGGGCCACGGCGATGGCGCAGGCCAGGTTGGTGGGTTGCAACCCCGACGGGACCCGCACACCGTCGGCCAGCCGCCGGCCGACGGTGTGCACCGACAGCCGTGTCCCGTCAGGGCTCCGCTCCACACAGACATCGGCCGCCGGGTCGACCGCCGAGCAGCGGAGCACTCGCTTGCCATCAGCCGCGGCCCGATCGGCCAGCACGGCCAGTCGCTTGTCGTCGACCTGGAGCACGACCGTGGCCGCACGATCGATGATCTCCGATTTTGCCTCGACGATGCGCTCCTCGGTGCCGAACCGCTCGAGGTGGACCGGCCCGATGGCCGTGATGACGGCGATGTCCGGCGGACACCAGCGGCAGAGGTCGGCGATCTCCCCCGCCCCGTAGGTACCCATCTCGGCTACGAACACCTCGGTGCCTTCGGCCAAGTGCTCGTTGACGGCCCGGGCCAGGCCCACCCGGTTGTTGAAGCTGGCCGGCGTGGCCACGACGGTGCGGCCCGGTCGGAGCAGGTGAGCGATATGGCTCTTGGTCGAGGTCTTCCCATAGGAGCCGGTAACCGCCACCACGCAGGGGTCAACCCGCTGGAGCCGGGCTGCGGCGGCCTCGACGAAGGGCTCCGACAGACGATGCTCGATCGGCGCGGTCACGGCGCAGGCCAGGTCCACCAGCGCCGGAACGATCAGGGCGGCCACCACGGCCGCGGGCGAGGCCAACCCGCTCACTAGTCCCGCCACCATGACGAGGATCACCAAGGCAGCCGAGACGGCGGCGAGCGTCCGCAGCCGGCGCGTCCAGACCAGGGGGGCGGTCCGGCCGCGCACCGTGAGGCCGAGGGGGCCGAACGCCACGACGCCCGCGGTCACCACACCGACGGGTGGCCAGCCCACCGAGACCATGGCGGCCACCACCGCCAGGACGGCCAGGCCTTTATTCCCGGGCGACGACACCCACCAGCGGCCCGCGAAGCGAGAGACCGAGCCGGCCAGGTAGTGCTCACGCTGCGCCACGCGCAGCCACCGGAGCCCGGCGGGCCCGCAGGCCGCCAGGCCGCAGGCCACGGTGATCCAAGCGACACCGTCGTGCAGCCGGGCCGGGCCGACCAGCGCGAGCAGGAGGTGAGCTGCCTCTCCGATCACGGGGCGCCGCGGGTCGGGTCGGCGACGACGCTCCCCCGCGATCGCCCCGATCCCGTCCGAGCCACGATCGCCTCGCGCATGGCCCCCGGTGCCTCGGTCGGTGTCAGGTGCCCGACCCCCGGGAGGGTGAGGAGCGTGGCCGACGGGAAGAGCGGCCGGGCCCGGACCGCCACCTCGACGGGCACTTCGGTGTCTCCCTCGCCCCAGACCAGCTGGACCGGGCAGGCGATGGTCTCCAGCAGCTCGGCATAGTCCTCGGCCAACACCCTGACGAACACGCCACGCATGACTCCTTCGGCCGCCCGGTAGTCCGCGGACCCGTACCGGTGGCGGGCCGCCTCGAGGCGTGCGTCGCCCAACAGGCCCACCCGATGGAGCATCCGCACCACCCGATAGCCGGTGGCCGGACGCCGGCGACCCCCGGCCCGATCGAGGAGCGGGACCCCGCTGAGCACCAGCCGCTCGATGCGGTCCGGAACCAGTCCCTGTAGCCGGACGGCCACCCGTCCACCAAAGGAGTGGCCGACGACGACGATCCGGTCGCTGAGGAGCCCGGGCTCGGTGAAGAGGGGCAGAAGCTGGCGCGCGTACTCCTCGGTACCCCACGGCTCAGGCGGTGCTGGGGTGGCCCCGAAGCCGAACAGGTCGGGAGCGATCGCCGCGGGGGTGGCCGACTCCCCGTCGTCGAAGATGGAGGCGAAGTCATGATGGTCGCGCCGCCAGCCGTGAAGGGCGAGCACCGTCGGCACCCCGCGCCCCCAGGCTCCGCCGAACAGACGGCCGTCGGCGAACGACTTCAGCACCGGCATACCCTACCGATAGCCTCAGCCCCTGTGGAGCCACGGGACCGAGGCGGAGAAGCACCGTCGGTGACCCTTGCCTTCGACGTGGCCGTGGCCGGCCTGACCGACCCGCAGCGACTGGCCGTCGATTCCCCCTCGCCGGCCTTGTGCATCCTGGCCGGCGCCGGGTCGGGAAAGACGAGCGTGCTGACCCTGCGAGTGGCCCGCCGCATCCGGGACGGGTCTGCCGAGGCGGACCATACCGTCGTGTGCACCTTCACCCGCCGGGCCGCCCGCGAGCTCCGCGACCGGCTGCAACGGTACGGCGTGCCCGTCTCCACACCGGCGACTCGTGGCGGTGCACCCAGTCCGGGGGTGAGGGCCGGCACGCTCCATCAATTGGCCCTCACGCTTCTCCGGCGCCGGGCCCTCGACGCCGGTGACCGGGCTCCTGTGGTCTTCGACGATCGGTACCGCCTCCTACGGGACCAGGTCGGCGACCCCGGCCTGGCTTCGGCATTGGCCACCGAGATCGGCTGGGCGAAGGCCAGCGGTCTCGGTCCGGACACCTATGCCGAGGGCGCGCATCGGGCCGGACGCGCCGTGCTGGTCTCGGCCGAGCAGGTGCAGGAGGCGTTCGAGTGGTACCAGCTCGCGCTCGATCGACGACGAGCGATCGACCTGGACGACCTCCTCGGCCTGGCGTCCGACGCCCTGCTGTCCGACCGGGCCTTCGCCGAGGCCGCATCCTGGCGTTACCGCCACCTGTCGGTCGACGAGTTCCAGGACGTGAACCCCGCCCAGTTCCGGCTCATCCGCGCGCTCTCGGAGAACCGCCACGATCTCTGCGTGGTGGGCGACCCCAACCAGGCCATCTACGGATGGAACGGTGCCGACCCCAGCCTGTTGCAGCGCCTGCCCGCGGCGGTGCCTGGCATGAAGGTGATCCGGCTCGACGAGAACCACCGCTCGACGCCCCAGGTCGTGCGGGCCGCGGCCGAGGTCCTCGGGCGCGCTGCGGCGGTGGTGCCCCGATCCACCGTCGCGGACGGACCCATGCCACTCGTCACCGCCTACGACGATGACGACGCCGAGGCTGAAGGGGTGGCATCGCTACTGGTGGACCGGGCCGACGAGGGACGGCGGTGGTCGGATCATGCCGTGTTGGCCCGCACGAACGAGCAGCTCTCGATGATGGCCCGGGCGCTGGCCCGGGCCGGCATCCCCTACCGGATGGCAGCTGGGCCGGCGGAGGCCGACGGTCCGCCCGAGGGCCCAGCCGCTGAAGTGACGGCAGAAGAGTCGGAGCGCTCGCAGCGCCCAGCGGGGCCGGCGAGGCCGGCGAGGCCGGCCAGGTCGGCGGGGTCGGGCAACGCCGTCGAGTTGGCCACCTTCCACCGGGCCAAGGGACTCGAGTGGGACTCGGTGTTCGTCGTCGGCGTCGAGGACGGGTTCGTACCCATCGCCTACGCCGAGGGTGAGAGTGCCCGAGCAGAGGAGCGACGACTCCTGTACGTCGCCCTCACCCGGGCCTCCCGCGAATTGCACTGCTCGTGGTCCCGTCTCCGACGCATGGGCCTCGGACGCCGAAGAGAGCGCGAACCTTCGCCGTGGCTGGCGGCCGTGGCACGTGTGTCGCGCCCAGGCATCGGCCGCCCCGCGCCTGGGCAGGCCGGGCGCCGGATCGCCGAGTTGCGGGCCACTCTCCGGCGGTGATCCGTCCGGACCCAGGGTTGATGCCGCCCCTGCCGGCGGCGTGGCGCGATCAGGTCACCCGATGTCGGTATCGATGAACACCGGGGCGTGGTCCGACGGCTTCTGCCCCTTACGGGCGTTCCGGTCGATGAGGCCGTAGCGGGTTCGTCCCGCCAGTGCCTCGGTGACGAGGATGAGATCGATCCGCATGCCCCGGTGCTTGTGGAAGTTGCCGGCGCGGTAGTCCCACCACGTGAACAGGTTGTCGTCGTCGTAGAGACGGCGGAACACGTCGACCAGCCCCCATGACAGCAGCTCACCGACGGCGGCCCGCTCCGGAGGGCTCACGTGGGTGGCGCCCTCGAATTGGGCCGGGTCCCAGACATCTCGATCCTCGGGTGCCACATTGAAGTCACCGCACACCGCCAAGGGACGATCAGGTGAGCTGGTCTCGTCCAGCAACGCCCGCAGTCGGGCCAGCCAGGCCAGCTTGGCCGGGTACTGGTCACTGTCCAGGCTGCGCCCATTGGGCACGTAGACCGATACGACCCGCACCCCTCCGCAGTCGGCGGCGATCAACCGGCTCCCCTGCGTGTCGAGTTCCGAGCCGAGGCCGGACGAAGCCTCAGCCAACCCGATCCGGCTGGCGATGGCGACTCCGTTCCAGCGCCCATCTCCGTGATGGACCGTCTCGTAGCCAAGGGCGGTGAAGGCACTGTGGGGGAACGCCGCATCGGCCTGCTTGGTCTCTTGCATGCACAGGACGTCCGGCTCGGCGTAAGCGAGCCACTCTTCCACCCGCGGGAGCCTGGCAGTCAGGGAGTTGACATTCCAAGTGGCGATGCGCACCCTCGCGCTCCTCAGGCCTGGCCGGCAACCGAGGCGTCGACCAGCACGAAGAGGAGATCGGCCTGGCACGCCACCTCACCGTCCACGCTGGCCCGGCCGGTCCCCTTTCCGGCCCGGGTCGACATCCGGCCCAGGGTGACCTCGAGATCGAGCCGGTCGCCGGGGACCACCTGACGGCGGAACCGGGCGTGCTCGATGCCGCCGAAGAGGGGGAGCCTGCCGGCAAACCGGGGGTCGGCCAGCACGGCCACACCGCCCAGCTGGGCGAGGGCCTCGACCATCAGAACGCCGGGGAGAGTGGGCCGGCCCGGAAAGTGCCCGGAGAAAAAGGGCTCCTCCCCCGTCAGCTGCCAGCTCCCCGAGGCCGCCTGTCCGGGCTCGACGGAGTGGAGCTCCGAGACAAAGAGAAAGGGCGGACGATGGGGTAGGTAGTCCTCGGCTCGCACGACTGCCGAGGATATCGGTGACCGTGGGACGAGGCCCGGTGTCCGGAGGAGCCGCGGAGCTCAGCGCCCTTCGAAGCCGGGCAGTGCCAGCGCGGCCCGCCGACCGGCGGCATCGACCGACACCAGCACGAAAGGCCGTGTCTCACCCTTGGCCAGCACCTGGCGGGCCCGGGTCGGTGGTGGGTCACCCAGGCTGCGGAGCGGCACGTGGCACAGCATGCCGTCCACATCGATGTGGGCTCCATGCGAGGTGAACGAAACGACCGTGCCGTCGAATGTGCTCCCGATCGGGTGATTGGCCACGAAGGTGAGGAAGGTCACCGGGTCGTTGAGGGCGGAGACGGTTTCGGCGCCGGTGGCCATGGCCACCTTGGCGACCTGAGTCGCCTGCGAGGCCTCAGCAGCATGATCGCCCTTGGCGGCCTTGGCGGCCTTGGCGGCCTTGTCGGACTTGGGCGCCTTGCCGGCTTTGTCGGCCTTGGGTGCCTTGCCGGCTTTGCCCACTTTGGGAGCCTTGCCGGCCTTACTGGTCTTGCTGGTCTTGCTGGTCTTGCTGGTCTTGCTGGTCTTGCTGGTCTTAGCGTCTTTCGCGGACTTGGTGGACCGACCAGTTGGGTCCGTCGCTTCGTGCCGGCTGGCACCAGCAGCTTTCGTCGTCCGCCCATCGGTCGTCGACCCGCCCGGCTTCGCCCCCTTGGCCGCCTTGGCCGCTTTGACCGTCGTGGGTGCGGATGCGGCGTTGCCGGTGTTCGCCTCGCCGGTCGGCTTTGTGGACTTGGCGGCTTTGGCGGCCTTGGGCTCCATGGGCTCCTTCGCGGTCTTGGCGGCTTTGGCCGGCTTGGTCGGCTTGGCGTCCTTCGCGGTCTTGGCGGCCTTGGTCGCTTTCTTCGCGCGGCCGGTGGTCCCGTCCTCCTCCTCGAGAGCCTCGGGCGCGGAACCGTCCCGCCTTGACCGGGTCGTGACTGACCGGCTCCTGACCCCCCGCACCGGGGTCCTTGGCGTGAAGACCCAACCCACACCGGGCACCGGCTTGCCACCGATGAGCCGTCCCGGCTCGAACAGCCAGGGGCGCTCGGCATGGAATTCCTGGAAGGAGTCGTTCGACAGCACCAAGGCGCCGGACTTCTCGGCAATCCGGAGGATGAACCCGTCACCCCTTCCCAGGGCCCCGGCCGGAGGCGTGATCATTTCGCCGTGCTCCAGGGCCTGCTCGAAGGCGGGTACTTCAGACGGGTCGATGCGGTGGCCGAACGAAGCGTCGACCACCACGGTGACATCGGTTGTGGCGAAGCCCTGGTACTCCTCGAGGAAGCTGCGGATGGCCTCGTCCAGCTGGACCAGGCTGGGGAGGGTCCGCCCCTCGGTGGCGATGTTGGACCCGTCGACGACGATCCTCCGGCGTTCCTGTCGATCGGGTGCCATACACGTCACAGTCAACCATCTGACCAGGTCGGAAAGGACCATCCCGGGCGGCCGGTCGCTCGGGAGGGCCTGGCGACGCTGCGGCATCCCTAGGATGCCCTGGGTGAACGATGAGCAGGCCCGCACCGCCGAGGCGACCGACCTTCTCCAGCACCTGATCCGTAACCGGTGCGTGAACGACGGGACCGCCGCCTCCGGGCAGGAAACCCGCAATGCGGACCTGTTGCGCAGCTATCTCGACGGCATCGGTGTGGACATGGAGGTCTACGAACCCCAACCGGGCCGCACCTCCCTGGTGGCGAAAGTCCACGGTTCCGACCCGGCCGCGGCCTCCCTCACCCTCCTCGGCCATACCGACGTCGTACCCGCGACGGCGGCCGACTGGCGCCACGACCCGTTCGGAGGTGAGCTCATCGACGACGAAGTCTGGGGCCGGGGCGCGATCGACATGCTCAACCTGACCGCCACCATGGCCACCGCCCTGCGCCAGTTGGCCCGGAGCGGGTTCCGGCCCGCGGGGGACCTCACCTACGTGGCGGTGGCCGACGAGGAGGCTCTCGGCACCCACGGTGCCGAATGGCTGTGCCGTCATGCCGCCGACGAGGTCGGCGGCGACTACGTGATCACCGAATCAGGCGGGTTCCCGAGGGACGCCCTTGACGGTGCCACCCGTCTCCCGGTCATCGTCGGCGAGAAAGGGGTCTTCTGGTGCCTCCTCACCGTCCGGGGCACCCCAGGCCACGGTTCCCAACCCCTGCGCACCGATAGTGCCCTCGTCAAGGCGGCCGAGGTGGTCCGACGCATCGATGCGCACCGACCCGAGGCCGAACTTCACGAGGCCTGGGTCCGCTTCATCGAGGGGATGGGCTTTCCGGAGGAGATCACCCAACCGTTGCTCGACCCCGGGCAGATCGATCAGTTCTGCGACGAGCTCCCCATGCTCGGCCTGGCCCGTCAGGCCCACGCCTGCACCCACACGACCATGGCTCCCACGGTGATGCGGGCGGGAACCAAGGTCAACGTCATCCCCGACCGGGTTGAGCTCGAGGTCGACATACGTTCCCTCCCCGGCTGGGACACGGCCGACGTCCGGGCCATGGTGCGCGACGCGCTCGGCGACATGGCAGACGAGGTGGACATCGAGTTCCGGTCCGAGCACGTGGCGACCACGTCCCCGATCGACACGCCACTGTGGGACTCGCTGGAACGGGTCAGTCGGGTCTTCTACCCAGGGGCGCGCACCGTTCCCTACCTGACCGTCGGCGCCACCGATGCAAAGTTCCACCGGGCCCTCGGGAGTGTGGCCTATGGGTTCGGCCTCCACAGCCGGGCCATCGGGTTCGAGGACTACGGGGCCATGTTCCACGGGATCGACGAGCGGGTGGATACGGAGTCGCTCCATCTGTCCACCGAAATGTGGATCGCCCTCGCCCACGACTTCCTCACCTGACCCTGAGCGGCGCGCCGCCGGTCTGGCCTTCGGCCCACCCCGGCCGCCGGGTGAGACGATGGGTCTGCCGCCTACCCGATTGCCCGGGTCAGTAGGTCCTCCTGCTCGAGCCGGTGCAAGGCGACACTGCCCGAGGCCGGGCTGGCCGACTCGGCTCGGCTCACATGGGTGAGGGTGTGGGTCTCGCGCAGCAATCGATGCAGCCTCCCGTGGACGAAGTTCCACGCCCCCATGTTCTCCGGCTCCTCCTGGAGCCACACCACTTCCCGGGCGGAGGCATATCGTTCGAGGACGGCCCGGATGGCCGACGTGGGCCACGGGTACAGCTGCTCGACCCGTACCACCGCCACCTCCCGGGCCGCCTCACCCAGCTCGTCCCGCCGCCCCAGGGCGTCGTAGGCGATCTTGCCGGTGCAGAGCACCACCCGCCGGACCGCCCCGGGGTCGGCATCCTCGTGGCCTGAGGCCGGGTCGTCCAGCACCTCGGCGAACGAGCCGGCGGTGAAATCGGCCACGGGCGAGCGGGCCTGGCGGGCGCGCAGCAGCGACTTGGGGGTCATCACGATGAGCGGTCGGCGCGCCGGACCTCTGACCTGGGACCGGAGCAGGTGGAAGTACTGGGCCGCGGTGGTGGGATCAGTGACTCGCATGTTGCCCCGGGCGCACAGAGCAAGGAGGCGCTCGATGCGCGCCGATGAGTGCTCGGGTCCCTGGCCCTCATAGCCGTGAGGCAGGAGGAGGACGAGACCGGACCGCTGGCCCCATTTGTCCTCGGCCGCCACGAGGAAGTTGTCCACGATGATCTCGGCCCCGTTCCAAAAATCGCCGAATTGGGCCTCCCAGGCCACCAGATCGTCGATGGCCTCGACCGAGTACCCGTACTCGAACCCCACACAGGCATACTCGGACAGAAGCGAGTCGAGGATGGTGAACCGCCCTTCCCCCAGCCCGGCCAACGGCACGTATTCGCGCCCAGTCGTGTTGTCCACCAGAACGGCGTGCCGTTGCGAGAAGGTGCCACGTCTGGTGTCCTGACCGGTGAGACGGACGTTGACCCCCTCGACCAGCAGCGAACCGATGGCCAGCGCCTCGGCCAGGGCCCAATCGATCTGCCCGTCGGCCACCATCTTGTCGCGTTGCTCGAACTGGCGGGCCAGCTTGGGATGGACCACGAAGCCCTCAGGCACCGAGCGCACCGCCTCGGCCACTGCCGACAACACCGCGGCGCCGATTCCGGTGGGAACCGCCGGCACCTCGAGATCGGGGACCACGTACTCGGGGAGGACCGGGGCTCGCTCCTGCTCGGTCTCGACCTCAGCCCGCGTCTCGTCCAGGGCCGCCTGGAGGCGGGCGGAGAAGTCGTCGAGCGCCTGCTCCGCCTCCTCCAGAGAAATGTCCCCCCGGCGGACCAGCGACTCGGTGTAGAGCTTCCGCACCGACCGCTTGGCCTCGATGAGCGAGTACATGATCGGCTGGGTGTAGCTCGGGTCATCGCCTTCGTTGTGCCCATGACGCCGGTAGCACACCAGGTCGATGACCACGTCCTTGTGGAAGGCCTGCCGGAAGCCGAGCGCCAGCCGCGCCGCCCGGACGCAAGCCTCGGGATCGTCGCCGTTGACGTGGAATATGGGTGCCTGCACCATCTTGGCCACGTCGGTCGGGTAGACGGAGGTGCGGGCCGCCTCGGGGGCGGTGGTGAATCCCAGCTGGTTGTTGATGACGATGTGCACGGTGCCACCGGTGCGGTAGCCGGCCAGGCCCGAGAGGTTGAGGGTCTCGGCCACCACCCCCTGACCGGCGAAGGCGGCATCCCCATGCAGCAGGATGGAGAGCTCCGGGAACGGGTCTTCGGGGCCGCCCTCCAGCTGCGGGCCGGACCCGTGCTCCCCGCCCAGGGCATCCTGCTTGGCGCGGGCCATGCCCACGACCACCGGGTCCACCGCCTCGAGGTGTGAGGGGTTCGAGGCCATGGTGACCGGGATCGTCCCCCCCGAGGAGGCGACGAACGTCCCGCGGGCACCCTTGTGGTACTTGACGTCACCGGATCCCTGGACGGACTCGGGGTCGAGGTTGCCCTCGAACTCCTCGAAGATCTCCCGGTACGACTTGCCGACGATGTTGGCCAGGACGTTCAGCCGTCCCCGGTGGGCCATCCCCATCACCGCCTCGCGGAGGCCCTCGTCGACCGCTTCCTGCAGGATGGTGTCGAGCAACACGATGGTCGACTCGGCGCCTTCGAGGCCGAACCGCTTCTGCCCCACATAGCGGGAGTGCAGGAACCGCTCGAAGACCTCGGCGGCGTTGAGCCGGTCGAGGATATGAAGCTGCTCGTCGGCGGAGAGAACAGCCGGGACTCCCTCCAGGTGCTGTTGGATCCACTGCTTCTGTTTCGGGTCCTGGATGTGCATGTACTCCACGCCGAGTGTCCGGCAGTACGCGTCGCGCAGGGTGTGGAGGATCTCGTCGAGGGTTGCCATGTCCTTGCCCGCCAGTCCGTCGGCGACGAACTGGCGCGGCAAATCCCAGATGGTGAGGCCGTAGTGCAGCGGATCGAGCTCCGGATGGAGGTCGGGTGGCTCGGCGTCCAGGGGGTCCAGGTGGGCGATGAGATGCCCCCGGACCCGGTACATGTTGATGAGCGTCTGGACGTGGACCTGTTTCGTCAGGCGGGGATGGGCACCAGCATCGTCATGGGCAGCGTCGGCGTCCACCTCCCATCGCACCGGCTCATAGGGGATTTCGAGAGACTGAAAGACCTCTTCGTAGAAACCGTGCTGGCCGGTGAGGCACTCGGACACGTAGGCGAGGAACAGCCCCGACTCCGCTCCCTGAATGATGCGATGGTCGTACGTGGAGGTGAGGGTGACCGTCTTGCCGATGCCGAGCTCGGCCAGCGTGCGGGGGTCGGCAGCTTCGAAGCCGGGCGGGAAGGTGAGTGCTCCCACCCCAACGATGAGGCCCTGACCCGGCATGAGGCGAGGGACAGACTGGACCGTCCCGAGCGTTCCCGGGTTGGTGAGCGTGACCGTCGTCCCGCTGAAGTCGTCGGGAGCGATCCGGTTGGTGTGGATCTTGCGCACCAACTCCTCGTAGGCCGCCACGAACCCGCGGAAGTCCAGGGTGTCGGCTTCGGTGATGCACGGGACGAGCAGGGTGCGGCTGCCGTCGGGCTTCTCCACGTCGACCGCCAGCCCGAGCCCCACGTGTCGATGGGAGACCATGCCCGGCGTGCCCTTGCCGTCCACGTCCGGCACGAAGGCGGCGTTCATGGCCGGGACGGCCCCCAACCCCTTGACCACGGCATAGCCGATGAGGTGGGTGAAGCTGACCTTGCCACCGGTGGTGCGGAACAGCTGGTTGTTGACGATGGTGCGGTTGACCTCGAGCAACTTGGCTGGAACCACCCGAACGCTGGTGGCCGTCGGGACGGCCAGCGAGGCCTCCATGTTGGCCACGATGCGGCCGGCCGCGCCGCGCAGGGGCACGGCATGGTCCGGACCGTCGGCGCTGCTCGGCGGTACGCCACGTCCCGTCGAGGACGTGGTCGCCGTGGCGGGGCGCGGTCCGCCCTGGTCGTCGAGTCGGGCCATGGCCGGCCCGGTGTTCTCGGGAACGGGCGACCGGTCCGAGGCCGGACGGACCGCGGTGCCGACGCCGCCCGAGGGGGCGGCGGGGGGCGAGCCCCCCGCCGCGACGGGCGCCGCGACGGGCGCCGCGACCGGAGCAACCGAGGCCTCGGCGGCCCGATAGTCGGCGAAGAACTCGCGCCACGAGTCCGAGACGGACGTCGGGTCCGAGCGGTACCGCTCGTACATGTCCTCCACCAGCCACGCGTTCGGGCCGAACGCTCCCGCCCCGGGAGGCACCCCCGACCCGTTTGGCGTCGTTGACTTCTCGCCGTCGTCGCTGCTGGACATCGCGGCCAGCCTACCGGCGCTCATCACCGGCAACACCGAGAGCCAGGGCCGCGGCGGCGGTTCCGCTCAGGATCAAACCGGTCGGCCCAAGGGGCGTGACCGGTCCCTCAGAGGGCCGGGTCCGGTCCCCCGAGCGGGTGATCGCCTGTGGCCCGGCATGCCGGGCCACAGGCGACGGCCTACCTCGAGCCGGTCAACTTTGGCGCCGGTGCCTGACCGTTCACGATCTTCTTGAACGAGGCGCCGGCCGAGACCTTCGGGGCCTTCGATGCGCGGATCTTGATGGTCTCGCCGGTCTGGGGGTTACGACCGGTCCGCGCCGCGCGCTGAGCCCGGTCGAAGGTGAGGAAGCCGCTGAGGACCACCTTCTCGCCCTTCGCCACGTTGGCCACCACGACATCCTCGAAACCTCCGAGCACGGTGGCGACGTCCTTGGAGGTCGATCCGGTGTGGGCGGCCACCGCCGTGATCAGGTCGGATTTGGAAATGGGCACAGTCTCTCCTTCGCAATCGGAAGCCTCAACAATGCACGATCCGGGCCGGCGATGGGTGCATCTGTGGTGTGACACGGCCCCCGACCAGCTGAAACACTGTGAAGTCCATGACCAGAGAACACGGCCTGGCCGTCACCGAACACGTGCCGGAGGGACGGTCGAGGTCGCCGACGGTGGTCCTGATCCACGGCTCGCTCGACCGATCGACCAGCTTCGCCCGGGTCGTGCGCCGCCTCCCCGATCTCCGTACCGTGGTCTACGACCGACGCGGGTACAACCGCTCGCGTGCTGCGCTCCCCCTGCACGACACCTTCGACGGCCACGTTGACGACCTCCTCTCGGTCATCGACGACCGGCCCGCCGTGGTGGTCGGACACAGCTATGGGGGGGATGTGGCCCTGGCCGCCGCCCTCCGCCCGGAGTCTCGCAATTCGATCTTGGCGGCGGCCGCATACGAGCCTCCCATGCCGTGGCTGGCCGAATATCGCTCGGCACCTGATGCCGCACCGCGAGGGTCAGCAGTCGACGGTGATCCCGCCGACCCCGACGACGCCGCGGCGGCGGCCGAGCGGTTCTTCCGGCGGATGGTCGGAGACACCTCATGGGAGCGGCTTCCGGAGTCGGCCAAGGCCGACCGGCGCGCCGACGGGCCCGCCCTGGCCACCGAGCTCCGCGCCATCCGCCTCGCCGAAGCCCCGTTCGACGTGACCAAGATGCCGGTGCCCACCACATACGGGCGAGGGGGGAACTCGGCCTCGCGGCATCGCCGAGCGGTGGCCTGGCTGTTGGAGCACACGCCTGGGTCCGAGCTGTTCGAGATCGGCGGGGCCTCGCACGGCGCGCACCTCACCCATCCCGATGCCTTCGCCACCATGGTGCGATCGGCGGTGGCACGCGCCCGTTGGCCGGCCGAGCTCGCCCCGTGAATGTCCTCCTCGCCGGCGGCGGCGGCCTGATCGGCACCGCCCTCACCAACCACCTGCGGGCCGGCGGCGCACGCGTGACCCGACTGGTTCGCCCTCCCAGTACCGGCCCGGCGCGGCCCGATCAGGTGGCCTGGGACCCCACCCGGGGAACCGTGGACCTCCCGCGCCTCGATCGAGCCGGCCCGTTTGCCGGCGTGGTCAACCTGGCGGGCGCCGGGATCGGCAACCGGCGTTGGTCCCCGTCACGCAAGAAGCTCATCGTCGAGAGCAGGATCGGCTCCACACGGCTGCTGGTGGACACCCTCGCCCAGCTCTCGACGCAGCCGGCGGTGCTGGTCAACGCGTCCGCCGTCGGCTTTTACGGCGACCGGGGAGACGAGGTGCTCACCGAGGCCTCGGCGGCCGGCGCAGGCTTTCTCGCCGACCTCTGTCGGGAATGGGAGGACGCAGCCGCGGCCGCGGCTCCGTCGGAGATCCGGGTCGTTCTCCTCCGGTCGGGCATCGTGCTCACTCGGACCGGCGGGGCACTGGCCAAGCAGTTGCCGCTGTTCCGTCTCGGGCTCGGCGGACGTATGGGGGCGGGCCACCAGTTCCGCAGCTGGATCTCCCTGGCCGACGAGATCGGCGTGATCATGCACTGTCTCGAGAATCGGTCCATCGCCGGTCCGGTCAACGCCACTGCGCCGCACCCGGTCACCGACCAGGAGCTGGCCAAGGCGATCGGCGCCACTCTGCACCGACCCGCCGTGCTTCCCGTGCCGGCAACCGTCCTGAAGCTGGCCCTGGGCGACGAGATGGCCACCGAGTTCGTCCTCGGAGGCCAGCGGGTCCTGCCCGCCGTGCTCGATGCCCGCGGATTCGAATTCGCCCACCGCGATCTCGCGGTGGCGCTCCCGGCGGCGTTGTCGACCCGTCCCTGACCGGGCCACGCGCCCAGGTGACCCGGGGCCCGTCGGGGCCCGTCGGGCTCGGGCGCGCCAGGCACGGTTACCATGTCGACGGCCCGGGGCCAGCCGGATGCCCTGTAGAGAACCGGATGCCCTGTAGAAAAGGGGTCTCACCATGACCGACGCCGCCACCCGGCGTGACGGTGGCTCGACGGCCGCCACGATGATCAGCCCAGAGCACTTCGAGCAGGAGGCGCGGGCCTTCCTCGATGCCCACGCGGCGAAGCGGCCGCCCGACCGGTTCGTATGGGGCCAGGGCTCCGACAAGGTTGGCGTCCTCCCTGAACGCACCCCCGAGGAAGAGCGGGCTGACCTGGTGGCCGCCCGTTCGTGGGCGCAGAGAGCCTTCGACGCGGGGTTCGGATGGATCACCGGTCCCGCCGCCTACGGTGGCCGGGGGCTCTCCCGCGACTACCAGCGCATCTACGACCGGGTGGCCGCCGACTACAAGCTTCCCTCCCCCGCCGTCTTCGGCATCGGCCTCGGGATGGTGGCACCGACGATCCTCGCCCATGCCACCGACAGCGTGAAGGAGGCCTACCTGGCCAGGATGTACCGCGGCGACATCGTGGCCTGCCAGCTCTTCAGCGAGCCCGGCGCCGGCTCGGACCTGGCGTCGCTCCAGACCAGGGCGGTACGCGACGGCGACGAGTGGCGGATCACCGGTCAGAAGGTGTGGACTTCGGGCGCGCAGCTCTCCGACATCGGAGAGATCATTTGCCGCACCGACCCGGACCTCCCGAAGCACCGCGGGCTCACCGGATTCGTGGTGGACATGCACGCACCCGGGGTCGACGTCCGGCCCCTCCGTCAGATGACCGGCGGGGCATCGTTCAACGAGGTGTTCTTCACCGACGTGCGAGTGCCCGATTCACACCGCCTGGGCGAGGTGAACGGCGGGTGGACGGTCGCTCTCACCACCCTGATGAACGAGCGCGCCGCCATCGGGGGTGGAGGGGGAGGAGCCGCCCTGCCCACCTCCACCCGCATCGTGGAGCTGGTCAGGGCATCGGGGCGGGCCGACGATCCACTGGTCCGCCAGGAGCTGGCGTCCATCATCATCCGCGAGCGCGTGGTCCGCTACACGACGTTGCGGTCCATGGCCGCCATCGCCGCCGGCCAGCTGCCCGGCCCCGAGATGTCGATGGCCAAGCTGTTGCTCACGGCCAACATGGTCCGCACCAGTCAGCTGCTGTCCTCGATCCTCGGCCCGGCGCTGGTGGCGGACACGGGCGCCTGGGGAACCTACGCGTGGTCCCAGTTCATCCTCGGTGTGCCCGGGATGCGGGTGGCCGGTGGGTCGGACGAGATCCTCCGCAACATCATCGGGGAGCGGGTACTCGGACTCCCCAAGGAGCCGGCCCCTACCTGAAGACCCGTCGGTCCGCCCCCCCCGGGCCCGCGGGTGTCGATGCGCACGCGGCCGCCGGTCGACGGCCCTGGCGACGGGTAGACGGGTAGTTGCGCCCCGCGACGACGTCGGCGATGCGGTTCAGCGAAAGGCCATGCTGTCCACGAAGGCCCACGACCGGCGGTGTACCGAGGTCAGACCGAAGCCGGCCAGCGCCGTCTTATGGACGGGGGAGGGATAACCCTTGTTCCGGTCGAAGTCGAAGGCGGGGAAGCTGGCCGAGAGCGAGCGCATCATCCGGTCGCGGGTGACCTTGGCCAGGATGGAGGCGGCCGCGATCGAAACGCAATGAGCGTCGCCACGGACGACCGTCCGCACGTGGGGTGGGTCCTCGGGCAGGGCGGGCACGTCGCCGGTCCCCGGCAGTTGGGTCTCAGCCGAGGGGTCGCTCACATAGTCGAAGGCCCCGTCCATGAGCACGGCGTGGGGAGGCCGGCGGAGAGTGGCGAGCGCCCGCCTGGCGGCCAGCCTCAGCGCGACGGTCATCCCCAACCGATCGCACTCGTCCGGTCCGGCGTGGCCCACCGACCAGTCGGTGCACCACCTCGTGATGAGGGGATAGAGGGATTCACGGCGGTCCTCGGTCAACATCTTCGAGTCGCGGAGTCCATCGGGAGGAGGGATGTCCGGTGGGAACACGACCACCCCGACGGAGACCGGCCCGGCCCAGGCCCCGCGGCCCACTTCGTCGAGGCCGGCGACGATCCCGAATCCCTCGTCGCCCAACGCCCGTTCGAACCGGTCGTCCGGTGACACCAGCCAGCCGGGTCGCTCCTCGGCCACCTCTTTCGGGACGGCGCGCCGGCGCCCCGCCCGAGATCGCGTCTCCACAACCGGCAACCTAGCCGCCGGGCCATCGTCCGAGGTGGTCCCGGAGCACCTTGCCGAGCGCGTTGCGGGGCAGCTCGTCGACCACATGGACCCGCCGGGGTCGCTTGTAGGGAGCCAGCGTCGCCTCGGTGAAGGCAGTCAGGTCGTCCACGGAGGGCGGTACCCCGTCGGCCACGATCCAGGCCGTGACCACCTCACCCCACTCCTCGGACGGTGAGCCGGTGACCGCCACCTCGGCCACGCCCGGATGGGTGATCAGCACGTCCTCGACCTCGGTCGGATACACGTTGTACCCGCCCGAGATGATCAACTCGGTCCTCCTCCCCCTGATGACCACGTACCCGTCATCATCGGCGCCCAGGTCCCCTGTCCGGAACCAACGTCCGCCCCCACCCGCCTCGGTGAAGACCTCGGCGTTGGCCGCGGGCCGCTCCCAGTACCCGTCGAAGACATTGGGCCCGCGGACCGACAGCTCGCCGTCGGTCAGCCGAGCCTCCACCCCCGGCAGCGGGAACCCGACCGTGCCGGGCCGGCGCGCGCCCTCGCAGGGATTGGACAGGTTCATGAGGGTCTCGGTCATCCCGTAACGCTCGAGCACGGTCGAACCGAGCGCATCGCCCATGGCACCGTGCAGCTCCACCGACATCGGGGCCGAGCCGGAGACGCAGAGCCGGAGCCGACGCAAGTCGCCGGCCCGACCGGACCGCACCAGGCGGTGGTACATGGTGGGCACTCCGAAGAAGAGCGAGGCCTCGAACTCGGAGGCCGCGTCGGCCACCGCGGCCGGATCGAACCCCGGCAGGAGGACGGCCGACGCTCCGGCCAGCAGCGTGCCGTAGACCCCGACGCAGAGCCCGTGGGCGTGGAACAGGGGCAGGGCATGGACCAACCGGTCGTCCGCCGTCCACCGCCAGGCGATCCTGACCGACTCGGTCGCGGCGAGCAGATTCCGGTGGCTGAGGACGGCGCCCTTCGGTGCCCCGGTGGTGCCGGAGGTGTAGAGGATGAGGGCCGGTGCGGTCGGCTCGGCCGTGTCGAGCGGTCCCGGGTCGGCGTCCGGCAGCTCCGCGCCCGGACCGACGACCAGCACGCTCGGGTCCGAGGCCTGACGGACCGCATTCCGTCGGTCGGGATCCACGATGGCGGCGGCTGGCCGCACGTCGGTCACCATGTGGGCCAGCTCGCGGACGGTGTAGGTGGTGTTCGCCGGCACGACCACCAAGCCGGCACGTAGCGCGGCGACGTGGGCAACCAGCGCCGGGACCGACGACCGGGCCGACCACAGCACCCGGTCCCCGGGCTCGAGGCCGGCCCCTCGCAGCCGCCCCGCCATCCGCCGGGTGGCCGCGTCGAACGCTCCCGCCGTCCACCAGCCGCCGTAACCCCGGCCGACTCGCTCCCCTTCACTATGGTCCCCGAGTTCACTATGGTCTCCGAGTTCCAGCCAGAGGGGGGCCTGAGGCGTGGACTGCCAGCGGGCCGACCAGGCCACCGGCAACGTGCCCGCCGAGACCAAGTGCTCGACGGCCAGCTGGGCGCCGGCCGGTAGGTGTTCACGCCAGGTGCGCAGGAGGGCCTCCTCGCTCAGTCGGATGCGACTCCCGCCGCGGGGTCGGGCAGGTCTGGCCCCCTGTCATAGCCCAAAGCCGGGGGCGACCCCTTCGGCCCGGGCCCTCTGACCAGGCGTCGGTGCCCGGGGTGGTCCCGTTCTGCTACACCGGTGGGACGGGAGGCGAGTCGCGAACCGGGGTGGCCGACCGGTGAGTCGCCGACCCCCAGTCGTTTCGCCATCGCGGGCTCCGCCGACAGGACCACGGGGACCGCGGCCAGAATCGCGGACACCGCCGAACGTGCGGAGCCCGTTGGGAGAAAGGAACCGAGCATGGGACTGATGGACAAGGTCAAGCAGTCCGCCGAGATCGGGCTGGCCAAGGCCACCGAGGCCAGCAAGGCGGGACAGGCCAAACTCGACGCAGCCCAGGCCAAGCACAAGGCCGACGGGCTGCTGCGCGACCTCGGTGCCGCGGTGTACGCCGAGCACCTGGGACGCGGAACCGACCAGTCCAAGCAGGACGCCGAGCGGATCGTGGGGGAGCTCAAGGCCTACGAGGCAGACTACGGCCCGATCGACTCGTGACGGCCGGGGACGGTCCCCCGGACAGCACCGGATCGGGGACACCGGGGACCACGGCCCGGCCACGTCGCATCGCGGTCGTCCCCCATACCCACTGGGACCGCGAGTGGTACGACCCCTTCCAGACGTTTCGCTTCAAACTGGTGCAGCTGATCGACGGGCTGCTCGACCAGATGGAGAGCGACACGTCCTACCGCCACTTCCTGCTCGACGGACAGGTGGCGGTGGTCGACGACTACCTCGAGATGCGGCCGGAGAACGAGGCCCGTCTGCGCGCCCTGACCGCGGCCGGCCGGATTACCGTCGGTCCCTGGTACATCCTGATGGACGAGTTCCTGGTGTCCGGCGAGACCTTGGTCCGGAACCTTCAGGTGGGGATCGAGCGGGGTAGCGCCTTCGGCGGCGTGATGGACGTGGGCTACCTGCCCGACATGTTCGGACACGTCGCCCAGATGCCCCAGCTCCTCACCCTGGCCGGGCTGCGGCACGCCGTGGTGTGGAGGGGGGTGCCGTCGGCTGTCGACCGAACCGGCTTCCGGTGGGTGGCCCCTGACGGTTCGGCGGTGCGGGCCGAGTACCTGGTGGCCGGCTACGGCAACGGCGCGGCCCTGCCCGATGACGCCAAGGCCCTGATCCGCCGGCTCCGCACCCACCTGGAGGAGCTCGACCCCTTCCTCACGCCTGGGGATCCCCTGCTGCTCATGAACGGAACGGACCACCAACGTCCCCAACCCTGGCTCGGGCGGGTCGTGACCGAGGCGAACCAGATGCAGAACGAGATGGAGCTGGCCATCACGTCACTGCCCGAGTACCTCGAGTCTGCCGATGACCACGGGCTACCGGAATGGAGGGGCGAGCTCCGGTCGGGGGCCCGGGCCAACCTGCTGATGGGGGTGGCGTCCAACCGCGTCGACGTGAAGCAGGCCGCCAGCCGCGCCGAGCGCGCCCTCGAGCAGCTGGCCGAACCCCTGTCGGCCCTGTTCCTGCCGCCCGGGGCATGGCCAGGCCCATTTCTGGACCTGGCCTGGACCCTCCTCATCCGCAATTCGGCCCACGACTCCGTCTGCGCCTGCTCGGTCGACGATGTCGTCGACGCGGTGCTGCACCGCTATGCCGAGGCGCGTCATCTGGGGGAGGCGGTGGTCGCGGAGGTGCTCGACTCGGTGGCGACATCGATGGCGTCACCGGGCCCGGCGGTCGTCAACCCGTCCGCGTCCGACCGCAGCGGCGTGGTCGAGGTGGTGGTGACGGCCGCCGGCGAGCCCGGCCCGGACGTGCAGGTGCTCTCGGAACGCTCCGGCCTCCCGGGGACCCTGACCCTGGATGGGACCACGGTCCGCAGCATGCTCGGCCTCATCCAAGGAGCGCGGATCGACGCGGACACGTACATCACCGACGTCGCGGTGGCCGAGGACGAGACCGGGTTGGACATCAGTGTGGTGATCGGCACCGAGGCTCGTGACGGGGTCCCCATCGAGCAGGTCAAGCGGGGGCTCTACACCCGGCTCACCGCCCGACCCCAGACACAGGTCCGCCTGATGCTCGATCAGCCGCCGGTCCGGCGGGTCCTCGCCCGCCAGCAGACCGTACCGGGGTTCGGCTGGGCCCGGTTCTCACCGGCCACCCTCGCCCATCCGGTGCAAGTGCACGACGACCCGACCGGGGCGATCACGCTGACCAACGGACTGGTCACGGTGACCGTCGATCCGTCCGAGGGCACCTTCGCGGTCGACGGCATCCCCGGCTTCGGGCGGCTGGTCGACGGCGGGGACCACGGGGACACCTACAACTACTCACCGCCGTTGGTCGACTCGATCGTCCACACGCCGTTCTCGGTGTCGGTCACGGTCGACGAGCGGGGTCCAGTCCGGGCCCGTGCCGCCATCACCTCGACCTTCGCCTGGCCGTCGCATGTCGACGGGGTCTCCAAGGCCAGGGAGGGCCGGAATGAGGTTCCGGTAAGGACCACCGTCGAGCTGCGGGCGGATGAGGCACTGGTGCGGGTGCGGACGGAGTTCGACAACCCCTCACGGGACCACCGGTTGCGGGCCCATCTCCCCCTCCCCCGGCGCGCCGCCACCTCCCGGGCCGAGAGCGCCTTCACCGTCGTCGAACGCGGCCTCACCGCCGAGGGCGGTAAGGAGGAGACCGGGACGCCCACCTTCCCCTCGCGCCGGTTCGTGACCGCCGGAGGCCTCACCGTGGTGCACGAGGGCCTGCTCGAGTACGAGCTCGTGGACGTGCGGCCCGACGCTGACGGCGGCCGCGACACGGCCGGGACGCTCGCCCTCACGTTGCTCCGATCGACCGGCATGCTCTCCCGCCTGGGTATGACCACCCGTCCCCTCACCGCCGGCCCGATGATCCCGATCGACGGACCACAGCTGATCGGACCGATCGACGTGCGCTACGCCATCGCCCTTGGTGACGTCGATCCCTATCGGATGGCCGAGGACCTGCTCGTCCCCTTGTCATGCGTGGCATCCTTCGGCGGCGGCGAGCGTCCCGACCGTGGCTCGGCCCTCCGCGTGAGCGGCGCCGAGGTGTCCGCCGTGCGCCGAGAGGCCGGGCTCATGGAGGTGCGGGTGTTCAATCCCCGACCGGTGCCCACCAGGGTCGAGATCCCCGAGCGCACCGGGTGGCTGGTCGACCTACGTGGACGACCGTTGACTCCGTTCGAGGGATCCTTCGACCTCCGTCCCGAGGGAATCGCCACGGTCCGGCTCGACAGGGTCTGAGCCGCCCTCCCCCAGCTCGGGGGCCGAGCCGGCCTCGTCGGGGGGGACCGCCCGCCGGGGTGAACTCCGCACCACCAGCTTCTCCCCCCGGTCGCGCAGCTCCTCGAGCTCGCGCAGCACGGCGCCCAGACGCTCCCAGCGCACGCTGCGACGTCGGTCGGCCCCCGGCTCGGTGCCGGCCCGGGACAGCTTCCAAGCTTGGACCCGACCGAGGTCCTTGAGGGTGCGGGGCCGGATCGCCTTCATGTCGAACCGGCCGGCCTCGGGACCGAGGGCCGTACGGAACTCGTCCGAAACCAGCACCGTGCCCGGATGGGCCACCCCGACCAGCCGGCTGGCCAGGTTGACGACCGGGCCGTAGTAATCGCCGTCCTGGAGGAGGGCCGGGCCCACGGCGAGCGCCACCCGTACGTCGGACAGGAGCTCGTCGTCGGCGTACGCCTCGGCCAGGCTGAGCCCGATCTCGGCCGCGCTGGTCACGGACTGGACTGCGAACATCACCTCGTCGCCGATCATTTTGATCACCCGGCCGCCCAAGGCCACCACGGTCTCATGGGCCAGCTCCTCGAACCGGGCCACCACTCCGGCCAGCTCCTCGTCACCGAGGTGCTGACTCAGCACGGTGAAGCCGACCATGTCGGCGAACCCCACTGCGGTCACCGGGCTCATACCCTCGTCGGACCCTCGCGTCCGGGCCAACCTGGCCCGCCGGACGGCCGCCTGCAGATGCCGTCGCCAGACGTACTCGAGCAGACGGGCCATGGCCGGCAGCGCCAGCTCGGCCTGCCGGGCGAAGTTGTCGGCGTCGGTGATGCTGTCGCCGGACGAGGTGATGACCGGAATCGATCCAGGTGATGTCTCCGCTTCGGCGATCCGGGCCATCGACAGCCCGACGACGCGGGCGGTCTGCACCGCCGAGTCCACATCGGCGAGCCCCATGGCCATCATCGACTGGAAGAGCTCGACCGCCTCGATGTCCAGGTCGGTGAAGGCGAGATCGTCGTCGCTCACGTCGAGGAATCCCAGGGCACGCCACAGCCGCCGGATGGCCTCGACGGGGAGGTCGGTTATCTCGGCCACCTCGGTCTGGGTGAGTCGGCGACCGGCCGGGACCAGCAACCGGTCGACCACGAGTAGATCGACGACGTCATCGGCGACGGCGCGGTCGATCTCGTCGTCGGAACACCCCAGCTCGGTGAGGAGCGATCGCACCCGGCCCAGCGCCTCGCGGCGCGACCGCACATCCGAGGGATGCACATCCGTCACGGCTCCACCCTATGCCGGTCACCCCGAAGGCCCGGAAGACGCAGGCGGATCGCAGCAGGCCGAACGGCAGGGCTGCCTACACTGTGGCAGTGGCAGCCCCCGATCGGTCTTCGCTGCCGGGCCACCCGTTGCGCATGGGACCCCGGGCGGTGCTCATCCCGGTCAAGGCCTTCGATCTGGCCAAGCGCCGGCTGCATCGGGCCATGAGTGCGCCCCAGCGCGCCGAGCTGGCCCGGGCGATGGCGGACCGGGTGGTCCGCGCGGCATTCCCGCTTCCGGTAGCGGTGGTGTGCGACGACAACACGGTGGCCCGCTGGGCGCGGCAACTCGGGGCCCTGGTCGTGTGGGAACCGGGTCGGGGTCTCAACGGTGCCGTCGAGGCAGGCGTCGACCATCTGCGGTCTGCCGGCGTAACGGAGGTCGTCGTGGCCCACGCCGACCTGCCGCGGGCCCGTGACCTGCCCGATGTGGACGGCGGACGCGGGGTCACCCTGGTACCCGACCGGTACGGGAACGGCACCAACGTGATGGCGCTGCCCACCGATGCGGGGTTCCGGTTCTCCTATGGTCCCGGTTCATTCGCCCGGCATCTGTCCGAGGCCCAGCGGCTCGGTCTCGCCGTCCGGGTCCTCGACCGTCCCGACCTGGCCTGGGACATCGACGAGCCGGCCGACCTGGTGCCGGTGGCCGCCGACGGCGCCACGGCACGGTGACCGGACGGGGAAACGGCGAGCATGGCGGGGTCGCGGCGCCCAGCGGGCTCCCGGTCGGCGACCTGCTGACCTCGGAGCCGGTCACCGCCGACCTCCCCACACCTCGCCGTGTCCTGGCGGTTGGTGCGCATCCGGACGACATCGAGTTCGGCTGTGGCGCCACCCTGGCCAAGTGGGTTGCCGGCGGGGCGGAGCTCCACTACGTGGTGCTCACCGACGGCTCCAAGGGAGCCTGGGACGCCGGAGCCGATCTGGCCGCACTGGTCTCGGCCCGAGTGGGCGAGTGCCGGGCGGCGGCCGCGGTGACGGACGGGATCGACGGGGGAAGTCCTCTCCCACCGGAACGGGTCTTCTTCATGCAACGGGTGGACGGCGAGCTCGTCAACGGAGCCGATGAGCGGCGGGCGCTGGCCGAGATCATCCGGCAGGTGAAACCCACCGTGGTGCTGGGTCACGACCCGTGGCGGCGGTACCGACTCCACCCCGACCACCGGGTCGCCGGGCACATCACGGTCGACGCCCTGGTGGCCGCCCGCGACCACCACTTCTTCCCCGAGCTCGGGCTCGCCCCCCATCGCCCCCGGTCACTCCTCTTGTGGGAGGCCGACGCGCCGAACCATGTCGAAGACGCCAGAGGCTTCGAGCAGACCAAGATCGATGCCCTGTTGTGCCATCACAGCCAGCTCGAATCCACCATGGGGTTCGACGACCTCCAGGGCGAAGGAGCGACCCTTCATGGGTCTCCGGCCGCTGTGGCCGAGTTCTCTGCGAAAGTTCGGCGCCAACTGGCCCAACACGGATCGATCTGCGACCTGCCTTCGGCAGAAGCCTTCCGGCTGATCACCGACCTCTGACCGCTCGGTGCACCGGTGGGGACCAACCGGCCCCCACCGGTGCACTCGACGGCAGCACGATGCGCCGTCCGGCGGCTACCGCGACCGGCGAACCGTCCGCTTGGCCGCCTTGCGGGCCGGGGCCCTCTTGGCCGTGCGCTTGCGGGCCGGTGCCTTTTTGGCCGTGCGCTTGCGGGCCGGTGCCTTTTTGGCCGTGCGCTTGGCGGCCGACTTCTTGGCCGTCCGCTTGCGGGCCGGGGCCCTCTTGGCCGTGCGCTTGGCGGCCGACTTCTTGGCCGTCCGCTTGCGGGCCGGAGCCTTTTTGGCCGTGCGCTTGGCGGCAGACTTCTTGGCCGCAGACTTCCTGGCCGGGGCCTTCTTCACCGCCCTCTTGGCCGTCGACTTGCGCGCCGCCGTCCGTTTGGCCGGCCTCTTGCGGGCCGGCCTCTTGGCTGCTGCCTTCCTCACTGCCATGGATGTTTCCTCCTTGGGGTTCAACGCCGATTTGAACGCCGAACCGGTGGCGAACCGGACACCCTTCGACGCCGGGATGTGTACCACCGCGCCGGTCCTCGGATTCCGACCCACACGGGGTCCACGCTCGATCGGGTTGAACGCTCCAAAACCGACCACCGTGACCTTCCGTCCGGATCGAACCTCAGTGACGATCGTGTCGAACAACACATCAACAACGTCTTCGACAGCTTTGCGAGTCGAAATCGTCGACTCGCTGACTGCTCGGACGAGTTGAGACTTGTTCACGATCACCTCCGCAGCGATACGCAACCTGTACCAGCAAAATGGGTTTTTACCGCCAGGTCAAGCACCCTCGCATTTCACGAGACCTGTGGCAGCCGTCCCGCGCGCGCCTGAAACGCGGTGTCAGACCGACGCGACGCGCTTCACTTTGAGCAACTCGCTCGCAGGCATGGACAAAAAACCGTTTGGTTGCAAGGATTAATTGCCGCACTTCTTCGGCACAGTCATCGCGGGACTCCGTTCCCGCCGCAACTGCGCAAAGCAGAAGTTGGTGGAATATGCCCGCGAAAGAAATTTTCCCGTCAACACCGAAAATTGCCCTCACAACGCACCATCGCGCCGTTATGGCTTCTTCTGCCGGCGCCGGTCACGGGGCCTACTTGGGCCACAGCGAACGCGGCTGGTGCTTCGTCCAACCACAGCAATCGATCATGATCCTCGGCCCACCGCGTTCGGGTAAGACGACCTCGATCATCATTCCCAATGTGATCGCCAGCAACGGGCCCGTCGTCTCAACATCGACAAAGCCGGACGTACTCGACGCCACGTTGGTCGCCCGTTCGGCGCTCGGTGACTGCTTGTTGTTCGACCCTACGGGATCGGTCGGTCGCAATCGCGGACTCCTCCCACTGCGCTGGTCTCCCCTGCAGTCCTGCATCACCTGGACGGCTGCGCTCTCGAAAGCACGCTCCCTGGTCGAGGTGGGGTCGACGGTGGGCAGCCAGCGTTCCGCCGGCGGCGACCACTCCCACTGGACCGAGCGGGCCCAGGCCTTGTTGGCTCCGCTCCTCCACGCCGGTGCGCTCAGCGGTGCCGACATGCGCACCGTCCTGACCTGGGTGGATCGCCGCCAGGCCCTGCCCGCCCAGCAGATTCTGGCCGGTGAGCCGGGACGCTCCACCGAGCTGGCCCGGAACCTCCTCGACGGGATCGTCGCCACCGACGACCGGGAGCTGAGCGGGATCTGGTCCACCGCCTCGGGAAGTCTGTCCGGGTTCCGCTCCGACTCGGCCCTGGCGGTCACCTCCGACCCGGTCTTCGATCCGGCCCGGTTCGTACGCTCGGCGGACACCATCTACATCGCCGCTCCCGCTCACCTTCAGGCCTCCGTCGCCCCCATGGTGGTCGGACTCCTCGAGGACATCCGCCACGCCTCGTACGCGCTCCGAGCCGGTGGTGCAGGGCCGGCCCATCCGCCTGTGGTGCTCGCTCTCGACGAGCTGGCCAACATCGCACCCATCCCTGACCTCCCGTCGATGATCAGCGAAGGTGGTGGCCAAGGCGTATTGACCCTGGCCTGCCTGCAAGACCTGTCCCAGGCCCACTACCGCTGGCCTGACCACGCGGATGGCTTTCCGTCGCTCTTCGGTACCACGGTCGTGCTCCCCGGCATCGGCGACGTGCGCACCCTCGAGGCCCTTTCGACACTGGCCGGCGAAGAGGAGATCCTGACGCGGGCGGTGTCGTGGGGTCGTGCCGCCACCGGCCACCCGCTGACCGACCTGATCGACGGCGGGTGCCCGCAGCGGGGCGGAAGCCTCACGACCCAATGGCGGCGGCGGCTCCCGGTCGACGTGATCGCGCGGGGCGCACCGAACCAGGCGCTGGCCTTCGACGAGCGGAACCGGGCACGGTGGATCCCGCTTGCTCCGTCCCACGCGTCCGAACCCTGGCGTACCCTCCGCAGCCTGCGACGCTCTCACCATCACGCGCTTCATCGACCTCACCCTGGCCCCGGAGACCACGGAACGGGATGGGAGCGGTGACGGCGGTGTGCCTTCACGGGTGTCCGAGATCGAGGGCACCGGCCCGGTGAGGCGGTTCGCGGCGACGATCTCGGCCGGCAGGGGTCCGGTCCGCTCCGCTCGTGGCGCTACCTACGACGACTCTGTCGGCCCGGGATTCGACGGCAACGCTCCATTCGTCGTGGAGGGCCCGAACGAGCGCTCCCGCCCACCAGCGCGGCTCGGGCCCGGCCACCCCCTCCCGGCTACGCGCCGCATGGTCGAGGCGACGGGCCCGACCGGCGGAGGGACCGGCCAGGGCGATCAAGCGGTCGGCCATTGACTCGATCTCGTCGGCCGACGACCCCTCTGTCGAGGCAACGGCGACCGCGGCCACCACGTCGGGCCGGGCCACCGATCGCCCGTGGCGGGCCAGTCCCCCGAACGTCGTCCCCACCCGCTCCCGGTCGACCGACACCGTGCGGCCGCCCGGCGCTCTCGGTGGCCCCACCACCGCGATCAGGTGGCCGAGGTCGATCCCGAACATGGCGGCCCGCTCCCGCCACTCGGCCGTGAGGGAATCGACCGTGCGGGTGCGGTCCTTGTCCGGACGGGTGGCATGGAAGGCACCCCGTGACGCCCGGCCCACCCCCGGAACGACCGCCCGGCGGAAGCGGTACTCGTCCATGGCCGCGGCGCGTTGGGAGAAAAGCCGACGGAGGGAGCGATCGACCCCGATGACGTCGCCGAGCCCCGAAGGCGCCACCTCGAAGGTGGCGCCGAGCCGGATCCCTATCTCGAGCCGGAGTCGGGCGTGATAGAGAGCCTGGGCCGCCTGGGCATGGGCGAATACCCGCCGGCTGTCCACGGCCGACCACAGTCCGTCCACCCCCTGGGCCACGTTGGCTGCCACCACATGGGTGTGGAGGTGCGGATCGAGGGCGCGGCTGGTCCGGTGGAGGAAGGTCCCGGCCACCATCCCGGTGGCCGGCAGGTGGGCGACCTCACCCGACTTCGACCGGCGCACACCCACCGCGGTGCGCTCGAGATAGCCCAGAGCCTCGTCCACCGCGACCCGGTGGGCAGCCCCGCTCTGCTCGGCGATTTCCCGCGGGCCCAGCAGATGCAAGAGGCTGACCGACTTCGGCGCACCAAAGGTGAGGTCGTAGCCTGAGACACTGCGACCGCCCCGGCGAGCTCGGATCGGAGCGTTCGAGACCGGGTGCCGTCCGGCCAACACCTCGGCGAAGGGCTGGGGGTCGACCCGGTCACGCTGGCCGAGCTCGCCGGCGCCGTGGCCCCACCAGCAGCCGGCCTCCTCGCCGGCCACCAACGTCCCCTCGGCCCGGCCGGGCACCAGATCGTCGACGTAGTAGGCGTGACCACCCTCTCGCACGACATGGATGCGGAGCACCACTACCGCGCTCACCTCTCGGCGACGTGAACGCAGCGGGGCGGCGAGCGGTCAAAAGAGCGCGACACACGACCGGTATGGCACCGGTGCCAGGCAACGACCTTGTCAGACTGTTTGCCGCCACCCGGCTCGGGACCGGGGCCCGGCTACCGGTAGCGCTGGAGCACCCGGGCGGCGGCCTCGGCGCCCAAGTTGCGGTACTCAGGTGGCTCGACGACCCGGGCGCCCGGTCCCAAGCGGAGCAGTAGCCGCTCGAGCCAGGCGTCGCCGCCCACGAACACCTCGATCTCCGGCTGCCCGTCGACCGTCTCCGCCGGACCCACCCCCGGGATCGACTCCGCCAGCCAGGCCGTGGCCGGATCGAGGGAGATCCGTACCCGCCGGCTGTCAGGGCCCGGCACGTAGGGCTCGAGGTCGGGCGGCGCCTCCCGGGCGGCGCCGTCGTCCGGAGTCCCGGCGGCGACCTCGGCCTCCGACCCAGCCGATCGGTCGCCGTCCTCGTTGGCCCCGACTCCCCTCTCACCGCCGTCACCAGGTCCGATGGGCTCTGCCGCGTTGATCCGGTCCACCCGGAACCGGCGCAGATCCCCGGCCGACGAACAGTAGGCGTCGACGTACCAGTGGCCCTCGGCGGCGAACACCCGGATGGGAGCGATCTCGCGCTCGGAGACCCGGTCGGTGGAGGCCGAGTAATAGGAGATGGCCAAGCGGGTGCCGGCGCCCACCGCGTCGCGCACCAGGGGCAGCTGCGTCGGCGCGTCCAGCTCCACGCGGACCTGCTCCCCCCCGAGGGCCCGATCCAGCTTGGCCAGGGCCGTCGACAGGGCGCCGGTCTCGTCGCTGCCCGACACGGCGAGCAGTGCCCGGGCCGAGGCGGCCAGGGCGAAACCCTCGGAGGGGCTCAGGCGGCGGGGTCGGGCGAGCGCCGTCCCCACCCGGGTGGACACGGTGGTATCGGTGACCACGATCTCCATGAGCTGGTCAGGGGTGTAGGGGGGAACCCCGCAGCAGGCCGCCATCTCGAGCTCGGTGACCAGCGCCTCGGGAGTGAGAGCGAAGCGGGCCGCCGTCTGATCGATGGGAGCCTCCCCCACCTGGGCCAACCAGGCCAGGACGGCCAGCAGCCGTCGCAGGCGGACCGCCGTGTCGAGGGCCGGGCTCACGGATCGATCACCAGGGCGCCGGCCCAGGCCTCCAGGCGATCCACCAGGCGGGCGCGGACCGGCGGCGGTCCGATCACCTCACCGTGGTCCAGCAGGTCGAGAACCCAGCGGATGAGGGCGTCCTCGTCGGTCACGGCCAGACGCACCACCACCGCGCCATCGTCGCGGTGCTCGACCACGGCGGGTTCGCCCAGTTCGGCGACCACTCGGGCCGCTACCGCCGCGTCCACCAGGATGTCGACTTCCACCTCCTCACCCCCGCCGAACTGCCACGGGTCACGCCCGAAGGCCGCGTCGACGTCGAAGCCGGACGGAAGCTGGGCCGACTGCGGAGGGCCCGCCTCGGGGACCCCCTCGACGCGGTCGACCCGGAAGGTTCGGGCCTCCGCCCGGTCGCGGTCGAACCCGACCAGGTACCACTGACCCTTGCGGAACCGGAGCCCCGCCGGGTCCACATGTCGACGGCCGCCGCGGTAGTCGAACTCGACCACGGCGCCGTGGCGGACCGCATCGAACAGGGCGGGGAGGGCCGGGAGGCCGTCGACCGAGCGCAGGTCGACGAGGGGAGCGGAGGAGGACGAGGGGAGCGGAGACTCCCCTCCCGCGCCCAGCTTCAGGAGGGCATCTCGGCCGATAGGCTCACCGAGGTGGACTCCGGCGACGGCCAAGTTCAGGGCGGCCTGTTCCTCGGCTTCGAGGCCCAGGTCGGGAAGGTAGTAGGCCTCGGGATCGACCCGGTACCCCAACTGCTCCTCACCGTCGACCGGGACCACCAGGACCGGGACCCCTTCATCCCGCAGCAGGCGCTTGTCCCGCTCGAACGCCTGCCGGCGCGCACCGTGCGTGTCGGGATAGCCCGGAACCCGGTCCCCGATCTCCCGCAAGGTCAGTGGTCGCGGCGTGTCCAGCAGCACCAACAAGAGGTCGGTGACCCGCTCGAGTCGATCCAGTCGTTGCATCGCGGTCAATCTAGGACCCGGAAGGCCGGTTCCTGACCGTGGGGGCGACAGCCGGCCCCTTCGCGTACCAACCTCACCTCTTCTCTTGGGCGGTCCTGACCGCCGTCACCGGGCTGGTGGTCGGCGGACATGTGCGCCTGTCTCGGTCGACCGACCGGCCCATCCCCTGGACCCAGCGGCAGATCGCCGCCTTCGCCGGTGCACTCGTGGCGTCGGTCGTGGCACTGACCTGGCCGCTGGCCGACCTCGCGGCCCACTGGTCATTGGCCGCCCTGGTCACCCAACGGCTCATCCTTCTTCTGGCCGTGGCGCCGCTGCTCCTGCTCGGGGTCCCCTACGACGTACTCCGCCGGGTCAGCCGACCGGCGCTGGTCGACGGGGCGCTGACCCGGCTCCAGCGGCCGGCGGTGGCCGTCGTCACCGTCACCGTCCTGGTGGTGGGGTCGATGACCCCGACGTTGGTCCGGGCCCAATCGAGGTCGCTGTTGGCACGAGGCGCGATCGATCTCGTCATCGTTCTGGCCGGGCTCGCCCTGTGGCTCCCGGTGCTCGGACGGGTCCCCGGCATCCCGAGGCTCCGGCCGGTGGTCCGCTTCAGCTACCTGGTGATCCAGGCGGTGGTCCCGGGCTTCCTCTCCTTCATCTACATCTTCTCCAACCACGCCCTCTACCCCGAGTTCGCCAAGTCGCACGCCGCCATCGGGTTGCGGCCGCTCAACGACCAGCAGATCGCCGGGTTCATCTCGAAGCTCAGCCTGTTGCTGGTGCTGCTGTCGGTCAGCGCCGTGGTATTGGCCCGAGCCCCGGTCTCCGGGGAGGAATCCGGTGGGAACGAGCCGTTGGTGTGGGCCGACGTGGAACGCGAGTTCGAGCGGGCCGACCGGCGACGTTCCCATGGGGCACCCATTGAGTCGATCGGCTCGGCCGACCGAGGGGCAGACTCCGGGGACGAATCGAGCGGCCGTCCACCGCCCCGGTCTCCTGGCCGCGGCCACGGTCTGTCGGGACACCCGACGACCAACCGCGAGCCGCCCGAGGGCGACCCGCCCGACACCTCGGGCTAGGCGCGCCGGTGGATCCCGCGCGACGATCCACTGCGCTCCGTACCATGGGCCCGGTGACCCTGCAGGCACCCCCCGGTCCGTATTTGCGGCGGTTCGTCACCGGGACGGTCCGCGCCAGCGTCGAGGAGCTGGCCGGGCGCCCCGCCATGGTCGTGCGAACGGTCTCCACCCGGCGTCGCGGTGCACTGTCCACGGAAGACGGCAAGACGATCGAGGTCGCCGCCTCGTCGGCGCTGAACCTTCGCATTCCGGTCGTACTGGTCCTGTCCTCGAGCGGCGCTGATGTCTCCGAGGGCGTCGCCTCCCTGCACGGATGGGGACAGGCGGCATCGGCGCTGGCCCGTTGCTCGGGAGTGGTGCCGGTGGTCGTCGTCGTCACCGGGCCGGCGCTGTCCGGCCCCGCCTTCCTGCTCGGTATCGCGGACCTGGTGATCATGACGGGGGACGCCTTTGCCTTCGTCTCCGGCCCGGCCATGGTCGAGGACTTCACCGGCATTCGCATCGGGATCACCCAGCTCGGCGGAACGGCCATGCACGCCCGGTCGAGCGGGCTGTGCGCGGTCGAGGCGGCTTCCGAAGCCGATGCGCTGGCCTACGTGGACCACCTGCTGGGCCTGCTCCCAGCCCACGCCGACGAGCTGCCGCCGGTGATGCGGGCCGGCGATCCGATCGACTGCGACGTCGAAGAGCTGCGAGAGATGATCCCCGCCAGGGCGACCAGCTCGTACGACGTCCGCCGGGTGGCTGCGGCCATCGCCGACGAGAACGACGTGACCGAGCTGTGGACGAGATGGTCCCCCCAACTCGTGACCGCCTTCGGACGGATCGACGGGCGCACCGTGGGGTTCATCGCCAACCAACCCCAGGCCCTGGCCGGCACCCTCGACATCGCGGCATCGCAAAAGGGGGCCCGGTTCGTGCGGTTCTGTGATGCGTTCAACATTCCGCTGGTGACGCTGGTCGACACCCCGGGATTCCTCCCAGGCAAGGACCTCGAGTGGAGGGGAATGATCCGGCACGGAGCCGAGCTGGCCTTCGCCTACGCCGAAGCCACCATCCCGCGGGTGTGCGTGATCCTGCGTAAGGCTTTCGGCGGCGCATACATCGTCATGGACTCGAAGGGGCTGGGGAACGATCTGTGCTTCGCCTGGCCGAGCGCCGAAATCGCAGTGATGGGCGCCGAGGGCGCGGTCCAGATCCTCCACCGCCGGGTGGCTCTGGACGAGCGCGGGACTCTTCAGGAGGCCTATTCCCAGCGCTTCCTCACGCCGTGGCAGGCCGCCGAGCGCGGCTTCGTCGACGCAGTCATCGATCCCGCCACCACCCGGAGGGCAGTGGCTGACGCGCTCACCGCGCTCTCCACCCATCGAGAGGTGCTCCAGGGACGCAAGCACACGACGGGGCCGCTCTAGAGCGCACTGACCCAGGTTCAGCTCCGTCGGTTCCCCGCCACGCTGGCGGTCAGAGTGCGCGGCTCCAATGCTCCGACCGCCGGGTCGGGTGCCCGGTTAGAAGGGTGGAGCACCGACCGGATGATGCCGGTCACCGGATGGCGCCACCACCCGACATCGTCGGCGGTTGGCCACGCGCAGAGAAGCCCGGCGGCCAGCAGAAGGATCAGAGGCACCCAGTAGCCCCATGGAGACGCCCGATGGAAGCCGAGGAGGGTGGCGCTAATGGCGATGGCCCAGGAGGCCAACAGGCGGGGCCATCGGTTGGCGGTGGCGGTCGCCAGGACCACCATGGCCAGCGGGGGACCCAGGTAGAAGGGGACCATCACCGACTCGAAGAAACAGCGCAGGCACAGGGCGAGAGCGCACAACCAGAGCAACCCCGTCGGAGTCGGCGGCCGCCGTGCCGCGAGCAGGCCGAGAAGGATGGCCGCAACCACGGCTAAAACCCGTCCCGGTCCCGTCCCCACGCTGATGCTGCTCAGACGCGGGGATAGCGTCACCCAGGGGGTGGCATGGTCGAGGTAGGGGAAATTCGCCTGACGGAAGAGAACGGCGGAAGTCGCCGACCATTGCGACAGTAGCGGAGCGCCCAACAGCACGACCGACGGAACCGCCGCGAAGACGCAGAACTTGGCGCGCGAGCGGCTCGGCGTCCGCACGAACACCATCGGCAGCATGAGGACGACGAGGGGCTGGACCGCGATAGCTGCACCCCACAGCCACGCCGCCAGCGGAGTGCGGTCCCGCTCGCCGGCCAGGATCGCGTAGAGGGCGAGGGCCAGGGCGACCAGGTCCTCGGGATGACCCCAAATCGCGACGACCTGGAAGATGATGGCGGCTTCCATCCAGCACAGCACCGCTCGCCGGCGTCGGTCAGCTCCGAAGGCCTCGGCCACCGCGTCGAATGCGAAGAGGCATGTCGAGCCCAACAGGCAGATGGCCGGACCCAGCAAATACCAGGACGTCGGCTTGGCCAGGAACACAGGCGCGATGGACTCGGAGAGCCCGAGCGCGCCGGAGATCATGGCGACGGGCGCCAGCAGAACGGCGATCCCGGGAAAGGTGACCAGGGCCGTGTCCTTACCGTAGACGTTGCCCAGATCTCCCCAGCCCACCCAGTGGGCGGCGCGGAGCGTCGACCAGATGTCACCCGGGACAACCCAACCGTAGGTGTGGTTGACAACGGGGTTCCACCAGAACGAGTAGGCCACGGAGATGACGAGAAGTACGAGCGTCGTGGCTATGGGCCACGCCCGTCGCCTGGCGTGGCCCACGACCCAGGGCGTCGCGGGACGCGCCCGATCGATCTGTGCGCCCGGGTGGCGGTCAGATCGGTGCGGTCTCGACACGTTCCAGATCCGTTCTCGGGAGGAGCGGCGCGATCGAATGGTCCGTTGGATCCTCCAGGCACGCCGCAAGCAACGGGGCCCGGCGCTCCTCTTTCACCTCCGACTCCTCCGCCGCGGGCACGGCCAAGCCGAGGACGCCAGCCAGCCCGAGCACGACGGTCGACCACCAGAACCACGGATTCAGGTGGTAATAGGAGAACACGGTGACCTCCAGGGCCAGGGCGGCGGCGGCCCAGAATCGGGCTCGGCTGGCCCGGGCCGCCAGAACCAGCCCAAGGAGGAGCGGCGGCGCCAAGTAGTAGGGCGTCATCACCGGCTCGAAGAAGCATCGGGAGGCGAGTACGACGGCGGCCAGCCACAGGAGCCACAAGACGGATTGCGGTCGCCGCCAAATGTACAGACCGAACAGCACGGCGAGCAGGGCATCGATCATGCGGCCGGGACCGCCGGCCACGAACACGAGGTAGGAAGACATTGCCGTCGTGTGCGTGACGGCCAAGTGCCCGTGAATGTCGGACACTGACGGGTACTGGGTCAGATGGTTTCCACCGCCAGTGCTCAGCTTCGGTGACAGATACACCCAGGGTGTCGGATGATTGAGCGAGGGCGGCGTCGGTTGCTCCACCAGGGCACGGAAGGTATCCCTGGCATCACCGGCAGCGGCCAGTCCGACGAGCACGACGGAGGCGGCCGACGAACGGACCACCAACCAGAGTCGCCCTCCCCGAGGTGTGGCGGCGATGAACAAAGGGAGCATCAGAGCGACCAACGGCTGGAGGACGACGCCCGCACCGAACAGCCAGCCACACCGTGCCCATTTGCCGCCCAAAAAGGCCACCATGGCGTAGAACGCAAACGTCATGGCCAACGATTCCTCCGGATGGCCCCACACCGCAGCCGTCAACCAGGCGATCACACCGACGAGCACGCAAAGGACCGACCGGGGGCGCGGTCCCACTCCGATTCTGTCGGCCAGTGCATCGGTGGCAAAGACCACCGTGGCCGCCAGGAGGAGGGCGACAGGCTCCAGCACCAGCGCGGCCGTTGGACGGGCCAACGTGTACGGCATGAACGACTCGCTCAGGTGAAGCGCACCGCTGAGCATGGCCACCGGTGCGAGCAGCACCGCCGTCCCCGGAAAGGTGATGATGCCGTTCGCTTGATAGATGCCCCCCGGAAAGCCCCAAGAGACGAAATGAGCGGCCCGAAGGGTGTTCCATAGGTCGCTTCCGATGGCCCAGCTGGCCGAGTGATGGACAACCGGATTCCACTCGAACATGAAGGTCATTCCGACGCTCACCATCGCCAGTGTCGTGACCACCGGCCGCCACTGCCGGATCAACCATCCCTCCACGGTGTGCGCGACCGAAGAACCCGCCTCACCGGACGGCGTCCCCCGGGTCACGTCAGCGCCTGAAAGGACGACCGCCCGAGCACTCACGGCTGATACATCGTACGAAATGAGCACCTCCTTGAGGACCCGTCGGTGCCTACGGAGCGGGTGGCGCGGTCGTCGCTGACCGCATGACCGAAAGACGGAGAAGGCCTCCCCCGGGAGGGGAGGCCTTCTCCTTACCGCTTCAAGACCGCCGGCTTGCACCGGCTGTCCCCGTGGTTAGTCAGACTCAGCTAGAGAAGCCGTTCTGCTGCCACGTCATGTTGGCCAGTCCGGTGTTCGCACCGCAGGTTGCCGTGGTGGCGGTCGGCGACGCGGTCTTCCCGTACCAGACACCTTGACCGACCGGCACCGTGCCGGCGGTCGTGCTGTTGGTGTACTGAACAGGGTTGTTCGCACCCGGCGCATTGTTGGTGATGGGATTCGGGTTGTCGGCGATGGCCCAGCACTGATTGGACTTCGACCAGGAGACCATGAGCACACCGTTTCCGTCAGTCGACGTGTACACCGAGATCAACGACTGGGCATTGGTGGTGCCGGTCGTATAGCTCAGGCTCGGCTCGGCCGAGGACAGGGTCGCGGTGTTGAAGGTGGTGTAGGTCTGACCAGCCTGCTGGTACGCAGCCTTCGCATTGATGAGGGCCGTGTTGAGGTTGGACTGAGCCGCCCGGTCATTCGCCGACTTCGTCACTCCGAGAAAGGTCGGAATGGCGATGGCGAGCAGAATGGCCAGAATCAACAGCACCACCATGAGCTCGATGAGGGTGAAACCGGCATCCTCGCCTTCCTCACCCACACTCTGACGCCTGTCATTAAGGCGTCGAATCACAGAAAACATTTGCTGCCTCCTCGTGTTATTGCTGCATGAATGTATAGACACCCATTGGGTATCCGATGCAGATATCGTCCGAGCAGACAACTAACTTGAGAATCTTTTTAAACAATTCTTTTTGACCACAAACAGCCGTGGCAGACGGGCCGTCGGGAGGGGCCCACGGGTGACCGAGAAGTGCTCCTCAGCAGCGAATTCGCTGGTGCTCCCCTCATGGTGGCGGCAACCCCGGACGTCGATCGCCTCCCATTCAGGCCGGAGGAGGCTGCGCATTATTTGCGATATATAACAGAAGCCGCTCAGATTCAGTTTAAGAAGCCTGAGACGTCCTCGCATGTAATAAAGTAGGCATCCCGATACACACGAGAGCGTGTAATACCATGGAATTCTTTCGCTGGCCACGTGGGGGCCAACACTTGTGGGCTTGGCCCGGATGTCAGTTGTGGATCAGCTTGATGTAGTCGAACATCGGCAGGTACAGACAGATCACCATTGCGCCGACTCCAGCTCCCATGACAATCGTCAGTAGCGGTTCGAGGAGGGCCGTCAGGTTGTTGACCGTCACCTCGATTTCCTGGTCGTAGAACTCAGCGACCTTTTTGAGCATCCCGTCTAGCGCTCCGGTCTGCTCGCCCACTTCGATCATCTGAACGACGAGCGGGGGGATGACGTCCTCGTGTTCGCGAAGTGGGTCCGCGAGAGGTCGGCCAACGCGAACACCATTCTTGGCATCTATGAGGACATCGCCCACAGTGCGGTTGCCGGCAATGTCCGAGCAGATGTCCAGGGACTCGAGGATCGGCACACCAGAGCTGATCAGGGACGCCAAGGTGTTGGTCACGCGGGCCAGGGCGACCTTGTGAATCAGCGGTCCGAAGACCGGTGGCTTCAGGATCAAGCGATCCCATTTGCGACGACCGTCCTCGGTCGAGATCCACTTTCGCAGCCCGATTATGCCTCCAACGATGAAGGCGATGATGAGCAGCACCCATGGGCTGGTGATGATCTGCGAGATCTTGATGAGGACACGGGT
>DASZIO010000054.1:0-44821 GCA_035949055.1 Acidimicrobiales bacterium
CCGCGGCCCTGTCCGAATCGGGGGCGCTGCCCAGCGGGGTCACCTTCGTTGACAACGGCAACGGCACGGCCACCCTGGCCGGCACGGCGGGCGGCGTCTCCTCCTCCGTCATCACCATCAGCGCCAACAACGGCGTGGGCAGCCCGGCCACCCAGACCTTCACCCTGACGGTGAACGCGCCGGTGTCCAACGACTTCTCCATCGCCGCCAGTCCGACTTCGGCGACGGTGACCGCTGGGTCGGGGACCTCGCCCTCCATCTCGACCACGGTCATCAGCGGGGCCACCCAGTCGGTGGCCTTGAGCGCCACCGGTGCACCTAGCGGCGCCCTGGTCTCGTTCAATCCCCAGACCATCAACGCCGGGCAGAGCTCGACCATGACCGTGACCACCTCGTCGACCACCCCGACCGGCACCTTTCCGATCACGCTGACGGGCACCGGGTCGTCGGCCACCCACTCGACCACCTTCTCCCTCACGGTGAACGCGCCGGTGCCCAACGACTTCTCCATAACGGCCAGCCCCACCTCGGCCACGGTCACCGCCGGGTCGCCGACCTCGCCCACTATCTCGACCACGGTCACCAGCGGCTCCACCCAGTCGGTGGCCCTGAGCGCCACCGGCGTCCCGACCGGCGCCCTGGTCTCGTTCAGCCCCCAGACCATCAACGCCGGGCAGAGCTCGACCATGACCGTGACCACCTCGTCTTCCACCCCGACCGGCACCTCCACCATCACGGTGACCGGCACCGGGTCGTCCGCCACCCACTCGACCACCTTCTCCCTCACGGTGAACCCCGCGCCGCCCAACGACTTCTCCATAACCGCCAGCCCCCCCTCGGCCACGGTGACCGCCGGGTCGCCGACCTCGCCCACCATCTCGACCACGGTCACCAGCGGCTCCACCCAGTCGGTGGCCTTGAGCGCCACCGGTGCACCTAGCGGCGCCCTGGTCTCGTTCAGCCCCCAGACCATCAACGCCGGGCAGAGCTCGACCATGACCGTGACCACCTCGTCGACCACCCCGACCGGCACCTCCACCATCACGGTGACCGGCACCGGGTCGTCGGCCACCCACTCGACCACCTTCTCCCTCACGGTGAACCCGGTGTCGATCTCCGGCCCCGCCCTCGTGCAGACGGCCTCGGCCACCGAGTCGGCCACGTCGACTTCGCTCAGCGGCTCGTTCCCCTCGGCCACCAGCTCCGGCCACCTGCTCGTCCTCTCGGCCAGCGAGTACACCGGGGCTACCAATCACCTCACCTCGGTCACCGACTCGGCCGGCAACACCTGGACCCGGATTGGCGCCTATGACGTCTCGGGCCACAACTCGAACGGGGAGCTCTGGTACACGGCCAACGCCGCGCCGGTGACGACCGTCACCGTGCACGCCGCGTCGGCCGCTTCCATCGCTTTCGAGGTCCAGGAGTTCTCCGGGGTGGCCACCGCCGCCCCCTTGGACGTATCGGCCGGGACCTCCAACACCGGCACGGCGGCGTCGTCGGGAACAGCCACCACCTCGGTGGCCAACGAGCTGGTGGTGGGCTTCGTCGCCGGCCACAACAACGCGCAGGCCATCACGGTGACCTCGCCCGGTTTCGTCAACGAGGCCCAGCAGACCACCAGCGCCGGGACCATCGCCACCATCGTGACCGGCTACCAGGTCGTCGGCACGCCAGGATCCGCGTCCTACGCCGGCACCTTCGGCACCGCCATGTACTGGGCGGCCGGCGTCGCCGTGTTCAAGCCGTAGGCGAGGAATCCGGCCTACCCCATCGGGGCGCTACCCGCCCGGGGCGCCCCAGTCCTAAGGGACCGCGAAGTCTCGGTCGACGTTTCTCCATGCCGTTGCCGGCTATCGGACCGATCGGCCGACTTTCCAAGCTCAATCCAAGAGTCGCGTGCTTTGATGCTGACGCCTGACCGAGACCCATCGACTCCGGTGTGGGCCGGAGTGGACGAGGAGGAACTGTGTCGCTGCATCACGCCGGACGGGATGGAGAAGCGCCCACCGCAACCGTCGAAGTAGACGCTCCGAGTCGGCGCCGGCGACAACCGAGGCCCACAGCCAGGCGTGCCCGGCTGGCCGCGTCTCTGGGGTTTGTCACCATGCTGGGGCTCTTCACGGTCACACAGGTGACGCTGGGCGCGACCGGCGCGTCGGCTGCGCCCCGACTCGGACCCGCGGTCCCGGATTGCGGTGTATATGCGTCGACGTTCGGCCCGAACACCATCTCGGTCCAGTTCGGCTTGCACACGACGACGCAGACGTGGATCGTCCCGTCCAATGTCGTACCCAACTCCATCTGCGTCGACGCCAGTGGCGGACAGGGCGGGAGCGGCACCGGGGGCGGCGGAGGCACCGGCGGTACAGTCAACGCGGCGTTGGCCATCAGTCCTGGTCAGAGCGTCAAGATCTCGGTCGGTCAGCTGGGCAGCAACGCCTCGACCGGAGGCCAAGGCGGCGGTGGCACCGGCGGCACCGGTGCCGGCGGCGGGGGTGGCTCGACCCAGGTCTTCGACGCCACCGGCAATACGCTGCTGTTGGCGGCGGCCGGCGGCGGTGGCGGTGGGAGCGCGGGAACCGGTGGGGCCGGTGGTCAATTGGCGGGCAACACCATTGGAAACGGGCTGCCCGGCACAGGCGCGTTGCCCGGCCAGGCCGGGACGTCCGGCGGCCCCGGTCTCGGCGGCGGCGCCGGAACACCGGGTACCGGCCCGACCAACTCGCTCTCGTCGCAGGCCTCGGGGGGCAGCGGCGACACGGGCGGCGGTGGCGGTGGCGGTGGCTACTTCGGCGGAGGGGGCGGTGGGACCGGCTCCGGTGGTGGGGGCGGCTCCGGCTATGCCAACCCCGCATTCTCTTTGACAGCGCCGTACTTCCAGGGGCACTGGACGGGCAACGGGAACGTGAAGATCTTCTACCAGAGCACGGCACCGCCTCCGGTGACGCCGCCCCCGGGGGGCATCACGACGGTGAACTCCTCACCCAGCAACGGCTACTGGCTCGCGGCCACCGATGGCGGGATCTTCAGCTTCGGGAACGCAGTGTTCCATGGCTCGCAGGGGGCCACCCGCCTGAACAAGCCGATCGTGGGCATGGCCGCTACATCCACCGACGGTGGGTACTGGCTGGTGGCCTCGGACGGCGGTATCTTCACCCACGCCACGGCCAACTTCTTCGGATCCACCGGCAACATCGCGCTCAACAAGCCGATCGTCGGCATGGCGGCCACGCCGGACGACGGCGGGTACTGGCTGGTGGCCTCCGACGGGGGCATCTTCAGCTTCGGTGACGCACAGTTCTTCGGCTCGACCGGCAACATCGCGCTCAACAAGCCGATCGTCGGCATGGCGGCTACCCCCGACGGCCGCGGGTACTGGCTGGTGGCCTCCGACGGGGGGATCTTCAGCTTCGGTGATGCTGTTTTCAGCGGTTCAACCGGTGGGATGCAACTCAACAAGCCGGTGGTGGGCATGGCCGCCGACCCTGCCGTGCCCGGGGCCTACTGGTTGGTGGCCTCAGACGGCGGTATCTTCAGCTTCGGCGGAGCTCCCTTCCTCGGATCCACCGGGGCGATCACGTTGAACCAACCGATCGTCGGCATGTCGGCTTCCCCGGACGGCGCTGGCTACCGCTTCGTCGCCTCGGACGGCGGGGTCTTCTGTTTCGGCAGCGCGCTCTTCTTCGGTTCAACCGGGAACATCCACCTCAACAAACCGGTGGTCGGCATGGCCAATACGCACACCTGATCGGACCGCTACGTCCGCAGCTCCAACACCCGGTCGGTGTCGGTGAATCCGACCCGTCGGTAGAGCGAGAACGAGTGCTCACTCGGATGCACCGCGACATAGTCCAGGCCGAGGTGACGGGCATGATCGACGACGAGTCTCATCAGCCGCGTCCCGACGCCGAGCGAGCGTTCCGGTGGGATGACGAACACGCTTTGAACGTAGGCGGATCGCCGAACGAAATGCCCGGGCCCCGGGACCCGGTCGACGAGGGCGAGCCAGGCCATTCCGACCGGCTCACCGCTCCGCAGCGCCAGGAAGGGGACGTGCGAGGACCTGTGGTCGTCCATCCATGAGCGGAGGCCCTCCGCGAATGGCTGCTCATCGAGGCCGCGTTCCCCTCGCTCGTCGACTCTCCAGTGATAGCGAAGACGGGCGAGCTTCTCCGCATCGGAGAGACCAGCGACCCGGATCAAAAAGGAGTCGTCAGGCGGCGGGGTCATCGCCAAATTGTATTGAGCGTCTCAGCCGCGGCGGCGCGCCGCGAAATAGCGGCGGAGCTGCTCGCTGACTTCGGTGGCCCGGACTCCGGGGGTGACGGTCACTTCGTGGTTGAGCCGGGGATCGGCGCACAGGTTGTAGAGGGACCCGCAGGCCCCGGCCTTGGGGTCGGCCGCCCCGAAGACCAGGCGGCCCAAGCGGGCTGCCACCAGCCCACCGGCACACATCGGACAGGGTTCGAGGGTGACCACCAACGTCACCGCGGCGAGCCGCCAGGTGCCGACAACGGCCGCCGCATCGGAAAGGGCCAGGAGCTCGGCGTGGGCGGCAGGGTCACCGCGCTTCTCGCGTTCGTTGTGGCGCGAGGCGATCACCCGCCCGTCGAGGAGGGCCACCGCGCCGACGGGGACGTCTCCGTGGTCCACCGCCGCCGCCGCCTCCTCCATGGCCAGGGCCATGGCCTCGCCATCATTCAGCTCCGGCCCGGGCCGCGATGGCTCGACCGGCCCGGGAGCGGGAGTAGGGGTGGGGTTGGTGCTCATGTGGCGGAGGCGGTGGGATTTGAACCCACGGTGGGTCTCCCCACACACGATTTCCAGTCGTGCCGATTCGGCCGCTCTCGCACACCTCCGGTGGCCGGCCTGTCCGGACCCAGCTCGGAGTTCCAGGAGGTCAGCAGCCCCGTCAGGCTACTCCGCCTGCTCCGATCCAGGAGTAGGCTCGACGCCGCCCCGGCGCTCCGCGCGACGGCTGGGTCCTGCGCAACGTCCTCCCGTGAATCGAGTCAGGGTCGGAAGGCAGCAGCTCTCAGCGGGTCCGGCCGTGTGCCGCAGCCAACCTGGCCGTCGCGCCGAGCTCCGGGGCCGCGAGCACGACGACCCGGCCCGAGGCCGCCGGTCACCCGGTCGGGCCTTTCGGCCATCCGAGGCCCGCGCACTGGCCAGGGGCCCATGGATCATCGAGGAGGAGTCGTGGCGAAGTTCTTGGTGCAGTACAAGTCGACTGTGTCTGCCGCCGACCAGATGGCCGGGGCGACACCCGAGCAGGCAACGGCGGGGATGGACGCCTGGATGGATTGGGCGAGCCGGTGCGGTCCCGCCATGGTGGACATGGGCTCGCCCCTCGGGGCGGCTAAGCGGTTGACCGCCGGCACGACCTCTGACATCGACAACCAGGTGCGAGGGTTCTCGATCCTGCAGGCCGACTCACTGGACGAGGCAGTGAAGCTCCTCGACGGTCACCCCCACTTCGAGATGCGGGGCGAGAGCTCGATCGAAGTGTCCGAGTTCCTGCCGTTACCCGGCATGTGATCGCATCCCTCAGCCGTGGCCGATATTGACTTGCCAGCCGATTCCGAACTTGTCGGTGAGAGCGCCGAAGATGTCGCCCCAGAATTGCTTCTCGAGGGGGCTTCGGACCAGGCCGCCGGCGCCCAGATCGTCGAAGACCTTGCGGAGTCGGTGCTCGTCCTGACCAACGATCGACAGCTCGACCCGGGTCTGGGGGTCGAGGCTCGTGTCCTCACGATCGCTGGCCCGGATGGTGATGCCCTCGGCGATGAGCGTGGCGTTGATGACCTGGCTCTTCTCGTCGTCGGCGGCGCTGGGGTCGACATCGCCGCGCCGGGTGATGTCGAGCTCCCCACCGAAGACCTGCTGGTAGAAGGTGATGGCTTCCTCGGCCTTACCGGGGAAGAAGAGATACGGATCGATTGCAGCCGACATGGTGTCCTCCCTGGGTCGCGCGGCGTTCGTGGACGGATGTTACGGCGATCAACCGGGCCGGGATTCATCGCGCCCGAGGGGGATCCTGCGGTGGTTCACGGGCCAGGACCCGAGCGTCCCCCCCGGGTTCCGGCCCTCGTCACCGTCGGTCAAGAGAGCGTGTCCACCGCCTCGGGTGGCCTCCCGGACGCGCCGACCGACCCGTGTCGTCTGCTAATGCCCGGGTTTGGCGCCGGTTTCGCTGCCAACCGACCCCGGCACCGGCGGGCTGGTCAGCCCAAGGAGGAAGCCGACCAGACCGCGCGGTGGAACCGGGTCAGTTTCAGTTGGCGCCGAAGAACGGCGTGCCGAAGGTGAAGATGCCCCCGTCGCTGGCCACCAGCCAATACCCGCCGGTGGCGTTGTCGGCGGCCATGCCGACGACCGGCGCGTTGAGCCTGATGTTGCCGGTGGAGCCGTGGAACTGGGCGTCACCGAAGGAGAAGATGCCCCCATCGGATGCCACGAACCAGTAGCCACCCGAATCGGCGGTCGCCGTCATGCCGTTGACCGGCTTGTTGAGGACGATGTTGCCGGTCGAGCCGAAGAACGGCGCCCCGAAGGCGAAGATGCCGCCGTCGGTGGCCACCTCCCAGTAGCCGCCGGTGGCATAGTCGGCGCTGATCCCGACCACCGGCTGATTGAGGTGCTGGCCACCCATCGAGCCGTGGAACTGGGCGTCACCGAAGGAGAAGATGCCCCCGTCGGATGCCACCAGCCAGTAGCCCTTGCCGTCCTGGGTCGGGGCGATGTCGACCACCGGCGCATTGAGGCGCAGGTTGCCCGTCGAGCCGTAGAACCCGGCATCGCCGAAGGTGAAGGTCCCCCCGTCTGCCGCGACCAACCAGTAGCCTTTGCCGTCCGGCGTGGCCACGATGTGATTGACCGGGGCGTTCAGCACGTGTCCGGCCATGGAGCCGTAGAAGGCCGCGTTGCCGTGGGGCGACACCCCGCCGTGGGCGTCTGTCAGCCAGTATCCCGATCCGTCAGGCAGGGCGGCCATGCCGGTGACCGGTCCCTGCAGCCTGCCGTTGACCACCGGCGGCGGTGGCGGTGGCGGAGCGACCGGCGTCACCGCGTTGGATGCCGCTGACGGCGGGCTGGTCCCCCCGGTGTTGCTGGCCGTGACCGTGAAGGTGTAGGCGGTCCCGTTGGTGAGTCCGGACACCACGGCCGAGGTGGCCCCGAGGCCCGCCGTGGCCGTGATCGTGCCGGGCGAGGATGTCACCGTGTAGCTGGTCGGGACCCCTCCGGCGCCCGCGGTCCAGGTGACGGTGGCACTGGCATTGCCGGCGGTGGCCGTGCCGATGGTCGGCGCCCCCGGAGCCGAGGGAGCGGTGATGGTGAAGGTGAACGTCGCCGGAGTCAGAACGTTGACGCCCACGGTTGCCGCCGCGGTCACTGTGAAGGTGCCCGGCGTGCCGTTGGCGGTCAGCAGCGTGGACGTGGCCAGCCCGGTGCCGTCGGTGGTGGCGATGGTCGAGCCGGTCAGGTTCTGGAAGGTGCCGGAAGACCCGGTCACGCCCGGCACAACGGTGAAGGTCACCTGGATGCCCGCCTCGTCCACGTTGGCGTTGCCCGCGTCCCGGATATGAGCCCCGAGGTGGGTGGCGAACGTGGCGTTGGCCTGGGCGGACTGGTTGTTGCCGGCGGTGGCCACCACTTGGGTGGCCGTGCCGATGGTGTAGTTGGTCGAGACCGGCGTGGTATCGGAGGAGGTGGCGACCGTGGCCGCGTAGGTGGCGGCGGCCGGGGTGGTGATCCCGCTGATCGTGATGATCACCGGTTTCGAGGCTCCGATGGTCACGACGCTGGCCGGGGTGTTGATGGTCACGCTGCCGCCCGAGCCGGTGATACCGCTGGCCGCGGCGGTGTGACCAGCCGAGTCGACCATGTAGTCAGCGGCGCTGCCGGGTAGCGCGCCTCCGCCGTCGGTGATGGTGATGGTGCCGGTGCCCGCGGCCAGCGCGCCGGTGGCGCTGGTGGTGAACTCCACCGTGTAGGTCGCTCCGGCCGTGGCCGGAGTGAACGGGTTGGCCGCTACCGACACCGCGGTGACGGATGTGGCAGCCGAGGCGGCGGGAGCCACTCCGGCCAACGATGCCATCGCCATGGCGACGGCGCCCAGCGCGATTCGACGAGTCCACTTACTCATGTTTCATCCCCCCTAGTTGTGCCCCTGATGAAGGTTCCGCAAATGACATCGATCGGAAAGGTGAAGGTACCATGCGCGCAATCAAGCTGGGAAGAGGCGAACGCCCACCGTGACGAGCCGGCACATAGCCCGTTCGGAACGCCGTTTGCGCCGACCGCGCTCGGTGCTCCTCGGCGGTGGCGACGCGGGTTTGAGGTCGGGCCACCGGGATCGGGTGGGCCGCGGCCCGGGTCGCGGAAGCGTGACTCAGGCGACCGGTAGGCTCCCCCGAGGTGACCGCGGAACCGCTCGACACCCCCTACCAGTCGCTGTACCGACGCTTCCGCCCGTCGACGTTCGCCGCGGTGCGGGGGCAGGACCACGTGGTCCTGGCCCTGCGAAACGCGGTCCGGGACGGCCGGGTGGCCCACGCCTACCTGTTCAGCGGGCCCCGGGGCACCGGCAAGACGTCGACGGCCCGGATCCTGGCCATGGCCCTCAATTGCACCGCGCTGTCCGACGGCGAGCCGTGTGGGGTGTGCTCGTCCTGCGTGGAGATCAGCCGGGGGTCGTCCCTCGACGTGCACGAGCTCGACGCGGCCTCGAACAACGGGGTCGAGGCCATGCGGGACCTGGTGGCCCGGGCGGCCCTCGGGACTCCCGGACGCCAGAAGGTCTACATCGTCGACGAGGTCCACATGCTCTCCACGGCCGCCTCGAACGCCCTGCTGAAGACGCTGGAGGAGCCCCCGCCCCACGTGGTGTTCGTGCTGGCCACCACCGACCCCCAGAAGGTCCTGCCCACCATCCGGAGCCGCACCCAGCACTTCGAGTTCCGCCTGCTCGGTCCCGACACCCTCGGCGACCTGCTCGACGAGGTGCGCCGGGAGGCCGGGCTGGACATCCCCGACGAGGCCCTGGCCCTGGCGGTGCGCCGGGGGCGTGGGTCGGCGAGGGACGCGCTCTCCGTCCTCGACCAGGTCGTTGCCTCCGACTCGGTCGACGACGACCTGCCCGAGCTCGACGAGATCGTGGAAGCGCTGGCCGAGCGGGACGCCGGCCGGGCCCTGGCCGCCGTGGCCCAGCTCACCGGGGCGGGCTACAGCCCCCAACAGCTGGCCGGGGACCTGCTCGATCACCTGCGGCAAGGCTTCCTGGTGCTGGTGGCACCGGAGTTGGTCTCGGTGGCCGGCTCGGAACGTGGCTCGCTCGCCACCCGGTCCGAGCGGGTGGGACTGGCCGCCTTGGTCCGGGCGCTGGAAGTACTGGGCCTGGCCCAGGTGTCCATGCGGGAGGCGCCCGACCCCCGGGTCAACCTCGAGGTGGCACTCATCCGGCTGGCCCACCCGGAGGCGGATGTGACGCCGGAGGCTTTGCTGGCCCGCATCGAGCGCCTCGAGGCGGACCGCACCGGGACTCCCGTCCCTCCCGCGGCACCGGCCGGACCGGCCAGCGGCTCGTCTGCCTTGGCCAGTGGCACCCCCGTCGCCTCTGAGGACCGGGCCCCACCGGCCCGTGCAGCCGAAGCGGCTGACGCGGGTGACGGCGCCGAGCCCGGCGTTGCGCCCGGTCCATCCGCCGGCGGCGGCCGCCGCACGGTGGGTGCGGTCCGACGTCAGGCAGCCGGCGCGGCTACATCGGCTCCGCCCGAGGCCGGCCCGGCCGGCCGGCCACGAAAGGAAGAGGACGTGCCGCCGGCGGTGGACGGGCCCCCGACCGGTCAGCCGACCGGACCTGCCTCCGGGTCCGGGTCGCCGATGGGTGGCTTCCCCGACCGCGACCAGTTGGTGCAGGCCTGGGGCGACCACATCATCGGGCGACTGCGGCCGAAGGCCAAGGCCCTCTTCCAGGCGGGGCGGTTCATGGGCGCGTCGGAGGGTCGCGCCGAATTCGGCCTACCCAACGAGATTCACCGCACCCGGTGCGAGGAGCTCCGGCCCGAAGTCGAGCAGGCGCTGTCCGATCATTTCAGCTGCCCGGTGGGGCTCGATCTGGTCGTCGACCCCGGGGCCGAGGGCCACCCGCTCACCGCGGCCGCCGACCGGGCCACCCGGGAAGACCGGGCCTCGGCCGAGGAGTCGACCGGGCCCGACGGCGGGAGTGCCAGACCGGCTCAGGCGGGACCCGGCGGCAAACGCCGCACCAGGAGTAGTGCCGCCGGGACGGGCGGTCCTCCCCGATCCGAGGCCCCCGGGATCGACGATGTTCCCCCGGTGCGCGGCGACGACGACCCGGAGGGCGTCGAAGACCTCTCGTCCTTCGACGAGTCCCAGCTCGGGGACGTGGCGGTGGTCGACAACTCGGCCCAGTCTCGGGTGCTGCAGGCGTTCCCCGGTGCCGAAGAGGTGACCTAGATGGCCATCTTCTCGGGGCCGCTGCAGGCGCTCATCGACGAGCTCGGACGACTTCCCGGAATCGGCCCCAAGTCGGCACAGCGCATCACCTTCCACCTCCTCCGCGTCGCACCCGAGGATGCGATGCGGCTGGCCGAGGCCATCGTGGCGGTGAAGGAGCGGATCACGCTCTGCCCGCGCTGCTTCAACGTGGCCGAAGGCGGCCTGTGCGCCATCTGCGTCGACGACCGGCGGGACCCCACCTCGGTCTGCGTGGTGGAGGACCCCCGTGACATCGTGTCGGTCGAGAAGACCGGCGAGTTCTCGGGGAAGTACCACGTGCTCCAGGGCGCCCTCAACCCCATCGAGGGGATCGGACCCGACCAGCTGCGCATCCGGGAGCTGCTGACCCGGGTCGAGAGCGAGGGCGTCAAGGAGGTCATCCTCTGCACCAATCCCAATCTCGAGGGTGAGGCCACCGCCATGTACCTGGCCCGGCTGTTGAAGCCGATGGGGTTGTCCGTCACCAGGATCGCCAGTGGGCTCCCGGTGGGCGGCGACCTCGAGTACGCCGATGAGCTCACGCTCGGTCGGGCCCTCGAGGGCCGCCGGGAGGTAGAGGCGTAGCTCCCGGGGTGCCGTCCCGGCGGAGCCCGGGCAGCCCTTGTCCGACCTGGGGCACCATGAAGGGATGCCGAAGACCGCCAATGGATCTGTTCGGCATCTGTGGGTACTCCGGCACGGCAAGGCGGCGTCGGACGCACCGTGGGGAGGGGGAGACCGGGAGCGCCCCCTGACGGCTCGCGGGCGTCGCGACGCCACCGCCCTCGGGAGGCGGCTGGCCGGGGAGAAGCCCGTCCTCGGGCTCGAAGGCGTGCGCCGGCCGGAGCTCGCCATCTGCTCGGCGGCGGTGCGGACCAATCAGACCGCCCGCCTCATCGCCAAGGCCATGTCGAATCGGCTCCCGATCGACTCGTTCCGTTCCCTGTACGGGGCGGACACCGGGGTGGTGCTCGGCTATGTGCGCGAGATCGACGAGTCCGTCAAGAGCGCCCTGGTCGTCGGCCACAACCCCACCATGTACGAGCTGGTCTGGGAGTTGCTGGCTGATGAAGACGGCGATCTGACGGGGAGTGACCGGGCCGTGCTCGAGGCGCACCGGTTCCCTACCTGCGCGCTGGCCGTGTTGTCGTTGCAAGTTGACGCCTGGGAGGATGTCGTGGCTGGGTGTGGGTCCCTCGCCGGGCTGTTCAAGCCGCCGTACTGAGTGCACGCCTCACCCGTCAGTGCCTTCCGGTTCAGGGCGCGGGCTTGATGTTGGCGTTGAGATGGAAGATGTTGTCCGGATCGTATCTCGCCTTGACCTGTGCGAGGCGGCCGTACTTGGTCGCACCGTATGAGGCGCGAACCCGCTCGTCGTCCGGCTCGGCCAGGAAGTTGACGTAGGTGGCCCTGCCGGTGGCGTGAGGCAGTAGCGCATCGTAGAAGTTGCGCACCCACGTTCGGTCGGCATCCAGGAGCGCCTGATCCGGGGCGGCAGCCGAGATGTTGAAGATGAACTTCGCGGACCGACTGCCGCCGAACGCGGTGTCCCCCTCCTGGAGGTCGGCATAGGCACCTCCCATCGGGAAGACGGGCACCAGCGTCATCGGCGAGGCCTTCTTGGGCATCTCGGCGGCAATCACCTCGATGGCCTCGTTGGTCAGTTCGTTGAGGTAGAGGGCCTTCTCGTAGGCGAGGATCCCCCACGGAGCGCTGTCGTCGAGCATCTTCTGCAGGTCGGTGTAGGGAATGGGTGTGACGAATTCGAACGTCGGCGGAACCGCGTGACGAATCGGCTCGATGGTGGCCGCGTGCTCCTCTGGCGAGCGGAAACCCACGACGGCCAGCACCCAGCCCGGCGCAAAGTGGTACTGCTCGGGGACGAACGGGGCCGGAGGGGCATTGAGCCCGACGATCTGGACGCCGGTTCCGGCGGGGACCTTGTCCACGAAGTCGCGCATGAACCGCAGGGCCTCGACACTCTGGTCGATGGTCCAGAAGAACAGACCCAGGTTCACCATCGGGCCGATCTCGTGCAGCCCGAACTCGAACTCGCTCACCACGCCGAAATTGCCGCCCCCGCCGTGCAGCGCCCAGAACAGGTCGGCGTTCTCATCGGACGACGCGTGCAGGACATCCCCCTCGGCGGTCACCACGGTGGCACCGACGAGGTTGTCACAGGCCAGGCCGAATTCACGACTCAACCATCCGATGCCACCGCCCAGTGTCAGCCCGCCGACACCGGTGTGGCTGATGACGCCCCCAACCGTGGCGAGGCCGTGCTCCTGGGTGGCCGCGTCGAGATCAGCCCATGTCGTGCCGCCACCACACACCGCTCGGCGGGTGGCCGGGTCGACGGCAACGGCATTCATCTGATCCAAGGCGATCATGAGCCCGCCCTCGCAACAGCCGTGACCGGCGTAGTTGTGGCCACCGCCCCGCACGGCGATCTCGAGATCGTGCGCCCGCGCGAACGCGATCGCCTCGGAAATCTGCTCGGCAGTCGTGCACCGGGCGATGACGGCGGGTCTACGGTCGATTTCGCCGTTCCACAGCGAGCGTGCGCCGTCGTAGCCGTGGTCGGCGGGCAACAGTGTCTCGCCACCGAAACCCTCCCTGAAGGACCTCAACTGGTCATCGGACTCGATCGCCATGTCAGCCTCCCGCAAGGTCGTTCCCGACGCGAGACGGCCCTGTCAGTGGTGGACCGCCTCCAACGTACCTATCTTGCCCGACCCAGATTGGATTGACCTGAGGACCCAGGTTGGATTGGCCTGAGAAAGTTGATGGCGTGCCGAAAGAGGACCCGGCGCCTCAGCCGGGAGGATGCGCAGGCGCTCCTCACACGCTGCGAAGGATGGCGGCGTCGCCCTGTCCACCGCCCCCGCACAGAGCCACTGCCGCGGTGCCGCCGCCGCGGCGCTTGAGCTCGAGCAGCGCGGTCAAGGCCACCCGGGTCCCGGACATGCCCACCGGGTGGCCCAGGGCGATCGCCCCGCCGTTGACGTTCACCTTCTCCTCGGTGATGCCGAGGTCGTCGGCGGAAGCCAGGCCCACCGCGGCGAAGGCCTCGTTGATCTCGAACAGGTCGATGTCGCCCGTTGCCAGTCCGGCCTTCCCCAGGGCCACGGTGATGGCGTGGGACGGCTGGTGAAGCAGGGAGGGGCTGGGCCCCGCCACCTGGCCGTAGCTGACCAGCTCGCCGAGCGGGGCCAGGCCGAGCTGGTCGGCCTTGGCCTTCGACATCACGATGACCGCGGCGCCACCGTCGGAGATCTGCGACGCGTTGCCGGCGGTGATGGTGCCGTTCTTGTCGAAGGCCGGCCGCAGCTTGCTGAGCGATTCGGCCGTGGTCTCGGGGCGCACACCTTCGTCCGTGTCGACAACCAGTGGGTCGCCCTTCCGCTGGGGCACGCTCACCGGGATGATCTCGTCGGCGAACCTGCCTTCTTTGGCCGCGGCCGCGGCGCGCTCGTGGGAGAGGGCGCTGAAGGCATCTTGGCGCTCGCGGGAAACACCGTCGGCGCCGTTGTAGCGCTCGGTCCCGAGTCCCATGGCGCACTGGTCGAACGCGCAGAACAAGCCGTCGTACATCATCGAGTCCACGACCGTTGCGTCGCCGAGCCGGTAGCCGGCGCGCGCCCCGGGGAGAAGGTAGGGGGCCTGGGTCATGGACTCCATCCCGCCCGCCACCACGATCTCGGCCTCGCCCGCGTTGATGAGGAGGTCGGCGAGGTAGATGGCGTTGAGACCCGACAGACAGACCTTGTTCACCGTCGTCGCCGGCACGTCCATGGCGATGCCCGCCTTGACCGCGGCCTGGCGCGCGGTGATCTGGCCGGCACCCGCCTGGAGCACCTGTCCCATGAACACGTAGTCGATCTGCTCCGGCTCGAGCCCGGCCCGTTCGAGGGCGGCGGCGATGGCGAATCCGCCCAAATCGGTCGCGGCGAACCCGCCGAGAGCCCCCGAGAGCTTTCCGATCGGGGTGCGGGCACCTGCGACGATGACGGTTCCGGACATCACGACCTCCGAGGCCTGCTGGCCTGATCAAGCGGCGATCCCCGGTGGGCCGCCACTAACGACGACCCATGATATGGCCTTGTCCGTCGTCGCGACCACAGGGACCGGGACCCGAGGGCCTCTGTCGGTCGGGCCCCGATGACCAGGCCGAAGGCGCGTCTACGCGCTCTCCGGGAGCCGGCCGGGCCGCCGAGGTCGACTCCCGCACGACCCGGTGCGGAATGATGTTCGACCCCCGATCCCGCGGTGGGGGCGGGCTAACCTCGCATCCCATGCAGGAGTTTCTGTCAGCAATCCAGTCCGGTGCATCGGGCGACGAGATCGCCGCCATCCCGCTCCCCGCGGCCTATCGAGCCGCCTTCGTCCGCCGCGACGAGGTGGACATGTTCGACGGTCTCGAGTCCAGCGAGAAGGATCCGAGGAAGTCCCTCCACGTCGGCGAGGTGGCCGTGCCCGAACTGGCTCCGGACGAGGCCTACGTGGCCGTCATGGCCAGCGCCATCAACTTCAACACCGTCTGGACGTCGATCTTCGAGCCCCTCCCCACCTTCGGGTTCCTCGATCGACTGGGCAAGGAGAGCCGGTGGGGCAAGCGCCATGCGCTCGACTACCACGTGGTCGGCTCCGACGCCTCCGGGGTAGTCCTGCGCACCGGGTCAGCCGTCCGCCTCTGGAAGCCGGGCGACAAGGTGACCATTCACTGCAACTACGTCGATGATCAGAGCCCGAGTGCCCACGACGACTCGATCCTGGCGGACAACCAGCGCATCTGGGGGTTCGAGACCAACTTCGGCGGGCTGGCCGATCTGACCATGGTCAAGGCCAACCAGCTGATGCCCAAGCCCGCCCACCTCACGTGGGAGGAGGCAGCCGTCAACGCCCTGTGCAATTCAACGGCCTACCGGATGCTGGTGTCGAAGAACGGCGCGCACATGAAGCAGGGGGACCGGGTGCTGGTCTGGGGGGCGTCCGGGGGGCTGGGCGGCTACGCCGTCCAGTACGTCCTGAGCGGCGGGGGCACGCCGGTCGGCGTGGTCTCCTCACCACAGAAGGTGGAGCTCCTCAACGACCTGGGCGTCGAGGCGGTGATCGACCGCAAGGCGGCCAACTACCGCTTCTGGAAGGACGAGCACACCCAGGACGAGTCGGAGTGGCGGCGCCTCGGCAAGGACATCAGGAAGCTGGTCGGTGACGACGTGGACATCGTGTTCGAGCATCCCGGACGCCAGACCATGGGAGCATCAGTCTTCGCGGCCAAGCGGGGCGGGATAATCGTGACATGCGCGGCCACATCCGGCTACATGATCGAGTACGACAACCGCCATCTCTGGATGAAGCTCAAGACCATCAAGGGTTCTCACTTCGCCAACTATCGGGAGGCCTGGGACGCCAACCAGCTGGTCTGCGAGGGGAAGATCCTCCCACCGCTCTCCGCCCTGCATACGCTGGAGGGTGTGGGGGACGCCGCCTACCAGGTGCATCACAACCTGCACGAGGGCAAGATCGGTGTGCTCTGCCTGGCCCCGGAGGAGGGCCTCGGCATCGACGATCCCGAATCGCGTGCCCGGGTCGGCGAGGACCGGATCACGCTGTTCCGGCGACACGGGGCATGACGCCGCTCCTGACCGAGATCGATCACGTCGCCATCGCGGTGCGCGATCTCGATGCCGCGGTGTCCTACTACGCCGAAACCTTCGGAGCCGAGGTCAGCCACCGCGAGCGAATCGAATCGGACGGCGTGGAGGAGGCTCTCCTCAAGGTGGCCGACAGCTACATCCAGCTGCTCACGCCGGTGCGCGACGACTCACCGGTGGCCAAGTACCTGGCCAACAAGGGTGAAGGTCTCCACCACGTGGGCTACCGCGTGGATGACTGCGCCAAAGCCCTTCAGTCGGTCAAAGACCATGGTGGTGCGGTGATCGATGAGGTACCCCGACCGGGGTCGCGGGGGACGACGGTCGCCTTCGTCCACCCGAAGGGGGCCTTCGGCACGCTGATCGAGCTGGTCGAGGAATAGCCACCCGCGTGGACACCGCCCCCGCGGCCCCGGCCGACGCTCCCGACCGGTCCCTACCGGGGGAGCGGCCGTCGATCGGCGTCCCGAGCATTCCCACCCGGACCGACCAGGATGCCCAACCCGTACCGGTCCCCTCGATCCCGCTCGCGACCGAGCCGGTGCAGCTGGCCCCTATGGCCCCGACCCCGACGGCGGGAGCTCCGACTCCGACGGCGGGAGCTCCGGCCGGCCGGCCGGTCGAGGACGGCGATCGCCCGGGCGCCCTGGTCGCAGACGACACCGAGGCCTTCACACCGTCGGTGCGGGCCAAGCTCAAGTCCTACGTCTACCTGCTGGTCGACCCCCGGACCGGCCGTCCCTTCCATGTCGGGCACGGCCGCGATGACCGCTGCTTCGACCAGGTCCGGGCAGCCAGGGCGGGCCGCCGGTACGCGGGTGATGACTCGGGGGGAGGCCGTCATGACCCCGTCCTCGACCGCATCAGGCAGGTGGAGTCGTCGGGCCGGCCGGTACGTGTCGAGATCCTGCGCTACGGGCTGGAAGCGGACCAGGCCATGATGGTGGAGGCGGCGGCCCACGACGTGCTCGGTCTCCCCGGCACCCCGGCCGGGGGTAGCCACCGGAGGCCGGCCGGCGAGGTGCGACTGCTCCTGACCAAGCGGGCCAAGTTCAAGCGTCCCCACCAGATGGTCCTGCTCCGGGTGGGACCGGCGGGTACGGACGCCTCCTACGAGCGGGCCCGCCACGGCTGGCGGATCGGCCGACGCTGGGTCGAGGTGCAGGCGCCCCGCTCACCGCACTGGGCCGCGCTGGTGGTCGGGGAGCTGGTCGAGTCGGTCTACCGGCTCGACCGCTGGGAGCCGTCCCGACCCGGTGGCGACGGCCCGGACTCGGGGGAGGCTGGTCGCCGGACATCGGAGCGCTACTCCTTTGTCGGCACCCCGGATGCAGAGCTCGAACGCCGCTATGCGGGCAAGAGCGCCGCCCCTTATCTCGGGAGGGCGGCACAGGGCTCGGTGTCCTATGTCTGGTGTGGGCCGCACTGGGTCAACACCGCCCTGTGAACGGCACCGAAGGACCGCGTCGTGAGCGGCACCGAAGTGGAAGCCTCACCGAGCCGCCTGGCCCGGTCCTCCCGGATCGGGGTCGGTCGCCGTTCGGGTCCCGCCGATAGCCGGTCCGGTAGCCTCGGTGACCATGGATCACCCGATGGCCCAACGACTCGAGGAACTGGCCGAGCGACGCGAGATGGCCCGCAACGCAGGGTCGCCCCGGGCGGTGGAGAAGCACCACGCCAAGGGCAAGATGACGGCGCGGGAGCGTATCGACTACCTGCTCGACGACGGCTCCTTCCAGGAGCTCGACATGCTGGCCCGGCACCGGGCCCACGGGATGGGGCTCGAGGAGAACCGGCCCTATACCGACGGGGTGATCACCGGCTTCGGCACCATCGAGGGCCGACGGGTCTGCGTCTTCAGCCAGGACTTCACCGTCTTCGGCGGGGCGCTCGGCGAGGTCTTCGCCGAGAAGATCCACAAGGTCATGGATCTGGCGTCGTCGATCGGGGTCCCGATGATCGGGCTCAACGACGGGGCCGGCGCCCGCATCCAGGAGGGCGTGGTCTCGCTCCACTCCTATGGCGGCATCTTCCACCGCAACGCCGAGGCCTCGGGCGTCATCCCGCAGATCAGCGTGATCCTGGGCCCGTGCGCCGGGGGCGCGGTCTACAGCCCGGCGATGACCGACTTCATCTTCATGGTGCAGGGGACGAGTCACATGTTCATCACCGGCCCCGACGTGGTGAAGACCGTCACCGGGGAGGACGTCACCCTCGAAGAGCTCGGCGGCGCCATGAGTCACGCCACCAAGTCGGGTGTGGCCGCCTTCGTGGCACCGGACGAGAAGGCCTGCCTGGACGACGTGCGCTACCTGCTGAGCTTCCTGCCCTCGAACAACCTGGAAGAGGCGCCGCTGGTCGCCTCGGGAGACGATCCCGAGCGGCTCACCCCTGAGCTCGCCGCGCTGATGCCGGCCTCGCCCAACCAGCCCTACGACATGAAGAAGGTCATCGAGGCGGTGGTGGACGACGGCGAGTTCTTCGAGGTCAACCACCACTGGGCCATGAACCTGGTGTGCGGCTTCGCCCGCATCGACGGTCGGTCGGTGGGCATCGTCGGGAACCAGCCCCAGATGCTGGCCGGTGTGCTCAACATCGATGCCTCGGAGAAAGGTGCCCGGTTCGTCCGCACCTGCGACGCCTTCAACGTGCCGCTGGTCACCTTCGTCGATGTGCCGGGCTTCATGCCGGGTACCGACCAGGAGTACGGGGGGATCATCCGGCACGGCGCCAAGCTGCTGTACGCCTACTGCGAGTCGACCGTTCCGCGTATCCAGATCATCACCCGCAAGGCCTATGGGGGGGCGTACGTGGTGATGAACTCGAAGTCCATCGGGGCGGACCTGGCTTACGCCTGGCCGTCGGCCGAGCTGGCCGTGATGGGCCCCGAGGGGGCCGTCGAGATCGTCTACCGCCGGGACCTGGCCGAGGCGGACGACCCCGTCGGGCGGCGCAAGGAATTGGTGGAGGAGTACACCGAGCGGTACGCCAACCCCTACGCCGCGGCCGAGCGGGGCTACGTGGACGACGTCATCGACCCAGCCGACACCCGGCGGGTGCTGGTGCGGAGCTTGGCGCTGCTGGTGTCCAAGCGCGAGGACCTGCCCAAGCGCAAGCACGGGAACATGCCGCTGTGAACGTCGACGGCGTCACGAGCGGCGACGCCGCGCCGGGCCCGGGTGCGGCGCCGCCGTCCGGTGCGCCGCCGGTCGGCGACATCGCCCGGCGGCCGGAGATCGAACCCGAGATGCTCGCCGTCCTGGTCGCCGCGGTCGACCAGGCCTGGCCTCGGCCCCGGGTGGTGGTGGCCGAAGAGCCAGTCAGCCTGCCGGCCTGGAGGTTCAGCGGTCGGTGGTGGTCGCGGCCGGCGACTGTCCGCCGCGACCGGCCGCGGGGCTGAGTCTGCCCGCCGACCCGTCCTGAGCGGTCGGCCCGGACCGGTCAGGAGGCGGCGGCGCGGTGGTGCTCGGCCAGCTCGAGCATGTCGTCCATGATGCGTCCGAGTTCGAAGTCCTTCGGCGTGTAGACGCGGGCGGCTCCCTTGCCCACCAGGATGTCGGCATCCTCGGGTGGGATGATGCCCCCGACCACCACGGGCACCTCGACTCCCGCCGCCCGGAGCCGGTCGACGATCTCTGGGACGAGCTCGAGATGTGAGCCGGACAGGATGGAGATGCCCACGATGTCGACGTCCTCGTCACGGGCGGCGGCCACGATCTCGGCCGGTGAGAGCCGGATGCCCTGGTAGACCACCTCGAAACCGGCGTCGCGAGCGGCGACCGCGATCTGCTCGGCACCATTGGAATGGCCGTCCAGCCCGGGCTTGGCCACCAACAGCCGGGGCGGGCTGCCGGTCCTGGTGGCCATGGACCGCGACCGTTCGACCACCGAGCGGAACTCTGCTCCCCGATGGCCGACACCACCGCTCACACCGGTGGGGGCGCGGTACTCGCCGAACACCGCTCGGAGCGCGCCGGCCCACTCGCCGGTGGTTCCGCCCGCATGCGCCAACTCGATGGTGGCCGGCATCACGTTGTCCGACCCCTCGGCCGAGCGCTTCAAATGGTCGAGGGCCCGGCTGACCGCCGCCGCATCCCGCGAGGCCCGCCACGCCTCCACGTCGGCCCGCATCTCCGCCTCCACCGCCGGGTCGACCCTCAGGATGGACCCGATGGCGGACCTTCCCGACTCTCCGGGTGAGCCCGATGGGGCCAGGGGAGAGTCTGCCGTCTCGGTGAAGCAGTTCACGCCGACCACCTGCAGCTCGCCCGTCTCGATGCGCCGGACCCGTTCAGCCTGGCTGCGGACCAGACGCGCCTTCAGCTCGTCGATGGCCTCGAAGGCGCCGCCCATCGCCAGCACATCCTCCAGCTCGGCCCAAGAGGCTTCGGCTACTTCGGCTGTCTTCTTCTCGATGACCACCGAACCGTCGAAGATGTCCTCGTACTCGAGAAGATCGGACTCGAAGGCGAGGATCTGCTGGATGCGCAGAGACCACTGCTGGTCCCACGGCCGGGGGAGGCCCAACGCTTCGTTCCAGGCGGGCAGTTGCAGGGCACGGGCGCGGGCCCGCTTGGACAGGGTGACCCCGAGTGACTCGAGGACGATGCGAGGCACGTTGTTCTCGGGCTGCGCCTCGGTGAGCCCGAGGGAGTTCACCTGCACGCCGTAGCGGAACCGCCGCAGCTTGGAGTCGGTGACGCCGTAGCGCTCCGCGCAGACCCGGTCCCACAGTCCGGTGAAGGCCCGCATCTTGCACGTCTCCTCCACGAACCGGACGCCGGCGTTCACGAAGAAGGAGATGCGCCCCACCACGGACGCGAACTCGCTGTCGGGGATCTGTCCCGACTCGCGCACCGCGTCGAGGACCCCGATGGCGGTGGCCAGGGCGTAGGCGACCTCCTGGGCGGGGGTGGCCCCCGCCTCCTGCAGGTGGTAGCTGCAGACGTTGATCGGGTTCCACCTGGGGACCTCGCGCACGGTGTAGGCGATGGTGTCCACCGTCAGCCGCCGGCTCGCCAGGGGTGGGAAGATGAACGTCCCCCGCGAGAGGTACTCCTTCACGATGTCGTTCTGCGTCGTTCCCGACAGGACGCGGGGGTCGACTCCGCGGTCCTCAGCATTGGCGATGTACAGGCCGAGCAGCCAGGCCGCGGTGGCATTGATGGTCATCGAGGTGTTCATCGACTCGACCGGGATCTGATCGAGCAGCTGGCGCATGTGACCGAGGTGCGCCACCGGCACGCCGACCTTGCCCACTTCGCCGGCGGCCTCGGGCGAGTCGGGGTCGTACCCGATCTGGGTGGGCAGGTCGAAAGCGATCGACAGTCCGGTCTGGCCTTTGGCCAGGTTGGTCCGATACAGCTCGTTCGAGGCCCTGGCCGTCGAGTGACCGGAGTAGGTGCGCATCACCCACGGCTTGTCCCGGTGACCGGTGCCGGTCGGGCCCGGTGAGGCGGCACCCGACTCGCCCGCGCCGCCCGCCTCGGTCGTTCCTGCCACGTCGGTCATGCCACCATTCTTGCCCCGGCGGGACCTCGAGTGAAATGCACCAGTCCCGACTACTTCTTCTGGTAGTCGAGGAAGCCGCGGCCCGACTTGCGACCCAGTAGTTCGGCGGACACCATCCGTCGCAATAGCGGCACGGCGGCGTAGTTGGGGTCGCGGAACTCCTCGTAGAGCGCATCCAGGATGGCCAACGACGTGTCCAGCCCCACCAGGTCCAACAGCGCGAACGGTCCCATGGGGAACCCGCACCCGCCCTTCATGGCCGCGTCGATGTCGTCGATGGAGGCCACGCCCTGCTCGTAGAGCCGGACGGCATTGTTGAGATAGGGGAACAGGAGGGCGTTGACGATGAAGCCGGCCTGGTCCTTCACCTCTACCGGTGTCTTTCCACACGCTTCGGCGAACGTCCGTACCGCGGCGAGCGTCTCGTCGGAGGCGGTCAGCGGCTTGACCAGTTCCACGAGTTCCATCACCGGTGCGGGATTGAAGAAGTGCACGCCGCACACCTTGTCGGGCCGCCCCGTCTGCATGGCCAGCTCGATCACCGGCAGAGTGGAGGTGTTGGTGGCCAGGATGGTCGTCTCCGCCGTGATCCGGTCGAGCTCGTTGAAGAGCTCCTTCTTCACCGCCAGGTCCTCGATGACCGACTCGATGACCAGGTCGGCGTCCTTCAGCGCGGCGAGCTCGGAAGTGGGCGTGACCCGGGCGAGCGCCCCGTCCCGCTCCGCTTCGGTCTTCTTGCCCTTCTCCACCTGCCGATTGAGTGACTTCTCCAGCGCGGCCACCGTGGCGTCCGCCGTGGACTGACTGCGAGACCTGAGGACCACGTCGAATCCGCTGACGGCCGCGGTCTCGGCGATGCCTGAGCCCATGATGCCTGATCCGACAATTCCTACGCGCGTGATTGACATGCAAGGGAATGCTAACGGGGCACGCGGAACACCGCCTCGGCGGCGACCTGGCGGTCCACCCGGGCTGCGCTCGCCGGCCGTGGCGCTCGCTTGCCATCGCCCGACAGCGCCGACACGATGGGGCGATGAACAGCGAAAAGCCCGGCCGCGAGACTCGCACGGGCCAGGCGCACCCGAACGAGACCGGCGCGGGCAAAACGGGCGCAGGCCAGACCGGCGCAGGCAAGACGGGCGCAGGCAAGACGGGCGCGGGCAAATCCGGCACAGGCAAGACCGACGCAGGCAAGACGGGCGCAGGCAAGGCGTCGGCCCGCAAGACGGCGGCACCCACGACCTCGACGGTCAAGACCACCGGCGAGGCAGAGGGGAGTGCGGTCCGAGAGCCGAGGACCGACCGCGGACCGTCCGGCTTCGATCCCGCACCGCCGCCGTGGCCGCTCCGTCCACCGGGATGGCGGGGCCGACGCACCCTCGGCCTGTACAGCCGCAGCGTGCCGCGCGCCAACGAGCGCTGGCCGCTGATCACGCGGGGATTGAGCGGCCTGCTCCGCCATCCGAGCATCGTGCTCCGCCTGCTGGGTGGGGCCGAGCCCGTCGAGCGCGACGGTAGGGTGCTGAACCCGGGCCTCCAGGCGTTGGTGGCGGTGGCCAACCGGTTCGGTGGCACCACCGACGGGTCTCCCGATCCGGAGAGGTTCGACGTCTCCATAGCGCGGAGCCAACTGCGGCGTTCAGCGCGCGTCGTCATGCCGGTACGCACCGACGTCTACGCCTCTGGCCGCGTGATCCCGGGACCCGAGAATGCACCACCCGTCGGGATCAGGCTCTACCGCCGGTTCGGTTCGGGACTTGGTGCCGGGGCGCGGGGTCCCGGGCTGCCCGCCATCGTCTACTTCCACGGTGGTGGGTGGGTTTCCGGCGACCTCGACACTCATGACCCGCTGTGCCGGATCCTGGCGCTGGCCAGCGGGTGCCTCGTCGTGGCCGTCGACTACCGGCTGGCGCCCGAGGATCCGTTCCCCGCGGCTGTCGACGATGCGTTGGCCGCCTACTGCTGGGTCCACCAGCACCACGACGAGCTCGGGATTGCCGATGGGCAGGTCGGCGTGATGGGTGACAGTTCCGGCGGGAACCTGGCCGCGGTGGTGGCCCAGCTGGCCCGGGCCGGCACCGGTCGGGCCCCCGCGCCACCCCCGATCGCCCAGGGGCTGGTCTATCCGGTGGTGGATGCCCGGCTCGGGTCCGAATCGATGCGGTCATTGGCCGACGGGTTCCTGCTCACCCGCGCCGCAATGGAGTTCTACCGGGGCCAGTACCTCCCCGACCGGTCCCTCTGGGAGAGCCCGATGGCGTCGCCAGTGTTGGCCCCCGACCTGGGCGGGCTGGCCCCGGCTCTGGTGGTGACGGCCGGCTTCGATCCGTTGCGGGACGACGGTGCCGCCTACGCTCAGGCCCTCCAGCGGGCGGGCGTCGTCGTCGAACACCGCCGGTACGAGGACCAGATCCACGGGTTCATGCACCTCGGGATCGTGGCCGACTCCCTGGCCCTGGCCACCGAGGTGTGCGAATCGATGGGCCGCTTGATGAGGCACTCCTCACGGTTGGAGGACGCCGGGTGGGCCGAGGCGGAGCCAAGCCGCTCCGGGCCGCGGGGCACCGCCCGCCGCGGTCGATAAGCGCGTTACCCCTAGTCGACCTCTACAGTTTGCCGATGGATCCATCCCGGGGAGTGCTGGCACTGGTGGGCGGGGGCGAGTGGCGCGAGGGGTGCACGTTCGACGCCGAGCTCCTGGCGGCCGCCGGCTCCGCCGATGTGCTGGTGCTGCCGACCGCGGCCGCCTACGAGCACCCCGAGCGGCTGGTGGTCCGGGCCGGTGAATGGTTCTCTTCCCTCGGCGCTCGCGTCGAGGGCCTCATGGTCCTGGCCCGGGCCGATGCCCAGGACGCCGGAGCCGCGGCGGTCATGCGCGCTGCCCGCCTCATCTACGTGGCCGGCAGCTCGCCGATGCACATCCGCAGTGTGCTGAAGAACTCGAAGGTGTGGGCGGCGCTGCTCGACGCCTGGCGCGACGGTGCGGTGGTGGTCGGCACGTCGGGGGCGGCGATGGCCCTGACCGACCCGATGGTGGACGCCCGAGGTGGTGGACTGACCATCGGGCTCGGCCTGCTGGCCGGACTGGCGGTGGTCCCGCACTTCGGCGACGTCCACGAAGACGAGCACGGCGAGAAGCTCCACCGCTCGGTGCACCTGGCTCCCGCCGGCACGCCGGTGGCCGGGATCCCCGAGCGGACCGCGCTCATCCGCGATCCGGACGGGCGTTGGAGCTCGGCCGGCGTCGGAAAGGTGGTGGTCTTCTTGAACGGCGCCCGGGCCCAGGCGGGCCTCGGCGCCCTGCCGGTCTGACCGCCCGCCGACCCGGCGGGTCTACCGGGACGACCGGGCCGCGGACAGCGCGCCGGGCCCCGGTCGGGCCCGGAGCTCAGTCCGCTTCGGAGATGGTCACCGACTCGATCGTGACCGTCTCGGATGGCGCGCCGGAGCGGCTGCCCACCGACTCGATGGCCTGAACGACGTCGAGACCGCTGACCACTTTTCCGAACAGGGAGTACGAGGGCGGGAGGGCACACCCGTCCGGACCGCTCACGATGAAGAACTGGCTGCCGTTGGTGTTGGGCCCGGCGTTGGCCATGGCCACCGACCCGACCTCGTAGCGACCCGGGGCCGGCAGCTCGTCGTCGAACCGGTAACCCGGGCCACCCCGGCCGGATCCCTCAGGGTCCCCACCCTGGGCCATGAAGCCGGGGATGATCCGGTGGAAGGTGATCCCGTCGTAGTAGTGCCAACGCGCCAGGAACACGAAGTTGTTGACGGTGCCGGGTGCGCCGATCGCGTCCAGGCTGATGGTCAAGGTGCCCTTCGAGGTCGCCATCTCGGCGCGGTAGCGCTTGGCCGGGTCGATGACCATCGGCGGCGGTGCGTCGAATCGCTGGGTCTTGGGGCTGGAGCCGTCGGCTGCCGGGATGTCCGGAGTCATGGCATGTCCTTTCCTACTGCTGGCTGAGACTGGTCGAGAGGGTCAGGACACCGAGATGGTCACCGAGACCATGCGGTGCGTCTTCGCCGGGGCGCCGGTCTGGCTGGTCGAGGCCGATCCGTCGGCATTGATCTTGTCCAGCACGTCCATTCCCGACGTCACCTTGCCGAACAGCGTGTAGTCCGGTGCCAGGCTCTCGCCCTCGGGTCCGGTGACGATGAAGAACTGGCTCCCGTTGGTCGTCGGGTTGGTGGTGGCCGGGTTGTTGGAGTTGGCCATGGCCACCGATCCGATCGGGTACTGGGGGTTGGCCGTGCCCGGACCGGCTTCGGTGAACTGGTAGCCGGGCCCGCCCGAGCCGGTTCCAGTGGGATCGCCGGTCTGGTTCATGAAGGTCTGGATCACCCGGTGGAACACGATGCAATCGAAGAAGTGCTTGTCAGCGAGGTAGACGAAGCTGTTCGTGGCCTTCGGAGCGGTCTTCGGATCGAGCTGGATGGTGAAGGGTCCGAGGTCGGTGGTGACGGTGGCCGTGTAGCTCTTCGACGGGTCGATGGTCATCGGCGGGGCGCTGAACGTGGGCTTGTTGAGCGTCGCACTGAAGTTGGCGGGGCAGTCGGCCGACGTGGTGATGGCGCTCGGCGAGGTGTTGCCCGATCCGCCGGACGGGGGTGGCCGGGTCGTGGTCGAGGCCGCGGCCGTCGTGGTGGTGGTGGCCGACTTTGACCCGGAAGGTTTGAAGATCAGATAGGACAGCCCGATCACGATCACCGCCACGATGGCGACGGTGATGACCCGCCGGATGTTCTGCTTGCGCTTCCGGACCTTCTGCTCTGCCTCCAGTCGAGCCTGGCGACCGGCCTTCTGGCGCTGCCGCTTCTCTTGGTTCACGGGGCATCAGGGTAGCCGGTGCCTCCCGCGGTACCGTCGTCGCCCCGCTCCAGGCCGTGGTCACCCGGGCTCCGCGAGTCCTGCCCCCGCGGGCGGGGTCGTCGCCCCGGGCCGCTCGTGGCGTCGGCCCGGGAAACCCGCGGATACCTCCCCTGTAGCCTGGGCTGATCATGGCGTTGGTGGTGCAGAAGTTCGGAGGGACCTCGGTCGCCGATGCCGATCGGATCCGCTCTGTCGCCGATCATGTGGCTCGCACCCGCCGGGATGGCGACAGTGTGGTGGTCGTGGTCAGCGCCATGGGCAAGGCCACCGACGACCTGGTCAGGTTGGCTGCCGATGTGAGCTCGGTCCAGCCCACCCGCGAAATCGACATGTTGCTGAGCGCCGGTGAGCGGATCTCCATGTCGCTGCTGTGCATGGCGCTGGCCGAGCTCGGCGTGGAGGCCACCTCGTACACGGGGAGCCAGGCCGGCATCATCACCGACACCGTGCACACCCGGGCCAAGATCGTCGAGGTTCGGGGCGACCGGCTGCGAGCCACGCTGGACGGTGGCGGGGTCCCGGTGGTGGCCGGCTTCCAGGGGATGTCGGTCGAGCGGGACGTCACCACGCTCGGTCGCGGCGGGTCGGACACCACCGCGGTGGCTCTGGCCGCCGCCCTCGGCGCGACGGTGTGCGAGATCTACACGGATGTACCCGGTGTGTTCAGTGCCGACCCTCGTATCGTCCCCACGGCCAGGAAGCTGGCCCGGATCAACTACGAGGAGATGCTCGAGATCTCGGCCACCGGGGGTCGGGTGCTGGCACTGCGATCGGTTGAGTTCGCCCGGAACCACCGGGTGGCGCTGCACGTACGCTCGAGCTTCACCTGGGAGCCGGGGACCTGGGTCGAGGAGGAGGATCCGACCATGGAGCAGGCAGTTGTCACCGCGGTGACCCACGACGTGTCCGAGGCCAAGGTGACCGTGACCGGAGTGGCCGACCGACCAGGAGTGGCGGCCAGGCTGTTCCGGGGGCTGGCCGAACGGAACGTCAACGTCGACATGATCGTGCAGAACACCTCGCTGCACGGGACCACCGACATCTCCTTCACCGTGCCCGAACAGGACCTGTCCGTGAGCACCGAGGTGTGCCAGGCGCTCGCCCCCGAGCTGGGTGCGACGGGCGTCAGCAGCGACAACGACGTGGCCCGGGTGTCACTGGTGGGGGCGGGGATGAAGACCCACCCCGGGGTCACCGCCCTGACCTTCGAGACGCTGGCCTCCGAGGGCATCAACATCGAGATGATCTCCACCTCGTCCATCCGCATCTCGTGCATGGTGCGGTCGGCGGCTGCCGAAGGGGCGGTCCGCGCCTTGCACAAGGCCTTCGAGCTGGACTGATCCGTCCGTCCGCCGCGCCGGTCCTCGGCCGGCCATCGGCGGCACTCCCTCCCGCGCGGGTGGAGGCACCCGTAGACTGCCCGGCATGCGAGTGGCAGTGGTGGGTGCGACCGGCCAGGTCGGGACGGTCATGCGGGCCATGCTGGAAGAGCGCGGCTTCCCTCTGGACGACCTCCGGCTGTTCGCCTCCTCCCGCTCGGCCGGACGCCACCTCCCGTTCCGGGGGGAAGAGCTGCCGGTCGAGGACGCCGCCTCGGCGGATGCCTCCGGGTTGCATCTGGCCCTGTTCTCCTGCGGAGCGCAGGCCTCCCGCGAGCTCGCCCCGAGGTTCGCCGCGGCCGGTGCCGTGGTCATCGACAACTCCTCGGCCTGGCGTATGGATCCCGCCGTCCCCCTGGTGGTGCCCGAGGTCAACAGCTCCGCCCTCGAGTCCATCCCGAAGGGGATCGTGGCCAATCCCAACTGCACGACCATGGTCGGAATGCCGGTTCTCAAGCCCCTCGACGAGGTCGCCGGTCTCCGGAGGCTGGTGGTGTCCACCTATCAGGCCGTCTCCGGCGCCGGCCTGGCCGGCGTCGCCGAGCTCGAGACGCAGCTCCTCAAGACGACCGACAGGGCAGCCGCCCTCACGTTCGACGGAAGCGCGGTGGAAGCTCCACCGCCGGTCACGTTCCCGGACACCATCGCCCACAACGTGGTCCCGTTGGCCGGACACGAGGTCGACGACGGCTCGGGAGAGACCAACGAGGAGCAGAAGTTCCGGGACGAGAGCCGGAAGATCCTCGGCCTGGCCGACCTGGACGTCACCTGCACCTGTGTGCGGGTCCCGGTGTTCACCGGGCACTCGCTCTCCATCGTGGCCGAGTTCGAAGCGCCCCTGAGCCCCGAACGGGCGACCGAAGTGCTGGCCGGGGCGCCCGGGGTCGAGCTCGCTGAGCTGCCCACCCCGTTGCGGGCAGCCGGGAGGGATCCGTCACTCGTCGGCCGGATCCGTGCCGCCGGCGCCGCCAACCGGCTGGCCCTGTTCGTGAGCGGCGACAACCTGCGTAAGGGGGCGGCCCTCAACGCCGTCCAGATCGCCGAGACGTTGGTGGCCACCGGCCTGCTTTCGGCTGGCACCGTCGGCTGACCCACTGGCCGGCGACCCGCCACCGCCGGCTTCGTTCCGGCCCCGATCGGCGAAGAGGCCTACCGCGCCGACGCGTCGGAGTGCGCCAGCACCGCCACCCGCTTGGCCAGGTTGACGGCGTGGTCGCCGAACCGTTCATAGAACCGCGCCACCATGGCCAGCTCGACGGCGACGGGCAGCGGCATGGTGCCGGCCACCACCTCCACGGTGAGGCTCACATGGAGGTCGTCCATCTCGTCGTCGAGGGTGTCGACGTGGGATGCCGCCATGGGCAGCCGCTCGGCGTAGGCGTCGGTGGTGGCCCGCCACATGTGGACGGCGACTTCCCCCATCCGCTCGACCAGACCCCGGCTACGGGCGGAGAGCTCGCCCCCGAGGCCGCGGACGGCGCGGCGGGCGATGTGCTCGGCCAGATCACCGTTCCGCTCGAGATCGGGGAGCATCCTGATGACCGTGACGAGGAATCGGAGAACCTCAGGCGAGGTGATCCCCGCCACCGTGAGTTGCTCGAGCCCCAGTTGCTCGATGTCGTGATACAGCTGGTCCACGACTGCGTCCCGGTCGGCCAGGGCCTTGGCCGCCTCGCGGTCCCCCGAGAGCAGCGCGTGGGTGGCGCCGGCCATCGACTCCCCGACCAGGGCGAACAACTGAAGGACCTTCCGGTCTATGAGTTCGAGTGCGTCATCCACGTTGATCACGGTACCCCCGGCGACGGGCTCGTCGTCGCCCGGGTGCGTCCCCATACGCCCACTGAGGTGCCGGGGCGAGTCCGAGCCGGGTGGCTGGACGGACGGTCCTAGCCCGTCTGCGCCGACCCGGCCGGGTCGGGAGGTCGCTTGTCCGGCGCGTCGGACCGGTCCGGGGGCGCCTCAGGCTGCGACCCTGCCGGCAGGTCGAGCTTGTCACCGACGATCACCCGTGGGCCCGAGCCCCACGAGAGGTAGCGCCACGACCAGTTGATCAGGACGACCAGCTTGTTGCGGAACCCGATCAGGTAGACGAGGTGCAGGCCGAGCCAGGCCAACCACCCGAGGGTGCCTCGCACGATGGCCCCGCCGGGGAACTGGGTGATGGCTGCCCGACGCCCGATGGTAGCCATGATCCCCTTGTCGCGATACCGGAACGCCACGGTGGGCTCCCCGGCGAGGCGGCGGAGAACCTGACCGGCGGCGTGCGAACCCGACTGGATGGCCACCTGGGCCACCTGGGGGCAGATCGCTTGGGGGTCCTTCGCCCCCGGTCCCCACGGCACGGCGGCCGCATCGCCCACCGCGTAGGCGTTCGCGCGGCCGGGGATGGACAGGTCGGCCTCGACCGTCAGACGTCCGTTCGGGCCGCTCGGCAACGACAGCTGGGCGGCGACGGTGTCCTCGACCGTCACGCCTCCGGCCCAGACGACGGTGCGCGTGGGGATCTCTGTCCCGTCGTCGAGCTCGACGCAGGTATCGGTCACCCGCTTGACCATGCGCCCGAGCCGCAGTTCGATGCCGCGCCCCCTGAGCGTGTCGGCCGCATAGGTGGCGGCGGTGGGTTTGAACGGGATGAGCAGCCGGTCGAGCCCGTCCACGAGGATGATCCGTCCGGTCGACCGCGCGAAGGAGAACCCGTCGTGGCGGACCGCAACGTCCAGCAGCTCGGCCAACGCTCCGGCCACCTCGACCCCGGTCGGTCCGCCCCCCACCACGACGAAGGTCAAAGGCCCCTCCGCGGCCTCCGACGGCGTGGCGTCGGCTTCCTCGAAGCGGCGAAGGACATGGTCCCGGAGGCGCCTGGCGTCGTTGAGCGTGTAGAGGGGAAAGCTGAACTTCGCCGCCCCGGGGATCCCGAAGAATTTGGCCGTCGCCCCACTGGCCACGATGATCGAGTCGAACGGCAGCGGAGCGGCGTCCTCCAGGGCGACGTGGCGATCGTCCCAGTCGACGCCGGTCACGCGGGCGAACCTGAACGTCACGTTGGGGGCCTTACCGAAGATGACCCGGATGGGGTAGGCCACGTCCCCGGGATCGAGCCCGGCCGTGGCTACTTCGTAGAGCATCGGCTGGAACGTGTGGAAGTTGTGCTGGTCGACGATGGTTACGTCCACCGGCTCGCCGACGAGGGTCCGAGCGGCGGCGAGGCCGGCGAACCCGGCGCCCACGATCACCACGCGGTGCATGCTCCATGCTGGCACAGCCCGGCAGGTAGGCCCCCGTCCGGCCGGCCCTGGTGGCGGTCCTGTTCCGGGTCCCCGCCGTCCGGGTCCCGAGCCCGGTCGACATCCCGCTCAGCGCCGCACCCGTCCCGCCGGAGGCCGTCACGTCGGAGTCCCCGTTGGCGTGACACCCCGTCGGTACGCTGGCTTTCAAAGGTCCTCTACGCCCCGAACAGGACTGTGAAGGATGTCGACATGTTCATAGGCTTGATTCTCGGACTCGCCGTCGGAGCTGCGATAGGCCTGGTCGCGGGCCTGTTCACCCGCGCCAACCATCTGGCCCGGGTGCGGGCGGCCGAGGCGCGCCTGTCCGACGCGCGGGCGCATAACGAGCGTTTGGTGGCTGAGGTGGCCAGCCTCCGGTCCTCCGCGTCCGACCAGCAACAGCAGTTCGCGGTCGCCCAGGCCCAGGGAGCCCGTCTCGCCGCCGAATTGGAGGCCGAGCGTCGTCTGGCGGAGCAGCGGGCCGCCGCCTTCGATGAGACCCGCCTCCAGCTGACCGGGGAGTTCGCCCGGCTGTCGGCGCACGCGCTGCAGCAGAACAACGAGCAGTTCCTGCAACTCGCCGACGTCAAGCTCAGCGAGACGCGGCAGGCCGCCGAGGGGGAGCTGGCCAAGCGGCAAGAGGCGATCGAGCAGCTGTTGCGGCCGATCGGGGACCAGCTCGGCAAGTACGAGGCGGGCATGCAGCGACTGGAGGTCGAACGCCAGCGGGCCTACACCTCGCTCACCGAGCAGATGAAACACCTGTCGACGTCCCATGACCAGCTGCACAAGGAGACTCGCAACCTGGTGACCGCGCTTCGCTCACCTCAGACCCGGGGTCGATGGGGCGAGCTGCAGCTTCGTCGGGTGGTCGAGATGGCCGGCATGCTCGAGCACTGCGACTTCGAGGAGCAGGTCACGTCGGACGCCGACAGTGGCCGCCTGCGTCCGGACATGGTGGTCCATCTCCCGGGGGGCAAGAACGTCGCGGTGGATGCCAAGGTGCCGATGCAGGCCTTCCTCGAGGCAAACGAGGCCGAAGACGAGATATCGCGGCGGGCCAGCTTGGCCCATCACGGTCGCCAGATGAAGGCACACGTCGACGCCCTGTCGAAGAGGGAGTACTGGAAGCGCGTCGATCCCTCACCCGAGTTCGTCGTGGCCTTCATCCCGGGTGACCCGCTGTTGTCGGCCGCCCTCGAGCACGAGCCGGGTCTCATGGAGTACGCCGTCGCCAACCACGTGCTCCTGGCCACGCCGACCTCGCTCATCGCCCTCTTACGGGCGGTGGCATATGGGTGGCAGCAGGAGTCTCTGGCCGAGAATGCTCGGGAGGTCCAACTCCTCGGGGCAGAGCTCTACCGACGACTGTCCGTGCTCGGTGATCATGTCTCCGCCGTCGGCAAGGGGTTGAACGCCGCGGTGGCCGCCTACAACAAGGCGGTGGGCTCGCTCGAGGGACGGGTGCTGGTCACGGCCCGGCGATTCGCGGAGTTAGGCGTGGTCGGGGCGGGCGAGGTGCTTGACCCACCCTCGTCGGTGGACTCCACTACGAGGGCGTTGCAATCTCCCGAGCTCGGCCCCTCCGCCATCGAGCTCCCGTTCCTCGATGTAGCCGAGGGCATCGAGGAATCAGTCGGGTCCGGAGCGCGGCCCCGGGGCTGAGCGCTCCGAGTGCCGGAGGGAGAGCGTGGCTCGACTTCTCGTTTCCACTGGTCACCCGACCGGCCCCGCCCACCGACAGGAGACCGACCGACTGACCGATCGTCCCTGATAGATCGACGCGTTGAGATACGCCGATCTGACGCCCCGAGAAGACCGCCGGGCATATTTTACAGAGCCTTAACGCCTGTTCTCAGGACCCTCCAAGGTGAGCAGGTGATAAAAGTGAGGCCGGGCGTGTGCGTCACGATTGGGTAGAACACACCGAGGGCTCAGTCGGCAATGTCCGAACGAGAAGGAGACGAACGTTGAAGATATTGGTACTCGGTGGCGATGGTTACCTGGGGTGGCCGACCGCACTGTATCTATCCCGTCGGGGCCACCGGGTAGGAGTAGTCGACAACTTCGCTCGGCGTGGATATGACCTCGAGATGGGTGTCGACAGCCTGGTGCCGATCGTCAGCCTCCAGCGCCGAATCCGGCGTTGGCAGGAGATCTCCGACCTCGCCATGGACCTCTTCGTCGGCGACCTGACCGACCCCAGCTTCGTCGGTGCCACGTTCGCCTCATTCCAGCCCGACGCGGTCGTGCACTTTGCCGAACAGCGCTCGGCCCCATACTCGATGATCGATCGGCACCACGCCGTCTACACTCAGGTGAACAACGTGGCGGGGACGCTCAACCTGCTCTACGCCATCGCTGAACAGAACCGGGACATCCACCTGGTGAAGCTGGGCACGATGGGGGAGTACGGCACGCCCAACATCGACATCGAAGAGGGCTTCATCGAGATCACCCACCGCGGGCGGACCGACGTCCTGCCCTATCCGAAGCAGCCCGGCTCCTTTTACCACCTCTCCAAGGTCCACGACAGCGCCAACATCATGTTCGGTTGTCGGATCTGGGGGATCCGGGCCACCGACCTCAACCAGGGCATCGTCTACGGGCACGAGACCGAAGAGACCGCCCTGCACCCTGATCTCGCCACCCGATTCGACTACGACGGTGTGTTCGGTACCGTCCTCAACCGGTTCTGCGTACAGGCGGTCACGGGCCACCCGCTGACCGTGTACGGGTCCGGCGGACAGACCCGTGGGATGTTGAACATCCTCGACACGCTGGCCTGTGTCGAGTTGGCCTTGGAGACTCCAGCCGAGCGCGGCGAGTTCAGGGTCTTCAACCAATTCACCGAGTCCTGCTCGGTTGCCGAAATGGCGGAGATGGTCGCCGCCGAGTTCACCGGCGACGTGACGATCGAGAACTGCGCGGATCCGCGGGTCGAGAAGGAAGAGCACTACTACCGGGCCGCCCACACCAAGCTGCTCGACCTCGGACTGGTTCCCCATCTGTTGACCTCGTCCGTCATCCAGTCCATCCTGTCGGTGGCTCACAAGTACAAGGCCAACGTCAACGCGGATGCCATCCGTCCCACCGTGGAGTGGCGGAGCACGGCGAGCGACCTCGCCACCTCGGGAGCATCGCCCAGCCAGCGGGGACCGGCCAGGGCCGCGGCGTCGGCCGGCCCGATGCGAGCGACCATCTTCCAGCGGTAGTCCACCACGCGGTCCGGTCGATCACATGGGTTGATCCAAGGCCGCCACAATGCGACAACCGTGACTGAGGAGCGGGCGGAGACTCGGGTACGAGCGGCCCGCAAGCGAGGGTCGGCGCAGGTCGGGATCGGATCCCCGGCACTATCGTCGTCGGGATGCCCAGAGCCCGACGGAGACGGAGACGTTCCGCCTCAAGACGCGGCCGAGGGCGACGGGTGGTGTTGGTGCTGGTCGTCGTGGCGGCGGCCCTCTTGGCCGTCGGATCACTGATCGAAATCAATGCCCAATCCGGACCGTTCCGAACATCGACCGATGCCGGGTACGGTGCCATGGCCTCCAAGCTCGTCACTGCTTCCAACCTGACCGGCAACCAGTTGGCGTTGCTGATGAACAGCGCACCGCAGTTGGCCAATCACCCGCTCCCCTATACGGCCCGCGCCGTACTCCAGCAGGGCCTCGACGAGGCGGTGAATTCGACGTCGGCCCAAGCCGGCCAAGCCGCCGCGCTGGAGCCTCCCGCCCCCACCGCGGATGCCGGCCCTCGATTCGCCGCGGTGATGTCGGATCGCGCATCGGCTGCCCTCGTCCTCCGGTCGAATGTCGATCAGATGCTCGGCATGACGTCCCTTCCCGTCGCCGGTGCGCCGGAATCATCGGCACCACCGACGCCCGCGCTGCAGATATCGGTCGATCAGGCGTCGGCCGGCATGACGGCGGCCGGGGTCCTGTTCCAGCACGCCGACGACCAGTACCGCGGCTTGCTCGTCGATCTCCGGGCCGATCGGGTCCCGATCCGGCTCCCCCGCTCGGTCTGGGTCCCGACACCGGTGGTCGCCGCGCCACTCGGACCGGCGCGACTCGGCGCGACGGCGGCCCTGCTGAATGCATCGGCGGCCCTGGTCCCCTTCCACCAGCTGATCATCACCGCGGTCGGGCTCGTGCCCGAGCCGGTGGCCTCCGCCGGTGCTCAGACCTCCATCCCCGGTTGCACGGCACCCCAATCGACCGCCGCCGGTGGCTCGTCGACGGTGCTGCCGCCGACCACGTCGGTTCAAACGACGGTGACCGTGACCAACTGCGGCACGGTGGTCGAGCCCGTGGTCCGGGTATCCGAGACGTTGGCGCCGGCGGATCCACCGGGCACGCCACCACCACCGGCCGCTGCCGCGGGCGGGACGTACCAGGCCCAGGCCAGCCTCCGATCGGGCTCGTCCTCGGCGCTGTCGATGGAGCCCCTCCGGGTCGCCGCCGGCCATCGCTACACCCTCACCGTCTCGATCGCCATCTCGGTGAGCCAGCAGGCCAACGACCCGGCGGGGTCCACCCAGCAACTCCTTCTGCTGATCTCGGGCTGAGGAGGGCGGCCCGGGCCCCCGGCCGGCGGGTGCCGGCGGTGGCCGATCCGCGGCGGAGGCCCTGACAAGGCGAGCCCACGCTGTGCAACCCTCGTCGAGTGGCCGGCGGGGGGGAGATTCTGGCCGACGGCGCAGAGGCTGGATCTAGGATTGGTGTATGGGCGAGTTTGACGACAGAAGGGCCTGACGAGCGTGGCCGAGAGCATCACCATCACCGACAACCGCACGGGGGAGTCACTTGAAATCCCCATCGAGAACGGAGGCGTGTCCTCGGCCCAGTGGTCGAAGCTGCTCCCCGGCATCTGGTTCTACGACCCGGGGTTCGTTTCGACCGCGGCGTGCGAGAGTGCCATCACCTATCTCGACGGCGACAAGGGCATCCTCCGCTATCGGGGCTACCCGATCGAGCAGCTGGCGGAGAACTCCACTTACCTCGAGGTGGCCTACCTCCTGCTGAACGGCGAGCTCCCCACCGCGAGTCAGTTCGAGGTCTGGGAGCGGGAGATCACCCTCCACACGTTCATCCACGAAAACGTCCGGAAGCGGTTCCTCGAGGGATTCCACTACGACGCCCACCCGATGGGAATGCTGGTTTCGGCGGTCGCCGCGCTCTCGACCTTCTACCTGGACGCAAAGGACATTTTCGACGTCGAATCCCGGAACAAGCAGATCATCCGGCTCATCGCCAAGATGCCGACGCTGGCGGCTGCCGCCCACCGGTTCAGCGTCGGGATGCCGTTCGTCTATCCCGACAACTCGCTCAAGTTCACCTCCAATTTCCTTTCGATGATGTGGAAGATCGCCGAACCACGGTTCGAGGCAGACCCCACCCTGGCCAGGGCCCTCGACGTCTTGTTCATTCTGCACGCCGACCATGAGCAGAACTGCTCGACCACCGCCATGCGGACGGTCGGTTCGTCGCACGCCGACCCCTACTCCGCCTGCGCCGCCGCCGCCGCCGCCCTCTACGGCCCCCGCCATGGAGGCGCCAACGAGGCAGTGATCCGCATGCTCACCGAGATCGGATCCATCGACCAGGTCGAGCCCTTCATCAAGTCGGTGAAAGAAGGGTCGGGTGGAAGGCTCCAAGGGTTCGGCCACCGGGTGTACAAGAGCTACGACCCACGAGCCAAGATCATCAAGGAGACCGCCGACGACGTCTTCGAGATCACCGGCAAGAACCCGCTGCTCGACATCGCCTTGAAGCTGGAGGAGATCGCCCTCTCCGACGAGTACTTCACCTCCCGCAAGCTCTATCCGAATGTCGATTTCTATTCGGGCCTCATCTACCAGGCCATGGGGTTCCCGCTGGAGATGTTCCCCGTCCTGTTCGCCATCCCCCGCACCTCGGGCTGGTTGGCCCACTGGCAGGAGATGTTGGACCAGGACTCGAAGATCGCCCGGCCCCGCCAGCTCTACATCGGGGCTGAGTCCCGCGACTACGTTCCGCTCGCATCGCGCTGACCCGGTGGCCCGCCCGGCCCCGGTGACTAGGGGGCCCGCTCACCATCGTCGGCTGAGGAGGAGTCCTTTGGTCGGGCGATCACGCGCATCAGGCCCTCTTGGACGATCGACACCACCAGGTCCCCGTCCCGGGTGAACAGGAAGCCCCGGGCCAGACCCCGCGCTCCGAAGGCCACCGGGCTGTCCATGTCGTAGAGCAGCCATTCGTCGGCCCGGAACGGACGGTGGAACCACATGCAGTGGTCGAGGCTGGCGCCCATGAAATGGGCATCGTCCCAGCTCACATGGTGTGGGGCCAACATCGTGTCGAACAGCGACATGTCCGAGGCGTAAGCGGCGATGCAGGCGTGCAGCACGGGCTCGTCATCGAGCCTGCCGTCGGCCCGTATCCACAAGCGCTGTACCGGCTCCTTGTCCGCGCCCTGACTGAAGGGGAGTGGGCCCACGTGGCGCTGCTCGATCGGATGGGGGCGATCGAGCCAGTCGCCGAGGGTCTCCCGGTAGGGCTCGAGCCGGTCGACGAGCGAGTCGAGCTCGTCGGGCCCCGGCACTTCCGGCATGGGTATCTGGTGCGTCAGGCCCGGCTCGTCGCGGTGGAATGAAGCAGACAGGTTGAAGATGGCCCGGCCGTGTTGGATGGCGACCACCCGGCGGGTGGTGAAAGACCTCCCGTCCCGAATGCGATCCACCTCGTAGAGGATCGGCACGTTGGGATCCCCCGGCCGCAGAAAGTACGCGTGCAGTGAATGGGGTCGCCCGATCTCGACCGTCCGACCGGCTGCCATCAGCGCCTGCGCGGCCACCTGGCCGCCGAATACCCGCTGTCGGTCCTCGTTGGGGCTCACGCCCCTGAAGATGTTGACCTCGATGGGCTCGAGGTTCAGCAGGTCGACGAGGAGGTCAAGATCTTCACTCACGGACACCATCCTTTCAGGCGGTGGCGCAGGGGTCAGACCCACTACGGTTACCGCTCGTGCCGGAGATCTCCTTTCCCGACCACTTCGTCTGGGGCACGGCAACCAGCGCCCATCAGATCGAAGGGGGCAACCTCAACACCGACTGGTGGCAGTTCGAACATGACGTCGCGTCCGGTTGCGCGGACGTGAGCGGCGATGCCTGTGACTCGTTCAGCCGCTTCCCCGAGGACGTCGCCCTGGTCGCCGGTCTCGGCCTCTCCTCGTACCGGTTCTCACTCGAATGGAGCCGCATCGAGCCGGAGGAGGGGGAGTTCTCGCGTGTGGCTCTCGATCACTACCGACGGATGGCGGCCACCTGTCGCGAACACGGCATCATGCCCGTCGTCACCTTCCACCACTTCACGCATCCTCGATGGCTTGCGGCCGCAGGCACCTGGGAGTCGCGGCACGCCCCGGATCGTTTCGCCCGATTCTGCGAACGAGCCTCCGCGCACCTCGGCGACCTGATCGGCATGGCGTGCACGCTCAACGAGCCCAACGTGGTGGCCACCATGGGTTGGCGGCACGGGATCTTCCCGCCTCGGGTCCGGGATCGTGTCCGGAGGGGGGCGGTCAACGAGGCGCTCGTCAACGCCCACCGGAAGGCCGTCGAGTCGATCAGGTCAGGCCCGGGCGAATTCCCGGTCGGCCTGACGCTGTCGATGACCGACTTCCAGCTGCAGCCCGGGGGCGAGGCCTGGCTGGAGCGGATCAGGCGTCCGTCCGAGGACGTGTTCCTCGAGGCCACCGGCGGCGACGACTACATCGGGGTGCAGACCTATACCAGGGCCAGGGTGGGTCCCGAGGGCTCTCTCGGCCCCGAGGCCGGGGTTCCGACCACCCAAATGGGGTACGAGTTCTGGCCCGAGGCACTGGAGGGGACGATCAGGCGGGCCTGGGAGAAGGCCGGAGGCCTGCCGGTCTGGGTCACCGAGAACGGCATCGGGACCGACGACGACCCCTCGAGAATCGAGTACGTCGGGCGTGCACTGGCCGGGGTGAGGCGCTGTCTCGACGACGGCATCGACGTGCGTGGGTACTTCTACTGGAGCCTTCTCGACAATTTTGAGTGGGTGCTCGGCTACAAGCCGACGTTCGGCCTGGTGGCGGTCGACCGCGAGACCTTCGAGCGCCACCCCAAGCCCAGCGCCACCTGGCTGGGTGGTATCGCCCGATCCAACGCCCTCTGACGATCCGGCGCCCACCCCCAGAAAGTTCACAGAATCGACGGCTAGGGTCTCTCCGATGAGCAGCCTCCCCGCACGGGTGGAGCACCTGTGGCAGAAGCGGGACACACCCCAGGCCAAGCAGCTGTTCCGCTACTCGATGGTGTCCGTGGTGTCCACCGCGGTCTCGTTCGGGGTGATCGCGATCGTCTTCGGCGCGCTCCATCTGTTCGGCGAGATCGGCAGCACGGTCTTTGCCAATGTGACGGCCACCATCCCGTCGTACTACCTGAACCGCAAGTGGGTGTGGGGGAAGAGTGGCCGTTCCCATCTGGTGAAGGAGATCATCCCGTTCTGGACCATGTCGGCGATCGGCATCGTGGTCTCGATCTTCGGCGCGGCGGTGGCCAAGCACCTCGGGAAGGTTCATCATCTGACCCATATTCAGCAAACGGTGGTGGTGCTGGCGGCCAACGTCATGTCCTTCGGTGTGTTCTGGATCCTCAAGTATCTGGTGTTCAACCGGCTCTTCCACGTCCATCCGCTGGAGGAGCTCGACGAGCTCGTCGAGGCAGCCTGAGCTCCTCCCGGGTTCTTGAGTCAGGCGGCGCCACGGGCCTACGTTGGCCTGAGAGTCGCCAGGGCCGGGAAGGAGTGTGGGGATGATCGCGACAGTGACCCACAGCGGCTCGGTGGTGTTGGTCACAGCGGTCTTTCTGGCCAGCGCGGTCGAGATGGTCGAGGCGCTGACCATCGTCCTGGCGGTCGGCGTGACCAAGGGATGGCGCTCGGCCCTCGAAGGCGCGGCGGTCGCGCTGATCGTACTGGGAGTCCTGGTCGTCGCCCTCGGTCCGACGCTCATTCATCTGGTCCCCCTGACGGTGCTCCGTTTGGTGGTCGGCGCCCTTCTTTTGGTGTTCGGCCTGCAGTGGTTGCGCAAAGCCGTCCTGCGGTCCGCCGGCCTCAAGGCCAAGCACGACGAGGACGCCATCTTCGCCGAGCAGGTGGCCGCCCTCTCTGGATCGACCCCGTCGGCCGGCCGGGACACGACCGGATTCGTGGTGGCGTTCAAGGGCGTCTTCCTCGAGGGCCTCGAAGTCGCGGTGATCGTGGTCACCTTGGGGTCGACCTCCCACAATCTGGGACTGGCCGCCGCCGCCGCCGGCGCGGCCGCGCTGGTGGTGTCCGTCGCCGGCCTGATCGTGGCTCGCCAGCTGTCGTCGGTGCCGGAGAACGCCTTGAAGACGGTGGTGGGCCTGATGCTCGTCAGCTTCGGCACCTTCTGGGCCGGGGAGGGGGTCGGCGTGCACTGGCCGGGGTCCGATCTGGCCATCCCGGTCCTCGTCGGTGCCTACGGTCTGGCGGCCTGGGCGCTGGTGGCTCTGCTCGAGCGGAGCACCCGGCCCCGCCCCGCCCCGGCGTCGGAGAGCGGTGCTACCCCGCCCCTCCGTCCGGCCGACACGGCAGAGGCCGGGTGACGTGGCGGTGATCGGTTCGACATGGTGAAGCGGTTCATCATCGGCGTCGGTCGGTTCTGGTGGGACTTCCTGGTCGGGGACACGCCCGAGCTGTTCGTCGGCGCCGTCACGGTCGTCGGACTGGTCGCTCTGCTGTGCCTCGATCACGCGCTGAGAACCGCCTGCGCGGTGATCCTCCCCCTTCTGGTGATGGGATTGCTCGCGCTGTCGGTGTGGAGGGCAGCTCGGGCCGGCTCGTCCTGAGCGGAGCGCTCCGGATCAGTCGCGGAAGTTGCTGAACTGCAGCGGGATCCCGAAGTCCTCGGCCTTGCAGGCGGTGATCACCGTCTGGAGGTCGTCGCGCTTCTTGCCGCTCACCCGGAGCTGGTCTCCCTGGGTCTGCGAGCTGACGCCTTTGAGGCCGAGGTCCTTGATGAACCTGTTGATCCGCTTGGCATGATCGGAGGAGATGCCGGCCCGGATGGCCAGTCGTTGCCGGGCGGAGCCCCGTGAGCCCTCTTCGACCTTCCCGATTTCGAAGGCCTTGAGCGAGACCTGCCGCTTGACCAGGCGCTCTTGGAGGACCTGAAAGAGGGCGCGCAGGCGGTCGTCGGTGGACGAGGACAACAGGACCTCCTTGTCGGTGAGCTCGATCGAGGAGTCGGTGCCCTTGAAGTCGAAACGCGTGGCCGCCTCGCGATTGGCCTGATCCACCGCGTTGCGGACTTCTTGCATGTCGACCTCGGAGACAACATCGAACGTGGGCATCTGGAAACAGTACCGCCGGACCCGGCGTGGGCTCCGCTCGTACCAGGTCCTCTGAGACATCGAACCGGGAACCGTCGCACCGGTTCGCGCCGCGCCACACGTCGAACGGTCCTATTGCACCCGGCGTCAGCCGGTATCCTTCCGCTGGCGGGTCGGTGCCCGAGCGGCCAAAGGGAGCAGACTGTAAATCTGCCGGTTCTGCCTACGAAGGTTCGAATCCTTCCCGGCCCACTTGCATTTGCCGTGTTCGAACCACGGGTCGACAGGTCGCGGACGAGCCACGGTGCAGTCGATCCGATACCGACGATGGGATGGGCGCGCCGATTCCGAAGAGTCGGCGGGCGCGCGGCGGCGCGATCCGGTCAGCTGCGGAGCACCGGCACAGCAGACCATCGCCGCCGCCCGCCACCTCCGGCGCCGGGCCGTCGAAGAAGGGAAACGTCGGCTCCTGGCGTGACGTCGATGGTGTGGCGAGCGCCGTCGGCCGCCTGACACCGGCGGACGGCGTGACCCGACGAGCGCACTTGATCGCGGCCCGGGGCTAGTTACAATGACGTTACGGGTTGATTGCGGTCATGGTGCCCGGGTGCCCGGCGCCTGTCGGAGACGCACATCGACCGAGCAGAGGCGGTTCCCGAGACGGGCCTCCTCGACGTGGAGTGGCCGGCCGTTGGAGGGGCCGGTCAGCCCAGCTGTTCGACCGAGGAGAAGCTCCCCAAACCCCATGTCGCCAGAGACAACGGCCGGGCAGATGCCCGAGGCGGAGGGCCGGGCGGCGGTGCCGGACGCAAGCTCTGCTGCGCTCCGCACACTGGCCGTGGAGACCGGCGGCGTCGGGCTCGACCTCGTGGGCCGGGTGGTCGGTCGAGTCCGCGACCGCGTGGAACGGTCGGTGAACGACCAGCCCCCCCGACGCGACCAGTATCAGCCGCGGGGGATGGTGCTCCGGCCGGCTCTGCTCGGCTTCGCCGCCATGATGGCCATCGCCATTGGCGCCTCGCTGCCCAGCTCCCCGTTCAAACTCGAGATGCCCGGTGTCTGGTTTTTCGGCGTGCCCAGTGCCGGCGGGGCCAGCACCTGGGGGGTCTATTTCGTGCTGGCCGCCGTCTACGGGGGTCTGCTCCTTCTGATGCGGGTCTGGTGGGGGATGACCCGCCTCTACGCCCGCCGCCCCGGGGTGCCCATCAACCAGATGATGTGGGTGTTCGCCCTCTGGTCCCTCCCCATGTTGGTGATCGCTCCCCTCTTCAGCCGGGACGTCTACTCCTACGCGGCCCAAGGCGAGATGGTCAGCCACCACATGAACCCCTACCAATACGGGCCCTTCCAGCTGGGGAACAACTCGTTCACCGCCCCCGTGGACAGCCTGTGGGGCAACGCACCGGCTCCGTATGGCCCGTTGTTCCTCCAGCTCGACGGGCTGTTCGCCCGGATCACGTTCCACAACGACCTGGCCACCATCGTGCTGCTCCGCCTGCTGGCCTTCGGCGGCGTGCTGCTGATGGCGGCGTGCGTACCCCGACTCGCCCGCCTGTATCACCGCGACGGCGCCGAGCTCTTCACGCTGATGATCCTCAACCCGGTGACGCTGCTCCACCTCATCGGCGGTGCCCACAACGACGCCCTCATGCTCGGCCTGCTCCTCGCCGGCCTGGTCGCGGCCAAGGAGAAGCGCCCGATCGTCGGCATCGTGCTCTGTGCCCTGGCCACCGCCATCAAGGCCCCCGCGGCCATCGGGATCCTCTATGTGGGCTGGACCTGGCTCGGGCCCCAGGTGGCGGCCCGGGACCGGATCCGACCCGTGCTCACCGCGGCCCTCATCGGGGCGGGCGTACTCGAATTCTTCGCCTTCGTGAGCGGTCTTGGGTGGGGCTGGATAACGATTCTGGATACCCCCGGCGCCGTGCGGTCGTGGACCGCCCCGACCACGTTCGTCGCGCTGGTCACGAGCGGGGTCGCCCATTTCTTCCACATCGGGGTCGGACTCGGCGGGCTGCTCACCCTCACCCGCTTCATCGGCTTCGCCGCCGCCGCCGTGGCCGGGATCTGGCTGTTGATCAACAGCGACCGGATCGGGACGCTCAAGGCGGTCGGGCTCACCCTCCTGCTCTTCGTGGCTCTCGGCCCCGTGGTGCAGCCCTGGTACCTGTCTTGGGGGTTGATCCTGTTGGCGCCGGTGGCCCTCGGGCGGCTCCGCTCGCTGATCATCGGGCTGTCCATGATCACCGCCTTCATCGAGCTGCCCGGCGGCGCCCAACTGGTCAACAGCCTGATCCACGGGGATCCGCTGCTCATCGTGCTCACCCTGCTGTGGATGCTGGTCGTACTGACCGTGCCCCTGGCCTCGTGGGAGCCGCGCGACCGGGCCAGGGTGCCGGGCCCGGTCCCGATCGACCCCGCACCGGCCATCACCGCGGCCTGATCCGCCGGGCCGCGGCGGCCATCACCGCGGCCTGATCCGCCGGGCCGCGGCGGCCGTCCCCGAGGCCCGATCCGACGGGGCGGCGTCAGTTCCGCACCGACTCGGTCAATGCATCAATACGACGCAGTCAATTCAGAGGAGCAACTGCAGCACCGATACGTCGAGCCACCGGTTGAACTTGCGGCCGACCTCCCGCTCCACCCCGACCATCTCGAATCCGCACGCCAGGTGGAGCCCAATGGATGCCTGGTTGGCGCCGCCGATGCGGGCGATCATCGAGTGGAAGCCATGCTGTTCGGCCAGGTCGATGAGCTCCTTGAGCAGGGCGCGGCCGATGCCGGATCCCCGACGGTCGGCGTCGACGTAGACCGAGTCCTCGACCGTGGTGGCGTAGCCGGGTCGGTCCTTGTAGGCCGAGAGCGATCCGAAGCCGACGACCGTGTCCTGGTCGTCCACCGCCACCACCGCCGGGTACGGCCCGCTGTGCTCGTCGAGCCAGGAGGCCTGCTCCGCCACGCTTCGGGGCACCATGTCGAAGGTGGCCGTCCCCCCGTTCACCTCGGCGTTGTAGATGGCACGGATGGCCTCGGCATCCCAGGGCGCGGCCGGTCGAAGGTACATCCGCTGATGGTACCGAGGGCCGCCAGACGTTCCCGGGGGTCCGACCTGGCTATGATTGCTGTTCCGCTGCTCCGTCGAGCCGCACTGCCCCCTTAGCTCAGTCGGCAGAGCACAGCCATGGTAAGGCTGGTGTCGTCGGTTCGATTCCGACAGGGGGCTCGCCCCTGGCGGCGTAGCTCAGTTGGTCAGAGCACACGGCTCATAA